>NZ_JBMDXM010000012.1:0-1908 GCF_048594345.1 Longimicrobium sp.
TGGCCCTGCTGCACCAGCACTCGCCCCCCGGCCGCGCGGCCGACGCGGTGGGCCTGCGCATGGCGCTCATCAACGGTTCGCAGGTCTCCCTGCCGTTGACCTTCGGGGCGCTGGGTGCGGTAATTGGCGTTGCCCCGCTTATCTGGGCCTACTCCGTGGCGCTGATGGCCGGGGGCTGGGCCAACCGCAACCCTCCGCACGAGTCTGAACGGAATACGTAGTCGTGAACAAGCAGTCATCCCACTCTGACCTCTCCGGCGCCACGCTGCCCTTCCGGCTCTGGACGCCCGAGGAACGGCAAGCCTCGCTCGACGATGCGCTGCGGCACTGGCCGGCTGGGGAAGATGTATGGGTATTCGGGTACGGATCGCTTATCTGGCGGCCGGATTTCGATTTCATGGAACGCCGCCTGGCCACGCTGCGCGGCCACCACCGGGCGCTTTGCCTGTGGTCGCGGGTGAACCGGGGCACGCCCGAGTGCCCGGGACTGGTGTTCGGCCTGGACCGCGGCGGATCCTGCCGGGGCGTGGTGTACCGCCTGGCCGGCGAACAGGTCCCCCATTACTTTCCCGCCCTCTGGGAGCGCGAGATGTCCACCGGCGCCTATCTGCCCCGCTGGATCAACTGCGCCACGGACGAAGGCGTCGTCCGGGCGCTGGTCTTCATCATGAACCGCGACAACCCCGCCTATATCCGGGCCCTGCCCGAGGCGGAACTGCTGGCCATCGTACGCCGCGCGGCAGGACGCTACGGTCCCTGCACGGATTACGTGGTGCAGACGGCCCAGGCCTTGCGGGCCGCCGGCATCCACGACGCCCGGCTCGACGCCATTGCCCGCCGGCTGGAGCTGGACGGCCACCCGCTGCCCGAGGGCCCCTGACGCGCCCCCGCGGCTGGAGGCGGCAAACTTGTCCGGGGCCTGCGCGGGGTCAATGAGGGGCCGGTCTCCCAGGCGGTATAAACTCCGTGTTATCAACGCTGAACCCCCAAGACCATGTCCGTCTCTGATCTGCGTCAAAGCTACGAAAAGAATGTGCTGCTGGAAAGCCAGGCAGCCTCCTCGCCGTTCGAGCAATTCACCCGTTGGTTCGACGAGGCCCTGGCCGCCAAGGTGCCCGAACCCAACGCCATGACCCTGGCCACGGTGGACGCCAGCGGCCAGCCCAGCGCCCGCATCGTCCTCATCAAGGGGTTTGACGAGCAGGGTTTCACGTTCTTCACCAATTACGAATCGCGCAAGGGCCTGGACCTGCAAGCCGAGCCGCGCGCCAGCCTGCTGTTCTTCTGGCAGCCGCTGGAACGCCAGGTCCGCATCGAGGGCGTGGTCGAAAAGGTGGCGGCCGAAGAGTCGGACGCCTACTATCACAGCCGCCCGGCCGGCTCGCGCATCGGCGCCTGGGCTTCGCGCCAGAGCCAGCCCATCACCCGTGAAGAGCTGGAAGCCCGCGAAAAGGAATTCCGCGAGCGTTTCGGCGAACAGCCGCCGCGTCCGCCGCACTGGGGCGGCTATCGCCTCAAGCCCACGGCCTTTGAATTCTGGCAGGGCCGCCCGTCCCGCCTGCACGACCGCCTGCGCTACGTGGCGGACGGGGCGGGCTGGAAGATCGAACGCCTGTCCCCCTGATACGGGGCGCCCCGACGCGGGGCGTCCATCCGCCGGGCGCCTCCTGCGCCCGACCGAACTGTCTATTGCATGTCCGCCTCCTCCCCTGATTTCGACTCCGTCTTCTTTCGCACCGCCTTGGGCCGATACGCCACCGGCGTGACGGTCGTGACGACCACCGGCCTGGACGGCGCCCCCATCGGCCTGACCGTCAGCTCGTTCAACTCGGTCTCGCTGAACCCGCCGCTGGTGTTGTGGAGCCTGTCGCTGGGCTCGTCGTCGCTGGACGCCTTCGAACAGTGCGA
>NZ_JBMDXM010000120.1:0-15396 GCF_048594345.1 Longimicrobium sp.
GCACATGCCGGCGGGCGGGGGCCGCGATTGCGCGGACGGTTCCGAGCCTTCATCCGCCTCTGGAGACCCGCTCAATGGGCCACGGCCGCATTCGCCTGACACCGCCGCATCAGCCATCGTGACTTCTTGGACCGGACTCAAACTCTGTTGACTCTGTTAACTCTGTGTGAGGCCTGGTCTTTCAGCCGTGGGAGAGAGCCTGCCAGGCGCGCTCGGCCTGCTGCAGGTGGCGGTGCTGGTGTGCGGGGATGATGGTGAACGCGGAGTAGACGCTGTACTTGAACCCCGGCCCGAACGGCGACACGATCTTCAGCTTTCCCAGCGGCAGCCCGTCCCCCTGGCGAATGAGCGCGATCTGCTCGTCCTGCAGCCGGTCGAACTCTGCGGCGATCTCCGCGGCCGAAGCGCCGGCGGTGGGGATGGCGGGGACGTACGGCGCCGAGGTCTTGATCTTCGCCCTGGTTTCCGGCCGCACCGCGCGCCACACCACCCATCCCAGCAGGTCGCGGCGAAAGCGCGCCGGCGCCGCGCCGCCCGCCGCGCGTCCCCTCGCCAGCGCCTCGCGCAGCAGGGGGACGTATGCCTGCGAGGTAAGGTTCAGGTGGGCGATGCACTCCGCCACCGACCAGCTTCCCTCCGACGGCCGCGTCGCCCACTTCTCCGCGGGAACGGTGCCCTGCAGCCGGTGCAGCCGCTCGCGCGCGCTGCCGAAATCGTCGATCAACGCCTGCAACTGGGGATGCATCGGGGCTCCTGGTGAAGGTTCACGCGCCACTCCCTGCTGCAACCTGCGCTTCGCCTCCCACGCGCGCCATCGGAGAAGCACCGGACGCCGCTGTAGAGAGATTCCTGACTCCGCGCCGCGGGCTGTGGAGCGCGCCTGAAGTGCCTCGTCGAATCGACCTCTGCTCCGCCGGAGCCGCGCGGATAGCCCGACCCGGCGTGTATCCCCTCTCCCACGCAGTTTGTGGGAGAGGGGCAGGCGAGGAACGAGCCGGGGTGAGGCCCACGCGTTTGTGCGATGCGGGCCCGGCGGATTACATTCCGCGCTCCCCGCCTCGTGGTTCCACACCCTGATCGCATCCCAGCGGTTCACTCCGGATGAAGCACGCCCGATGACGGACATGCCGATGCACGTGCGAGCCGCGCGCTGGATCATGGCGCGCTCGCAGCCCGCGTTTCACCTGGAACTGGCGCGGCGGCGGGTGGTGTCGCGGCTCACGCGCGGCGGCACCGTGCAGCGCTACCTGCGCACGTCCGCCCCGCGCGGGCTGCAGCTGGGCACCGGCCACAACCCGCTCCCCGGCTGGCTGAACACCGACGTGCAGGTCTTCCGCCGCGGGTACGTGGAGTTCCTGGACGCAACGCAGCCGTTTCCGCTGCCGGACGCCTCGTTCGACTACGTGTACAGCGAGCATCAGATCGAGCACATCCCGCTGGAGGCGGGCGAGCACATGCTGCGGGAGTGCTTTCGCGTGCTGCGCCCCGGCGGCGTGGTGCGCATCGCCACGCCCGACCTGGAGTGCATGGCGGCGCTGGCGGGCAAGGATCTGGATGACGACCAGCGGCACTACATCGCCTACATCTCGGCCATGCTGGGCCTTCCCGCGCCCGATCCCGCGCGCGTGATCAACAGCATGTTCCGCGCGTTTGGCCCGGACGAGGCGACGGGGCACCAGTTCATCTACTCGTACGATTTTCTCGCCGACCGCATGCGCGCCGCGGGATTCACGAACGCGCGCCGCTGCGAGATGGGAGAGAGCACGCACGACGCGCTGCGCGGCATCGAGCGCCACACCGACGTCATCGGCGACGAGCGCGTGGTGCGCTACGAGACGCTGATCGTCGAGGCCACCCGTCCCGGCTGGACGCCCCGTGCCTGATTCGCTCGAAACGCTGGACCGGCTGATCGACGGCTTTCTGGCGGGCTCCATCCCGTTCGCCACGCTGGAGTCGCAGTTCGCGCCGGCCTACCTGTTCATGCCCGAGGACGCGTTTCCCGACGTGGAAACCGAGGTGTGGTACGGCGTGATCCACGAGCGCATCGAGTGGACGAGCTCCGCGCCCTCCGACGAGGAACGGGCGTTCGGGTGGACGTCCATCGACGAGTTTCGCGCCTGGCTGCAGAGCACGGTACAAACCCGGCGCCCGCACCCTGGCCAGGCGCCGATCTCCGCGAGGTCATGAACGCGCGTCCAGGCGACGCCAAGCCTCGCGGGGCAGATGACCGATGGGTGGGGATCGGCTGCCCTTCATCCCGCGACCGCTTCCCGGATTTCTCTCCAGCCGCGACCGCACGCGGCGGTGCACTCCGTACACGTGCGGAGCGCCCGGTTGTAAGGCGCTCCCGGCGGGGTTAGATTGATGAGGGTCCCGTAGGAGCCATTCCCCCGCAGCATCCCGGCGCTCCTTCCGGCCTGCCGCACAGCCTCCGTTTTCCCCGGCAGTATCCGCGTTTTCCGCGATGTCCTTCACCGAGATGCCGCTGGCCGAGGGGCTCACCCGCGAGTTCCTGCTGCACCACCGCATGTGCCCGCGCGAGGTGGACGCCGCCGGCACCCTGCGCGTGGCGGCCGCGGACGGCGCGCTGCTGGACGCGGTGGACGACCTTGCGTACGCCTACGGCCGCGCGGTGCAGGTGGAGCCCGCGTCCGCGGCCGAGGTGGAGAGGCTGATCGAGCGGCTGTCCACCCGCGCGGACCGGCTGATCGAGCTGGCGCAGGTGCACGGGGATGACGACCTGGCCACCGACGTGCGCGACCTGGCCAACCAGCCGCCCGTCATCCGCTACGTCAACCTGCTGGTCCGCGACGCGTTTGACGCCGGCGCCAGCGACATTCACCTGGAAGCGGACCGCGGCGGGCTTGCCGCGCGCTTTCGCCTGGACGGCGTGCTGGCCCCCGCGCCCGAGGCACCCGCGGAGCTGCACCACGCGGTGATCAGCCGCATCAAGCTGCTGGCCGAGCTGGACATCGCCGAGCGCCGCCGCCCCCAGGACGGCCGCATCCGCGTGCGCCTGGAAAGCCGCGAGCTGGACCTGCGCGTGAGCACGGTGCCCACCATGTTTGGCGAGAGCGTGGTGCTGCGCCTGCTGGACCGCGGCGGGCGTCCCGTGCGGCTGGGAGAGCTGGGGATGCCGGCCGGCGTGCTGGCCGGGATGGAGGCGCTGGCCGCCAAACCGCACGGGATGGTGTTGGTGACCGGGCCCACGGGGTCGGGAAAGACCACCACCCTGTACGCGGCGCTGGGGCTGCGCGACACCGCGGCGGAAAAGATCATCACCGTCGAAGACCCGGTGGAGTACCAGCTTCCGGGCGTGACGCAGGTGCCCGTGCACCGCCAGGCCGGGGTGAGCTTTGGCGCGGCGCTGCGGTCCATCCTGCGCCAAGACCCCGACGTCATCATGGTGGGCGAGATGCGTGATCCCGAGACGGCGGAGATCGCCGTACAGGCCGCCATGACGGGCCACCTGGTGTTCAGCACCCTGCACACCAACGACGCCGTGGGTGCCCTGCCGCGGCTGCTGGACCTGGGGATCCCCGACTACCTGGCCGCGGCCACGGTGGACGGCATTCTGGCACAGCGCCTGGTGCGGCGCATCTGCGACGGCTGCCGCGAGGTGTACGAGCCCCCCCGCGACGCCGTGCGCCGCCTGGCCGGCGACGACATCCTGCCGGAGTACTTTCTCCGCGGCGCCGGCTGCCCCGCGTGCCGGGGGACCGGGTACCGCGGCCGCACCGGCATCTACGAGCTGCTGGTTGTGAACGACGCCCTGCGCGAGGGCATCATGCGCCGCGCGCCGCGCCCCGAGATGCGCGAGGCGGCGCTGCGGGGCGGGATGACGACGCTGCGGATGGATGCATGGCGAAAGGTGCGCGACGGCGTGACCACGGTCGAGGAGGTGCTGCGTGTGGTGCAGGACTGATCCTCCCGGTGTTGAAGAACCGTGGACGCCCCACACAAGCGCGGTGTCATCCTGAGAGGGCGTTGAGAAACCTCGGCCGTTCCGCAAGAAGCACACAGTCATCCTGAGGGAGCACACGCCCCCAACTTTCGCAACCACCGGAGTTTGCGCGCGACCGAAGGATCTTTGTCGGGTCGCGCGAGACCCAGCCCTGGGGGAGCCGCTCAAGGCTCCTGGTTCAGCAGACAAGGTCCTTCGGTAGGCGCCAAAGCGTGGTGTATCAGCAGGGTGCGGCGCGGCGCCTCCCTCAGGATGACCGGGAGGGTCGAGGCTTTCAACATCCTCTGAGGCTGAGCCTGAGGCTGAGAGGGTGTTGAGAAGCCTTGGTTGTTCCTCAAGAAGCACACTGTCATCCTGAGGGAGCGCACGCCCCCAACTTTCGCAACCACCGGAGTTTGCGCGCGACCGAAGGATCTTTGTCGGGTCGCGCGAGACCCAGCTCTCGGGAGCCGTTCAAGGCTCCTGGTTCTGCAGACAAGGTCCTTCGGTCGGCGCCAGGGTGTTGTGCATGAGCAGGTTGTGGAGCGGCGCCTCCCTCAGGATGACTGGCACCGTTCGAGGTTTTCTCAACACCTCTCAAGACGACTGGCACCATCCGAAGTTTCTCAGCACCCCCTCAGGATGCCTGATTCGTGGCTGGGCGACGGTTGGATTCATCTGACGCAGTCCAGCGACCCGTCTTCAGCTCTGCCCGTCTTCTCCCGACCGACCCCACACGCGTGATCGACCTCATGCCCACAACGTCCCAGCTCCACGCCGCAACCGCGAACACGATCCTTTGCGCGCACCGTCCCGCCGCGGACCGGCGGAGCGGCGGGCGGGCGGGGTTCACGCTCATCGAGATGCTGGTGATCATCGCCATCATCGCGGTGCTGGCGGCGGTGGTGGCGCCGGAGGTGTTCCGCAACGTGAGCGACGCCAAGGCTGGCGCGGCCAAGCAGCAGATCGAGCTGTTCGCTACCGCGCTGGACAGCTACCGGCTGGACAACCACGCCTATCCCACCACGGAGCAGGGGCTGGCGGCGCTGCGGACGGAGCCCACGGCCGGCGCCCGGCCGCGCAACTGGCGCGGGCCGTACCTGCGCCGTGCCCTGCCGGCGGACCCGTGGGGAAACCCGTACCTGTACCTGTCTCCCGGGCGCGCCAACCCGCAGGGGTTCGACCTGTACTCGCTGGGGCGCGACGGGCGCGAAGGCGGCGAAGGGGAGGACGCGGACGTGACCTCCTGGGGCGAGCCGCTGGGCAAGTGACGTGAGCGCGGCAACCCTGCAGTTCACCTACCGCGCCGCGCACCGCACCGGGCTGCTGGAGTCCGGCACCGTGCGCGCCGAGAGCGCCGAAGCCGCCCGCGAGCTGCTGTTCAGCCGGGGGCTGTTTCCGCTTGAGGTGCGGCTTGAGCGCGGGCGCGAGGCCGGGCGGCCCCGCATGTCCACGCCCGACCTTGCGCTGGGGCTGCGGGTGATGGCTACGCTGCTGGAGTCGGGCCTTCCCGTGGCGCGCGCGCTGGCGGCGATGGACGACCTGGTGCCCGCGGCGTGGAAGCGGACCCTTCCCGCGCTGCGCGAGTCCGTGCGGCAGGGAACCAGCCTGGGGGTGGCGCTCACCGCCGCGCCCGTGGGCTTTCCCCCGCTGGTGGTGGGCCTGGTGCAGGCGGGCGAGGCGGGGAGCGGACTGGCGGCGGCGGTGGCGCGCGCGGCGGACCTCACCGAGGCGTCGGCGGAGACGCGGCGAGCGGTGCGCGCGGCGCTGGCGTATCCGCTCATCCTGTCGGCGGCCGGTGCGGGGTCGCTGGCGCTGCTGGTGGGCTTCGTGCTGCCGCGCTTCGCCAGGGTGCTGGCGGACCTGGGGCAGGACCTGCCCCCCACGGCGCGCACGGTGCTGGCCGCGGCGGATTTCGCGCGCGCGGCCTTTCTCCCGGCGCTGCTGGCGCTGCTGGTGGCCGGCGCGCTGTGGAAGGTGTGGACGGGTACGGAGGAGGGGCGGGCCCGCTGGCACGCCCTGCTGCTGCGGGTGCCGCTGGTGGGCTCCATCCGCCGGGCGGGCGCCGTGGGCCGGTTCTGCGCGGCGCTGGGGGCGCTGCTGGAGAGCGGCGTCCCCATCTCACCCGCGCTCTCCTACGCCACCCGCGCCACGGGCGACGCGGCGCTCACCGCCCGCATCCTGGCCGCGCGCGAGCAGGTGGTGGCGGGCGGCTCCATCAGCAACTCGCTGGAGGACCGTGACGCCGCCACCCCCACCAGCGTCCGGCTCATCCGCACGGGCGAGGAGACCGGCCGCCTGGCGCCCATGCTGGCCCACGCGGCCCGCATCGAAAGCGCCCGTGCCGAGCAGACGGTCAGGTCGCTGGTGCGGATTCTGGAGCCCGCGATGATCATCGTGTTCGGCGGCGTGGTGGCGCTGGTGGCGGCGGCGCTGCTGCAGGCGGTGTACAGCGTGAGGCCGATGTGAGGCGGGGGCGCGAGGGGGGGTACGAGGGTTCGAAGGTACGAGGGTACGGGAGCTTCTGGCTCTCCGCCGGCGGTTCGTACGTTGGTGCGCCCGTACCTTCGTACCGCCGGCACGGCTTTACGCTGGTGGAGATGATGGTGGTGCTGGCGATCCTGGGGGTGATGGCCGGGGTGGCGGGGCTGGCGGCTCGGTCGCTGGAGCGCACGGACCCAGCCGCTGAGCGCGCGGCGGCGGTGGCGGACGCGCGGCGGCGGGCGCTGGAAACGCGCCGGCCGGTGACGCTGGTGGTGCAGGCCGGCGACACCCTGCGCCGGATGACCGCCTTTCCCGACGGCAGCGTGCGCGGCGACACCGCCCTGGGCCTGGACGTGCTGACCGGGAGGCCCCGTGACGTGCGGTAAGGCCGTACGACGGTACGAAGGTGCGAAGGTGCGCTGGACGCCGCGGGTTCCCGGCGAAAAGCCCCGGGCGCGCTCCATACCCTCGTACCCTCGTACCCCCGTACCTTCGTACTCTCGTTCGCGCTGCCGTGCCGGCGCCGTTCTCCTGGAGGCGATCGTCGCGCTGGTGATCCTGGCCGTGGCCGGGACGTCGGCGGTCACGCTGGTGAGCCAGAGCGCCGACGCGGTACGCCGCGCGCGGGTGGCGGAGGCGGAGATGCGCGAGGCGGGTGCGTTCTTTCACGCCGTCGCCCTGTGGACGCGCGACGACCTGGACCGCCGCCTGGGCGAGCGCCGGCAGGGAGAGTGGATGCTGATCATCCAGCGTCCCGCGCCCACCCTGTACGAGGTGGTGCTGGCCGACAGCGCCCTGGCGCGTGAGATCCTGCGCACCACGCTGTACCGCCCCGAGCCGCCGAAGCCGGAGCTGGCACTCCCCGGGTCCGCGGAGGAAGCAGCGGCGGGAGGGATTCCGTGAGGGGCCCCGTGCCGCGTCCACCCCGCCGCGCCGGCTTTACGCTGGTGGAGGTGATGGTCGCCATCGTGGTGATGGGCGTCGTTCTGGTGGGCGCGCGCACCATGCTGGGGCAGATGGCCGACGACGCGGACCGCATCGGCGCCGCGGCGCGCGAGGCGGACCGCGACGCCAACGCCGAGGCGCTGCTGCGGGCGGTGGCCGGGCGGCTGGACGTGTCGTCCGTGCCGGGGAGCGTGATCCGCTTCACGGGCGAGCGGCAGGGCGCGCGCTTCCACAGCTGGTGCGAGGTGCCCGACGGCTGGCTGGAGCGGTGCGATGCCACGCTGGGGCTGATCGAACTGGACGGCGAGCCGGTGCTGGCACTCCAGCTTTCCACCGGCGAGACGGTGCCGTTGCGCCGCGGCTTTGCGTCCGGCGAGATCCTGTACCTGCGCAGCGCGGAGGCGGGCGGACAGTGGGTGACGTCGTGGGGCGCCAGCATCACCGCCCCGCTGGCGTTCGGCATCGTGGCCGATGGCGACACCTCCATCATCCGCATCGGAGAGCGCGGATGACGGCGCGAACTCACCAAAACGCCCGGACCGGCGAGGTAGCGCATCCGTCCCGCTATTCCCTGTTCCCTGTTCCCTGTTCCCTTGCCCGCCGAAACGGCTTCGCCCTGATCTCCGTCCTGTGGATCCTCGTGGGCGTGGCGGCGCTTGCCTTGGCGGCCAACCTGGCGGCGCGCGAGGCGGTGGCGTCCGCGCGCAACCGCGCCGACCTGGGCGTGGCGGCATGGCGGGCGGAGGCGTGCCTGGAGCGCGCCCGCGCCGCCATCACCGATTCGCTGGCCGGCAGCGAGTACGAGCCGCCGGGGCGCACGGTGTGGGGGCGCATGGACCAGGTGGTCGCCGCGTCCCCCGCGCTGGCGGAGATGAGCTGCGCGGTGGAAGTGCGCGCCGCGGGCGCCGCGATGGACGTGAACGCGGCGGACGGCGGGACGCTGCGGCGCCTGTTCCTGGCGCTGGGGCGCACGGAGGCCGGGGCGGATTCGCTGGCGGACGCGCTGGCCGATTGGATGGACGCCGACGACGTGCCGCGGCCGCTGGGGGCGGAGGCCGCGTGGTACCGGTCCCTGCGGCTTCCCGTCCCGCGCAACGGGCCGGTGGCGGATGCGCGGGAGCTGATGCGGGTGCGGGGCTTCCGTGCGCTGCCGGGGATCGACACCCTGCTCTCCGCCGAGCCGGGGCGGGTGCCGCTGTCGCACGCGCCGCCCGCGGTGCTGGCGGCGCTCCCCGGGTTTGGCCCGGAGGCCGTGGCGCGCCTGGCGGAGCTGCGGATGCGCGGGGAGCGCGTGGCGGAGCTGGCGGCGTTCACCCAGTCCCTTTCCACGGGCGCGCGCGACGAGGCGGGACGCCGTTTTCACGAGCTGGCGGGGACGGCGGTGACGGAGCCGGAGGCGTGGATCGTCCGGGCGCGGGGTGCCGTCGGCGCCCCGCCCGCGGTGAGCGTGGTGGAGGTGCGGCTGGTGCGCGCGGGGAGCCGCGCCGCCATCGTGCGGCGAAGGACGTGGACGGAATGACGGTTTCACTGGGGATCGCCGTGGGCACCGACCGCATCCGCGCCGTCGCGCTGCGGGCGGGGCGCATCGTGGCCGCCACCGAGGCGGAGGTGGGCGCGGGAGATTCGCTCGCCGCCGCGGTCGCCGAGCTGATCGCCGGCGTGGCGCTGCCGCGCTTTCCACGCCCGCGGGTGGTGGCCGCGCTGGGCCCGTCGCTGGCGCAGACGCGGCGCATCGCCGGCCTGCCGCCGCTGGAGGATCCCCGGCTGGTGGCGCAGGTGGTCCGCGAGGGGGCGGGCAAGTTCTTTCTGCGCAACGGCGTGCCCCTGGTGACCACCGGCGTCCGCATCGTGGAGCCGGGGACCGTGTGGGCGGCCGCGCTGGACGAGCGGGCGGTGCGCGCCGTGGAGGCGGGGTGCCGCACCGCCGGGGTGCGCGTGGACCGCTTTGTCCCCACGGTGGCGGTGCTGGGGCGCGGGCTGGGGGGCGAGCACCTGGTGTGGCCCGATGGCGGCGCCGTGGCCGAGGTGCGGCTGCGCGAGGGCGAGCTGCACTCCGTCCGCCGCGTGGCCGCCGCCCAGGTGGCCGGCGCGCCCCCGCCCGCCGCCGTCCCCGCCCTGGCGTGGCTGGGGGAGCACGGCTGGCGCTTCGCCGACGCGTACGGCGCCGCCGCGCTGCCGCCGTACGAGGCGATGGTGCACCGCCCCTCCGGCGCCGCCGCGGGCGACGTCCCCACGTGGCGGCTGGCAGCGGCCGGGTGCGCCCTGGCGGCGGCCCTTGCCTTTGCCGCCGTGGCGCCGGCGCTGCGGGCGATGGGGGCCGAGGACCGCGCCATGGCGCGCATCGCCGCGGTGCAGGACCGGCGGCGGGTGGCGGCGGACACGGAGCGCGAGCTGGCGCGCGTGACCGAGGCGCTGGCGGAGGCCGCGGCGTTCGACGTGGGACGCTACTCGCCCACGCTGCTGCTGGCGGACCTGACGGCCGCGCTCCCCGCCGGCAGCGCGATCGTCGCCTTTCGCGCGGACACGGCGGGCGGCAGCGTGGTGGCGCTGGCCCCGCGCGCGGCGGCCGTGGTGCGGCCGCTGGAAAAGGTGCCGGGGCTGGTGGCGCCGGAGATCGTGGGGCCCGTGACCCGCGAGGCGCTGGCCGGGCGCGAGCTGGAGCGGGTGACCGTGCGCTTCGGCATCGACGCGGAGCGGCGGGCGCGGCCGGCGGCGGCGGAGGTGGCGCCGTGATCCCCGCCCTCTCCGGCCGCGATCGGCGAACCCTGGCGGCCGGGGCGATCGTCATCCTCGTTCTGGTCGTGCTGAGCCGCGGAGTACCCGCGTGGCGCCGGTGGGACGCGGGGGTGCGCGCGTCGGCGGCGGAGATGGCGGCGGAGGCGGCGCGCGCGGAGCAGACGGTGCGGCTTCTCCCCGCCTCGCTGGACTCGCTGGAGGCGCGCAGGGGCCGCTTCGTCACCGTGGGCGGCGGGGTGCTGGAGGGGGAGTCGGCGGCCGCGTCCGGCGCGGCGCTGGCGTCGCTGGTGAGTGGCGCGGCGGGGCGCGCGGGGGTGCAGATGGGCTCCGTCCAGCTTCACTCCGACACGGCCTCCGCCGGCACCTTCCTGCGCATCGGCGTGCGCGCGGACGCCACGGGCGACCTTCCGGCCCTCACCCGCATGCTGGCGCTGCTGGAGGGTGCGCCGGAGCTGCTGGCGGTCCGCGAGATCGCCATCACCCAGCCCATCCCGGGCGGCCCGGCCGAGCAGGCGGAGGCGCTGCGGATGGAGATCACCGTCCAGGGGCTGGCCCTGGTGCGCCGCGACGGGCTTCCCCGCGCCCCCGCCGGCGCCACGGGGGATGACGGCGCGGCCACGGACACGGTGGAGATGTTCGTCGACAGCCTTCCGGCGGAGGAGGTGCAGCCGTGAGCCGGCGGAGGATGGAGGCGCTGCTCTGGATCCTGGCCCTGGCCGTCGTGCTGCTGGGGTGGTCGCGGTGGCGCCGCGCGGAGCCGGCGGCCCGGGCGCCGGCCAGCGCGCTGAGCGCCACGCCGCCGGAGCCGCGGCGCGTTCCCCGCGAGCGGCTGGCGGAGGCGGGGCGCACGGTGACGGGCGGCAACCCGTTTCGCCTGGACCGCGCCCCCGCGCCCATCGGCTTTGCCCGCCCCGTGTTCCCGGGGATGATGGGGATGCAGGGGATGCAGGGGATGCCGCCGCCGGAGTACGTCCCGCCCCCGCCGCCGCGTCCGCAGCTGGCGGTGTCCGGCATCGTGGGGCCTCCCTGGCAGGCCCTGCTGGAAGGGGTACCGGGGCGCGAGGGCGCCGTGGTCGTCAAGCGCGGTGACGTGCTGGGCGACCTGCGCATCCGCGACATCACCGAGCGCGTCGTCGTGGTGGCGTCGCCCGACACCACCTGGAGACTCACGGTCCGGAACCCATGGCAGCAGTGAACCGCGTCGTCCGCATCCTCATCCCCCTGCTGCTGGCCGCCGCCGTCCCGCTGGGCGCGCAGCCGCTGGCGTCGGAGGGGGCGCAGGGGGTGACCGTGAACCTGGTGGAGGTGGAGCTGCGCGCGGCGGTGCAGGCGCTAAGCCAGTACCTGGACCGCCCGGTGCTCTTTGGCGCGCTGGGCAACCAGCGCATCACCTTCACCAGCGGGCGCCCCATCCCGCGCGCCGAGATTCCCGGGCTGCTGCGCACGCTGCTGGCCGGGCAGGGGTACGTGATGGCCGACGGGGAGAGCGGCGCGTACGAGATCCGCGGGGCCGGCGCGCAGGGCGCACCACCGGGCGCGGCGCAGCCGCCGTTTCCGCAGGGCCCGCCCCAGGCCGGAGCCCCGCTGGCCAGCGCCAACGGAATGGAGCTCAACGTCATCCGCCTGCGGCACGCGCGCGCCGCGGACGTGGCGGCCACGGTGAACGCGCTGTACGGCCGCGCCGGCGCGCTGGGCGAGATCGGACAGCGGCGCGAGACGCTGAACGACGGGCTGAACGCCAACCGCGTGGCGCCGTACGGCCAGCCGGCGCCGGACGTGACGGCCGTGCAGGTGCCGATGGGGAACCTGAGCGGCAGCGTGATCATCGTCCCCGACCACCGCACCAACAGCCTGCTGGTGCGCGCCAGCCAGGCGGACTTCGCGCTCATCCGCGCGGCGGTGGACCAGGTGGACGTGCGTCCGCTGCAGGTGCTGATCGAGGCCACCGTGGCGTACGTAAGCCGCGACTTTACCCTCTCGTACGGGCTGTCGGCCGGCACGGGCGACGTTCCGGTACCGGGCTCCGGAAACACGACGATCGGTGGCACCACCACGGGCGGCGGCCTGAGCGACCTGGTGATCAGCGCCCTGAACCTGGGCGGCATCGACCTGGACGTGGTGCTTGCCGCGGGCGAGACGCGCAGCAGCGTGATCATCCTGGACCGCCCGCTCCTGCTGGCCGCCAACAACGAGGAGGCGGAGATCGTGGTGGGCCAGCAGCGGCCGTTCGTGCAGGTGCAGCGCTCCACGGACGGCGGGGTGCTGGACGAGGTGGTGCAGTACAAGGACGTGGGCACCAGCCTGCGGGTGCTCCCCACCATCAGCGCCGACGGCTACGTGCAGCTGGCGGTGACGCAGGAGGTGAACAGCGCCACCGACCAGGAGGCCGGCGGCGGCGTGAACGCCCCGGTCATCAGCACGCGCGCCATCCAGACGCAGCTGCTGGTGCGCGACGGGCACACGGCCGTGCTGGGCGGGCTGAGCGGGTCGCAGCGCGACCGCACCAGCGGCGGTGTGCCCTTTCTGTCCGACATCCCCCTGATCGGCGGGATCTTTGGCCGCAAGCTGCGCAGGAACAACGACTTCGAGCTGTTCGTCTTCATCACCCCGCACGTCATCTACAGCGACGACGACCTGGACGAGGCCGCGGATGACGTGCGCGTCAACCGGCGCACCATGCGCCGGGCGATCGGCAAGCTGCGCCCCCTCATCACCCCGAGCCCCAGGGACAGCGTCCAGCCAGCCCCGGCCGGCGGCCCCGCTGCCCCGATTCAGACCCCGGCCCCGCCGCCCTGAACCGGGCGCGGCCGGTGGGAAAGCTCGCCGTCCGCCACCGATCCGAGAGAAAATGCTCCCCCGAGGGGCGCCGGTACCCGCCGGCTCCCCGCCACCCTTCCTCTGCCGCACCCGTGATGCCCTCTCAGCCCTTCCGCGCGCGCCTGCTCCGTTTCGCCGCCGCACTCCGCGCGGTCTGCCTGCCGCTCGTCCTGCTGGCGCTCCCCCTCTTCGTCGCCGCGCCGGTGGGCGCGCAGGATGTGGGGGAGCCCGCGGTCTCGCTCAGCCCTGACGCGGGAACGTTCTCGTCGCCGTCGATCACGGTGACGGTGCGGTTCTCGGACGAGGTGTCGCTGAAGCCGAGCACCCGGACGATGGTGTTCAACGACACGGTGGTGACGACGCGGTTCACGCAGACGGCTGCGCCGTCGAGTCCGGGCGGTCTGGTGGTCGCCACGTACACGGCGACGCTGACGATGAAGCCGGGAGCGAACACGCTGTCGGCGAGCATCCGCGACAGCGCGAACAACCTCTCGTCGCCGGCCAGCGTGACGTACACGTACGTGCCGGGGCGGTCGGGGGTGCGGGTGTCGCCGGACGGAGGCACGGCCGGGGTGGGTGCGTGGCAGACGGTGGCGACGACGTTCCGGGTGGTGAATCCGGGGACGAAGTCGGGGACGTACCGTCTGCGGCCGTCGTGCCGTGATGCGTGGACGGGCGCGCCGCACGGGGGCTGCGGGATCGGGTACGAGACGGTGAACGTGGCGGCGGGCGACTCCGCGTTCGTGACGGTGTGGGGCACGGCCCCGGGGTCGGGAGGGCAGCTGCTGGTGCGGCTGTCGGCGGAGCTGGAGTCCATGCCGGGCGTCGCGGACGCGGGGTGGATGGACGTGAGCGTGGGGGGCAGCACCGGCACGGGCGCGCCGGTGATGGGGGCCCAGCAGGCCGACCTGGCCACGGGCACCTACCCGATCGAGCGCAGCCAGTGCGTGACGGCGTCGGCGGGCCCGGGAGCGGCGTACGAGTGCGGTGACCTGCGGCTGGCGCACGCGCTGCCCGTGCACCGGACCATGAACCGCGCGTGGGCGCCGGTGCTGATGTACAACAGCCAGCACGCGGACCCTCGGCCCAGCGTGTACCTGAACGCGACGCTTCCCGAGGGGTCGGTCGTGCCGGGGCAGGTCAGCCCCGTGCTGTACTTTCAGGGCACGGCCACGGTGGAGCAGCGCTTCTTCACCGGGAGCGAGTGGCAGCCGGGTACCACGCGGCGCATCGCGGTGCAGATGAGTGCGATGAACACCGGGTGGTACCTGGTCAACGCGCAGGTGCTGTCCACCTGGTCGCAGGGACAGCCCAGCAGCCCGGTCCTCTACACGGCGATGACGGTGGTGAACCGCACGGCCAGCCCGTTTGGGCGGGGGTGGTGGCTGGCGGGGCTGGAGCAGCTGGTGACGGTGGACACCAACAGGAAGCTGTGGGTGGGGGGTGACGGCAGCACGCGGCTGTACTCGTACGTGTACCCGGGCGTGTGGGCGTGGGACGATCCCGCCGGCCCGACCGACGTGCTGTCCAGCTCCGGCACCGCGGCGTACATCCGCAAGCTGCCGGAGGGCGGGCAGGTGGAGTTCGACGGCAACGGGCAGCACCTGCGGACGGTGAACCGGCTGGGGCAGGTGACCACGTTCGCATGGCAGAGCGGCCGTCTCACGAAGGTGACGGTGCCCACGGTGAGCGGCACGGCGCCGGCCTACGACTTCGCCTACGACGGAAACGGGATCCTGACGTCGGTGAGCGCCACGGCGCCCGGCGCGCCCACGCGCACCGTCACGATCGGGCACGAGCTGTCGGACGCGCGCGTGACCTACATCCAGGACCCTGACGGGGATGGGGTGCAGTTCGCGTACACCCACACCCGACCCAACCTGGTGACGCGGCGGACGGACAGGCGGGGGACGCCGGTGACGTTCACCTGGACTGCCACGGGCCGGCTGGCCTCCTCGCGGATGGGGGTGGCGTCGGCCGACAGCATCATCAGCAGCTACGGTGCGGCGGAGGACAAGGGCTTCACCACCTCGCTGCCGGTGTCGCAGGCGTACACGTCGCTGGACGGGCCGCGCACGGACGTATCGGACCTCACGCTCTTCTGGCTGGACGGCCGGGGCGCGGTGAGCCGCGTCCGCGACGCCATGGGAAGCGAGACGGTGGTGACGCGTGGGGACACCGTGAATCCCGCGCTGGTGACGCAGGTGCGCACATCCAACGCACGGGGCGACAGCCTGGTGCTGCGCAGCGGCGCGGGGTACGACGCGCGGGGCCGCGTCATCGCCGACACCGTGTACAACCCGCTGGGCGACGGGGTGCACCGGGTGACGACGTACGGGTGGAACGACGCCGTGGACCGGCCGGACTGGATCCAGGCGCCGGGCGCGGAGCCGGTGTACATGGGATACGACACGATCACCCGCAACCCGCGCTGGCAGCAGCAGGGCACGTCGATGGCGCGGCGGGTGTGG
>NZ_JBMDXM010000121.1:0-23435 GCF_048594345.1 Longimicrobium sp.
GCGGGGACCTCTCCGGCGCCCCCGCCCCGCTCGCTTTTTTCGCTCCCCGTGGAAGCACACTGTCATCCTGAGGGAGCGCCGCGCAAAACGTCAACACGCACAACAGCCTGCGCGCGACCGAAGGATCTTTGTCGGGTCGCGCCAGGCCCAGCCTCGGGAGCCGTTCAAGTACCCTTCGTTGCCAAACCTCAGCTGCCCCAACGGGGCGTGGGGTAGGGTTCGAGGCGCTTCGGATACAGATCCTTCGGTCGGCGCACGGGGTGCCGTGTATCGCTGACGGTTCGGGGCGGCGCCTCTCTCAGGATGACACGTGAAGGCGTACGGGGGCGCTGAGAGGGTGTTGCCAGACTTACCCCAGCTCCAGCCGGCAGCACACTGTCATCCTGAGGGAGCGCCGCGCAAAACGTCAATACACACAACAGCTTGCGCGCGACCGAAGGATCTTTCTCGGGTCGTGACAGGCCCAGCCTCGGGAGCCGTTCAAGTCCCCTTCGTTGCCAAACCTCACCTGCCCCAACGGGGCGTGGGGGTAGGGTTCGAGGCGCTTCGGATAAAGATCCTTCGGTCGGCGCACGGGGTGCCGTGTATCGCTGACGGTTCGGGGCGGCGCCTCTCTCAGGATGACAGGTGGAGGCGGACGGGGGCGCTGAGAGGGTGTTGCCAGACTTACCCCTGCTCCAGCCGGCCGCACACTGTCATCCTGAGGGAGCGCCGCGCAAAACCTCAACACACGCAAAAGCTTGCGCGCGACCGAAGGACCTTCTCTCCGCCATCGTGGGACAAGCTCGGTGGCAGAGATCCGGCCCCACGGTTCTGCAAGCAAAGTCCTTCGGTCGCCGCCATAGATCCTGCCGGGGCAGGGTTTTGCGCGGCAGCTCCCTCAGGATGACTGATTTGCTGGACTCGTCCGACAACTCCTACGTCACGCCACGCGGGCGATGAACGACTTGAGGTAGGCGGTCTCGGGGATGGCCGGGTGCACGGGGTGGTCCGGACCCTGGTGCCCCTCTTCCAGCACCTGCAGGTCACGGCCCAGGCGGCGGCTGGCGCGCAGCATGGCGTCCTGCAGCCCCTCGCGCGGCATGTGGTACGAGCACGACGCGCTCACCAGGATGCCGTCCGGCTCCAGCAGCTCCATCGCCAGCTGGTTGGCGCGCCGGTACGCCTCTTCCCCCGCCTTGGCGTCCTTCTTTCGCTTGATGAACGCGGGCGGATCCAGCACCACCACGCCGAACCGCTCACCGTCCGCGCCCAGCCGCATCAGCGCGTCAAAGGCATCCGCGCGATGGGTCGTCACGCGGTCGGCCACGCCGTTCAGCTGCGCGCTGCGGGCGGCGAACTCCAGCGCGGGTGCGGAGGCGTCCACGCACGTCACCTGCCGTGCGCCCGCGGCCGCCGCCTGCACACCCCAGCCGCCCACGTAGCTGAACACGTCCAGCACGCGCCGCCCCCGCACGTACGCCGCCATGCGGGCGCGGTTCATCCGGTGGTCGTAGAACCACCCCGTCTTTTGCCCGGTGACCGGCGCCTCGAAGCGCACGCCGTTCTCCTCGATCTGCAGCACGTCAGGAACCTCGCCGTGGGGCTGCACGTAGCTCTCCAGCCCTTCCAGCGCGCGGCCGGAGGTGTCGTTGCGCAGCAGGATGCCCGTGGGATTCACGATCTCCTGCAGCGCGTCGACGATCTCAGCGACCACGCGCTCCATCCCGGCGGTGGTCACCTGCGCGACCAGGACGGAGCCGAATCGGTCGACGATCAAGCCCGGCAGCCCGTCGCCTTCGCCGTAGACCAGGCGGTAGAAGGGGCGGTCGAACAGCGTGTCGCGCAGCGCCAGCGCGCGGGCAATGCGGCGGCGCAGCAGGTCGCCGTCCAGTGTGCGGTGCCGCTGGCGGCTCACCAGGCGCGCGGCGATCAGCGAGCGCGGGTTCACGTACGCCGTGCCCAGCGGGGCGCCGCGGGCGTCCTGCACCTCGGCCATGGCGCCGGGCTCAAAGGCGGTCAGCGGCGTCGCCGCCACGTCCACCTCGTTGCTGAACACCCACAGGTGCCCGGCACGCAGCCTGCGGTCTTCGTTCTTCCTCAAGCGGAGCGGTGGAAGGCTCATTCGTGCGTATCCCGTGGCGGTGATGGTGAGCGGCCAACATAGCCGCCCGGCCCCGCACGCGCACGCGCCCGCCCCCGAAACCCGCGCGGATCATCATCTTCCCTTTCCGGAAAGGCCGTCCATGCCCCACGGCGAAGCGCCGACGACCCTTGCCCCGCCCGCCGCCCAGGACGCGAACCGGGCGCGGCTGGTGCGCAGGCTTGAGCTGCTCTGCGGGCTGGCGGAAGAAACGGCGGGGGTAGTGGATGCGGACGAGGTGTGGCGCATTCTGCAGACGCGCGCGGCCGAGGTGCTGGATGCCGACGCCGTGGCGCTGCACGCGCCGTCCCTCCCCCAGCCGCGCGCCTGGACCGTAGACGGGGACGAGGAGGAGCGGGCGGCCCTGATCGCGCTGGCGGAGGAGGACGGCGATCAGCCGAGGCCGGTGCAGATCCCCGGCGGCGGCGCGGGGCTGCTGGTGCCGCTGCACTACCGTGGCGAAACGCTGGGCGCGCTGGTGGCCGGCTGGCGCGGCGGCGGCGCGGACGAGGAGACGCGGCGGCTGGCGCTGATGGTGGGCACACAGGCGGCGGCGGTCCTCGCCAACCTGCGCACCTACGCGCAGCTCACCGAGGCCGCGTTCCGCCGCGAGCGCTTTTTCAGCGCCATGAGCCACGACCTGCGCACGCCCATCACCGCCATCGTGGGCTACAGCGAACTGCTGGCCGACGGCATCGTGGGCGACCTGAACGGCCAGCAGCTGGAGATGATCGAGCGCATCAGCCAGGTGAGCGGCCACCTGTCGCAGCTGGTGAACGACATCCTGGACCTGGCCAAGCTGGACGCGGGGCGAATGGAGTTCCACCGCGAAGAGGTGCGGCTGGGCGACCTGGTGGACGAAGCGCTGGTGGCCGTGCAGCCGCAGGCCCGCAGCAAAAAGCTGGAGCTGCGGATGGACATCGACAGCCAGCGCGACGCCATGCTGCGCGTGGACCCGCCGCGGGTGCGGCAGATCCTGGTGAACCTGCTCTCCAACGCGGTCAAGTTCACGGAGCAGGGCGAGGTGGCGGTGGTGGCGGGGAGCCGCGAGGGACACACCTGGCTGGAGGTGCGCGACACCGGCCCCGGGATCCCCGCCGGGAGCGAAGAGGCCGTGTTCGAGGAGTTTCTGCAGATCGCCGCCGGCACCAAGAGCAAGCGCGAGCCCGGCAGCGGCCTGGGCCTCGCCATTTCGCGGCGCCTGGCGCGCGCCATGGGCGGCGACCTGACGGCCCGCAGCGGCCCCGGCAGCGGCGCCGCCTTTACCCTGCTGCTCCCCGCCCACGCCGGCTGAAGCCGAGCCTTTATCGACTCCGCCCCGAAGAATCTCGCCGAAAAACCCGGCTGTCACGCGGAGACGCGGAGGGCGCATAGGCGCGGAGAACGTCACGCTTCTCCGCGCCTACGCGTACTCCGCCCCTCCGCATGAGATTCGTTGGAAAGGCCTGAATGCACGGTGAATCAGCAGAAACGGTATCAGAGATGCGGATCGGTGGATGGTTTCCGAAGCGCACCGGGAGCACGTCGATCGCACCACCTGATGCGCGATCTGGAGAGCCTTCCATCCGCTCCACGGCCGACGTGAGCGGCAGATGGTCCGGGAAGGACGGAACGGTCGAAGCCCCGCACAGCAGCGTGAACGGCCGTGGCGGGGCTTCTGGATTCCTGGACGGCGGAAGTTTACTCGGGCCGCGGCGCCAGGGTGTTGCGAATGCGCTGCAACTCCTCGCGCAGCTCGCGGATGGTGGCGTCGCGCTCGTTCAACTCGCGGCGCAGGCGGGCCACCTCCGCGCTCTGATCACTCCCCTGACGCACCACCACCGTGTCGCTCCCCGCCGGCCGGGTGACGACCTGCGGATCGCAGCGCAGGCTCCCCGTACGCTGCTCGCAAGGAAGCGCCAGCTGGCGCGAAAGCCCCAGCAGCGTTTCTGCCTCGGGCCGGCGCGTCACGCGGCCGCCCTGCGTGTCGGCCGTCAGGTACATCTCCAGGTTCTGCGTCGCCAGCCCCGCGTCGTACGCGGGGTTTGCGGGCTCAAGGTACAGCGTTCCCAGGTAGAACAGCGCCTCGCGGCCAAAGTCGCTGCGCGGGTGCTCCGCCGACAGGCGCTGGAACGCCGCCATGGCCACGCGAAACGAGTCGCGCTGCATGGCGGCGTGCCCCTGCCGCCACAGTCCGTCGCGGCGGGCGGCATCGGGCCCCAGGTTCTCGGGAGCGAACACCGAGCATGCGGAAAGCAGCCCGGCGAGGATCAGTGTGATGGCGGTCTTCATCCGGCCACGAGATCGGGCGGTCAGGACGGCCCCTGCACGGGCGGCCGCTCGGGAAGAAACACGCGAAAGCGCGTCCCTTTACCCTCCTCGCTTTCTGCACCGATCGTGCCCCCGTGCGCCTCCACGATCTCGCGGGCAATCGCCAGCCCCAGCCCCGAGCCCACCGACCGCGGCTGCACGTCGTTCTCCACCTGGTAGAACTTCTCGAAGATGCGGGGGAGCTTTTCCGGCGCGATCCCCACGCCGGTGTCCTCCACCTCCACCTCGATCCCGCCGTCGCGGCGGCAGGCGTCCACCCGGATGGTGCCCCCGGCCGAGGTGAACTTGAAGGCGTTGGAAAGCAGGTTGCCCAGCACCTCGCTCAGCCGGTCCTCGTCGCCGGTGATGCGCGGGGGCAGGTCGTCCCCCAGCGTTACGGGAAAATCGATCCCGTTCTGCAGCGCCAGCACGCGAAAGTCGCTGGTCAGATCGTCGAAGAAGGCGTGCAGGTCGATCTCCCGCAGCTCCAGCCGCGCACCGCCCGCCTCGAAGCGGCTCACGTCCAGCAGCCGGTGCACCAAGCGCGCAAGCCGGTCGGTCTGCGCGTTCACCGCCTCCAGCGTCTTGTGCTGCTGCTCCGTCACCTCGCCGTAGATGCCGTCGGCCAGCAGCGTCACGTAGCCGCGGATCACGCTCAGCGGCGTCTTGATCTCGTGGCTGGCCACGGAGACGAACTCGGCCTTGAGCCGGTCCAGCTCGCGCAGCTGCTCCGTCATGGTGTCGAACGAGCGGGCCAGGTCGCCCAGCTCGTCGGGCCGCTCGTGGGGGATGTGCACGTCGGGCTCGAAGTCGCCCTGCGCCACCGTCGCCATCCCCCGCCGCAGCTCGCCGATCGGCCGCAGCAGCGTCCGCGTGAGCCAGGTGCCGATCACCAGCGTGGCCGCCAGCGCCAGCGCCAGGGCAAGAAGCGTGGTGCTGGCCGCGCGGCTGGCCACCTGCTCCGCCTGCCGCAGCTCGCGCTCCGTCTGCCCGGTGATGAAGCGGGCGACGGCGTCCAGCCGCGGATCCATCTCGCCGAACTGCTGCTCCAGCACCCGCCGCATCGCCTCGGCCGAGTCTCGCTCTTCCGCTTCCAGCAGCGCCCGCTCGCGGCGGATGTTGGCGCCGATCCGCGACCACAGCTCGGCGACGGGCGCGCTGGGCCCCGCGTAGGCGCCGTCGCTTTGCGTCCGCAGACGCTGCAGCGCGCGTCCCGCCTCGCGGGCGGCGCTGTCGGCCTGCATGCGCGGTCCGGCGCTGTCGGCGGGCGTTCCCCCCAGCGCTTCGCTGCTCACCGGGGCCAGGGCGGCGTACCGGCGTTGCGCGTCGTGGGTGGTTTCCACCCCGTTGCGCAGGTCGCCCAGCGCACCGGTGGCCATCCGCTGCTCGGACAGGCGGGCGGTGATGTCGTGGATGTCCTCCAGCGCCAGCAGCCCGTAGGCCGCGGGGATGGCGAGCAGAACGGAGATCCCCACCAGGGTGAGGACGATTCGTTGCCTGAGGCTCATCCGTCTCCGCGTGGAGAAAAAGGCAGGTCTTTCGCCGTCGCCGGCGGGGCGGACGATGGATGATGCACGATTCGCGTCACGATGCTCCCTCGCCCGGCACGGGGGCGCGCTCGATCCGTTTGACCTCGTCCCACAGCACGTCCAGCTCCTCCAGCGTCGCTTCGCCAACGACCACGCCGCGCTCCGCCGCCAGCGCCTCCAGGGCGCGGAAGCGGCGCGAGAACTTGGCGTTGGCGCGGGCCAGCGCCGTGCTGGGGTGTACGTGCGAAAGGCGCGCGAGGTTCACCGCGGCAAAGAACAGGTCGCCCACCTCGTCCTCCAGGCGGTCCGGATCGGCCTCCGCCAGCTCGCGGCCGATCTCCTCCGTCTCCTCCCGCACCTTTTCCCACGCGCCCCGCGGGTCCGGCCAGTCGAAGCCCACCCTGGCTACGCGGTCCTGGATGCGAAACGCGCGCAGCAGGGGGTCAAGCCCGTGCGGCACCTCGTCCAGAATGCCGCCGGCCGGGGCGCCGGCCCGCTCGCGCGCCTTGATCGCCTCCCACGGCTCCGCCTCGCCCAGGCCGTACAGGTGGGGGTGGCGGCGGCGCATCTTTTGCTCCAGCCCCGCGACCACGTCTTCGCGGCTGAAGGCGCCCGTTTCCTCGCCGATCACCACCTGAAAGGCCACGTTCAGCAGCAGGTCGCCCAGCTCGCCGCGCAGCGCCGCGGGGTCACCGTCGGCGATGGCGCCCGCCACCTCGTGCGCTTCCTCCAGCAGGTAGCGGGTGAGCGACGCGGGGGTCTGCGCCGCGTCCCAGGGGCAGTGGGCGCGCAGGAACGCGACCAGCGCCAGGGCGCGGTCCAGAACGCTGCCGTCATGGCCGGCGGGGCGGGTTTCGGCTTGCGATCCACTCACGGTGGGCCTAGAATACTTGGTTTGTGTCTGATCCGTCAACGGTGGTTTCCCGTGCCTGGGTAGAGGTGGACGAGGCGGCGCTGCGGCGCAACCTGCGGCGCGTCAAGGACGCCGCGGGGCCGGATGCGTCCGTGGTCCCCATGCTCAAGGCGAACGCGTACGGCCTGGGGGTGGCCGCGGTGCTGCGGATGGTACGCGCCGAGCTGTCCGGGCGCGAGCTGTTCGCCATCGGCGTGGCCGCGGTGGCCGAGGGGGAAGAGCTGCGCGCCCTGGGATGGACGGGGCGCGTCGTCGTTTTTGCCCCCGCGCCCCCGGACGAGCTTCCCCGCGCCGCCCGCGCCGGCCTTACGCCCGCCCTTTCCGACCTGGACTCCGTGCGCCGCTGGGCCGCCGCGGCCCGTGAGACGGGGCGCCGCCTGGCGTTCCACGCCGAGATCGACACGGGGATGGGCCGCGCCGGCTTTCCGTACGCCGGCGCGGCCGCCTGGGGCGCCGCGATCGCGCGCGAGACCGGGGACCTTTTGGAGTGGGAAGGGTGTTTCACGCACTTCCATTCCGCGGACGAGCCGGAGCTGGCCCCCACGGACGAGCAGCAGCGCCGCTTCCGCGAGTCGCTGGCCGCGCTGCCGGCGCCGGGTGACGGCTCCGTGCGGCGGGTGATCCACAGCGCCAACAGCGCCGCGGCGGTCCGCCGCAACGGCTACGGCGGTGACGTGGTGCGCCCGGGAATCTTTCTCTACGGAGGGTCCGCCGGACCGGGCGCCGTGCCGGAACCCGTGGTTTCCCTCCGCGCCCGCGTCGCGCTGGTCAGGGACGTGCCGGCGGGGTGGACGTGCGGATACGGCGCCACCTACACTGCGAGCCGCCCCGAGCGGTGGGGAACGCTGGCCATCGGCTACGCCGACGGGCTGCGCCGGGCGCTGGCCGCACAGGGGGAGGCGCTGGTCCGCGGGCGCCGCGTGCCGATCATCGGCCGCATCTCCATGGACATGACCGTGGTGGACCTGACGGAGGTGCCCGAGGCCCGCGCCGGCGACGCCGCGACCCTGATCGGGCGCGACGGCGGGGAGGAGATCGGGCTGGACCAGGTGGCGGCGCAGGCCGGCACCATCTCGTACGAGATCCTTACCGGGCTGGGCACGCGCCTGCCCCGGGTGTACGTGGACGGAACGCGAGCGCACCGCGACGCGTAACAGGACTTTCCCGCGGCGGTTCTGGCCGGCTGGCACGGCCCGGCCGCCGCGCTTTTGCGGGCGCCACGGCGCCCGCGCAACGAGCATGACCCGTTCTTTCTACCGGATGCGATCCCGCTCTTTATTCGCCCTGCTCGCCGCGCTGGCGGTGACCGTGGCCGCCTGCTCCGACGAGACGCCCACCCTTTCCGGCCCGGGTGCGTTCCCGCCGGGAGGCGTCGCCGTCACGCGCGAGGTCATCCTCCCCGCCTCCCGCTTCTTCGAGGTGCTGGGCGGCTTCAGCGGCTACACCCGCGCATCGGACGCCGCGTACGCCGTGGTCGCCAACCAGTACGGCGGCGGGCTGGATGCGCACGCGCTGGCCCGGTTCACCGGCTTTCCGCGCACGGTGACCTACCTGCGCAACGGCGCCACCAAAACCGACTCGGCCTTCAGCTACGCCGAAAGCCGGCTGGTGCTGGACGTCGACTCGCTGGCCAGCACCGGGCGCCCGCTCACCCTGCAGGTGTGGGAGGCGGCGCAGCGCTTCGACGCGCGCACCGCCACCTGGACGCTGGCCGTCGACTCCGTGGGCGCGCAGGTGCCGTTCACCGAGCCGGGCGGCACCCGCGGCGTTCTGCTGGGGCAGGCCACCTACCCGGTCACGGGCGGCGACTCGCTGGTGGTCACGCTGTCGCCCGCCTCCGTGGAGCGCATGGCGGACTCCACCTCGCCGGGCGTGGTGTTCACCGTCGCCGAGACGGGCGCGCGCATCGAGGTCTCCAACCTGCTGCTGCGGCTGGCCGTCAGGCCTGACAGCGCCATCCCCGACACCACCCTCAACTTTGTCGCGGCGCCGGGGTCGAACCTGACCACGGTTTACACGCCCGAGCAGCCCGATGCGCCCGCGGGGACGGTGGCGGTGGGCGGCATTCGCTCTGCGCGCACGCTGCTGGAGCTGAACCTGGAGCAGACCGTGCCCGGGTGCGCCGCGCCCCAGGTGTGCGCCGATGTGCCGCTGAGCCAGGTGCAGCTGAACCAGGTGGCCATCCTGCTGCGGCCCACCGCGGTGCCGGGAGGGTTCGGCGCGTTGAACTCCGTGCCGCTGGCGCTGCGGCTGGTGGCGGAGCCGGAGCTGGGGCGGGTGGCGCCGCTAGGGCAGACGGTGCTGGACCAGGACGTCCTGTTCGCCGCCGCCGACTCGCTGGTGGTGCTGCCGATCACGGCGCTCACCCGCTCGCAGGTCGCCGATGACTCCATCCCGCGCACCGTCGCGCTGGTGAGCGAGGTGGACGGGCTGGGGCCGCCCCCCACCTTCGGCGTGCTCTTCCTGGATCCCGAGGCGCGGCTGCGCATCGTGTACACGCTTCCCGCACGCCGTCCCCTTCCATGACGATCGTTCGCGCTCTGGGCACCGCCGCCGCGGCCGCGGTGCTCTCCGTGCTTTCCGCCGGCCAGGCGCCGGCGCAGTCGCTGCTTTCCACCAGCGGCCTGGGCACCCCGCTGGAGCCGGTGGACGCCCGCGCCCGCGCGCTGGGCGGCCTTGCGGTGGGCCTTCCCGACGCGCAGATGTCGCTGGTGAACCCCGCCGCGGCCATGGGGCTGCCGGCCGCCGGGCTCACCGTGACCTTTCAGGCCGACGAGGTCTCCGGCACGGCCGGCGACCAGGCGCAGGACTATACCACCGCGCGCTTTCCCGTGGTGCAGGCGGCGTTCCCCATCGGCACGCGCTTCGTGGCCTCGCTGGGGTACGCCGGCGTGCTGGACCAGAACTGGGCCGTGGAGCACCGGGACAGCATCCTGGTCACCGGCCAGCAGCTGGACGTGCTGGACCGCTTTCGCTCCAGCGGTGGCGTGGCGCGGCTGCGCGGCGGGGTGGGGTACCGCCTGCTGCCGCGGCTGGACGTGGGCGCGGCCCTGGACGTGTACACCGGCGCCCTGCGCGACACCGTGTACCGCGTCTTTACCGAGGGCGGCATCCAGCCCAGCATCACCGGGACCACGTACGAGTGGCGCGGGCTGGGTCTTAGCGCCGGCGCGCGCTGGCGCGGCAGCGCCTTCAGCCTTTCCGCGGCGGTCGCCGCCGGCGGCTCGCTCACGGCCGAGGCGCAGGACTCCGGCGTGGTGAGCAAGGACTACTCGCTCCCGGTGCAGGTAGACGTGGGCGGCAGCGCCCGCATCGCGCAGCAGGCGCTGGTCGCCGTCTCCGCCCGCTGGCAGGGGTGGGGCGCGGCGGACGAGGACGTGTCCGGCGGCGCGCGCGACGCCACGCAGCTCACGGCCGGCATCGAGTACGAGGCGTTGCGCTTTCTGGGCCGGCCGGTGCCCCTGCGCATCGGCGCGCGGTACGCGGAGCTGCCTTTCCGCTACGAGGGTGCCACCGACTTCGTGAACGAGCGTACGGGGACGGCCGGGATCGGTGTCGTCTTTGGCGGCGGCGCGGCCTCGCTGGACCTGTCGGGCGAGCGCGGCATGCGCGGCGGCGGCGCGGCGCTGCTGGACGAGTCGTTCTGGCGGGTGTCGCTCTCCCTTTCACTGCTGGGGCGGTAAGTTGCCGGCGGCCGGCTCGCCCCTGCTGCTGGTGGTGGACGACGAGCCCTCCAACGTCGAGGTCCTGTGCGACCTGCTGGAGGCGCTGGACTACCGCACGGTCGGGGCGGGGAGCGGCGAGGCGGCGCTGGCCGCGGCCGGCGAGCGGCGGCCCGACCTGGTGCTGCTGGACGTGATGATGCCCGGGATGGACGGCTACGAAGTGTGCCGCCGCCTCCGGGCCGACCCGCGGACGGCCGGCATACCCGTGGTCTTTGTCACCGCGCTGTCGGGAAACGACGACAAGGTGAAGGGGATCGAGGCGGGCGGCGACGACTTTCTCACCAAGCCGTTCAGCCGCCCCGTCCTGGTGGCCCGCATCCGCTCGCTGCTGCGGATGAAGGAGGCGCAGGAGCGGCTGGCCGAAAGCTACCGCCGGCTCAAGGCGCTGGAGGAGCTCAAGGACGACCTGACGCGGATGGTGGTGCACGACCTCAAGTCGCCGCTCACCGGCATCCTGGGCAGCCTGGAGCTGGTGCTGGATGGCGACGCCGGTCCGCTGGCGCCCGAGCAGCGCCGCCTGCTGGACGACGCCCGCGAGCGCGGCGTCGACGTGCTGCGGATGGCCGACAACCTGCTGGACCTGTCGCGGCTGGAGGAATCCAGCGTGCGCCTGCAGCCGCGCGACCTGGACGTCGCGCGGCTGCTGCGCGAGGTGGCGGGCGAGTGGCACGTGCGCGCCGAGCGCGAGGGGGTGCGGCTGGCGGTGGAGGGCCCCGCCGGCGTGGGCGTGCGCGCGGACGAGGGGATGCTGCGCCGGGTCCTGGCCAACCTGATCGGCAACGCGGTGCGGCACGGCGGGCCCGGGGTGGCCGTCCGCGTCTCCGCCGTTCCCGCCGAGGGCGGGGTCAAGGTGAGCGTGGCCGACACCGGCCGCGGCGTTCCCGAGACGGAGCACGAGGCCATCTTCCGCAAGTACGGCCGCGCCGACGCGGGCGGCACCTCGTCGGGGCTGGGCCTTACCTTCTGCAAGCTGGCGGTCGAGGCGCACGGCGGCCGCATCTGGGTGCAGAGCCGCGCCGGTGAGGGCGCCATCTTCCACTTCGTCCTCCCCCCGCGCCCGCCCGAGCCCGCAACCGCGTCCGCTTCGGCCTGAACCCGTAGCGGGGAGGGAACGGCCTTGGCTCACACAGAGTCAAGAGAGTCAACAGAGTTCGTGTTTTCCCATCCACTCTGTTGACTCTGTTAACTCTGTTAACTCTGTGTGAGGCCCATCTCTTTCAGGGTTTGATCCGCGCGCGATCGTGAGCGTTGACGGGTCGAATCCAGCGCATCCACAACCAGCGTACATGATGGAAACGGAGCCCGCGAGCGAGCCCAAGCCCGGCCTGTTCCTTGCTTTCGAAGGGGTCGAGGGCTCCGGCAAGACCACCCAGGTGGCCCTGTTCGCCGCGTGGCTGCGCGAGCGGGGGCTGGACGTGGTGGTGGCGCGCGAGCCGGGCTCCACGCCGCTGGGCGAGCGGGTGCGGCAGACGGTGCTGGGCGAGGTGGGGCTGCACGTTCCCCCCCGCAGCGAGCTGTTCCTGATGCTGGCGGCACGCGCGGCGTTCGTGGAGCAGGTGGTGCTTCCCGGCGTGGCGGCGGGGCGGGTGGTGATCGCCGACCGCTTTGAGCTGTCGACGCTGGCGTACCAGGGCGCGGGCCGCGGGCTGCCGCTGGACGAGGTGATCGAGTGCAACCGCATCGCCACGGGCGGCGTAACACCCGACGCCACGGTGCTGCTGGACGTGGACCCCGAGGTGGGCGCGGCGCGGCAGCGGGCCGAGGGCAAGTCCGCGGACCGCATGGAGTTGGAGGACGTGGCGTTCCACGGGCGGGTGGCAGAGGCGTACCGCGCGCACGCCGCGCGCGTGGCCGGGATCGTGCGGGTGCAGGCCGATGCGCCGCGCGACGAGGTGCAGCGGCGGGTGCGCGAGGCGCTGGCCGGGCGGCTTTCAGAAACATTCCCCGCGACGGGGTTTATCAGCCGGTAAGCGGGATGCGCGCACGGGTGCGGGCGTTCCTTTCCCCAGCAGGTGGTCCGGAGGTCCGATGAAGTTCAAGCGCACCGTCGTCGCCCCGCTCATGATGGGCGCCGTGGCCGTGGTATCCGGAGGCTGGCTGCTGCAGCAGGACGTGGGCAGCCAGCAGAGCGTGTTTCAGCGCGCGCGCCTGTTCGACGAGGTGATCAACTTCGTCCAGAACCGGTACGTGGAGCCGCACACCCAGGAAGACCTGTACAAAAAGGCGGTGGAAGGGCTGCTCAGCGAGCTGGGCGACCCGCACACCACCTTCATGACGGCGGAGCAGTACGAGGACCTGCACCGGCAGACCACCGGAGAGTACGGCGGCCTGGGGATTCAGATCTCGTCCCGCGACGGCTGGGTGACGGCGGTCAGCATCCTGCCCGACACCCCGGCCGAGAAGCAGGGGATGCGGGTGGGCGACCGCTTTCTGGAGATCAACGGCAAGAGCGCCGAGGGGTGGAGCGACGACCAGGCGGTCAAGGAGCTTCGCGGCCCCAAGGGTACCCCCGTGCAGCTGAAGGTGCAGCGCGTGGGCGTGGAGCAGCCCATCGCCTTTACCATCACCCGGGCGGAGATCCACGTCCGTTCGGTGCCGTACTCGTACATGGTGGCCCCGGGAGTGGGGTACGCCAACCTGATCGTCTTCAGCCAGACCAGCACGGTCGAGCTGCGGGCGGCCATCGACAGTCTGCGCGCGCAGGGCGCCCGCTCGCTGGTGCTTGACCTGCGCGGCAACCCGGGCGGGCTGCTGGACGAGGGCGTGAGCGTGTCGGATCTGTTCCTGCCCCGCGGCGACGCGGTGGTGGAGACCCGCGCCCGCAACCCGCGCGAGAGCGAAACGTACCGCGCCACCACGCCCGAGTCGTACGACGGGCTCAAGGTGGCGGTGCTGGTGGACGCCTACAGCGCCAGCGCGGCCGAGATCGTGGCCGGCGCGCTGCAGGACCACGACCGCGCGGTGGTGCTGGGCACCACCACCTACGGCAAGGGCTCCGTCCAGTCCGTCTTTCAGCTGTCGGGCGGCGACTTTCTGAAGATGACGACGGCCAAGTGGTACACGCCGGTGGGCCGCTCCATCCAGAAGGACGTCAAGCCGGGCGAGGAAGGCGAGGTGGAGCAGGATTCCAGCGTGATGGGCGCGGACGGAAACCCGGTGGCGCAGGACACCACCAAGCGCGTGCCCTACCGCACCGACAGCGGGCGCACGGTCTTTGGCGGCGGCGGCATCGTGCCGGACCTGATCGTGCGGCAGGACACGGCCACCGAGGCGGAGAAGGCGTTCTTCCGCGCGGCGTCCAGGCAGGCGGCCAAGTTCCAGAGCGCGCTGTTCGCCTACGCCGTGGCCTACGAGCGCGCGCACCCCGAGCTGCGCCCCGACTTTGCCGTCACGCCGCAGATGCGCCGCGAGTTCTTTGACCGGCTGCGGGCCAACGGGGTAGAGGTCACGCTGGAGCAGTTCCAGGGCGCCCAGCGCTTTATCGACGCGCAGCTGATCGACGAGATTGCGCGCAGCAAGTTCGGCCCGCCGGTGGCGGTACGCCGCGACGATCCCACGGACCGCGTGCTGCAGGAAGCCATCCGGCTGCTGCAGCAGGCGCCCGACACGCAGGCGCTCATCCGGGCGGTGCAGCAGGCGCCCAACGCCGCGCGCGAGACGGCCAGCCGCCGCTAACGGCCGCGCGGCCAGGCTTCTTTCGGCTGGTGAGAATTGGAGGAGGGGTGCTGAAGGTGCCCTTCCTCCCCTTCTTTTTGGGCCGGGCACGGTGCTTTCAGTAGGGATGGGCCGAGCCGGGCGATGCGGATCCGGGCGATGGGAGCTTCAGGCGGCGTGGATGGTGCGGCGCGAAAGGGCTGGCGCCTCCCTCCCCGGCCCTCCCCCACAAACTGCGTGGGAGAGGGAGGTGCGACGCACCTCGCGTGAGGGATGCGCGCCCGCAGGGCCGAGACACCGGCGCGCGCGCACGGGCGCGGAGGAAACACCCTGGATGCCGGTGCGCGCCGGGGGCTCGGCGCACTTGGGCACAGTTGTATCGTGCCCTAGTGCGCGCGCAGCCCGGCCCGGAGCGCAGCGGAGGGACACGCCCAAACCGGTAGTTCCTGGAAATCTGTTCATACATCAGCCTTCCGACCGAGACAATGGCAGACCTGGAAAGCGTGGTGGAGGTGATGCGCGGGCCCGTGGTGGAGTCGCGGCACCGCGTGCACGTGGCGGTGGTGGACGCGGACGGGACGCTGCGGGCGTTCTGCGGCGATCCCGACTGGGTGACGTTCTGGCGCTCGGCGGCCAAGCCGATCCAGGCGATTCCGATCGTGGACGACGGCGCGATGGACCGCTTTGGCATTACGCCGCGGGAGCTGGCGCTGGCCTGCGGATCGCACTCCGGGACGGCGGCGCACATAAAGGTGGCGGAGTCGTTTCTGGAAAAGATCGGGGTGACGGCGGAGTCGCTGGCGTGCGGCCCCCACCTGCCCTATGACGAGGACGCGCGGCGCGACCTGGCCGAGCAGGGGCTGGAGCCGGTGCGGCTGCACAACAACTGCTCCGGCAAGCACGCGGGGATGATGGCGGTGGCGCGCGCCCGCGGGTGGGAGCCGGAGGGGTACGAGCGGGTGGAGCACCCGGTGCAGGCGCGGCTGCTGACGGAGGTGGCCCGCTGGACCCAGATGCCCGCGGAGGCGATCGGGCTGGGCGTGGACGGGTGCGGCGTGGTGTGCTTTGCGCTGCCGCTGCGGCAGATGGCGCTGGCGTACGCGGGGCTGGCGGCGGCGGCGCGGCGCGGGGAACCCGGCCCGGCGGCGGTGGTGGCGGCGATGGCGGCGCACCCGGAGATGGTGGCGGGCGAGGGGCGCATCTGCACGGAGCTGGCGCGGCTGACGGAGGGGCGCGTGTTCGCCAAGACGGGCGCGGAGGGGGTGTACTGTGTGGGCGTGCCTGGCGCGGAGCTGGGGATCGCCATCAAGGTGGAGGACGGCAACGTGCGCGCGGTGGCCCCCGCGGTCTCCGGGGTGCTGCGCGAGCTGGACCTGATCTCGGAAGACGACTTTGGCGCGCTGCACGCGTACGTGTTCCAGGAGATCGCCAACACCCGCGGCGAGGTGACGGGCCAGCTGCGCCCCTCCATCCGCCTGCAGGCGGTGGAGGCCCAGACCGGTGCGCCGGATGCATTGGATGCGGCGTGAGGGCAGGGCTGTGAACCTGGCCGGAGGGGGTGCGGATGCCTGACGCGGGGCGCGCGGCGCTGCTGCGGCTTTCGGCGGCGCTGGGGACGCGGCACGCGGGAGCCATCCGCGCGGAGATGGAGGTGGCGCGCGAGGAGGCGGACGCGCGCGCGGTGGAGGAGGTGATCCTGCAGGCGCACCTGTTCATCGGCTTTCCCGACGCGCTGAACGCGCTGGCGACGTGGCGCGAGGTCAGCGGCCGTCCTGCGCTGGCGGAATCCGAGGAGGACCCGGCGGCGTGGCCGGCGCGCGGCGAGCGCGTTTGCGCGGAGGTCTACGGCGCCAACTACGGCAAGCTGCGCGAGAACGTGCGCGGCTTGCACCCGGACGTGGACGGGTGGATGGTGACGGGCGGATACGGCCGGGTGATCGGGCGTCCCGGACTGGACCTGAAGACGCGCGAGCTGTGCATCGCGGCGCTGCTGGCGGTGTGGAAGGTGCCCCGCCAGCTGCACTCGCACCTGCGCGGCGCCCTGAACGCCGGCGCCTCGGTGGACGAGGTGGATGCCGCGGTGGAGATTGCCCGCGGGTTCCTGGAACCGGACGAGGCGGCGGAGGTGGGGGCGCTGTGGGCGGACATTCGCGCGAAGTGGTGATGGTGTGATGGTGTGATGGTGTGATGGTGTGATGGTGTGATGGTGTGATGGTGTGATGGGAGGCGGCGTTGCGTGAGGGATGCGCGCCCGCAGGGCCGAGAACACGGCGCGCACGCACGGGCCTGTCTGAAACGCTCCGGAGGACGTGAGCGCCGTGGGCTCGGCGCCGTTGGCAACTGTTGTATCGTTGCCTACGGCGCGCGCAGCCCGACCCGGAGCGCAGCGGAGGGGCACGCCCAAACCAGCAGTTGCCGTAAGCAGCCGTAGTCAAGGCAGATCCATCCATTCTACATAAAGACGGACGGGGAGACGCGGTGTTCCTGGATTACGCGGAGATCAACGTAAAGGCGGGCGACGGCGGCCCGGGGGCTTCGTCCATGCGGCGCGAGTCCATGACACCGCGCGGCGGCCCGGACGGCGGCGACGGCGGGCGGGGCGCGGACGTCATTCTGCGCGCGGACGCCCAGCTCACCACGCTGATGGACTACCGGTACCGCCAGCAGTACAAAGCGCCCAACGGGGCCAAGGGCTTCGGCAGCAACTCCACGGGCCGCAGCGGCGACGACCTGGTGCTGCGCCTGCCGCCCGGCACGCTGGTGCGCGACGTGGAAACGCAGGAGGTGCTGGGCGAGCTGCTGCGCGACGGCGACGAGTTCGTGGTCGCGAAGGGCGGCCGGGGCGGATGGGGGAACGCGCGCTTCGCCACGGCCACCAACCAGGCCCCGCGCCGCGCGGATCCCGGCGAGCCCGGCGAAGAGAGGCGGATCGCGCTGGAGCTGAAGCTGATCGCGGACGTGGGGCTGGTGGGCGAGCCGAACGCGGGAAAGAGCACGCTGCTTTCGGCGGTCTCGGCGGCGACGCCGCGGGTGGCGGACTACCCGTTCACCACGCTGACGCCCAACCTGGGCGTGGTGCAGCTGTCGGGCAGCCGCACCTTCGTGATGGCCGACATCCCGGGGATCATCGAGGGCGCGCACGAGGGAAAGGGATTGGGGCACCAGTTCCTGCGCCACATCGAGCGCACCCGCACACTGGCGCTGATGATCCCCGCCGACGCGCTGGAGCCCCAGGCCGAGTACGACAAGCTGCGCGACGAGCTTCGGCACTACTCCGCGGAGCTCGCCACCAAGCCGCACGCGGTCGTCTTCACCAAGGCCGACCTGCTGCCGCCCGACTGGCCGGCGCCCAAGGTCGAGGCGCCGGATGCGTGGGGGCAGTTCGTGATCTCGTCGGTGGCGCAGCGCGGGCTGGACCCGCTGCTGGAAGCCCTCTGGACCCACGCCGCCCAGGCGGTTGCGGAGGAGAACGCCGTAGACGGCGAGGAAGAAGAGCCGTGGCGGCCGTGAGGTGAATCAGGGCCAGTCGGCCTGTCTCTCAGGTCCGGATGGGTCAGGATCGGGGGATGGTGGACAACATCAACCGCGCCGCCCCGTACGTTCGGGCGGCGCGGCTCGACTTTCAGGAGCTGTGGCCGCATTCCTCCACCCGTCCGTGCGGCTTCTGAATAGAGTTCCAGATCTCGTCGACCGTCAGGTGCCCGATGAGTTCCGCGCGCTCGGCGGTGTAATCGCCGGACGGCTTGATGAACTGACGGAGGAAGAGGACAAAAGCTCTGGGGCCGAGTTCGCGGCGGAGCGCATCCATTCCCCTGGCGCGGAGTTCGTCGTCACACCCATCGGGCGCCGTTGTCCGGGACCATCCGGGCTGGGGTTTCGGGGCCTGCTCTCGCGCGGCGCGTACCTTCTGTATGAGGGCTATCGCATCATCCATCGTCATGCCGTCCTGAAGCTGCGCGCGCTCAGCCGTATGGCTTCCCGGGCCGACGTCGAACTGCTGAACGAAGCGCACCATCCCCACCAGGCCCAGTTCCCTGTGGAGCGCGTCAAGCCCGGCCTGGTGGATGTCATCCAGCGACGTAGTCGGCGACAGCACTGTCATTCGATTTCCTCCAGCCAGGAGACCGGGTTTGCCACGCGCACGGCAAGTTGTTGCCGCAGGCGTCGTGCGCGCCGGATCAGCGCGTCGTCGGTCGTTAGCAGCACGTCGGCGCCCCCAGCTTCGGCGCACGCGACGTGAACCGAATCATAACCTCTCAAGCCCATGCGTTCCAGCGCTTCTCCGCGCCGGTGCTGGGCTTCATCGAGATAAACGTGCTCTGCGGAATACCCCGCCAGTCCTTTCGCGCCGACCTGGCGGTCCGGGTCACGAATGGCGGCCAGTTCCTTCTGCACCGCACCGCTGCCGATGATCGTCCATTCTCCCCGTGCGGCGCGTTCCAGGATGTCGAGAATGGCTTCGGACTCCAGCCTTACCCGAAGCTGCGTCTGGTCGTCTGACGGACGGCTGTAGCAGCAGGTGTCCAGATAAACTCGGATCATCAGATCTCCGGGCCCAGGTGTGAGGCGCTACACTGCTCACTCCGCGCTCGTCTCGCAAGCAAGTTGCTTGTTGGTAATCGCTTACGGGGTGTTCTGGCACGGCCTGAGTCGTCCATCGCCGCTCCTGTTTGGCCAGGCGGGACATGGACGTCCAGGCTCCCGCGTGGCGCCACGGCTCAATCCGCGGATGCGGGCCGCTCTCATCTCGCCAGTGCGCGTACCTACTTCCCGCCAACCCTTCCGGCGGCTGCCGTCGAAGCGGTATTCTTGAGGCGCAGCTCGCCTCCCGAATCACGCTCTCGCCCGATGCCGACGACGGACCAGACCACGCTCGAAACCCTGCTGCGCCTTGCGATCGTCCCCGGGATGGGGCCGGCGCGCACGACGGTGCTGCTGAGGCACTTCGGGTCAGTGGAGCGCGTGCTGGGCACGACGGCGGCGCAGGTCGCGGAGGTGCCGGGGTTCGGGCCGGAGTTTGCGCGGCGCGTGGCGGCGGCGGGAACGGCGGAAGGGCTGCGGCGGGCACGGGCGGCGCTGCATGCGCTGGAGCGGGTAGGGGCGCGCGTGGTGACGCAGGAGGACGCGGCGTATTCCCCGTCGTTCCGTACGCTGGCCGATCCGCCGTTCGTGCTGTACGCGATCGGCGACGTGCAGCTGATGTCGGAGCCCGCCATCGGCATCGTGGGGACGCGGATGCCGACGGACTACGGGCGGCGGGTGGCGTCACGGCTGGCGTACGAGCTGGCGCGGGCGGGGTACGGGATCGCCAGCGGGATGGCGAAGGGGATCGACGCGGTGGCGCAGACGGCGGCGCTGGACGCGGGCGGCGCCACGGTGGGGGTGCTGGGGCACGGCATCGACCGCATCTATCCCCCGGAGAACGAGCGGCTGTTTCACCGCGTGCGCGAGCGGGGGCTGCTGATCTCGGAGATGGCGCCGGGTGAGGAGCCGCTGGCGGGCAACTTTCCCCGCCGCAACCGGCTGATCGCCGCGCTGAGCGCGGGCGTGCTGGTGGTGGAGATGGGCCAGAAGAGCGGCGCCCGCCACACCGTGGAGTACGCGCTGGAGCTGGGCAAGGAGGTGTTTGCCGTTCCCGGGCCCATCGGCGCCGCGGAGAGCGTAGGGACCAACCAGCTGCTGAAGGAGGGCGCGCGGCTGGTCACCTCGGCGCAGGACATCCTTGAAGAACTGCACGGCGTCGGCACGGTTCCCCACGCGCTAAACGGACGCGCGGCTCCTGCCGCGGAACCTCCAGCGCCCATACGCCGTTCCGCGCCGGCGGACCTGCAGCCGGACGAGGCGCGCGTCTTCGGGCTGTTAGGGGATGATCCGCGCCACGTGGACGACCTCGCGGCGGCGGCCGGGATGGCGACGCACGTGACGCTTACGGCGTTGCTGGGGCTGGAACTGCGCGACCTGGCGGAGTCGCTGCCGGGGAAGCAGTTCCGCTTGCGGTGAGGGATCTGGGGGTGGTTCGTGGCGAAGGGCGCAAGGACGAATGATTCGCTGCTTCGCTGCAACAAACACACGAAATCCGCCTGCGCGGATTGGCGTGGGGCGAGGCGGGGGAGAGTGCGTGGAGCGTTGCTAGTTGCGGGTGATGGCGGGGTGTGGATCGGCAAGCAATCGTGCGGTCCGCCTCCAGGAGCGAATGAATTCGCCGCTGGAAAATCGCAAAGTCCGCCTGCGCGGACTGTAGCCGCGAGCGCGGAGCGCTACGTCATGCGCGGAAATGGCGGAAGTCGATTTCTCAGGTCGACGCGAATGGTGTGAGGGTGGCTCTTCGCCGCGCCTCCTTCGGAATGAACCGGTTGGCGCGAGGCTCGGCCTGATCGGTGGAGCGGCGCGTGGATGTGGATCGGCCGGATCCGGTGAACGGAACGCGGGGCGGGCTTCGGTGTCGTGATCCCCATGCAGCACAATCCGTTGAATATTGACCTGCGATCCGCGGACGACCGGCCGCGGTCGCTGTACGTGCACGTGCCGTTCTGCACGCGCCGGTGCTCGTATTGCGATTTTGCGGTGCAGGCCACGCGCGAGGCACCGGCGGCGGAGTGGCTGGACGCCGTCGCGGGGGAGCTGCGGATGCTGGCGGACGAGCGCGGCTGGACCGAGCCGCTGCGGCTGGACACCGTGTACGTTGGCGGCGGCACGCCGTCGCTGCTGGGACCGGACGCGATGGCGGCGCTGCGCGAGCGGCTGCATCCCTGGGCGCGGTGGGACGAGGATGCCGAGTGGACGTGCGAGGCCAACCCGGAGAGCTTCACGCCGGAGGTGGCCCATGGATGGCGGGCGGCGGGGGTGAACCGCATCTCGCTGGGTGCGCAGACCTTCCACGAGCCCACGCTCAAGTGGATGGGTCGGCTGCATGGGCCCGACGGCCCGCCGCGCGCGTTTGCGGCGGCGCGGGAGGCGGGGATCGGCAACGTGAGCATCGACCTGATCTTTGGCGTGCCTTCGCGGCTGGGGCGTGACTGGGGCCAGGACCTGTTCCGCGCGCTGCTGCTGGAGCCGGAGCACGTGTCGCTGTACGGCCTGACGGCGGAGAAGGCGGCGCCGCTGGGGCGCTGGGTGGACGAGGGGCGCGAGACGCTGGCGGACGAGGATCGCTACGCCGACGAGTACCTGCTGGCGCACGCTACGCTCACCGGCGCGGGGTTCGAGCACTACGAGGTGAGCAACTTCGGGCGGCCGGGGCTGCGCTCGCGCCACAACTTCGTCTACTGGACGGGGGAGCCGTACGCGGCGCTGGGGCCGGGTTCGCACGCGTTCTATCCGCCGCTGCGCCGCTGGAACGTGCGCGGCTGGGACGACTACCGCGACCGCGTGGCGGCGGGCCGGCTGCCCACGGACGACGAGGAGACGGTGGACGAGGACACCGGCGGGCTGGAGCGCGCCTGGCTGGTCCTGCGCACGGACGCCGGGTGGCCGATGGCGGACGCGGGCGATGCCGTCCGCGGGCTCGCCGCGCAATGGAGGGAGCGCCAGTGGGCGTCGGAGCGCGGCGGCCGGTTGCGGCTGACGGCGGAGGGATGGCTGCTGCTGGACACGCTGGCGGTGCAGATGGCGGCGGCGGCCGAGACGGACCGCGCCCGGGTGCCGGCGCTGCAGCTTTGACAGGTTTCCGCGCGTCCAGACGGACACGGCGGGCGCGGGTCCGGCCGGATCGGCGGATGCGGGGCGTCCCCGTTCTTGCCACGAAGCTCGGTGCGATGCATTCGCGCGCGCCGGGCTCCGGACGTTTTGGGGCGGTGCCGGCGGCGCGCGGGATTGACCGGGCAGCCGCGGGGGAGCAGATTCATCGGGTTTTGCGGCCGATTTCCCACCCGGAACCATGAGCACGGGCGAACCCCTTTCCGAGCGCGAGCACCAGATCCTGGAAGCGGTGATCCGCACCTACGTGGAGACCGCCGAGCCAGCCGGCAGCCGCAACGTGGCGCGCCGGTTCCCGCTGGGCATCTCTCCGGCGACGGTGCGCAACACCATGAGCGACCTGGAGGAGAAGGGGTACCTCTACCATCCCCACACCTCCGCCGGGCGCGTGCCCACGGACCTGGCGTACCGGCTGTACGTGGACGCGCTGATGGATCGCGTGTCGCTGACCAGCGCGGAGCAGGCGGCGTTGCGCACGGAGCTGGTGCAGGGCGGGGAGGGCGCGGCCATCGAGCGCCTGCTGCGCCGCGCGGCGCAGGTGCTGGGGCTGCTTACGCAGGAGTTGGGGATCGCGGTGGCGCCGCGGATGGAAGAGGCCATGCTGGAGCGGCTGGACCTGATCCCCGTCCACGAGTCACGCGTCCTGCTGGTGATGTCGCTGCGCGCGGCCGGGGTGCGCACGGTGTACGTCGACGTTCCGGCGGCGATCCCGGCGACGGCGCTGTCGTCGGTGGCGGCGCTGCTGAACGAGCGGCTGGCCGGGCACACGCTGCGCGAGATCCGCGCGACCCTGCCGATCCGGCTGCGCGACAGCGTGCCGTCCGACGACCCGGGCGCGGGGCTGCTGAACGTGTTCCTGCAGTCGGGTGAGGAGTGGTTCGCGCCGGTGACGGCCGGGCAGGACGAGGTGCTGCTGGGGAGCGCGGCCGTGCTGGCGGAGCAGCCCGAGTTCAACTCCGGCGAGCGGCTGCGGTCGCTGATCTCGCTGACGGAGCAGCGCGACCTGCTGAAGAACGCGGTGGCCAACCGCGGCGCGGCGGACGGGCTGCGGATCACCATCGGCGGGGAGCACGCGGACCCCGCGCTGGCCGGCTTTACGCTGGTGACTTCGGAGTACCGCCTGGGCGAGCTGAAGGGCGTCGTTGGGGTGATCGGGCCCACGCGGATGCCGTACGAGCGGGTGATCGCGATGGTTGAGGGCGCATCGGCGATGGTGTCGGAGCTGCTGGTGTAGGGTGGTAGGGAATAGGGAATAGGGAATAGGGAATAGCCAGCGGTCAGGCGGTTCGAAGGTCATCGAACTGGCGCCCGCGAGGTGCCCCGCCCCCGGCCCCACCCCCCGGGGTACAAACGGCGGGGGGCGGAAAACGGCGCACGCGCGGTGGGGTCTTTCCCCCCGTCTCGTTTTGGACTGTGGGGGGGGGGGGGGGGGGTGGGCCACCTCGCGGGCGCCAGTTCGATGACCTTCGAACCGCCTGACCGCTGGCTATTCCCTATTCCCTATTCCC
>NZ_JBMDXM010000122.1:0-71066 GCF_048594345.1 Longimicrobium sp.
CTGACATCCTGAGGGAGCGCACCACGTCTAAATACAATCCACACAACAACCTGCGCGCGACCGAAGGACCTTCTCTCCGCCAGCGTGAGGCGTGCTCTTCGGCAGAAATTCAGCCCCACGGTTGTGCCGGCAAGGTCCTTCGGTCGCCGCCACGGATCCTGCCGGTTGAAGGATCTGCGCGGCGGCTCCCTCAGGATGACTGGGTCGTGAGATTGCGGTGGGGCAACACCCTTCAGCGGCCGTTGCCGGCGTGTTGATCGCTCGCTCTGAGAGGCTCGTCGGCCTCCGCCGCCCAGACCAGTCATCCTGAGGGAGCGTACCACGTGTAAACAGATGCCACACAACAATCTGCACGCGACCGAAGGACCTTCTCTCCGCCAGCGCGAGGCGTGCTCTTCGGCAGAAATCCAGCTTCACGGTTGTGCCGGCAAGGTCCTTCGGTCGCCGCCACGGATCCTGCCGGTTGAAGGATCTGCGCGGCGGCTCCCTTAGGATGACTGACGTGCGGCGTTCGCCGAAGGACACCGGCACCCGGGCGGCGTCCATCGGCGCGCAGCCTACTCCGTGACGACGCGCTTCCACGAGCCGGCGGGGAGAATGCTGGCGCCGTCTTCCACCTGGTTGAGAATCGCGAGGTCGCGCAGCAGGATGACCGACGGGTACTGGCGGTTGAACTCGGCCAGCGTCATCTGTCGCGTGGTGCGGACGACGTCCACGCGGTTGGGGCGGATGTTGATCACCGCGGGATCGTTCATGGGCCCAAAGCTGCCGATCACCTGGCGAAACGCGGGCTCGTAGCGGCTGAACATCTGCGCCGGGGTGTATGCCATCACCTGGTAGGTGTTGCCGCCGTGCTCGATGAACCCCACCATCCCGCTGATTACCCCCTGCTGCGACTGCGCCTGAAAGTACGCCACCACCGCCGGGCTGCCGTTTACGTTCTGCCGTGACGTCTGCCCCACGCGCAGCCCCTGCTGCGACAGAAAGCGGCGCGCGGCGTCTTCCGCGCCGCTGGCGCCCTGCGCCAGGGTAAGCTGCAGGATGGCGTCCTTTTGCGGCGCCAGCGCGTTGACGGCCTGCGGCAGGTTCTGCGTCTGCCAACCCTGGGGAAAGTTCATGCGAAAGCGCAGCTCGGGGTGCAGGAACACGCCGTCCCGGAAAAAGCCCTGGCGCGGGTCGTCGCCGTACACCAGGCCGTCGATGCGGGCCAGGTACGTTTCGCGCCCCAGTTCCAGCGGCCGGCGCGTGACCGTGTCGGCGCGGGCCTGCGCGGCGGCGATGCGCTCCGGCTCGGCGGGGTGCGAGGCCAGCCACGACGGGATCTCGCTGCGCCCGCTCACCTCGCCGATGCGCAGCAGGGTGGCGAACACGTCGTCCATCTCACGCACCTCGAAGCCTTCGCGCAGGGCGTAGCGAAAGCCCAGCTCGTCCGCCTGCCGCTCCGCGTCGCGGCCGTAGCTCAGAAAGAGCAGCTGCATCCCCTGCTGCGCCAGCCCGCCCACGGCCTGCGCCGCGCTGGGAAACAGGATGCTGCCCACGCCCAGCCCCAGCTGCGCCAGCTGCCCGCGGCTGATCTGCGTGACGGAGTGGCGCGCCGTCACGTGGCCGATCTCGTGCCCCAGCACCGCCGCCAGCTCCGCCTCGGAGTCCATCAGGTCCATCATCCCCCGCGTCATGAAGATGAAGCCGCCGGGGAGCGCGAATGCGTTGGGCGTGGGATCGTCCACCACGCGAAAGGTCCAGGGCAGGTGGGGGCGCTCGGACTCGGCGGCCAGCTGCGCGCCCACGCGCTGCACGTACTGCTGCAGCGCCTCGTTGTCGACCAGGCCCAGCTGCTGTGACACCTCCTGCGCGGCCTGCTGCCCCATCTGAATCTCCTGCGCCTCGGAAACCAGCGTGAACTGCCGCCGCCCCGTCACCGGGTTGGTGGCGCACCCCGCCGCCATGACGCACACCAGGCCGGCCGCCGCCCACGCGCGGGCCTGCCCGCAAAGCGTAGTGCTGATGGACATCGCTCCCCCTTCTCCCTCTCCCGGGTCCGATCTTCTCGCTGATCGCCGCCGCCGGGGGCAAGAAGCACACCCCGCGCACGTGCAGGCGGATCCCCGATCCGCAAAAAGAATGGCCTCACACGGAGTCAACGGAGTCAACGGAGTTTTACGTGGTGGTTCCTCCTGCTCTCCCCGTTCGACAAAAGGAATGGGCCTCACACAGAGTCACCAGAGTCAACAGAGTTTTCTCGTGCCGTTTCCGCTGATCTTGCGTTCGGAGCCGGGATTCCCAGGTGTCGGGTGCAGGGGGGGCGGTCGACGAGGCACAATCTTTTGTGAGGATGTCGGGAACGGGATGTAGATGGAATGCGGCAGGGGGCCATGTGAATTTTTTTGCGGGGTATGCGGATCGGCGGAAAGGTCTCGGTAGATCAGAAAGGCAGGCAGTTCGCACCACCTGATGCGCGATCTGGAGAACCATCCCCCCTCTCCACGGTCCGGGGAGGCGGCCTGATTTCGATCACTGCGGCGTGGCGGACCGGCACGGCAAAGCCCCCTCCCGGTGCGGGGAGAGGGCTTTGCGTCCGCCGGCCGCGGGGCGGCCGGCGGAAAGGTGCCGCGAAGGCGCCTAGCGGATGCGCGTGGTGGTGCGGCCCTGCGCGTCCACCTGGAAGATGGGGCCGGTGGAAACGTCGTTCAGCAGCTGAACGCCGGGCTGGGCGGCGTTGGCGCGCAGCGAGAGCGTCAGGAAGAACGGATCGGCGCCGGCCACGTTGACGGTGTATCCCAGGTCGGCCAGCGAGCGGACGGTGAGCTGGCTGAGCGGATTGCTGCCGGCGTTGATGTAGCCCGTCATCAGCTCGTTGGCCAGCACCGACTCGCGCCAGTGGCCGTTGATGGTGCCGGCTCCGCCCGTGTTCTCCACCGGCACCTTGCTGCCGCCGGTGTAGGTGCTGCCGCCGATGGCGTTGAAGCCCGCCAGCCCGTTGGCCCCGCTGAAGTACGTGTCCAGCGCGGAGGTGTTGCTGGACGGGTTCTGCAGCAGGCTCAGATACGGCCACAGGCTGCCGACCCCCAGCACGTGCCCCATCTCGTGCAGGATGACGGGCGTGTACGATCCGTTGGCCTCCATGCTTGCCACGTCGGCCGCATCGAAGCGCATCATTCCCATCACCGGGAGCCAGTTGTTGCGCACCATGCAGGGGCCGGCGCTCCCCAGAACGCCGCCGGGCCCGTCGATCGACTCCACCGTGGCGATGATCAGCAGGTCGTCCACGGTGGTGTTGATAGCCGGCGTGCCGGCGGCGCAGGCGTTGGCGGCCGCGTTGACGGCGCCGTCGGCCAGGTCGCCGGTGATCAGCCCCTGCCACCGCGTCACCGCGTTCTCGAACGCCGCGCGCTGCGACACCGTCATGGTGGAGTTGATGCACAGCGTAATGCCGTATCCCGACGCCGCGCCCGCCTTGCACCCCGCCGCGTTGAAGCTGACGGGGTTGTTCACCACCCCCGGCCCGTTCACCGTGGCCGTGAGGGTGTTCAGGTTGGGGGTGGAGCCCAGGTACCAGTCGCCCACGCTGGCGATGCCGTTGGCGTCCGTGACCGCCGTGCCGCCCGTGACGGTGCCGCCGCCGGCGGTCACGCGGAAGGTGACGGTGCGCCCGGGGAGCACGTTGCCGGCCCCGTCACGCACGACCACCGCGGGGCGGGTGGGGGCCGCCGCGCCCGCCAGGGCGGCCTGCCGCGTCCCCAGGTGCAGCGCCACCGTGGGCGCGCCCACCTCGACCGTGTGGTCCGTCTGGACGCGGCGCCCCACGGCCCGCAGGGAGCTGCTGCCCAGGCCGGCGTAGTTCAGCTGCACGGTGGCCAGCCCGCTCACCAGCGCCGCGCGCGCGCCGAGGGTGGCGGTGGGGCCGGCGACGCGCTCGATCTGGATGGAGTCCACCACCGTGCGCACGTTGCCGTACCGGTCCATCGCCGCCAGCGTGACCGAGTACGGCGAGCCGGGCGTGGCCACCGACGGGGTGCCGCTGCGGAAGCGCGCGCCGCAGGCGCTGGTGCTCTCGCCGGGCCGCAGCATGTTGATGTGCGTGTACGCCGCCGCGCTGGTAATGTAGCGCGTGGGCGACGCGGCCGTCCCCGAGGTGCGCACGGAGCAGAGCTGGCGCTGCCCCGGGTAGTCGGGCACGTCGCTGGCGGCGGCGGTGCTGCCGGGGAGCACGGTGACCGTCGTGGCGCCCAGCGAGGCCGCGCGCTCGCGGATGCGGCGCACGGCGCTGCTGTCCTGCCCCTCTTCGATGCTCTCCGTCATCCGCGTCTCGCTGTCTTCCACCACCAGGATCTGAAAGGCGGTGGAGTACGGGTCGGCGTTGGCGCTGGCGGTGAGCGGATAGCGGAACGCCAGCGTCACCAGGCCGCCGTAGTCGTTGGCGGTGGCGGCGTTGGGGATGGTGCGGTTGGTGGTGCTGTTCACCGCGCGCACCACGAAGCCGTACGGCATCAGCCCCGTCACGCCCGCGGGAAGGGGAACGGAGGTAAGCTCGGACTCGTCGAACACCTGCAGCACGTCCACGTCCGTGGCCCGCATGGCGGTGCCGCCGCCCAGGGCCGCGGCGCCGGTGGGCACCATCTGCGCGGCTACGGACGGGTCCGCGGCGGTGCCGTTGAAAAGGACCAGCGAGGTGAACGGCGTTCCCGGGATGGTGCTGCTGCTGATGTTGGGGATGAACGTCAGGTTGTTGCGCGTGGCACCGGTGCTGTTGCGCACGCGATAGGTGACGTTGATGTACCGGTGTCCGCCCTGGCCGCGGACCCCCTCGGTGAACGAGCTGGACGACACCAGGTCCAGCGCGATCCCGCTGTTGTACGGCGTAAGCGTGAACGACGGACCGTCGGCCGACCTGAGCTGCGCCGGCCCGGCGGTGGACTGGATGTCGTCCGTGCCCAGGCCGGTCAGCGTGATCTCGTAGACGCCCAGCACCTTTGCGGGCGGCGCCGGCTCGGGGGGCGGCGCGCCGGTGGGGTCGTCGGCGCAGGCGGCGAGCACCGCCAGCAGGGGGAAAAGGCGAAGGGAGCGGGCGCGGAACATGGCGATCGTGGTCCGGGGGGCGAAAGTGCCGCCGCGCGGGTGCGCGGCGCGTCTCTCACGCCAGGTGAGCATCGTGTGGATCGTAGGCTCCGCGCCGCGGAGGACCGCCGGCGCGGCGTCCCTCGCGGGCGGTTCGGCCGCGGCAGGGACGGGGAGGAGTAGCACACGCCGCGAAAACCGCGGCGTGTGCACTGCATCTCGTTGGATCAACGGGCCGCAAAGCCGCCCCAAAGATCAACTTTCCGTCCCCGTAACGCAAGCCCCTGCTTCGGTTTACGGAGCCGTGACGATCGATGGGCGATGCGAACGATCCGCAGCGGCCGTGAGGCGCGAGGGCTCCGGTTCCGATCCGGCGCTCCGCGTCGTGTCGCGGCGGTGTTCATCACCCGCTAATGCTGGGGAGCCAACGCCGATCGGCAGGCCGGCATCCAACCCGTTGTTCGCGTATCTTCCCTACATCCGGCTATCTTGCGATCCCAGGAAACCTCCCGTGCACAACCGCCTCATCCGCCGACCCGGGGCCGTGCGGCTCCACCTGGCCCTTGCCTTTGCCGCCGCCGCCGTGGCCGCCGTACCCGCACCCGCCCAGGACGACCTGCCGCTGCACCTGTTCGCCTACGACCGCGCGGCGCCGCTGGAACTGCAGTCCAGCCCCATCGGCCAGGAGGGCGAGGTGGCGATCCACGGCATCAGCTACGCAAGCCCCAAGGGCGGCCGCGTGAATGGGCGCCTGTTCGTTCCGCGGGGCCGGGGACCGTTCGCGGGTGTGATCCTGGCGCACGGGGCCCCGGGCAACGCCGAGGCGTTCACCGGGCGCGCGGTGTACATCGCGCGGCACGGTGCGGTGGTGATCGCCATCGACGCGCCGTTCAACCGCCGCCCCGGCGGGCCCACGATCCTTTCGCCGCAGGACAGCGTCGAGCAGGTGCAGCTGATCGTGGACCTGCAGCGCGCCGTGGACGTGCTGCTGGCGCGGCCGGACGTGGACAGCGCGCGCCTGGCATACGTGGGACGCAGCTACGGCGGCGCGACCGGCGCGGTGTTCGCGGGCGTGGAGCGGCGGCTTACGACGTCCATCCTGGCCTCGGCGGACGGCGGCATCACCACGCGCTTTACGGCGCCCGGCGCGCCGCCCCCGCCTCCCGGGCAGGAGGAGCGGGCGCGCGCCTGGCTGGCGTCCATGCAGCCCATCGAAGGCCTGCGCTTCGTGGGCCGCGCGAACGGGAGCATCCTGTTTCAGAACGGGCGCCAGGACCAGATCGTTCCCGTGGCGCGGGCGGAAGCGCTGCACGCCGCCGCGCCGGCGGGCAAGGAGGTGCGGTGGTACGATGCGCCGCACGCGCTGAACCCGGCGGCGTACGTGGACCAGCTGCGCTGGCTAAGCCAGACGGTCGGCACCACGCCGCCCGGCCCGGAGGACGAAGCCGGCCCGCAGATCCCGCCGCCTCCCACGCCGCAGCCGCAGCCGCGCCAGCCGTAGCACACGGCCGAAACGTACCGAATGCGAAGGGGTGCATCCACGGTGGGTGCACCCCTTCGTCTCTTGTCGGATCCCTCGCGGCGGATGGAAACAAAAGTCTTCTCCCCTTCGGACATTTCTCCATTTATTTTCTGCTACGATCTGCTTCATCCCGCCGCCGGCCCGTGAGGCTGGTCTTCACGGCGCCGGCGGCCGCGGGTGCGCAGATTTCCCGTTGTCATCCTCTTACGTGACGGAGACGGACATGAGCGACGTGTATTCCCTGCGGTACAACGAGGTTTCGTTCAAGGCATCGCACAACTCCTACGACCGCGACGAGACGCTGGTGGAGCAGCTGAGCTGGGATTCGGCGGAGCCGTGGCAGGGCGGCTGCCGGGGGCTGGAGCTGGACATCAACCAGTCCGAGGACGGCAACTACTGGTCGGTGGGGCACGTGGGCGGCTACAGCAGCAAGGAGCGCCAGCTTTCGCAGTTTCTGAACGAGCTGCGCGTGTGGGCCGAGGGCGACCCGAACCACGACGTGGTGACGCTCTACCTGGACCTCAAGGAGGTTCACGAGGGCTTCGAGGACGGCCTGGACCAGTACGTCAGCCAGTACCTCAGCCGCCCCATCTACCGCCCGGGTGAGCTGATGGGCGGCCAGTCGTCGGTGCCCAACGGCGCGCGGACGTACGGATGGCCCACGCTTCAGGCGCTGCGGGGCAAGTTCATCATCGTGATTTCCGGCGACAGCGACGCCAAGCTGGCGTACAGCAACGACAATCCGCGGGAGCGCCTGTGCTTTGCCGACAAGGACCGCGCCCAGGACGAGGCGCCGGAATCCAACACCCGCGTGTTCTTCAACTACCACCTGTACGAGAACGACGAGGACGAGTGGGGTCCCGTGTTCGAGGGGCAGGCCACCAACCCGGCTTCGGTGTGCCGCGGCTACGTGATCAACGAGGACGATTTCTGGGAGGCCGCGCTGAGCAAGGGGTGCAACATCCTGGCGACGGACAAGGTGCAGGGGCACGACTGGGCCAAGGTGAGCAGCGCCGCACCCTTCACGCAGCTCAAGCCGCTGACGTAGAGGTTCGGAAGATGACCGGCCCCGACGGCGATGCCCGGACGGGGCCGTCGTTAGAGGTTCGGAAGATGACCGGCCCCGACGGCGGTGCCGGACGGGGCCGTCGTTTCTGCCGGACCGCCCTGGCGCTATCTTCGCCGGGATGACGGAGGGTGCGGGCGATGCGCGGGATCACCTGGATGCCGTGAGGGCGGGATGGAAGTGTTCGAGGTGGTCATCGCGCTGCTGCTGGGCGGTGCGGCGCTCGCGGCGGTGGCGCGGCGGATCGGGGCGCCGTACCCGGCGCTGGTGGCGCTGGCCGGGGCGGCGCTGGCGCTGATCCCCGGCGTGCCCACGCTGGTGTTGGATCCCGAGCTGGCGCTGGCGCTGTTCGTGGCGCCCGTGCTGGTGGACGCGGCGTTCGACGCGTCGCCGCGGGACCTGCGGGCAAACTGGCGCGCGGTGGCGGGGCTTGCCCTGGGCGCCGTGGCGCTGACCATCGCGGTGGTCGCCGTGGTGGTGCGGATGCTGGTGCCCGGCATGCCGTGGGCGGCGGCGATCGCGCTGGGCGCAATCGTGGCCCCGCCCGACGCGGCGGCGGCCACCACGGTGCTCAAGCAGTTGCGGCCGCCGCACCGGCTGCTGGTGATTCTGGAGGGCGAAAGCCTGTTCAACGACGCCAGCGCGCTGCTGGTCTACCGCCTGGCCGTGGGCGCCGCCCTCGCCGGCTCGCTGTCCGGGTGGACGGTGCTGCCCACGCTGCTGCTGATGACGGTGGGAAGCGTGGTGCTGGCGCTGGTGCTTTCGCGGGTCACGCTGGCCATCAACGCGCGCATCCAGGACGTATCGACCGCCATCGTCATGCAGTTCTGCAGCACCTTTGGCGTGTGGATTCTGGCCGAGCACCTGCGCCTGTCCGGCATCATCACCATGGTGGTGTACGCGATGGCGGCGTCGCGCCGCGCGGCGGAGATCGTCCCGGCGCGCATCCGCATTCCGGCGTGGGCGGTGTGGGAGGTGGCGGTGTTCGTGCTGAACGTGCTGGCGTTCATCCTGGTGGGATTCCAGCTCCGCTCCATCGCGGGGCGGATGACGGGGGCGGAGGGGGCGCGGTACGCCGTGGTGGCGGCGGTGGTGTGCGTGGCGGTGATCCTGGCGCGGATCGCGTGGGTGATGCTGGCGGCCGCGTTCAGCCGCTGGCGCTGCCGCCCCCGCGCGGACGGCACGCCCGGCCCGCGCGACGCGGTGGCGCTCAGCGCGCGCGGGGCGGCGGTGGTGGGGTGGTGCGGCATGCGCGGCACCGTCACGCTCGCGGCGGCCCTGGCGCTCCCCACGCCCCAGCACGGCGGCGCCGAGTTTCCGTACCGGGACCTGATCATCGTGGTTGCGTTCGGCGTGGTGCTGGGGACGCTGGTGCTGCAGGGCCTTACGCTGCGCCCGCTGATGCTGCGCCTGCGGCTGGAGGACGACGGCGAGGTGGAGCGCGAGGTGCGCCTGGCCCGCGTGGAGACGCTGCGGGCGGCGGTGGATGCGGTTCAGGCCAGCCCCGGCGCCGAAACCGCCGCGCTGGTGCGGCACCGCTACGACCTGCAGCTCACCCGCGCCCAGGCCGCCGTGGCCACCCCTGCGGCTGCGGTGAACGGGGCCGGCCAGGACGCCGACGAGGCGGTCGTGCGCGCCGCGACGGAGGCCCAGCGCCACCGCCTCGTCGCCCTTCGCGCCGACGGCACCATCGGCGACGCCGCCTTTCAGCGTGTGGAGGAAGAGCTGGATTGGGCGGAGCTGGACTGGGCCCGGCTGGTGCAGGCGGGGCAGCGGGAGGACGGGGCGGGGTAGGGACTATCTGATTCCCTAAATTCGTCGTGGACTTGGAGTTCTACTGCCGGTTCACGCGGAGACGCGGAGGGCGCGGAGGCGGGGAGAACAGCACGTTTTCTCCGCGCCTCCGCGTCCTTTGTGTGAGAGCCAGTCGTAGAGACCGGAACGTACAGCAAATTCGGGGAAACGATATGAAATACCGTTTCTCACGGTTCGTTGTGCATTCGGCGAATTGGGGTGAACACCCCCCAGACGGAACATCTCACACGGGGTCAACGGTTTTGATTTTTACCGTTGACCCCGTGTGAGACGAGTTTTGTACCTAATCCCGGATCGGGTGCACAATGAACAGCGGGATTCGGTATCAAAAGGTCCGGTGTGCGTCGTGCCCGCGTCATCCAGAGCGGCGTCAGGTGGGCCAGGCGGGGCCGCAGCCTTCTCGCTGGAAGGTGTCGCTGATGTTGAGGAACTTCCACCGGCCGTCGCGGCGCGCGAGGTGAAAGGCGTCATAGCCGCAGTGGCTGACGGTGCCATCGGGACGGCGGACCTGATATTCGACCCAGACAGTGGCCAGGTCGCCGCTCACCTGGACCACCGGGTTGCGGATGGGCTCGTCCACGCCGGCGGGCTGGCCCGGACGCGTGATGGCGCGGTTGAAGTCGGAGGCGGTCATCACCATCACGACGGAACCCCCCTCACGCGCCGGGCGGATGAGCGTGAGGCGGGTGAGCGAGTCCACGTGCTGGTTCATCGCGGTGGTGTCGCCCATCCGCAGCGCGGCCATGAAGGTCTGGATGGTCGCGAGCACAGCGGCCCGCTCCTGCTCCGTGGTTTCACGCGCGCCGGCCTGCGCAGGCGCCGCGGTGGACGGGGCGGGGGAGGTCTGCGGCTGGCAGGCGGCGATCAGCGGGAGCAGCAGGAGAACCAGGTGGCGTGTGCGCATGTGTGCGGGGGAACTCGGATCCACCGCCGTTTAGGACGAAGCGGACGGTGGCAACCAGCCGGGTGGCAAGGGCGCGCGAAAGCTACGAGGCGCCGCCGGGAACCGCCAATGACCGGGCTCGATACGGCGGTGTGATGAGGAGGGACGATGCTTTGGCCCCGGCGAGACCTCTCGCCGGGGCCGATTTACGTGGTGGACGTCGGAGCCGGCGGCGTCCGCGGAAGTCACCGCGGCTCACGCCCAGTTGGAAGCGGCCTCCGCCCGTCCGCTTCGGCCACGGGAAAGCCGAGCTTTTGGGAGGCGATGGCGATAAACGCGCTGTCCCAGGTCGCCCAGTCTTCCGGCGACAGCTGGCCGCCGACCTGCAGGCCGCTCGCCTCCACCGACACCCACAGATACGGTTGCTCGTATCCGCTTTCTTTCCCGACCACGGCCGGGGCACGGTTGAACCAGCCCGGGTGCCCGTCCGGATCGGAGTAGCCCAGAAATCCCGGCAGCTCCGCGTACAGGGCGTAGAGCGCGGCCCACTGCGCCTCGCTCATCGCGTCTTCGTGGATGTTGTAGAACTTGTCGACGGTGGTCAGGTCCATCTGCCCTCCACGCGGGAAGCCGTGCGCACCGCCATGAGGATAGCCGTGGAGCGGGAGGGCGGAAAGAAGACCGGGGGCGCCGGCGGGCGGCCCCCGTCGCTGGAGTCAGCTGCGCACCGCGTAGTGCAGGCCGACCACGCCAGTGGGGTAGGGCGTGGCGGACTTCAGCTCGAACTTCGCGAGCACGCCGTTGGGGAGCACCTTTTTGCCGCCGCCGAGGGTGATGGGATAGACCAGCAGGTGCAGCTCGTCCACCAGGCCGTGCCGCAGCAGCGCATGCACCAGCTGGCTGCTGCCGTCCGTCAGGATGTTCTGTCCCGGCTCCGCCTTGAGGGCGCGCACCGACTCGATCACGTTGTCGCGGATGACGGTGGTGTTGCGCCACTGCGGATTCTGGAGTGTGGTGGAGACGACGTACTTCTTCTTGCCGTTCATCACGTCGCCAAAGGGATCGCCCACCGGCAGCGGCTCGAACGCCTCGGCGTGCGTGACGTACGTGCGGCGCCCCAGCAGGAACGCGTCGCACTCCTGCATCAGCGCAAAGAAGCTGGCCCCGATGTCGTCGTGCCAGTAGGGCATCGTCCAGCCGCCGTGCGCAAATCCACCATCCAGGTCCTCGTCCACGCCGCCGGGCGCCTGCATCACGCCGTCCAGGGTCATGAACTCGGACACGATCAGCTTTCTCATGGGGCCTCTCTGGCAGGGGTCATCGATCATCGCTCTGCACAGGCGTCGAACGAGGAGCCCCGAAATCGACACACCTCCTCGATGATTGCGCAGGCTGATACCGAATCCGGAAAACCGTATCGATCCCCCGGCGAACGGTGTCAATCTGAGGGAGGCGCACCCTTGATTCTGGCGGGATGCGCCAGGGCCCGTGCGCCGACCGAAGAATCTGCCTGATGGGCGCACGATTCTGTCGGCTACGTCTGACTTTGCCGCGAGAAGCCGCGCGTTTCTGAAAGAGATCCTTCGGTCGGCGCACGGGTTTTCTCTCGTTTCCGCACGTTCGTGGCGGCGCCTTCCCTCAGGATGACAGGTATCGTCAAACAGCGATTGTTTTTGCGGATTCGGTATGACACTGCCGGCGGCGGTCTTTCGGTGAATCAGGACGGGGGATTGGCCGCACCGGGGCCGGCATCGGCGGCGGCGTAGAGGTTGGCGACGGTGTGCAGCCGCCGTTCGTCCGCCGGGCCCGCGGCAAAGACGGGCACCAGGATGCGCCGGTACTCCGCGCCCTCAAAGCGGTCCAGCTCGGGCCAGGCGGCTGGCAGTGCCGCGCTCGTCAGCACCTTCGCGGCGACGGCGGCTCCTCCGGTGACCGGGCGAAAGGCCGGATATCCGAGCGTGGCTCCCCATCCCACCGGAAACAGATCGCCCTCGACTACCCCATCGGTCCACTCGCCTCCCAGCGGCGCCACGACGTGGTGGTTGGGCTCGCCGGGCGCCAGGGTGCCGTAGACCGCCAGCGTCTGGCCGGTCTGGAACAGGTCTTCCAGGCGCCGTTCGGCGTCGTCCGCGTCCGTATCGTCCCCCCGATCCGCGCCTTCATCTCTCCAGCGCGCGGCGTTCGCGGCGGCTACCAGGCGATTCACTTCGTCCAGTGACGGATGCGTCATCGGTGACTCGTGGTTGTGGGCTGACCGAGGAGCGCTGCTCTGCATCATCCCGCATACGCAAAAAGAATGGGGCCTCACACGGAGTTAACGGAGTCAACGGAGTTTTCTCGCGCGGTTTCCCCTGGTCCCGCGCGCAGAAACCTGGGGGATGGATGGGTCTGACCTTGCTACAAATACAGCCGCATGGTCGATTTGTGTTTCGACGCCCCATTTTCGAGGGGCGTGGGCAAGACTTTCGTGAGGCAGGGATGGAGGATGATGGAGTACGGAGCTGGGCACATGGCGGCATGGGCTGCGTGAGTCGCGGGCAATGACGCTGATCGCGGCCGCGCTGGCCATTCTGGTGGGGCTGTCGCTGGGGCTGCTGGGCGGCGGGGGCTCCATCCTGACCGTGCCGATTTTTGTGTACGTGCTGGGATTTCAGGCCAAGGAGGCGATTGCGTCGGGGCTGGCCGTGGTGGGTGCGGTGAGCCTGTTTGGCGCGGCGGGGCACTGGCGCGCGGGGAACGTGGCGCTGCGGCCGGCGCTGCTGTTTGGGGTGGCGTCGATGACGGGCGCGCTGGCGGGCGCCCGCCTGGCCACGGTGGTGAGCGGGCGGGTGCAGCTGTTTCTGTTCGCCATTGTGATGCTGCTGGCGGCCGTCTTCATGCTGCGCGGGCGTGGGCCGGACACCGACGAGGCGGGGCGTCCGGCGGGGCTACGTGTGATCCTTCCCGCGGGGCTGTGCCTGGGGGTGCTGACCGGACTGGTGGGCGTAGGCGGCGGATTTCTGATCGTCCCCGCGCTGGTGCTGCTGGCGGGGCTGCGGATGAAGCAGGCGGTGGGGACCAGCCTTGCCGTAATCGCGATGAACTCCTTCACGGGGCTTCTTGGCTACCGGGGCGAAGTGCACTTCGACTGGGGCGCGATCGCGGCCTTTACCTCCGTCGCCATCGTGGGGAGCCTGGTGGGCGTGCGGCTGGTGAGCCACGTGCCGCAGCGCGCCCTGCAGCGCGGATTCGCCGTGTTTCTGCTCGCGATGGGGATGTGGATCGTGTACCAGAACCGCGCCGCCGTGCTTCCGCAGGCGCCTCCCGCCGCCGCCGCGCGACCCGCCAGCCGATGAACCCCGAGTACGTCGTCATCCGCACGGTTCATCCGGCCGATTCCTGCGCCCAGAAGGGTACGGCTTGTGTATCTGCCACGGGAAAGAGTGGGTTTCACGCAGAGTCACCAGAGTTAGCAGAGTTTTACGTGGCGGGTTCGTCTGCTCTCGCGCTCGGAGCCGGGATCCCCAGGTGTCGGGTGCAGCAGGGGCGGGTGCGACGGCGCGATCTTTTGTGAGGGTGTCGGGAACGGGAAGCAGATGGAATGCGGCAGGGGGCCATCCGCGTTTTTTGGAGGAACACCATTCCCGCCATCTCCGCGTCCGCGCGGGCTGCAGACATCGGAAAAGACGCGCAACAGGTGTGGGTGTCTTCTGGGTCCGGCGCGGCATCGTCGGGATGGATGCCGACGGAAGGATGGGGGACGGCGGAGTCTGCTGCGCAGGGGGCTCCGGTAGCATGAGGAGTGGATCATCCGCCGATGCTGATCGTTGCGAACGATGCGGATCGGTGGATGCCGGCCGGAGGCGTGCGGGATCCAGCAGCCTGCACCACCTGATGCGCGATCTGGCGAACTGTCCACTCGCTCCACGGTGAGGGAAACGGCGCGCCGGACGCTGGCCCGCGGACGGGATGAGACGTAGCGAAGGACAACTGGGGAGCAAGACGATGGAGATCAGGCGCGCGGGGTCGCAGCCGTCCGGAAAGGGACCGGCGGAGTGGTTCACCGGCACGGTGCGGATCGATCCGCTGTTCGCGGCGAACGCGCCGGCACGGGCGGCGGGAAACGCGGTGACGTTCGAGCCGGGCGCGCGGACGGCGTGGCACACCCATCCGCTGGGCCAGACGCTGATCGTCACCGCCGGTTGCGGCTGGGCGCAGCGGGAGGGCGGGCCGGTAGAGGAGATCCGCCCCGGCGACGTGGTGTGGTTCGCGCCGGGGGAGAAGCACTGGCACGGCGCAACGGCCACCACGGCGATGACGCACATCGCCATCCAGGAAGCGCTGGACGGCAAAGCGGTCGACTGGCTGGAGCACGTGCGCGACGACGAATACGCGACCGGCCCCGGAGCCCGCTGACGCACCGGGATCACGTTCGATCGAGGACATCCGACATGCTGCAGACACGCACCCTGGGCACGCAGGGCCTTACCGTCTCGGCGCTGGGCCTGGGGCTGATGGGGATGAGCCAGGCGTACGGCACCGCGGAGGAGCGCGACGAGGGCGAATCCATCGCCACCATCCACCGCGCCGTGGAACTGGGATGCACCTTTCTGGACACGGCGGAGGTCTACGGGCCGTACGTGAACGAGGAACTGCTGGCCCGCGCGCTGCGGACGCTGCCGGGCGGGCGCGACCGCGTGACCATCGCCACCAAGTTCGGCTTCCGGATCGAGAACGGCGCGATGACGGGGCTGGACAGCCGCCCGGAGCACGTCCGCGAGGCGGTGGAGGGATCGCTGCGCCGCCTGGCCACGGACCGGATCGACCTCCTGTATCAGCACCGCGTGGATCCCGCGGTGCCGATCGAGGACGTGGTCGGCGCGATGGCGGAGCTGGTGCGCGAGGGAAAGGTGCGCTACCTGGGACTTTCCGAGGCCGGCGAGCAGAGCATCCGCCGCGCGCACGCCGTGCATCCCATTTCCGCGCTGCAGAGCGAGTATTCGCTGTGGGAGCGCAACCTGGAGCCGGCCATCATCCCGCTGCTGCGCGAGCTGGGGATTGGCCTGGTGCCGTTTGCGCCGCTGGGCCGCGGCTTTCTGACCGGCGCCGTGAAGCGCGCGGAGGCGTACCCGGAGGGCGACTACCGGCGCGGCGACCCGCGCTACCAGGGTGAGAACTTTGACGCCAACGTGCGCGCGGCCGAATCGGTGCGCGCACTGGCGGCGGAGAAGGGAGTGGCGCCGGGGCAGATCGCGCTCGCCTGGCTGCTGCACCGGGGCGACGACATCGTCCCCATCCCCGGGACCAAGCGGCGGACGTACCTGGAGGAGAACGTCGCCGCGGCGGAGGTGCGGCTGACGAGCGAGGAGATGGCCGCGCTGGATGACGCCCTCGCGCCTGGCAGGATTGCCGGGCCGCGCTACAATCCCAAGCAGATGGCGACGGTGGACCGATGACGGATTCGACCCTGACCGCGCGCCGCCCGCGCGTGATCTGCCACATGATGTCGTCGCTGGACGGGCGCATCGTCACAGACGGCTGGCCGCAAGCTGGTTGGTGGACTGCGCTACGGGGGAGCCAGCGACGTACGTCGTAAATGCTGGGGCTTCAGTTCAAACATCCAGCCTTCGCAGATATTGGGGTTTGCATGGCAAGGACCGTCGACATCTTTATTTCGCATGCAGGTGAGGACAAGGATGTCATTGCACGCCCCTTGGCTGAGGCGCTTCGTGATCATGCATTCAGGGTGTGGTACGACGAGTACGCGCTCAAGCTAGGTGACCGGCTACGGAGGTCCATCGACGAAGGTCTGAATCAATGTCAGTATGGTATAGTGATCCTGAGCCATGCGTTCTTCTTGAAAGAATGGCCGCAGCGCGAGTTGGACGGAATGTTCGCGCGAGAAGTCGATGAGGGAAGGACGCTCATATTGCCGATATGGCATGGCGTAAGCGGGGGCGATGTCCGTCGTTATTCGTCAACCTTAGCAGACAGGGTCGGTATTCCCAGCACAAAGGGTATTCCCGCCATCGTCTCAGCGGTGCGGCAGCTGTTCGAATCCCGCGCAATCGAGAGACCGGTGCGTCAAGAGATTGCTTCGGTACCTGCACTCTCTTTTCCCCCCATGGTCCACCGCGCGGACCCGTTGTCGAAGTGCCTCGCCAGTGTCATAGCAATGACGACCGAAGTGGCGCGCACGGTGATGATTCGAAGGCTGGAGCGCCTGACGTTGCCGGAACAGAGCCTCATCGTAGATGCGCTTTCGACTTCTGGTATGATCGCTGATGAATCGGGGCACCTGCTCCCCAAGCTCATAAACTCCCTGCAGGCTACGACTGTGGTTGCTGGAAACCGCAGCGCTCACCCACCCAGCCTTTTCGACTACGTGTTTGCATGTGGTGAACTGGACGAGAGCTGGTTTGCGCGGTCCGTTCAGGCTGACGCAGTCACCGCCATTGCGCATGCGGTCAGGAGCGATGATAGGGGGGCGAGACAACTGATCATGGTCCTGCGTGACAGCTGTGACGTTACAGCCCATGTGACGCTGGGGTGGGCCTTGGATGCTGCTTCTTCCCTGGTCTCGGCTGAAAAAGGTGCTTCTCGCGTGCACGATAGATACTTAAAGGTGTTCTGGGAGGAGCCACTTGCGCATCTGCGCCGTTTCTGGGAGAAAGCTGAGGTAGAAGTTTGATGCAACTTCGTCCGATGAGCGGCCGGAGTACGGCAATGCAGTCACGGCCTCCTTGCCGAGTCGCTGAACAGCCCGAACCATTGGAATGACTCGGCGCCAGATTCGTGGAGGCGGGCGACGTCGATCAATTTTTTTTACGCCGCTATAAGGAGGCAGACGTGCAGGAGTTCCCGGTAGCAACGAGCGACGCCTTAGAGCCACAGTGGGAATGCGGTTTCCGTCCGAGCAGAAGGGTGGACCCGTGATAGCCAGCGTTCGTGCCCAATCGCGCCGGCCGCGCGTGATCTGCCACATGATGTCGTCGCTGGACGGGCGCATCGTCACGGACGGCTGGCCGCAATCCGAAGAGGGCCGGCGGCAGTACGAGCTGGTGCACGAGAGCTATGAGCCCGACGGATGGATCTGCGGGCGCGTGACGATGGAGCAGCACTTTGCGCAGGGGCTGCGCTCCGACGCGGAGGTCGCGCGCCAGCACCACGGCCCGCCGCGCGAGGACTTTCGCGCGCCCGGCGAGCACGAGTCGTTCGCGTTTGCCGTCGACGCCAGCGGCAAGCTGGCGTGGGAGGACGGCGACATCGACGGGGACCACGTGGTGGCGATCCTCTCCGAGCGCGTGTCGGACGAGTACCTGGCGTCGCTGCGCGAGCGCGGCGTGTCGTACCTGCTGGCCGGGGCGCGCGACGTGGACCTGCCGCTGGCGCTGGAGAAGATCGGCGCGACTTTCGGCGTGCGGACGCTGATGCTGGAGGGGGGCGGGCGGATCAACGGCGGGATGCTGCGCGACGGCCTGATCGACGAGGTGAGCGTGCTGGTGGCGCCGGTGGCGGACGGCCGCATGGGCACCCCCACGCTCTTCGACGACGACGGCGCCGACGTGACGCCGCGCCGCCTTGCGCTGGAAGCCGTGGAGCGGCGCGCGGACGACGTGGTGTGGCTGCGCTACCGCGTGGAGGCGGCCGGCGCCTCGTCCGCATCCTGATCCCCGACAGTCTCGTGCCGCCCTCCGACGCTCCGGCCCCGACCATCCGCCCCGCGGCGCCCGCGGACCTTCCGGTACTGGGCCGGCTGGGTGCGCTGCTGGTGCGGGTGCACCACGACTTCGATCCGCTGCGCTTCATCCCGGCCACGCCGGAGACGGAGCGGCTGTACGCCGGGTTTCTGGGGACGCAGCTCCAGGAGCCGAACGTCGTCATGCTGGTGGCGGAGCGGGACGGGGAGGTGCTGGGCTACACCTACGCGGGGGTGGAGGGGAACGACTACATGGCGCTGCGCGGGCCGGCGGGCGTGCTGTACGACATCGTGGTCGATCCCGCCCATCGCGCGCAGGGCACCGGCCGGATGCTGCTGGAGGCCACGCTGGCGGAGCTGGCGGCACGCGGCGCCCCGCGCGTGGTGCTTTCCACGGCGGAGCGCAACGAGAACGCGCAGCGCCTGTTCGCCCGCGCCGGCTTCCGCCGCACCATGATCGAAATGACGCGCGAGGTGGAGGGGGACGCGGGCTGAGCGGGGGGCGATCGTAGCCCCGTGTGTCAGCTTCACAGCGGTAGCCGGGAACTCCGCCTCAGGCGACGGTGCACGCTGCGGCACGGGAGTGGAGCACGAATGGGGCACATTCCGTCGGGGCCGGTTGGCTAGCGTGCGGCGCAGAAAGAACTGTCCCGGGGATTGGGGATCCCGCTATCTTGAGGATCCCCGCTCCGCACGTGGGTCTTGCGCCCTCATCGTCAGCGCTCGTTACGTTTCCTATTCTCGCCATGGCGGACCAACCAGACTCCTCCACAACCTTGCCGCTCGCCGCGGACCCCGCGCGACAGGCGGTAAGCACGCTCAGAGGGTATTCGTACCAGATCTGGCGCACGCTGGCGGCTTGGTTTCAACTGCGCCCGGGCGAAGAGCTATACATCGAAGGTGCCGAGGACTTCGACGTGCTGAGAGCGGGTGGAGGAAGGACGGTTCAGGTCAAGGACCTTTCCCGGAGCGTCACCCTCGCGAGCAAAGACGTCGCTGAAGCCATCTTTCATTGCTGGGAGCACCTGCACCGCAACCCGGATCGAGATCTCCAGTTCCACTTTCTGACCACAGCCGGGCGCGGCCGGGAGCGCAGCAATCCGTTCAAGGGCGAAAAAGGGCTGGATGTGTGGGACGCCTGCCGCCGTCCCGACACCGATCTGCGGCCCTTGAGAGACTTTCTCGGCACGCAGGCGTGGCCGGTTCCGTCCAATGATGCCGAGCGCGAGGCCCTTGCGACGGTATTGTCGGACTTCCTGAGATTGGCCTCTGACGAGGACGTGCGCGAACGCCTGATCCGGCGAATCCACTGGGATACTGGAAGCGACCTTCAAGACGCCATCGAACAGACCATCAAGGACCACGCGATCACCCACGGTGCCCGGTTCCACTACCTGCCGCCGTGGGAATCCACACGCGTAGTCCCAAGCCTCCTTCAGCACGTCTGGGAGGTGGCCTGTCAGCCTGCCGGCCGCCGCCTTACCTACCCTGACCTTCTCCGGGTCTTCGAGAGCGCGACGACTGTCGCGGTGTCGCGCGCCCAGTTCGAGCGGATCAACGCGCAAACCACCTTGGACGGGCCGGCAGCGGCCGGCGGCGGAGTGGGGGGATTTGTCGGGCACGACAGCTTTTCCGGCTGGCGGCGGGACGTGCGGGGGTATCTGAAGAAACTCGTGGAGACCATGCGCGAGCGGAACCACACTTGGTCCACGGGAACCTTCGACCCGTACATCGACCTGGCCGCGGAGCCGCAAGACGACCTGTCTCCGGGGTGGCGCGAATATCCACGCGAGCGGGGACACGTCGTTTCCTTCCCGCAGATCCGTCCCACCGTCGCCAGGGTCATGGGTGCCGCCCGCCCGTCGGGGAGCATGATGGCCTCCGACGCCGTGGGCCTGCAGACCAAGACGGTGCGTAGCGTGCTCCGGGAGTTAGGCTCGCGTCCGGACCCGGTGGTCTTGCTCGGAGAGCCGGGATCGGGAAAGAGCACCACTCTCAGGGAACTGGTGATTCAGCTTGCGCAGCGCGCGCTGACGATCCCGGGTGCGCCCGTTCCCATCTACGTGGAGCTGGGTGCGTTCCGCGAGCGCGTCGATCGCAATCCCGGCGAAGCCGTGATCGATCTCATCCGCCAGTCCATTCCGGCGGGGGTGAGCAGTTTACGCCGCCGGCTGAACCTCGGCGCCATCTCGGTTCCCATCGTCGTGGTGTTCGATGCGATGGACGAGATGCCGCGGTCCGGTGACTATGCCGCACGGACCGCGGCCCTGGCCACCTTCGCCGCGGAGTACGTGTACGTCGCGCGTACCGTGTTCGCGTGCAGGACCAACGACTTCGATCCCAGCTTCGGACATCGCCAGCTCGTCATCAAGCCCTTCGACGAGCCGCGCATCCGCCTGTTTCTTCGCAAGACGCTCGGCCGCCACTTCGAGGTGGGCGGCGAGGTGCAGACGCCGCGTTCCGCCACCCGGCGGCTTCTTCGGCCCGACGAACTCGGCTCGGACGCCGGAAACCCTCTCACGCTTTCCCTGGCCATAGAGTTCATCATCAAGCGCCGCGAGTGGCCGCGCGGCCGTGCTTCTCTCTTCGAGGACCACATCGTCGCGCTCGCCGACCGGGCGCTGGCGCGTAGCCGCGAGGCGTCGTCCGACGCGCTGCTCCGGGAAACGGTGGACGCCTGGGCCGGCCTTGCCTACGAGATCTTCAGCCGCGACGGTGCCGTCGTGATGGAGCGCGATTTCGTGGAGGCGCGGGTGGGTGATACGGTCGTGGAGCGCGCAGTCGGGGGAGGCCTGGTCGTTGAGGATCCGGAGACCCGGCTGCTCAAGTTCCGCCACCACCGGCTGCAGGAGTTCCTGGTTGCCCGCCGCCTCCGCCTGCCGGATCCCCCGCAGCCCGACTGGGCGGCAAGCCTTGCCAGTCCTCGCTGGCAGGAGACGCTGCTCAACTACTTCGCCATCGGCGGGCACAATGACGGGGCGCTTCAGGTGGTCCTGGATACGCTCGGCCCGGCGGAACGGTACTTTGCGCGCCTCCGTCCGCTGGTGGACCGGGCGGAGAAGGACGCCGCCAAAGCCCGGCGCGCGTACGACGCAGTTAAGCCAGATATCGTACAATCCGCTGGGGAGTATGCCAGCTACTCATATAGCCCGGCCCAGCAGGCAAGGAAGGATGCGGCCCAGAAACGGCTCGACACCCTGCGTGGCCGCCATAAGCGTCTGCGCACACTGTCACTGGAACGCGAAACAACGTGGAGCGACCACGTGCTCTTTGCCGCACGGTTATCCGCGCTGCTTAACCCCTCGTCACCAGAGGCGGAGGGCCTGCGCCGGCCGCTTCAAGGCTCGATGACGGGGCTTTTGGATTTCGGGCGGCCGGCGGCCCAGGTACGTATGCTCTCCGCGTGGCGCGAGATCGCCGACTGGTGCCCGGCGACGGTGCTCGACCCCGTTCGGGATTCACCTCTGCACTGGGTGCGGTCGCAGGCGATTCATGCACTCGTCTCCACACCTCTGGACCGTGATCGCATAGATCACGCGTTCTCGGAAGAGCTGGAGTGGGAACTGCTCAACCTGCGGCTGCCTGGAAAGCTGCGAGTCTTCTGGGAGACGGCGGCCCTTCGGCCACACCGTCGGCTGCAGGTCGTATTCGCCCTGCTCCTTCACCTGATGTTCGTCGTCATCGTGCTCGGGGCACTCGCCGCGGGCGGGATGAGGGTGGTTCCGAAGCTCGGTTCGTTCGCGGCTTTTGCCGGCGTAAACTCTGCGCTCCTCTGGGTTGGCTGGATCGGGGTCGTGGGGACCGCCGCCGTTCTCACGGTGCCGGTTCTGCGCTGGACGTTGCTGGTGCGCGTGGCAGCGGCTAACGCGATCACCGTAGGTATTGCGCTGGCCGTCTCGTGGCCGTCCGCAACGATCTTTGATGCCCCGGGGGAGCCCTCCTGGGCAGATTCGCTCGGCAGCCTGGGCTTGCTCGCTCAGGCGGCGGGCCCGGTACTTGTCACGTCCGCAGCTCTCCTCCTTCTGCTCGCGGCAGATCGCCTTTTGTTCCGCATGGTTGCGTACGGATGGAACCCTGGTGCCGGTTCATCTCGAAAGATCTCCAGCAGCGAGGCGTTTTTGCCCGCATTGTGGATGGCGGCCGGGGCGTGTGTCTTCGCGACCGGGGGGGCTTTTTTCGTGCTGTTCCGTTCGCCGGCAGGGAAATACGTGGGCTGGGGCTTGGCCGGTATCATGATCCTGTTCTGCGTGGCAATCGCCTTCATCCTGATCCGCGAGATGCTCGACGAACGCTGGAAAGCGCATCGGGGAAAGCGGGTGCCCGTCCGGATCGCCCTGATTATCAAGGAGATCGTTCTCTTCGTATGCGTGGCAGGACTTGTAATCGGAATATTGTGCGGGATTGACGCTGGTCTCAGCATTCTCGGAAGACTGCTGTTCGAGGGGTTGGTCCCGGAATGGCTGGCCGAGCTCTTCTTAGGAATCGTTTCGGGCATCCTTATACTCAGCTTCGGTGTTGCGCTGCTCGTGCTGGTGGCTGTTTACGTACGCTCCGCGTTCGGCCGGACGGCTAGCGAGATCCGATTTCTGCTGATGCGAGGACGCCTTCGGCGACGTCCCTACCGTGGTAGTCTGGGTGAATGGGAAGCCGCTTTTCACGGTGCCTCGCAGCTGGTGCGTCGAGAGCTGCTGGAGTCTTTTGATCACCGTGCGATGGCAGTCGCGCCGCAGGACGCGTTGCGGACGCTGCTAAGGCTAGAAGGCTTGGTGGAGGTTGACGATCCGGCGGCCGACATCTTCCACAAGACGATGTACCAGGTCCAGGAGGCCGCGCGCCAGCAGCGCTGGACTGACCCGTCTGGCTTGACAGCGACGGGAGACGTGCAGCCGTGAGCCCGGTTCCGCGCGCCCCGGAGGCGGGGCGCGCGGACGCGGCGCTTACGAGGCGAGCTGGGCGTCGAGGGTGATCTCGGCGTTCAGGACCTTGGAGACGGGGCAGCCGGCTTTGGCGGCGGCGGCGAGCTCCTGGAACTGCTCGGCGGAGACGCCGGGTACCTTGCCGCGCAGCTCCAGCTTGATGGCGGTGATGGTCCAGTGCACACCCTCGCTCTCCATCGTCAGGACGGCGGTGGTGCTCAGCTCGTCGGGGGGAAAGCCGGCGCCGGAGAGCTGAAAGCTGAGCGCCATGTTGAAGCACGCCGCGTGCGCCGCGGCGATCAGCTCTTCGGGGTTGGTGCCCGCGCGCCCGTCCTCGCTCTGGAACCGCATGGAGGTGGAATACGGCTGGTCCTTCAGCGCCCCGCTGAAGGTGCTCACCGTGCCCGAGCCCTCGGCGCCCGTCCCGTGCCACACCGCACTGCCTCTACGCTTCAGCATCTCGTCGTCTCCCCGTAATGGGCTGGTGGTTTTCCGCGTCCCGGCGGTCCACGACTGGTGCGCCGGGCGGAGCGGAACCGCGCGCAAAAGGCGCTCCCGCGCGCGTGGCCGCATTGGACGGCGGTCATCGCCGCGACCAGTCATCCTGAGGCAGCCGCCACACAAAATCCTTGCCCTGGAAGGATCTATGGCGGCGACAGAAGGACCTTGCCAGCAGAGCCGTGGGGTCGGATCTCCGCGGGAACGCACGCCCCACGATGGCGGAGAGGAGGTCCTTCAGTCGCGCGAGAATGGTTGTGCAGGTTCGGATTCCGCGCGGCGCTCCTTCAGGTGACTGATCGCGCAATTGGTGGGTGAAGCGGTACCGTGGGGCCTGGATCTCCGCCTCAGCCTGTTCCTTATCCTCGCCGCGACCTTTGCGCGGTCGCTCCAAGTAGGCGTAGCGGCTCGCCCGCAACCGGTGGATGCTTGAAGACAACGGCGCGGAGCCTCCCGCTCCGGGGCCGGTCTTCGCCCGCCGCATTTCATAAGGCTTGACACATATGATCAGGGGCGCGTTGAAGCAGTTGGAGTGTACATCATAAGATCATCTCGGGATATTCTGCGTGGTGGCATCCATCACTCAGACATTGGTCTTCCGTTGCTCCTGCGAACTAATCAAAGGGAGAAGTTCACGTGTTTGATCTATGCACGAATGACTGAATACGCGCGGCTACAGCACACCGTAATAAAAATTGATGGCGTGAAATAAATTGTAAACGTCTGCGTTAGTCAGTAGCTTTGAGCACGTTCGTGTGGGTAGTGAGCTAGGGAAAAGGCTTGCCTCCGTGGGTGCTTCAGGTTAGTAATTGCTGACGTAATTACCGGTTCCAGCGCTTCGACGGGATCGGAAGCCCTTGTTGGATCGGCAGCTTTACCTGGGGTGGTACACGGCTTTGTTGCAGATCGTATAATGGCCCTGAATGATCTAAGTACTGCCGAAGGTGAATTGGCTGATCGGTGGCTTGGATAATCCACGGAGGGCCGTCTAGTCAATCCTTTTTCTGCTCGACTGATTCGGGGAGAGGATCAGTCATCACCTGTTGAATAACTATTTGCGACTTTTAATGTCAACAAGGATGATCGGCGGGCTGTGGCTGTACAGTCGTCGTTGGGAATCATTCGCCTGTGTCATCCACCCTGAACCGGATGTTCAGATGATCGCGCCATTCGCGCCCGACGACGGGCGTTCCCCAGGAGAAGGGCAGGGGCTCGCGCTGCGCGAGGTGATCACGGCGGGCGAGCAGCTGGTGGCCACGCCGCAGATCGCCGCGCTGCTGGACGCCGCGCCCGGGTGCCGCCTGCAGAACCACTACGGGCCCACGGAGACGCACGTCGCCACGTCGTACTCGCTGGCCGCCCGCTCGTCCGAATGGGGGCTGCTGCCGCCGATCGGCCGCCCCGTGCCCAACATGCGTGTCTACGTGCTGGACCGGACGCTCCGGCCGGTGCCGATCGGCGTTGCGGGGGAGCTGTACATCGGCGGCGTGCAGGTGGCGCGCGGATACCTGGGGCGGCCGGGGCTCACCGCCGGGCGCTTTATCCCCAACCCGTTCAGCCCACTCCCCGGCGCACGCCTGTACGGCACCGGCGACCGCGCGCGCTGGCGCTCCGACGGCGAGATGGAGTTCCTGGGGCGCGGCGACAAGCAGGTAAAGATCCGCGGCTACCGCGTGGAGCCGGGCGAGATCGAGGCCGTGCTGCGCGAGCGCGACGAGGTGCGCGAGTGCGCCGTCGTCGCCCGCGAGGACACGCCCGGGGACCGGCGGCTGGTGGCGTACGTGGCCGGCCAGGCAAATCCCGACGACCTGCGCGCCCACCTGCGGCGCACCCTGCCGGAGCACATGGTCCCCGGCGCCTTTGTCTTCCTCGACCGCCTGCCCCTTACGCCCAGCGGCAAGCTGGACCGCGCAGCGCTCCCCGCGCCGGAGCTGGCGCCGGTGGAGGGGCGCTACGTGGCGCCCCGCTCGCCGGTGGAGGAGGAGATGGCGGGGATCTGGGCGGAACTGCTGCGCGTGGAGCGGGTGGGGCGCGACCACGGCTTTTTTGAGCTGGGCGGCCACTCGCTGCTGCTGCTGCGGCTGCAGGCGCGCATCCGCGAGCGGATGGGCCGGCAGGTGACCGTGGTGGACCTGTTCCGCTTTCCCACCGTGGCTTCCCTGTCCGAGCACCTGGGCGCGGAGCCCACCGCCGCCCCGGCACCCCGGCGCGGGAGCGCGCGCGCGGCCAGGCGGCGGGCGCTGGCCGCCGGGCGCGGCGCCGGCCGGCGTTCTGACGACCCAACGAACCGAGGAGACGACCGATGAGCGACGGCCAAGAGACGGTGCACGACGGCGGGTCCGCGATCGCGATCATCGGCATGGCGGGCCGCTTTCCGGGCGCGCGCGACGTGGAGGCGTTCTGGAGCAACCTGCGCCGCGGCGTGCACTCCATCACCTTCTTCAGCGACGAGGAGCTGGAGGCGTCCGGCGTGGACCCACGCCTCATCGCCGACCCGTCGTACGTGGGTGCGGGCGGGGTGATCGAGGACGCGGACCGCTTCGACAGCGGCTTTTTCGGCTTCACGCCCCGCGAGGCGGACGTGATGGATCCGCAGCACCGGGTGTTCCTGGAGACTGCCTGGGAGGCGCTGGAGAACGCCGGGTACGAGCCCGGCACCGGCACCGTGGGCGTGTACGCCGGCGCGCCGTCCAACGACTACCTGTCCCACGTCTTTGCCCGGCCGGACCTGGTGGAGGCGCTGGGCGCGTTCCAGCTGGGGCTGGCCAACGGGCGCGACTACCTGGCCACCCACGCCGCGCACCGGATGAACCTGCGCGGCCCCGCCGTCAACGTGCACACGGCCTGCTCCACGGGCCTGGTCGCCGTCCACGTCGCCTGCCAGGCGCTCCTGGCGGGCGAGTGCGACGTGGCCATCGCGGGCGGCGCGTCCATCCGCGTGGGCGAGCTGGGCTACCCGTACACGCCGGGCGGCATCGCCTCGCCGGATGGCCACTGCCGCGCCTTTAGCGCCGACGCCGCGGGGCTGGTGGGCGGCGACGGCGTGGCGCTCGTCGTCCTCAAGCGGCTGGACGAGGCGCTGGCGGACGGCGACACCATCCGCGCGGTCATCCGCGGCAGCGCCATCAACAACGACGGCGCGCAGAAGGTGGGATTCACCGCCCCCAGCGTGGAGGGGCAGGCGGCGGTGATCGAGGAGGCGCTGGACGTGGGCGGCGTGGATCCGGCCACCATCGGCTACGTGGAGGCGCACGGAAGCGGTACGGCGCTGGGCGACCCGATCGAGGTGGCCGCGCTCACCCAGGCGTTCGGCGACACGGGGCGCCGGCAGTTCTGCGCGCTGGGCTCGGTCAAGACCAACGTGGGGCACCTGGACGCGGCGGCCGGCGCCACCGGGCTCATCAAGGCGGTGCTGGTGGTGGAGCGCGGCGAGATCCCCCCGTCGCTGCACTACGCGGCGCCCAACCCGCAAATCGACTTCGCCGCATCCCCCTTCTTCGTCAACACCGAGCTGCGTCCCTGGCGGGGCGAGGGCGGGGCGCCGCGCCGGGCAGGCGTCTCCTCGTTCGGCATCGGCGGGACGAACGCGCACGTGGTGCTGGAGCAGGCGCCCACGCCGCGTCCCTCCGCGCCCACGCGTCCCTGGCAACTGCTGACCCTCTCCGCCCGCACGCCCGCGGCGCTGGAGGCGGCCACGGACCGGCTGGCGGCGCACCTGCGCGCGCACCCGGAGCAGCCGCTGTGCGACGTCGCCTGGACGCTGCAGGCCGGCCGCAAGGCGTGGGAGCATCGCCGCGCCGTGGTCGCCCGCACCGGCGCGGAGGCGGCGGACGCGCTGGAGGTGCGCGCCGCGGACCGCGTCCTGGGCGGCGTCGCGCCGGGCGGGGCGCGGCCGGTCGGCTTTCTCTTTCCCGGCCTGGGGAGCCACTACCCGGGGATGGGAAGCGGGCTCTATCAATCCGAGCCCGTCTTTCGGCAGACGGTGGACCGATGCGCGGAGATCCTGCGGCCCATCCTGGGGCTGGACCTGCGCGAGGTCCTGTATCCCGGCGACGCGCCTGCGGAGGGGGAGAGCGCGGCGCAGTCCATCGACCTGCGGGCGATGCTGGGCCGCGCCGGCGCCGCCCCGGACGATCCCGGCGAGCGGCTGAACGCCACCCGCGTGGCGCAGCCTGCGCTCTTCGTCACCGAGTATGCTCTGGCGAAGATGTGGATGGCGTGGGGGATCCAGCCCGCGGCGATGGTGGGCCACTCCCTGGGCGAGTACGTCGCCGCGACGGTGGCGGGCGTGTGGTCGCTGGAAGACGCGCTGGCCCTTACGGCGGAGCGCGCGCGCCTGGTGGCGGAGATGCCGCCGGGGGGGATGATGGGCGTCAACCTGCCGCCGGAAGAGGCGAGCGCGTACCTGCGCGGCGGCCTGTCCATCGGCGCGCTGAACGGGCCGTCCATCACGGTCTTTTCCGGGCCGGTGGAGGACCTGGAGTCGGTGCAGGCGGAGATGGAGGCCCGCGGCATCGTCTGGCGCCGCCTTCCCCTGCAGCACGCCTTCCATTCGCCGATGATGGAGCCGGTGGCGGCGCGCCTGTCCGGCCTGCTGCGCGGGATGACGCTGCACGAGCCGGAGCTCCCGTTCGCCTCCAGCGTCACCGGGCGATGGATCACCGCCGCGCAGGCTACCGATCCGTCGTACTGGTCGCGCCACCTTTGCAGCACCGTCCGCTTTTCCGACGGCGTGGAGACGATGGCGGCCGCCGGCATCCGCGTGCTGCTGGAGACGGGTCCTGGCCACGGGCTGCGGATGCTCGCGTCCCAGCTGACGGTGTGGGGCGACGAAGCCCCCGTGGTCGTCGCGTCCATGCGGCACGCGTACGAGCGGCAGGGGGATACCGCGCACGTGCTGGGCGCGGCGGGGCGGCTGTGGGCGGCGGGGGTGCCGGTGGATTGGGAGGCCGTGCACGCGCACGCGCGGCCGCGGCGCGTTCCGCTCCCCACCTACCCGTTCGAGCGCCGGCGGCACTGGATCGAGCGTCCCTCGTCCACCCTCGCCGCGACGTTCGCGACGCGCGGGGCGGATCCCGCGGACCCGCTGCACGTCCCGGCCTGGCGCCGTGCGCCTCTCCCCGCGTCACGGAACGCGGAGGCGGCGCCGTGGCTGGTGCTGGCGGACGGCGCCGGGATCGGCGCGCGGCTGGCGGCGCGGCTGCGGGCGCGGGGGCACACCGTCACCGTTGCGGAGCCGGGAGAGCGCTTCGGGCGCGGGGAGGACGGCGGCTGGCGCGTGAGGCCGGGCTCCGCGACGGACCTGGCCGCCCTGCGCGAGGCGCTGGACGCCTCCGGCGCGCGCCCCGGCCACGTGGTGCAGACGTGGGGGATCGGCGGGGAGGATGACGACGGGGCGGACGCGGCGGAGCGGGCGCAGGCGCGGGGCTACGGCAGCGTGGCCGCGCTGGCGGCCGCGTTCGCGCGCGACTCCGCCGATCCGCTGCGGGTGACGGTGGTGACGGAGGGCGTGCGCGACGTGGCCGGCGGCGAGTCCGCATCCCCCCTGCGCGCCACGGTGCTGGGCGCCTGCGCCGTCCTTCCGCGCGAGCATCCGCACGTCGTCTGCCGCACGGTGGACGTCCGCCCGCGCCGCGGTGGGGAAGAGCGCCTGGCGGACCAGCTGCTGGCGGAGGTGACGGCGGACGCAACGGAGGATGTCGTCGCGCTCCGCGGCGCCGCGCGCTGGGTGCGCGGCTGGCAGGCGGCGCGACCGACGGAGGCGGAGGCTGGTCTGCGGGAGGGCGGCGTCTACCTGTTCTCCGGCGCCCTGACTTCGGCGGGATGGGTGCTGATGGAGCACCTGGCCCTCGCGCTGCGCTCCCGTGTGGCGCTGATGGTGGATCCGGCGCTGCCGGAGCGTGCGGAGTGGGACGCGCACCTGGCGTCCGCCGCGTCGCGCCTGGATCCGCTGGTGCACACCGTCGCCTGGCTGCGCGCGGCGGAGGATCGCGGCGTCGCCCCCCTCCTGCTGCGCGCGCCCCTGGACGACGCGCAGGCGCTGCGGGCTGCGCTGGATCGCGCCCGCGACGAACTCGGCGGGCTGGATGGCATCGTCCACGCGCCGGGCGTGGGCGCGGCCGCGGGATACGCGCCGCTGGCGACGGCGGCGGACGACGCGGGCGCGGAGATGGCGCGCCTCCACCGCGAGCTGTCCGCGCTGCGGGCGGCGACGGAGGGCGTGGCCCTGGATTTCGTCCTCCTGCAGAGTTCCGTGGTTCCCGCGTCCGTCGGCACCGGAGTGGGTGCGGCCGCCGCGGCGTACGCGCTGGTAGACGCGTTCGCGCAGCGGGCGGTGGCGGAGGGCGCGCGGTGGACCAGCGCGGCCTGGGACCGCTGGCGTGTGGACGGCGACGTCGGCGACGCCGCGGGGGAGGGGATCCTTCCCGCGGACGGCGTGCGCGCCTTCGGGCGGCTGGCCGCGCTGGCGGGGGAGCCGCTTGTCATCGTCACCCCCCGCGATCCGGCGAAAATGGGCGCGCGTCCCGCACCCGCCGCCGCGCGTGAGGAGGGGGAGGAGGCGCAGATGCACCCGCGCCCGCAGCTGGGGAGCGAGTTCCAGGCTCCGTCGGGGCCGGCGGAGGAGGGCCTGGCCGGGGTGTGGCGTGACCTGTTCGGCATCGGAGAGATCGGGGCGCGCGACGACTTCTTTCAGCTGGGCGGGCACTCGCTGCTGGCGATGCAGCTGGTCTCACGCGTGCGCGACCTGTTCGAGGTGGAGCTGCCGCTCCCCGCCATCTTCGAGGCGCCCACCATCACCGGCCTGGCGGAGCTCATCCAGGAGGCCATCCTGCTGGAAGTGGAGGGGATGAGCGAGGACGAGGCGCGCGGTGAGCTGGACGGATTGGGCGAGGCCGCGCCGCATCGCCCCGGCGACCTGGTGCTGAGCGGGGCCGCCAGCCCGCACCTGTTGCTCGCGTCGCTGGATGAGCTGTCCGACGATGCGCTGGACCGCCTTCTTGCCGGGGAACCGGAGAACGGGACGTTCGCATGACATCGTCCACCACGCTCGCCGGCACCCTGACGCGCGAAGAAAAGCAGGAGCGGCTGCGCCAGGTGCTGGCCGAGCGCATCCGCCGCACCCGCACCGTCCCCGCCTCGTTCGCGCAGGAACGGCTGTGGCTGCTGGACCGGGTGCACGGCGCCGGCACCGCCTACAACCTGCCGATGGGCCTCCGCATCCCCGGCGCGCTGGACGCGCGGGCGCTGGAGCGCGCCGTGGGCGAGCTGGTGCGGCGGCACGAGGCGCTGCGCACCGTCTTCGCCGAAGAGGACGGCGGCCCGGTGCAGGTCATCACCCCCTTCAGCGGCTTCGTGCTGCGGGTGGAGGACCACGGCGGCGCGGGCCCCGCGCGGCTGCGGGAAGTGGTCAGCGAAGAACTGGCGCGGCCGTTCGACCTGGACACGGGGCCGCTCTTTCGCGCGCGGCTGCTGCGGATGGGCCTGGACGAGCACGTGCTGCTGCTGTGCATGCACCACATCGTCGCCGACGGGTGGAGCATCGGGGTGATCGGGCGCGAGATCGCGGCGCTGTACGCGGCGTACCGCGAGGGTCTCCCGTCGCCGCTGGCGGAGCCCGCGTTCCAGTACGCCGACTACGCCGCGCGCCAGCGCGAGACGCTGCGCGGCGACGCGCTGCAGCGGCAGCTGGCGTACTGGCGCGAGCGGCTGGCCGGCGCCCCGCCGCTGCTGGAGCTGCCCACGGATCGGCCGCGCCCCGCCGCGCAGACGTACCGTGGCGGAAGCGTCCCGCTGCAGCTTGGCGACGGGTTGCGCGAGCGGCTGGAGGCGATGGCGCGCCGCGAGGGCGCCACGCTGCACATGACGCTGCTGGGCGCCTTCCAGCTGCTGCTTTCCATCTACTCCAGCAGCGACGACATCGTGGTCGGCAGCCCGGTGGCGGGGCGCGGCCGGCGTGAGCTGGAGGAACTGGTGGGCTTCTTCGTCAATACGGTGGCGCTGCGCACGGACCTGTCCGGCAATCCGCCGTTCCGCGAGGTGCTGCGGCGGGTGCGCGAGGCGGCGCTGGGCGCGTACGCGCACGGCGAGGTGCCGTTCGAGCGGGTGGTGGCGGAGCTGCGGCCGGAGCGGTCGCCGCGCTACGCCCCCGTGGTGCAGGTGATGTTCTCGCTGGAGAACGCGCTGCCCGGGGGCGAAGAGGCCGGCGGGATGGAGCCGCTGCCGCTGGACGTGGAGATCGCGACCGCCAAGTTCGACCTGGCCCTGGCGATGGAAGCCCGGCCGGAGGGGCTGGGCGCGATCCTGGAGTACAGCACCGACCTCTTTGCCCGCGGCACCGTCGAGCGGATGGCGATCCACCTGCGCGCGGTGCTGGAGGCGATCGCCCGCGACCCCGACGTCCGCCCGTCCCGGCTGGAGCTGATGGACGCGGCCGAGCGGCGGCGGGTGGTGCAGGACGGGACGGGCGCGGCTACGGCGTATCCGGCGCAGGCGATTCCGGCCCTGTTCGAAGAACACGCGGCGCGGACACCGGATGCCCTCGCGGTCGTCTTTGGCGGCGAATCGGTGGATTACCACACGCTGAACCAGCGGGCGAACCGGCTGGCGCACCACCTCCGCGCGGCGGGGGTGAAGCCGGAGGCGCGGGTGGGGATCTGCGTGGAGCGGGGGGTGGAGATGGTGGTGGCGATGCTGGCCGTGCTCAAGGCCGGCGCGGCGTACGTCCCGCTGGAGCCCGCCTATCCCGCCGAGCGGCTGGCCTTTATGCTGGCGGACAGCGGCGTGGCGGCGGTGGTGACGCAGGATTCGCTGCGCGCCGCGCTGCCCGTCCCGCCGGGCGTGCCCGTCATCCGCGTGGACGGCGACGCGGCGCGGATCGCGGCGGAATCCACGGAGAACCCCGGCGTCCCGGCCGGGTCTCGGAGCCTGGCGCACGTCATCTACACTTCCGGCAGCACGGGAACGCCCAAGGGCGTGGGGGTCGAGCACCGCGGCGTCGTGCGGCTGGTGCGGGAGACGGACACCGTGCGCATAGGCCCGGCGGACCGGGTGGGGCAATCCTCCACCCCGTCGTTCGACGCGGCGACGTTCGAGGTGTGGGGCGCGCTGTTGAACGGCGCGGCGCTCGTCATCATCCCCCGCGAAACGATCCTGGCCCCCGAGCGGCTGGCGGAGACGCTACGCACGGACGGCATCACCATCCTCCTGCTCACCACGGCGCTCTTCAACCAGGTGGCGCGAGAGGTTCCGGACGCCTTCCGCACGCTGCGCGCGGCGCTGTTCGGCGGCGAGGCAGCGGACGCGTCCGCGATTCGGGCGGTGCTGCAGGCGGGAGCGCCGGAGCGGCTGGTGAACGCGTACGGCCCCACGGAGAACACCGCCTTCAGCACCTCGCATGCGCTGCGGCTGGTGCCGCCGGAAGCGGCCAGCGTGCCGATCGGCCGGCCTGTCGCGAACTCATCGGCGTTCGTGCTGGGCGCCGGGCTGCAGCCGCTGCCGGCCGGCGTTCCGGGCGAGCTGTACGTGGGCGGCGACGGCGTGGCGCGCGGCTACCTGGGCCGCCCCGCGCTGACGGCGGAGCGCTTCGTCCCCGACCCCTTCGCCGCGGACCCCGGGGCGCGGATGTACCGCACGGGCGACCGGGCGCGGTGGCGGGCGGACGGCACGCTGGAGTACCTGGGGCGGCTGGACGGACAGGTGAAGATCCGCGGCTTCCGCATCGAGACGGGCGAGATCGAGGCGGCGCTGCGGGGGATGGAGGGCGTGGCGGACTGCGTCGTCATGCCGCGCGAGGACGGGTCCGGCGGCGCGCGGCTGGTGGCGTACGTGGCGGGGCGGGGGGATGCGGACGGGCTGCGCGCCCACCTGCATCGCACGCTGCCGGACTACATGATCCCCGCCGCCTTCGTGGTGCTGGAACGCCTGCCGCTGACGGCTAACGGCAAGATCGACCGCCGCGCGCTCCCGGAGCCGGAGTACGCCGCCGCGCACTTTGTCGCCCCGCGGACGTCCACGGAGGAGGTGCTGGCGGGGATCTGGGCGGAGGTGCTGCAACTGGAGCGGGTGAGCGCGGACGCCGACTTCTTCGCCCTGGGCGGCCACTCGCTGCTGGCCACGCGGGTGATCTCCCGCGTCCGCGCCGTTTTTGGCGTGGAGCCGACGGTGCGCGCGCTGTTCGAGGCGTCCACGCTGGCGCGGCTGGCGGAGGCGGTGGACGCGTTGCGGGGCGCGGAGGTGGCGGAGCTGGCGCCCGTCGTCCGGGCGCAGCGGGGGGACGCGCTTCCCCTTTCCTTTGCGCAGGAGCGGCTCTGGCTGGTGGACCGGCTGCAGCCCGGCGGCGCCGTCTACAACGTGCCGATGGGCGTCCGCCTGCGCGGCGCGCTGGACGTGGACGCGCTGCAGCGCGCCGTGGGCGAGATCGTCCGACGGCACGAGGCGCTGCGGACGGTGTTCGCGGAGCGGGAGGGCGCGCCCGTGCAGGTGATCACCCCCTTCGCCGGCTTCCTGCTCCCGGTGGATGACCTGGCGTCGATGGATGAGGCCGGGCGCGAGGCAGAGGTCCGCCGCCGCGCCGGAGAGGATGCGGCGCACCCGTTCGATCTGGCCGCCGGCCCCCTGTTCCGCGCGCGCCTGCTTCGCCTGGCGGACGACGACCACGTGCTGCTGATCTGCATGCACCACGTGGTCACGGACGGATGGAGCCTGGGCATCCTCTTCCGCGAGCTGGCCGCGCTCTACGGCGCGTATCGCCAGGGCGCGGAATCGCCGCTCCCTGAGCTGCCGGTGCAGTACGCCGACCACGCCGTATGGGAGCGCGAGCAGTTGCGCGGCAAGGCGCTGGAGCGGCACCTGGCGTACTGGCGCGAGCGGATGGCGGGCGCGCCGGCGCTGCTGGAGCTTCCCATCGACCATCCCCGTCCCGCCGTGCAGTCGCACCGGGGCGCGTACGTCCCCGTGAAGCTGCCGGACGAACTCCTTCCGCGGCTGGAGGCGCTGGCGCGGGGCGAGGGCGCCAGCCTGTACATGGTGCTGCTGGCCGCGTTTTCCGTCCTGCTCTCCAAGTACGCGGGGAGCGGCGACGTGGTGGTGGGAAGCCCCGTCGCCGGGCGCACGCGGCCGGAGACGGAGGGGCTGATCGGCTTCTTCGTCAACACCGTCGTCGTGCGGACGGAGCTGGAGGGCGATCCCACCTTTCACGAGGTGCTGCGGCGGGTGCGCGAGGCCACGCTGGGCGCGTACGAGCACCAGGCGCTCCCCTTCGAGCGGCTGGTGGCGGAACTGCAGCCGGAGCGCTCGCTGGGCCACTCGCCCCTGTTCCAGGCGATGTTCGCCCTGCAGAACACCGACGTGTCCGGGGGGGAGCTGCACGGGCTGCGCGCGGAGCCGGTGGAGGCAGAGATCACCAACACCATGTTCGACCTGTCGCTGATGCTGGCGGCGGACGGCGGTGCGCTGGGCGGGGGGATGACCTACGCCACGGACCTGTGGGAGCGCGAAAGCATCGAGCGGATGCTACGGCACTTCGGGCGCGTGCTGGAGCAGGTGGCGGATGCGGATCCGCGCGTGTCCGAACTGGAGCTGCTGGACGGCGCGGAGCGGCACCAGCTTCTGCACGCGTGGAGCGGCGCGGACGCTCCGTATCCGGTGGACCGCTGCATCCACCAATTGTTCGAGGCGCAGGCCGCCCGCACGCCCAACGCCCTGGCGCTGGTGCACCAGGCGGAGGCGCTGGGCTACGGCGCGCTGAACGCGCGCGCCAACCGCCTCGCGCGCCACCTGCGGCGGCTGGGTGTGGGGCCGGAGACGCGCGTGGGCATCTGCATGCCGCGCGGGGTGGAGATGGTGGTCGGCATGCTGGGCGTGCTCAAGACGGGTGGCGCGTACGTGCCGCTGGACCCCGCCTGGCCCGCGGAGCGGCTGGCCTTCATGCAGGCGGATTCGGGGATGACCGTCCTGGTCACGCGCGGCGCGGCGGGGGGCGCGGTCCCCGCGGACACGGGCGTGAGGGTGGTGGACGTGGATGCGGACGCGGCGGAGATCGCGCGGGAGACGGCGGAGGATATCGACGGCGGGGCGCATCCGCGGGGGCTGGCGTACCTCATCTACACATCGGGGAGTACGGGCGTCCCCAAGGGCGTGGCCATCGAGCACGGCAGCGCCGCGGCCATGCTGGCCTGGGCGTGGAGCGTCTTTGCCGACGAGGAGCTGGGCGGCATGCTGGCGTCCACCTCCATCTGCTTCGACATGTCGGTGTTCGAGCTGTTCGCGCCGCTCACCCGTGGCGGCCGCGTGGTCCTGGTGGAGAACGCGCTGGCGCTGTCGGCCGCCCCCGCCGCCGACCAGGTGCGGCTGGTGGACACCGTTCCCTCCGCCATGGCCGCGCTGCTGCGCACGGACGGCCTTCCCGCCGGCGTGCGCACGGTCTGCCTGGGCGGCGAGCCACTGGCGGCGGAGCTGGTGGACGCCCTGTACGCGCGCGGCGTGGAGCGCGTCTGGGACCTGTACGGGCCGTCGGAGGACACCACGTTCAGCACCTTCGCGCTGCGCCGCGCGGGTGCGCCCGCCAGCATCGGGCGGCCGCTGCCCAACTCGCGCGCGTACGTGCTGGACCCCGCGCTGCGCCCCGTCCCCGCGGGCGTCGCGGGCGAGCTGTTCCTCGCCGGGCGCGGCCTGGCGCGCGGCTACTTGGGCCGCCCCGCGCTGACGGCGGAGCGCTTCGTCCCCGATCCGTTCGGCGCGGAGTGGAGCGGGCGGATGTACCGCACCGGCGACCGCGTGCGCTGGCGTGGGGATGGCACGCTGGAGTATCTGGGGCGGCTGGACCAGCAGGTAAAGGTGCGCGGCTTTCGCGTGGAGCCGGGAGAGATCGAGTCCGCGCTGCGCCGGCACCGGGACGTGGCCGCCTGCGCCGTGGTGGCGCGCGTGGATGGTGGCGCAGACACGCGGCTGGTGGCCTACGTCGTGGGCGGCGCATCGGCGGAGGCGCTGCGGGCGCACCTGCGCGGCACGCTGCCGGACTACATGGTGCCCGGCGCGTTCGTGCGGCTGGATGCGCTGCCGCTGACGCCCAGCGGCAAGGTGGACCGTCGGGCGCTCCCCGCGCCGGATCCAGCGCCGGCGGAGGAGCGGCCCGTGGAGGCGCGCACGCCGGTGGAGGAGGTGCTGGCGGGGATCTGGGCGGACGTGCTGCGGGTGGAGCACGTGGGCGGCGCGGACAACTTCTTTCACCTGGGCGGGCACTCGCTGCTCGCCACCGTCGTCGTCGCCCGCATCCAGGAGCTGCTGGGCGTGCGGCTGCCGCTGAGCGCCTTCTTTACCGCGCCCACGCTGGCGGAGCTGGCGGCTGACGTGGAGGCGCAGCGCCGCGCCGGGCTGCCGCCGCTCCCGCCGGTGGTGCCAGTGGATCGGCACGGCGCGCTGCCGCTTTCCTTTGCGCAGGAACGGCTCTGGTTCCTGGATCGCCTGCAGCCGGAGAGCGCCTTCTACAACGTTCCCCTCGCGCTGCGGCTGGAGGGGCGGCTGGACGCACGGGCGCTGGAACGGGCACTGGGCGAGATCGTCCGCCGGCACGAGGTGCTGCGGACGGTGTTCCGCGAGCGGGATGGCGCGCCGCTGCTGGCCATCCAGCCCTTCGACGGCTTCCACCTTCCCATGGAAGACCTGTCCGGCGCGGGCGAGGCGGAGGCGATGCGCCGCACGGCGGAGGAGGCGGCGCGGCCGTTCGACCTCGCCACGGGCCCCCTGTTTCGCGCGCGGCTGCTGCGGCTGGGCGTGCAGGATCACGTGCTGCTGGTTTCCATGCACCACGCCGTGAGCGACGAGTGGAGCCTGGGCGTGCTCTTCCGCGAGCTGTCGGCGCACTACACGGCTGTGGTGGAGGGCGTCGAATCGTCCCTCCCCGAGCCGGCGGTGCAGTACGCGGATTACGCCGTGTGGCAGCGGGAGCAGTTGGCGGGGGAGACGCTGGACCGGCAGCTGGCGTACTGGAAGGAGCGCCTGGCGGGCGCGCCGGCCGTGCTGGAGCTTCCCGCGGACCACCCGCGTTCCGCGCTGCAGTCGCACCGCGGCGCCAGCGAGCCCTTCGAGTTTTCGGCCGCGTTGCTGGGCCGCCTGGAAGCCCTGGGCCGCGCGGAGGGTGCCACGCTGTTCATGGTGCTGCTGGGCGTGCTGCAGGTGCTGCTGTCCAGGTACAGCGGCAGCGACGACGTCGTCGTGGGCAGCCCCATCACCGGCCGCACGCGTCACGAGGTGGACGGGCTGATCGGCTTCTTTACCAACACGCTGGTCCTGCGCACGGACCTGTCCGGTGATCCCGGCTTCCGCGAGGTGCTGCGCCGCGTCCGCGAGGTCGCGCTGGGCGCCTACGATCACCAGGACATCCCCTTCGAGCGGCTGGTGGAGGTGCTGCAGCCGGAGCGTTCGCTGGGCCACTCGCCGCTCTTTCAGGTGATGCTCATCCAGGGGAGTGGCGATCCCGGCGGGCTGCAGCTGCCCGGCGTGACGCTGCGGCGCTTCATCGGGGGGACGGAAACCAGCAAGTTCGACCTGTCGCTGGGCGTCACCGCGCACGCCGAGGGGCTGAGCGGGTCGCTGGAATACAGCACCGACCTGTTCGAGCGCGCGACGATTCTGCGGATGGTGGAGCACCTGCGCCGCGTGCTGGAGCAGGTGGTGGATGATCCGGACGTGCGCCTGTCGCGGCTGGAACTGTTGGGCGAGGAGGAACGCCGCCTGGTGCTGGACGAGTGGAACCGCACCGACACTGCGTATCCGGCGGAATCATGCGTGCACCACCTGTTCGAGGCGCAGGCGGAGCGGACACCGGATGCCGTGGCGGTGGTGCATGGCGCGCATTCGCTCACGTACGCGCAGCTGAACGCGCGGGCGAACGGCCTGGCGCATCGGCTGATGGCGCTGGGGATCGGCCCGGAGGTGCGGGTGGGGATCTGCCTGGAGCGCGGGATCGGGATGATCGTCTCGCTGCTGGCCGTGCTCAAAGCCGGGGGCGCGTACGTGCCGCTGGACCCCACCTACCCGGCGGCGCGCCTGGCCTTTATGGCCGCGGATTCCGCCGTCCCCGTGCTGCTGACGCAGGAGAGCCTGCGCCCCGCGCTCCCCCCGCTGGACGGCGTGCGGGTGCTGGATGTGGACGTCCTTGGGTCGGAGATCGATGGCGCATGCGTGGAGAACCCTGCCTCTGGCGCCGGCCCCGCGAACCTGGCGTTTGTGCTGTACACGTCCGGATCGACGGGCACGCCCAAGGGAGTGGCGATGCCGCACGCCGCGCTGGTGAACCTGGTGGCGTGGCACCTGGAGGACGGGTCGGAACCGCGCCACACGCTGCAGTTCTCGTCGCTCAGCTTCGACGTGTCGTTCCAGGAGATCGCGACCACGCTGTCATCGGGTGGCACGCTGGTGCTGGTGGACGACGCCCTGCGCCGCGACCCCGCCGAGCTGCTGCGCTTCATGGAGCGGCAGCGCGTCGAGCGGCTTTTCCTCCCCTTCGTGGCCCTCCAGTCCCTGGCGGAGGCCGCACGAGCGTGAGGCGACCCCGCGACACCAGCCCGAGCGACGAAAACACAACAGAGGAAGGGTACTGAGGAACAGAGAAAAGCCAGAGGGACAGAGGACAACCCGATTTTTCCTCTGTTCCTCTGGCTGTTGTCTGTTCCTCTGTACCCCTTCCTCTGTTCTTCCTTCCCGACGTTCGGCCTGCACAGCACTGGCGCCTACTCCGCCCGCAGCGCCTCCATCGGCTGCACCGCCAGCGCCCGGCGAGTGGGGACGATGCACGCCAGCAGGCACACGCACAGCATGAACGCGGCGTACGCCATGACCAGGGCGGTGGATTTCGCCGAAATCGTCTCCATCTCGACGATCGTGGGGAGGATCGCGACGACGATGCCGCCCACCACGATGCCGAGTCCCACCTGCGCGAGCGGCTTGCGGAAGATGGCGCTCACCAGCCGCCGCGCGTCCGCGCCCAACGCCACCCGGATGCCGATCTCTCGCGTTCTCCGCGAGACGGTGAACGACATCACCGCGTAGATGCCGGCCAGCGAAAGAAGCAGCGCCACCGCGCTCACCAGGATGATGAGCCAGAACCAGAACACGAGGAACTTGTCCGCGTTCACCTGGTCCAGCGGCACAAGCTCGTGCAGCTGCAGCGTGGAATCCACCGCGGCGGCCACCGTGCGCAGCCGCGGGGCCAGCGACGCCGGATCGCCGCGCACGTGGACGGCCATGTAGAGGGCAGTAGCGGCGCCGGGCGCGGCGGGGAGGTAGAAGCCCTCGGGCTCCATTCCCATCCCCAGGTCCGGCACCACGCCCACGATCTGGTACCACGGCTGCGCTTCCGCGGGCGCCGCCTGGCCCCGCCGCGCGGGGGGAAGGAGCCGCAGGTGCCGGCCGATCGGGTTGCGCCCCCCCAGCTGGCGCTGGACGAAGGACTGGTTGACGACCACCACCCGCGCGTCGGGCTGCAGGTCGCCCGCGTGAAAGCCGCGGCCCCGCAGCACCGGCGCGCCCACGGTGGCAAAGTAGTCCAGCGCCACGGAGGTGAACGCCACCCGCCGGATGCCGATGACGGGGTCGATGGGCTCCGCGCCGCCCTCGTCCAGCTCAATCCCGCCGTGCGAGTGAGCCATGCGCGGCATGCGCCCGGCGAAGGTCACGCCCAGCACGGCGGGATCGGCTTCCATCCGCCGCTCCAGCTCCGCCGTCGTCGCCGCCACGCGGGCCAGGTGTCCGGCTTCCGTCGTGTCCGCCGCCCGCCCAGGCGCGGCGTCCGCCGGGTCCACCTCCAGCCGCACGGACAGGTACTCCGCCGTGGGAAAGCCCACGTCGCCCGACTGTTCGCGGGCTCCCTCGCGCTGCGTCATCACGGCGGCCGCGGGAAAGACCACCGTCACCGCCACCTGCGCCACGATCACCGCCGTCCACAGCCCGCCGAACCGGTATCCGCCTCCGCCCGCGCTGGCCTGCCGCAGCCGCGGAGCGAGGGAGCGGGTCACCTTGAGCGCGGGAAGGACGCCCGCCACCAGCGCGCCAACCACCGTCAGCAGCCCCGCGTACAGGATGGTCGCGGGCGAGATGTGGTCGCGGATCCAGAACGGGAACCCTGGCAACCCGCCGCTAAAGCTGGTCGTGGCCGCCGCGTCCAGGAACCACCGCAGCCCGGCGTTCGTCGCCGCCAGCCCCACGGCCGCCGCCACGCCCACCAGCACCAGCGCCTCGGCGAACAGCTGCGCGATGATGCGGCCGCGGCTGGCGCCCAGCGCGTTGCGCACCGCCAGCTCTCCCTCGCGCGACACCGCCCGGGCAAACGTCAGCAGCGCCACGTTGCCGCACACCAGCACCAGCAGCATCACCAGGAACAGGTTCACCGACATCAGCACGGCCGCATCGGCGCCGGACAGGTCCAGAATGGTGTTGGCGTACGGTATTACCTGCGAGCGCAGGTGCCGGTGCGTTTCAGGATGGTCCACGGCCGCGCGGCGGGACAGCGTGGCCAGCTCCGCCCGCGCCTCCGCCAGCGTGGCCCCGGGCGCCAGCCGCCCGAACGCGCCCACGCCGGCGCCCGCGCCGGGCACCGCGTCCAACTCGCTCCGCCGCAGCGGCGTCCACATCTCGTGGGCGATGGGAAAGCCGAAGTCACGCGGCATCACCCCCACGACCGTGTACGTGGTGCTCCCCAGCCGCACCTGGCGCCCCAGCACGGCCGGATCGGCGCCGAAGCGCGCCTTCCACAGCGTGTGGCCCAGCACGACCACGCCCGGCGCGCCGGGAAGCTCGTCCGCGTCCAGCAGCGTGCGGCCCAGCCGCGGCGCCACGCCCGCCACGCGAAAGCCGGACGCGCTCATCTCCGCCAGCGCGACCGGCTGGATCGGCACGCCGGGCACGATCAGGTTGCGCGAAACCGTGCGGAAGGCGCCCACGTCCCGCACCGTCCGCAACCCGGTGCGCCAGGTGGCGACGTCGTTCAGCCGCGGCGCCGTGGCTCCGCTTGCTTCCGCGTCCCACTGGCGCAGCCCCACGATACGGTCGCCGCCGGGAAGGGGAAGGGAGGGGTGCACGACCTGGGAAAGGACCTCGAAGGTGACGGCGCCCACCCAGATGGCGAACGCCATGGCCAGGCCGCCCACCAGCGTAAGCCCCGGGTACTTGCGCAGCATGCGGAAGCCGAGCTTCAGGTCCAGCGACACGCCGCCCGCCCACGCGAACGTCCATCCGTCGCGGATCCGCTCCTTGTGCCCCTCCACCCCGCCGAACGCCAGCATCGCGCGCCGCCGCGCCTCGGCCGGGCTCATCCCCGCGCGCAGGTTCTTTTCCGTCTCCATCTCCAGGTGAAAGGCCAGCTCCTCCGACATGCGGTCCTCGGCGGCGCCGCGAAACAGCAGGCGCAGGCGCGCCCGCATCCCGTGCATCCATCTCATGGGGTAGTCCTGTGGGGAGGGAGGGCGGAGGCGCCCCCGGGGTGCCGGTCAGGGGGTGTGGAGGATGACTTCCATGGCCGCCGCAAAGCGCCGCCAGCTGTCCACCTCGGTGCCCAGGGCGCGGCGTCCGGCGGGGGTCAGGTCGTAGTAGCAGGCGCGGCGGTTGTTCTCGGTCTTGCCCCAGTCGCTGCGGATGAGCCCTTCCTTCTCCAGCCGCTGCAGGGCGGGGTAGAGCGACCCCTGGTTCACCTCCAGCACGCCCTCGGAAATCTGCTGGATGCGCTGGCTGATCCCCCAGCCGTGCATCGGCGCAAGGGAAAGCGTCTTGAGGACCAGCAGGTCGAGCGAGCCGCGAAGGGCGTCGGTCTGGTTGCGCGGGGCCACGTGCAGCTCCGGATGAGGGTGTTCCTGTAGCCATCAAAAGGAAGGATGCATTTCTCTCCTCTCGCTGTCAAGAGGAGCGAGTCAGGTTTTTGGTGGAAGAGGGCGGGGGAAGGGAGGTGGAGGGGGATATGGGGATGCGGAGGATGTCGCTCCGTCGTCCGATCATCGCGAGACCCGTCATCCTGAGGGAGCGCCGCACGAAACCGTAAGCCACGCAACCGCTTGCGCGCGACCCAAGGACCATCTCTACGCGACCGCGGGGGTTCCGCCAGGGCAGATAAGCCAGCCTCGCGGTTGTGCTGGCAAGGTCCTTCGGTCGCCGCCACGCATCCTACCAAGGCCAGTGTTGGAAAACTCCGATGCCCCACAGAAGCACGGTGTCATCCTGAGGGAGCGCACACCCGCAACGTACGCATCCACAAAAGGTTGCGCGCGACCGAAGGATCTCCGTCGGGTCGCGCGAAACCCAGCCCCCGGGCGCCGTTCAAGGCTCCTGGTTCATCGGGCAAGGTCCTTCGGTCGGCGCGAAAGGGTTGTGTATCAGCAGAGTGCGGAGCGGCGCCGCCCTCAGAAGGCGTTGAGAAACTCGGTTCTTCGTACGGCAGCGCAGTCATCCTGAGGGAGCGCCACGCGGAACCTTCAGGACCACAAGAGCTTACGTGCGACCGAAGGACCTTCGCCCCCGCCACCGTGGGGCTTGATGCGGGGCATGAAGCCAGCCTCACGCTTCTGCCGGCAAGGTCCTTCAGCCGGCGCCAAGGTAGTGTGTATAAACAGGTTATGGAGCGGCGCCTCCCTCAGGATGACTGGCACGATCCGAGGGTTCTCAACACCCTCTCAGGATGACGGATAGGCTCGAAGACGAAGCACGGCATCGACTACGACAGCCACGCCAGCCACCGTTGGGTGGAATGTTCAATATCCTCTCAGGCTCAGCCTCAGGATGACGGGTGCGCAGCGTCTGGCTACAGGGAGACCGCTCAGCGGCAGCACGTGCAGCGGAACGCTGCTCGCGATCCTCCGGAACCCTGCCGCCAAACGGACCCTGTTTTCCGGATTTCCGGAGGGGTTGCGTGATCCCCTAGAGTGTGGTATCTTATTCCGCGAGCGCTGCTTAGGTGCAGCGCAGGGGCCGACGGAGGCGTCCGGAAGGATGCCGCCTCGGACCAACGGGAGCCCGAGGGTTCCCTGCGGTGTTCACGCCCTATGTTGAACCTGAATAAAGGAGGTGATCTCTTGTCCATGACGACGACTGCTCGCAACCTGACCCGGGCAAGCGATCGCCGCATCGGCGCCTGAGCCGATCGTAAGGCGAAATCTTCCGCGTCGGCGGGATGACCCTTGCGGCCATCGCGTCAGGAAGCGGCAGACCAAAAGCACCACCGGCCACACGGCCGGTGGTGCTTTTTCCTATCCCCTCCCTCATTCTCCGGGGGTGGCAAGCCCTCGACGCGTTGACTTCCCGACAAATGAGGAAGCCGCCACGCGTAAGCTGCCCGTTCGATGAAGACTGGCGCGCGACCGAAGTCGCCGGCGCAGCTTCGGGGGCCGGCTGGGCGGTGGCGGCATCGCCCCGAGGGTATCGCCCGATGTGCCTTCTCTTCCTGTCGAAAGAACCTGTCTCGCGCAGGAGCGCGTAGAACACGGTCCACGTTCCGCACTGCCGATTTTCGGCGTGAACTCCGCGTTTCTTCGAAATTTCCCCTCGCGCAACGGCGGGGCGAAGCGCATCTTTGAGTCACCGTCCGGACGCCCCGCCCAAAACGCCGTCCGGATCCCACGTCCCCTCTCCAAGGCGGTGCAGATGCATCCACCACGTTCACGTTTCGCGCTCCTGGCACTGCTGGCGGCGGCGCTCGCCGGCTGCGCGGATCAGAGCCCCACCGTGCCCTCGGCCGCCCCGCCTCCGGCGGCCGCGCAGAACGTTTTGGAGCCGTACGCGGGGCGCATCCGCATCGGCATCGTCACGGCGGCCACGTCGGTCAAGATCGGCGCGACGGTGGGGTACGACGTCCGTGAGAAGGGGACGAACACGTACCTTGTCTCCGGGCTGGCCAACGAGCAGGTGACGGTTACCCACAACCCGTCAGCCGCCGTCGCCACCAACAACCGCCGGCTGCAGGTGGTCTGCACCACCACCACGGCCGATCGCGACCAGCGCGTGGCGGCGGGCGTGGCGGCGGGCTTTCCCTCCGCGTGGGAGCACGTGCCCGCGTCCAGCTGCTGGCGCGTGTACATCGGCGAGCGGCCGCTGCCCATCGACGCGACGGCCGAGGCCACGTACAAGCAGAACGTGATCAACGCGGGCCTGGCGACGTCGGCCGCGATCTGGAAGACGGTGAACACCACCATCTACGAGCCGCGCTACGTTACGACCAAGACGACCGGGACGTCGGCCAGCTCGCGCAACCCGCCGCGCATCTCCGTGGCGTCCACGGCGCGCGTGCTGATTGGCGGCACGGCGCAGTACCGGGGCATCGCCGAGGTCATGCGCAACGCGTCGGGAACGCTGGCCGGCATCAACGACGTGCCCATGGAGGAGTACCTGTACGGCGTGGTGCCCCGCGAGCTGGGGCCGGTGGCGTATCCCGAGGTGGAGGCGCAAAAGGCGCAGGCGGTCGCGGCGCGCACCTACGCGCACGGCAACCTGGGCAAGCACTGGAACAACGGGTACGACCTGGTGGCCACGGTGCAGGACCAGGTGTACGGCGGCGCGGCGGCGGAGCACTCCGTAAGCACGGCGGCGGTAAACGCGACGGCGGGGATCGTGGCCACTTACAACGGCAACCTGATCAACGCGCTGTTCTACGCCACCAGCGGCGGCAAGACCAGCAACGTAGAGGACGTGTTCACCGGCACGGACGCGTACATGCGCAGCGTGTGGGACGCGCCGGCGGGGCAGGAGCTGAGCTCCGTCAGCGCGCTGCTCACCGACCTGCGCACGCCGACGTGGACGGGTGCGTACGCGGGCTGGCACAGCTACCACCGCTGGAACTACACGTGGACGATGGCGCAGATGAGCTGCGTGGTGGGTGACTTCGCCAACCAGCCGGTGGGCAACGTGACGGCGATCAACGTACTGTCGCGCTCGTCCACCAGCGGCCGCGTGACGCAGATCCAGTTTGTCACCGACGCGGGCACGTTCACCGAGACGGGGACGGCCATTCGCTCGGCGATGCCGTACATCAACACCTCCGGCGTGCCCACGCTGCTCCCCAGCACCCTGTTCGTGGTGGAGCGGCTGACGAACTCGTCCGGCGCGCTGACGGGGTACCGCGTGTACGGCGGCGGCAACGGGCACGGCGCGGGGATGGCGCAGACGGGCGCGGTGGGGATGGCGCGCGCGGGCCACACCTACACGCAGATCCTGCAGAAGTACTACACGGGGATCGTGCTGCAGGTAAAGAACGGCACGCGCCGCAACGGCATTTCGACCGTTCCCACGGTTCTCACCGACCCATACGACTGCACCAGCGCGTGACGCGCTGAACGGCATGCCTCACACGGAGTTAACGGAGTCAACGGAGTTGGCCCGCTCCGGTTCCGCGGGCGCCGTGCGGGACGCGGATGGATGATGTGAAGCGCCTTCTCTGGATCATTCCGGGGGAGGCGCTGTGCTTTCCGTAGATACGGGTGCGTGTGAGACGGATGCTCAACCTCCAGCCAGACCAGTCATCCTGAGGGAGGCGCCGCGCGGAATCTGCTCTTACGATGAACCTTGGCGCCGACCGAAGGACCTTGCCGGCAGAAGCGTGAGGCTGGCTTCATGCCCCGCATCTGGCCTCACGGTGACGGAGAGAAGGTCCTTCGGTCGCGCGTAAGCTCTTGTATTCCTGAAGGTTCAGCGCGGCGCTCCCTCAGGATGACTGTGCGATTCATACGAAGAACCGCGATTTCCACACCCTCTGAGGCTGAGGGAGGCGCCGCTCGTAATCTGGCTCTTACGATGAACCTTGGCGCCGACCGAAGGACCTTGCCGGCAGAAGCGTGAGGCTGACTTTATGCCCCGAATCTGGCCTCACGGTGGCGGAGAGAAGGTCCTTCGGTCGCGCGCATGTCATTGTGTGACTTCTGGTTGCAGGTGGTGCGCTCCCTCAGGATGACTGGCTCTGGGTTTTCAGTAGAGGGTTTTCGACACGACGCGCGGCGTGATCATCGCCCGCCGCGGCCCACGCGGCGCAGGCGCTCGGCAAGGCGGGCGGTCCGGCGGCGCTGCGTACGTGCGTGCAGAAGCATCCGCACGCCCAGCACGTTGCATAGCCCGATCATCAAGAACCCCAGGAGGAGCCCCAGCCAGGCCGACCACGGCTCCTCGTCCGCGGGGACGATGGGTTCGCCCCGGAACACGTCGCGCAGCCAGACGAGCGTCAGCCAATCCATCCAGACCGCAAACGCCAGGAACACCACGCCGAAGAGCGCGACCCGGCGATAGCTGCCGATGTCGTACTCCAGCTCTTCCAGACGCTCCGCCTTGCGCGTGTGGATGTCGTCTCGCCGCTCTTCGTCGTCGTAAGCGACCATAATGCGTTCGGTGGATGGGACCGGCCGCCGGCGATCAGCGGAGGTGAAGGGACAGCCAGCGCAGCGTCTCGTCCATCGCCCGGTTCCAGTGCTCCTCCGACATCAGGTGCACGGCGCCGGGCAGCTCCACGTAGCGGTGCATCGCGGAATCCGGTTCGGCTTCCGCCAGGCGGCGGTGCAGCTCGCGCGCGGCGGCGGGGGGCACGTTCTCGTCCCGCTCCGCCGTGACGGACAGGAGCGCGGTGCGGCGAAATCCGTCGAGGTGACGATGCGGGCTGTCCCCCTCCGGCCACTCCGGCGAGCCCAGGATCGAAACCGCCGCACGGATCGCAGGCTCCGTCAGCACGGCCGCGTAGACCACGTAGCCGCCCATCGACACGCCGGTCACGCCGATCCGCCCGCCATCCGCCAGCCCCTCTTCCACCAGCCCGCGCACCAGCGCCGGAACCTCGTCCGCCGTCCGCCACGCCAACTCGATCATCGTGCGCAGCGCCTGCGCGTGCGGCGCGGCCTGGCGGGCATCCAGGTCGGGAAGGCGGCGGGCGCCGTGGCCGGCGGCATCCACCCCCACCGCCACGAACCCCGCTTCCGCCAGCTGCCGCAGCTCCTTGCGGTGCGTCTCCTTGTCCACGCCAAACCCGTGGAACCACAGCACCGCCGGCAGCGGCCCGGCGGCATCGTCAGGCATCGCCAGGAGCAGCGGAACGCCGGCGATCGTTCGCGTCTGGAAGATCGTGGACAAAGGTGGCGCAGGTGCGGATGAAGAGCGATTACCAGACTACAAAGATCTGCCTCACGCCAGAGTCAGCGATGTCAGCGGGAGCACACTCTGCTGACTCTGCTAACTCTGTGTGAGGCCTATCTTTGAAGCTTTCGGGACGAGCTTCGGTCAGTCGAAGTCGAAGATGTCGCCCAGCAGGCCGCGGCGCTTCTTCTTGTGGCCGTAGCCGCCGTGATAATCCTTGTCGTACTTCTTGTGCTCGCGATAATCGCGGTCGTAGCCGGGCTGCGGCGCGTACCCGGACTGCTGCTGCGGCGGGTAGCCGGACTGCTGCTGCGGTGGCGCCTGCGAGGCGGAGGGCTGGGCCGCCGACCGCTCGATGATCTTGTCCAGCTCGCCGCGGTCCAGCCACACGCCTCGGCACTGCGGGCAGTAGTCGATCTCGATTCCCTGCCGCTCCGCCATCACCAGGTCGGGCTGCAGGCACACGGGACACTTCATCGTCATCCTCACGTCCGGGGAGTTTCGCACGGAACCCACGCACCCATTCTGGCACCGCGGCCCGGACCCGTCCAGCCCCGCCCGCCTCGTCAGCGTGCCTCCGGGTGGGCAATGCGGCCCTGGACCTCTTCGTGGGGATCGCGGCCCCAGCAGAACAGCTCGCCGCCGGTGGTGACGCCGCACTGGCCCCAGTCGCCCGCGGAAATCGAGGCCCAGCGCCGGTCCGGGTTCCACGGCCGCGGCACGCGAGCCCCATCCCACACGTACGCCTCGCCGGACGCGGTGAGCCCCACCATCTCCACGAACCTCGGCATGGAACCCCGCGGCATCGCCGTGATCGAGCGGAAGCGCAGGCCCCCCGCCACCGGCGCCGGGCGGGTGTTGCACCACGTCTGCGTGCCCCACCGCTCGCACCGTTCGAATCCGGCGCGCTCAGTCGCCTCCCGGGTGGCGTCGTCGTAGCTGGCCGCGCCCCAGCAGTGCGCGGCGCCCTCCGCATCCAGCCCGCACGCCCACCATCCCAGCACCGCCACCTGCGTGAACGGCACCGGATGGTCCACCGCCGTCCCCTGCGACGCGGAGTCGCGGCTGCCGTTGCCCCCAAAGCCGAACTCCGGCCCGCCCCGGCAGAACGCGCGGCCGTCCACCGCGACGGCGCAGCGGGTGGACGTCTCCGGGTCGCCCGCCACGTGCGAGGCCGCCAGTCCCGGCCAGGGCTTCACCGCGGTGCCGGAGGTGCGGAAGTCGTGCCCCCAGCAGAGCGCCGTGCCCTCGCGCTGCACGCCGCAACGCGCGGCCATGTCCACCGCCGTGAACCGGGTCCTTGCCTCCAGCGGGACGGGCCCGAAGCTGCACGCGCCCTGCAGGCAGCGGTCCGCGTACGCGTCAGGCGGCCCCAGCGGCTGCCCCCAGCAGAACGCCGCGCCCCGCGCGTCAGCGCCGCAGGTGACGTAGCGCCCCACCGCCAGGTTGGCGAAGCGCATCTCGCCGCCGGCGGGGAGCGGCACCGCTTCGCTGGCGGTGGGATAGCAGGCGCGGCGCCCGCTCTCGCTCACGATGCCGCAGTGCTCCGGCGTGCGGGCGCCCAGCTGGCCGGAGTGGTTGTTCCCCCAGCACCAGGCGCGGCCGGCCGCATCCAGCGCGCAGGCGTGGTCGTCGCCCACACTCACTTCCGTCCACCGCGCCGGCTGCGCGTGCAGCGAAGCCGCGAGCGCCATCATCCCCAGCAGGAGGAGCACACGGCGCGGGAAGCGAGTGATGTCGCGCATGAGGATTTCGGGAGAGGGATGGATGACGCCGGTGCCGGCGGAACGTGGGTGCGCTCGTACCAGCACGCGTCACGTCCGGTTCCGCGGCGCCGGCGTGAAAAAGGAGGCGCGGAGAGAACCAGCCTCTCCGCGCCTCCGTGTCTATCGTCCCGATAAGCTACGCCCGCGTGTAGCGGGATTCCACGGCCAGCTCTTCCTTGCCTTCGGGCCAGATGTTGTAATGCACGATGCGCAGTGTGTCGCCCTCGGGAAGCACGTCGATGCGCCAGCCCCAGTCGGGCCCGGGAGGCGCGGCGTAGGAGCCGCGCACGGAGAAGGGGCCGTCCTCCGGGACGGTCCCGGCGCACACCATCACCTTGTCGCCGTTGTGAAAGCTGTCGATCCAGTGCCCGGTGGCCGTCTCGGCCTTGCGCTGGTACCCCAGCAGCAGCGACCCCTCGTGCGGCTTGCCGCCGTAGCTCCACGTGTAGTCGATGCGCACGAAGCGCCCGCCCAGCACCGGGCTTACCGTCGCGGTGGACTGCGACTCGTCCGGACCGCCGGTGCTGGGGTCCTGAAGCGTGCTCGTGCCCTGCCACTGCCCCGCGAAGGCGGCCAATTCATCCAGTGCGCTCATCCGGCAATGTCCCCGAAACAGGTTTAGGTGTCACTGCGCATCTACAGGCTGTATCACTACTTCGCGCGTGCACGCGCAACCATTTCCTGGATGCGCCGTACGCCCTCCGCCACCGATGCTTCCTCCGGCCCAAAGGAAAAGCGCGCATAGGTGCGAAAGCGCGAGGTGCGGCCACTGCGGCGCTTGCCGGGGTTGATGTCGAAGAACTCGCCCGGTACGCAGATCACCTTTTCCTGCAGCGCCGCCTCGAAGAAGCCCATCCCCTCGTTCAGCGGCTCCGGCAGCCCCGCCAGGTCCGCCCAGACGTAGAAGGTGCCCTCGGGCTCCATGTCCAGCCGCATCCCCGCCGCGCGCAGCCCGTCGGCCATGATGCGCCGCTTGCGCAGGAACGCCGCGCGGATGGCCGCCGTCTCCTCGCGCACGTGGGTGGGGTCCAGCAGCGGGATGGCGGCACGCTGCAGCGGCCGGCTTCCCCCGCCGTCCAGGAACGACGCCGCGCTGGTCACCGCGTCGATCACCGAGCGCGGCCCGATCACCCAGGTGGTGCGCCACCCGGGGTAGCGCCAGTTCTTGGTCAGCCCGTCCATGATCAGGACGGGATCCGCGTCCACGTCCTCCACGTAGCGGGCCGCGCTCACCATCCCCTGCTCGTCGGGCGTGGCGCACCAGGCGTAGTGCGAGTAGAACTCGTCCATCAGCAGCGTGCACTCCAGCCGCCGCGCCGCCTCTACCCACGACGCCAGCTCCAGCCCGCGGATCGTCCGCCCCGTGGGGTTGGACGGGTTGGAGAGCAGCAGCGCCGAAAGGCCGCGGCCCAGGATTTCGCGCTCCAGCCGCCCCATGTCGAAGCGGTAGCCGTCGGTCCCCTCCAGCAGGATGGGGATGGCGGTAAAGGCGCGAAAGATGTTGAGCAGCTCCTCGTACGCCGTGTAGTCGGGGAGAAAGTGGCCCAGGTTGATCTCGCCCAGCGCGGCCACGGTGCGGGTGAGCCCCAGCCGCCCGCCGCCGCAGATGCACACGTTGTCGGCGGTGTACTGCGACGGTTTGCCCTGGCGGTACAGGTGGTTGTAGAGCGCGGCCACCGCCGCGCGCAGCTCCGGGATGCCGGCGACGGGGGCGTACTCCTGGTCCGCCGGGGTGATGGGCGCCTCAAGCACGCGCGGCGGAGCGCCGGGAAGGGCGCCGGTTTCGGGCATCCCCTGTCCCAGGTTGCACCAGTCGGGGTGCCCGTATGCGTATCCCAGCCGCGCCGCCTCCGCCATCACAAAGATCACGCCCGTGAACGGCACGGCGCGAAACCCCGGCACGGTGGGCGGTGCGACCGTCCTTTGTCTGCGTTCCATCAGCTTCTGTTCGATCGGATTGGCTGCTTCATGCCCGGGAGTCTACCCGGTCGCGCAGCACCGGGCAAATCCGCGGCCCGCGGAATCCACAAGGCGTCGAGGGCGGATCGGCGGGGCTTCCCGGCGCGCGGCGGAGCCCCTACGTTACTGTCCCCTTCCATGCCCACCCGCCGCCTTCCATACCGATGAAACGCATTCCGCTCGCTTCCGCCGCCGTGCTCCTGGCGCTGGCCGCCCTGCCACTGTCCGCGCAACCCGTGATCACCGGACTCGACGACCTGCGCTGGGGTGCCACCCGCGATGCCGCGGAGCGCTACTGGCGCGGGGTCCCGATCCTGGAGTACAAGGTGGCCGAATGGGAATTTTTGCGGATGCCGGACCGCGACGGGATGCAGTGGATCCTTGGCATGCACGTCAGTGCGGGTTTTCAATCGTTTCTCGCAAGGTCGGTGGCCAGCCCGGGGGACGCGGAATGCCAGCGCGCATTCGAGCAATTTGTGGAGCGCATGCGGCGCCTGGCGCCCGGCATTACGCCGGACGGGCAGGTGCACAACCCCGGCGGCGGAAACCTGTGCCAAGCCGTGCTCGCCAGACAGGGCTACGCGCGCTTCGTGTGGAAGGATCCCGCCAGCGGCGCGGTCGCCCTGGTCTACATCGATCACACGAGCGGGCGGATGACGTACGTGTACCAGAGTCCGGACGTCGCGGCGTCAGACCGGGCGTCCGGCGCGATCGGGACGTCCACGCTCTTTCTGATGCGGGACCTGCCCCTCCCGGCATCCGGCCGCGAAGTGTGGAACCCCCAGGCGCGGCTGCCCACCACCCTGCCGCTGGGCGCGCCGGGGGCGGACATCCTGCGCTACTACGGCGACCCCGTCCGCCGGGACACGGAGAACGTGGGTCCCGGCATGACCGACCACGTCTACGCGGACAGCGGCCGCGGCGGCCTGGTGCTCACCATGCACGAGACGGCCGGCCTGGTGCGGGTGATCCACTCCACCGGGCAGACGGTGCCGGACCTGCCCTGCAACGCGTTCTGGGCCCGGGCCCGTGACCGCGTGGCCGCGCGCATGCCGGGCGTCACGCCGCGCGGCGGGGCACACAACCCGCGCGGCGGCGACCTGTGCGAGCAGGTAAAGGCCGGCACCGCCTTCGCCGAGATGGTGTGGGAGGATTCGGCGGCCGGCTTTACGGTGTGGCTGCGGGTGGACCCGTCGTCGGGGGAAACCTCGCTGGCCTTCCAGTCGCCCCAATTCCACCAGTGGTTCGACGGCAGCCCCATGGGCCGCGAGCGCTGGGAGCGGGTGAACCGCGCCGCCGGCGTCCGGTAACGCGGCGCCCGGGCAGCGAAAAGGCGCGGGGGCCAGCTGGCCTCCGCGCCTTTTTCTCGTCCAGGGCCTCACGGCACCCTCCTCACGTCCGGGAGTCTATATATGGTTGCGTACCACCAGGCAAATCCGCGGCCCGCGCGCGGAGTCGCTGACCTGCCCGTGGCCGGCTTCTACAGATATGCCTCACACGGAGTCAACGGAGTAAACGGAGTTGATCTTCCGCGATTCGCGGATTGATGCGAATATTCGTTGTTCGCGGTGCCACTCGATCGGGAGGAGAGCAATGATGGATCGCATTGCCATGACAGAGCGAGATGCCGCCTTGCCTGAGGAAGCGTTTCGCGTAGAGGATGGTGTTGCTCAGGATGTGGAGACGGTGACGCGGGAACTGGAGAGTTTTCTGGATCCTGACGTCATTCCGGACTGGCTGCACACGGAGCAGCATGCACTGGGTGGACGAACCCCGATGCAGGCGTTGCGCGACGGCCACCTGGCCGAAGTTCTCCAACTCGCGAATGCGACGGAGCACGACCCCTACATCTGACGGGTGGGAGTCATACCGTTTCTGCTAATTCGCTGTGCATTCTGGCCTCTACAACTGCATCTCACGCGGAGTACGCGGAGGTGCGGAGAAGCGTGATTTTCTCCGCGTCTCCGCACCCTCCGCGTCTCCGCGTGAGCTCGGAAGTAGAACTCGGAGTGCACGTCGAATGATGGAGATCGGTATCAGATCAACGCCGGTTCTCCGATTTTGGCGGTGACCGATCTCGCGCCGAGCAAGTGGCCGATCTCGTCGAACAGGCTGTTGAGGGAGAGGGAGGCCAGGGCGCGCGGTTCGAAGGGCGTGACTTCGACCGTCATCTTGTGGCCGGCGAACTTGTGTGACCAGGCGGCGATGGCGCGGCCGCCGCGAAGCAGGAGCGGGTTGCCGTCGCCGCTGGTGGCGCCGGCGCCGCCCGTGCCCGCCTTGCTGTAGGCGAACGGCAGGTGCTCGTCCGCCACGAAACGGCGGCGGCCGTCGGGGGCGTAGCCCATGGTATACGCGTCCCACTTGGGGAGCAGGGCGATCGCATCCGGATCGATTGGCTGGACGGAGGCGAAGGCGGCCTTCTGGTTCGCGGGGAGCAGCATCCCGCCGCCCACGTCCACCGTATCCGCGTCCTTCAGCGCCTCGGCCGCGTGCTTCTGGCTGGCGCCGATCCACCATGCCACGTCCTTTACGCGCGCCGGGCCAAACGCGCGCAGGTACTCCATCGCCAGCCAGCGCAGCGACTCGTCCGCGTCCGGCTCGTCCAGCGGATGGCCCAGCCATGCCTCCGTCGAAACGTAGCGAAGCACGTCCGTGCGCAGGCTGCCGCCCAGCCGCAGCACCAGCCCCTCGTAGGCCATCACCCGCAGCGCCGTCATGAGGTTGGCGCCCATCCCGAACGCCGCCTGCGCCTCCGCGGGCGTCATCGGCTCGCGCAGGATCTCCGGCATTCTCGCCTTGAGCGCATCGTATTCGGCGCGCTCGATCTTGGCGTACGCCAGGTTGCCGGCGAACTTGTCCAGCGGCAGGCGCACGGGGGCAAAGATGCGCGGCGCGGTGTCCACCGGCATCAGGTGGATGGAGCCGCGCGGGCCAGAGAGCCGCACGACCTGGCGCCGCGCCTCTGCCTCCCCCAGCCACCCCGCGCCAAAGCCGCGGGTGCGCGCCAGCAGCGACAGCGGCGCCGACGGATGGCTGCTGTAGACGGCCACCACGCCGTGCAGCGCATCCATCGCGTCGTCCGCCGGCTCGGCGAGCAGCTGGCGGCGATAGCTCCAGGCCCGCAGCTGCTCCAGGTCGGGCGCGGCGGTCACTTCCACACGCCCAGCAGCTTGCGGACGGCCACCACCTGGCCCACGTGGTAGGCGTTGTGGTCCGCCACCAGCAGCAGCTCGCGCAGGTACGTCTGCCCGCTGCCGTGCGGGATCTGCGCGAACAGGTCGATGCCGGGATCCGCCGCCAGCGCCTTGAGCGACTCGCGGTTGGCGCGGAACGCCTCCACGCTCTCGTCCCACGAGTCCGCGTCGGGCGGGGTGGGGGAGTCGGGCCAGTAGTCGGCGGGCCAGTCGGGCTCCTGGTAGGCGGGGTTGCGGCAGAACTCCAGGATGTCCCACTGCGTGAACCGCAGGTGCTCCAGCAGCTCCCACGCGGAGTACGGAAGCCCGGCGGGGCGCACGCCCTGCACGTTCCACGGCACCCCTTCCACCGCGGAATCGAAGGTGGCGTGCGCGTCCTGCCAGTCCAGCATGCGCAGCAGGTGCTGCCGTAGCGCGTCGTTCTCGGTCATCGGCGGGTGGGGTGGATACGGGTGATGGATGGATTCGAAGCGTTTCGACACAAGCCTGCGCGACCGGCTGGCGCCCCCCTCTCCCGGCCTCTCCCCCATAAACAACATGGGGGAGAGGAGAATACGATCCCGGCCGAAGGTGCGTAGCACCTCCCTCCCCCGCGCAGTTTGCGGGGGAGGGGCGGGGAGGGGGCGCCGTCGGATGCAGTTCGATGCCATTCGAAGCGTCCTGATCTTCCCGCGGAGCCGAATCGCCCCAACCTAGCGCGCCGCCCGTCTGGACGGAACGGCTTCGCGGGTGCAGGTTCAGCACCTTCGCGCGTCATCATCCGCCGCGCGCCGACTCCAGACGACGAATCCTGATGCAGAACCTTATCGAGCCCGCCGCCCCCACCTCGCCGGACGAGTACCGGCAGCTGGCGCGCGACATCTTTCGCGAACTGGTCGAGATCGACACCACCGATCAGTCCGGCGACGTGACCGAGGCCGCCCAGGCCGTCGCCCAGCGGCTGCGGCAGGCGGGGTTCGCGGACGAGGACCTGACGCTCGCCGGGCCGCATCCGCGCAAGATGAACCTGGTGGCGCGGCTGCGCGGCACCGGCGCGCGCGGCCCGCTGCTGATGCTGGCCCACCTGGACGTGGTGGAGGCCGATCCCGCCGAGTGGGAAACGCCGCCCTTTCAGTTCGACGAGCGCGACGGCTTCTACTACGGCCGCGGCACCATCGACCAGAAGGCGATGGCCAGCCTCTGGGCCGCCAACCTGATCCGCATGCGCCGCGAGGGCATTGTCCCCGACCGCGACCTGATCGTGGTGCTCACGGCGGACGAGGAGGGCGGACAGCACAACGGCGCGCGCTGGCTGGTGCAGGAGCGCCGCGACCTGATCGAAGCGGTGATGGGGATCAACGAGGGCGGGTTCGGGCGGATGAAGGGCGGGCGGCGCATGAGCAACAACCTGCAGGCCAGCGAAAAGGTGTACCTTGACCTGGAACTGGCCGCCCACGGCACCGCCGGCCACAGCAGCCTCCCCACGGCCGACAACGCCATCTACCACCTGGCCGCCGCGCTGTCCCGCGTGGCCGCGTACGAGTTTCCCGTGCAGCTGGGCGAGGTGGCGCGCGCCTTCTTTGAGCGGATGTCGCGCATCGACACGGGTCCGATGGCCGACGACATGCGCGCGCTGCTGGCCGGCACGGCGGACGCGGATGCCATCGCGCGGCTGTCCGCGGTGCCGCAGTACCACGGGATGACGCGCAACACCTGGGCGGCCACGCGGGTGGATGCCGGCCAGAGCAACAACACCATCCCGCACGCCGCGCGCGCCATCGTCAACTGCCGCCTGCTTCCCGGCGAGTCGCCGGACGACATGGAGCGGCTGATGAACGAGGTGATCGCCGACGAGCGCATCACCGTGCGGCAGGTGGTGAACGGCAAACCCAGCCCGCCGTCGCCGCTCACGCCCGAGGTGATGCAGGCCGTCGAATCGATCACGGAGCAGATGTGGCCGGGCGTTCCCGTGGTTCCCGTGATGGGGATCGGCGCGACGGACAGCCTGTACCTGCGCTCCGCGGGGATCCCCATTTACGGCGTCAGCGGCATCTTTATCGACGTGGATGACGCACGCGTCCACGCCCCCAACGAGCGCATCAACATCCAGTCCTACTACGAGGGCCAGGAGTTCCTGTACCGCCTGATCCGGTCGCTCTCGTAGGACGGAAAGAACGCCCTCGCACAACATCGACGGAGTCTTGTCCTTCGCTCCGTGCTCGAAAGAGAAGGCCTCACGCAGAGTTACCAGAGTTAGCAGAGTTTTACGTGGCGTTTCCTCGCGCGTTCCTCCGAGGAGACACCACGAAACAACTCTGCTTACTCTGGTAACTCTGCGTGAGGCTTTTCTTTTTGATCTTTTCAGTCCACGCGCGGGACGATGATTTCCGGGCCGCCGCCGCCGGTGACGCGCAGGCGGACCACGCGGCCGGACCCGTCACGGTCAAAGGTGTACTCCCGCCCGGATTCGCGGATAAAGAAGCGCATCTCCGTGGTGGACGCGGGATAGAGCACACGCGGCTCCACCCAGCTGGGCGCCTGCACGGTCAGCGATCCGTTCGATGCGCGGACCGTGTATGTGATGGTGTCGCCCTCGTACACCGTCGCGTAGCGCGCGGGGACGTCGCGCGGGGCCGCGGGGTCCATGGCGACGGCGGTCTTCTCCACCGCCTGAAACGCGGGCCACCCGTACTCCCGCGCCAGCGCCCGCCCGATCTCCACCATCAGGTCGCCGCCCTGGTCCCCGCTGGTCATCATCGCCACGCCCTGGCCGGTGCCGGGAAAGATGACCAGCTGCGCGCGGTAGCCCTCGTTGGCGCCGCTGTGCCCAAACCGCTCCGCCGGCGTGCCGACGTTGTTCACCTGCAATCCCAGGCCAAAGCCGCCGCCGGGACCCCCGCTCTGCTGCGTAAGCATCTGCCGCGCGAGGGCGGGGGAGATGGGGCCCGCCGCCTGGCCCTGCTGCGCGCGCAGCACCGCCACCCCGAAGCGCGCCAGGTCCGACGGCGTGGTCCACAGCCCCGCGGCCGCCATCTCCGGGTACCGGTGCCATCCGCCCGGCACCGGCGTTCCATCGCCACGGTGCGCCCGCGCCACGCGCCCGGCCCGCTCCGGCGCCACGTTGTAATCATAGCTGGAGTGGATCATCCCCAGCGGCTGCAGCACCGTTTCGCGCATGAACGCGCGGAACGGGCGGCCCGTCACCTCTTCCATCATCAGCTGCATGACCGTGATCCCGCCGCCGGAGTAGCGCATCAGCGAGCCGGGCAGCGTGTCCACACGCACGGCGGCGGTGTTGGCGGGCGCCTGGCCGTTCAGCACCTGCGCGGTCGTGGGCACCTCCGCCGTCATCGCGTAGCCGGGGAAGCCGTGCACCGTGAGCCCCGCGCTGTGGCTGGCAATGCGCCGCAGCGTCACCTTTTCCCGCGCGGTGAACGCGTTCTCCGGCACCTGCCAGGAGCGCAACACGGTGTTCACGTCCGCATCCAGCGACAGCTGCCCGCGCTCCGACAGCAGCAGCGCGCCCAGCACGGCGACGGGCTTGCTGATGGACGCCGCCTGAAAGAGCGTCGCCGTATCCGCCGCCACCGCTCCGCCGGCTTCGAGCGTCCCGTACGCCCGTGCCCATTCGATGCGCCCGTTGTTGATCAGGGCAATGCTGACGGCCGGCGTGTTGAAGGCGCGCATCCGTTCGGCGAGGGACGCGCCCTGGTCCGTGCGCCCCGCCACGACGACGGCCGGCAGAAGTCCGTTCTCGATGCGCCGGATGCGCGCGGCGAGCGTGGTGTCCTGCGCCGCCGCCGGCGCGACCGCCATGATCGCGGCGAGGAGAAGGAGAAGAGCTTTTCGCATGGGATTCATGTTCGTGGAGAAAGTACGGTGCAGGTGGCGATTTGATGTACGAGGGCGGGGGAAGGTTGGTGTCAGGGGCCGCCGCGCTTCGGACGGGCCCTCTCCCCCGCCAGGCCTTTCGCTCGTTCCTCGCGACGGCTGGCGACCCCTCCCCCAACTTCGGGGGAGGGGTGGTTACTAGCCTCGGCGACTGGAGGCGGCGCGGATGGCAAATCCTCTCGCGCGGTCATCGCTGCTCGTCCTCGTGGCGGCCGGTTACGAGCCCGAGCGAGTGACGGCGGCGCGCTTCGGACGGGCCCTCTCCCCCGCCAGGCCTTTCGCTCGTTCCTCGCGACGGCTGGCGACCCCTCCCCCAACACCGGGGGAGGGGTGGTGGTGGGGCCAAAGTCGGTGCGTTGCTGCTTACCAGCCGGGGCGGGTAGCGGCGGTGCGGATCGCGTCCAGTACGCCGGGGAGGTCGCGAAACACCTGCTCGTTGGTGAAGCGGCGCGTGACGATGCCGTGCGAGAACAGCGTCGCGTCGCGGGCCATGTCGCGAATGCGCTGCTTCTCGTGCACCTCGCCGTCCACCTCGACGCAGAGCCGGCTTTTGGCGCAGTAAAAGTCCAGGATGAACCGGCCCAGCGGGTGCTGCCGCCGGAACTTGTGCCCGTCCAGCCGCCCGGCCCGCAGCGCCTCCCAGAGTAGCTTCTCCGCCGGCGTCGCCTCCTGCCGCAGCTGCAGCGCCCGCAGTTCCAGTTCGGGCGTCGTATTCCTGACCCGGTTCATGAACCCCTCCGAAGCAAGAAAAACCGTGCCTGACACCACCCCTCCCCCGAAGTTGGGGGAGGGGTCGACCGCCGTTGCGAGGAACGAGCAAAAGGTCGGTCGGGGGAGAGGGCCCGTCCGGAGCGCGCCCGTCGTCCTGACCCGCTGCGTGATCCCTCCGAAGCGAGAAAGACCGTGCCTGACACCAACCCCTCCCCCGAAGTTGGGGGAGGGGTCGACCGCCGTTGCGAGGAACGAGCAAAAGGCCGGTCGGGGGAGAGGGCCCGTCCGCCGCGCCGCCTCAGTCCGTCGCCGACGCCGCCGGCGGAAGCGACGCGTAGAAATCCTCACGCACGCGGCGCAGATACGAATCCAGCAGCTCCGCCACTCGGTCGGGGCTGTGCGAGGCGACGATCATCCCCACGTGCTGCTTCTTGGTCATCCGCCACACCACCTCGGGATCGTTGTACGCCGAGGTGTCGGGCCACTCCTGCCGGGCCAGAGAGACCAGCAGCCCGGCGTAGTCATCCCGGCGCGGGGGCGGGGCGTACTGCTCGCCGCGGGCGTCGGCCACCTCCAGCCGCGCCCACTCGCGCCACAGGTTGATCCCCGTGGCCGCCTCCACCATCTCCACGATGTTGGCGCCGCCCACCCGCGCCGCCGTCTCCAGAAAGTAGAAGCGGCCGTCCTCGTCCGCGCGGATGAACTCGGTGTGCATGGCGCCGCGCAGCATCCCCATGGCGTCCAGCACCTGCTGGTCGGCCTCGCGCAGCGCCCGCGCCTCTTCGCCGTCGCGGGGCAGGGTGCGCGTGCAGAACATCCCGCCGCCGTGGTACACCTCGAAGGGTGGGCTTACGTAGCCGTTGGCCTCGCTGAACACGATCTCGTGGTTCCACGCCAGCGAGTCCACGTGGTACACGCGGCCCGGGACAAAGCGCTCCAGCAGGTGGAACGAGCGCTTGTCGCCCAGTTCCTCGATGGTGCGCCACACCTGCTCGGGGTCGCTGAGCTTGTGGATGCCGATGGCGCTGGCCGAAAAGCGCGGCTTGAGCACCCACGGCGCCGGCACCGTCTCCAGAAAGCGGCGGATGGGCTCGTGGTGCAGGATGGGGACAAACTCGGGCACCAGCACGCCGTGCTCCCGCGCCCGCATGCGCATCGCCAGCTTGTCGCGGTAGTGGCGGACGGTGGTCTCGCCCATCCCCGGGATGCGCAGGTGCTCGCGCAGCGCCGACGCCATCTCCAGATCGAACTCGTCCAGCGGCACGATGCGGTCGACGTGCTCGGTGCGCGCCAGCCAGCTGATGCCGTGGATCACGTCCTCGCGCTGGAACAGGTCCGGCATGTACAGCATCTCGTCGATGCTTTCGCGCGGCCAGTCGGCGTCGCGCAGCTTGTCGACGGTGATCAGCAGCACGCGGCACCCCTGCCGCTTGCACTCGCGGATGAACTCCTGCCCCTTGAGAAAGCTGGTCAGGCAGACGATGGTGGGCTGGCGGTCGGTCACGGGCTGGCTCGGCTTGGATGGGTGGGACGGATGCACTTCCGGGTGCGCGGTACGATGCGGCGCCGTGCAGTCTTTGCGCCAGAGGCCCGGCGCCGTACGGGGCGCGCGGTGCGTCCGGTCCAGGTGTCACAAACGAAGCACTGGCACCCTGTTTAGGCGTTCGTGATCCAGGGGTCCCACCGAAAGCCTCACGGTGAGCTTTCGCCCGCCCTCCCGCCCGCGCCCTGATAATGAACCGCACTCGCCTTGCCGCCGCACTCCTTGCCGCCCTTTCGCTGACCGCCTGCGACGGCCTGTTCGAACCCGGAGAGCGGGCCCAGGAAAAAGTCATCTTCCTGCGCCATGCCGACGCCTCGCCTTACGACTCGGACATCTACCGCGTGAATGCGGACGGCACGGGGCTGCGGAACCTGACGGGCGCCCTGGCGCGGTACAGCAGCGTCAGCGTGTCACCGGACGGCCGCAGCGTACTCTTTAGCGGCAACCGGGGGGGCACCGACGGTCGCATCTGGCGGATGAACACCGACGGCAGCGGCCTCGAGCAGATCACCACCGAATCTTCCGGCTCGCCCAGCTGGTCCCCGGACGGCAAGCACATCGCGTTCATGATGGGAGACCACGTGCACGTGATGAGCGCGGACGGCGGCGACGCCGTGAAGGTTTCCGAGCCCGCCATGCAGGTGGGTTCATCGTGCGGCACGGGCGGGCCCACCAACATTGTCCTGGTTGGATGGGTCGGGAGCGGCCGGATCGCGTTCGCGCGCGGCTACTGCGGCTACGGCTACCGCTACTTCCTGGTGAACGCGGACGGCACCGGCTTCGTGCAGACCGAGATCCGGCTGTTCGAAGCCCATTTTTCGCCCGATGGCTCTAGGGTCGTGTCGATCACTCACGAAGAGGGATTTTCGCGGGTGGCGCTGATGAACTCCGACGGCACCGGGGCGCGCGTGCTCAGCCTCCCGGGCAAGAGCCAGGGGCTGCCGCGGGGCTCCTCTCCCTGGTCGCCCGATGGTAAGCGGATCGTGGTTCTCGCGTCGGACAACCCGGTGCCGATCTCCGCACCCTGGCAGTGCTCCAACGAGGCCCTGCCGTACGTGGTGAACGTGGACGGCTCGGGCGTGCGGCGGCTGATGGACTCGTGCAGAGGGAATTTCGACGGCTGGTCGCGTTCGGGTGACAAGGTCGCGTTCACCCTGTTCGTTTTCACCGCGCCGTTCCCCGGATCCGTCCCCGATGTGCACGTGATGAACGCGGACGGCAGCGGTGCCGTAAACGTCACCAACAGTCCGTTCTGGGAGAGCGGTGCTGTCTGGGCCCGGTGATCCGGCCCGAGCCATCGGTACGAAACAAAGGGTGGGCGCCTGCGAATGTCACGCAGGCACCCACCGCTTTTCACGTCCCGCTGCCCGCCGCGGTGAGTGACCCCGGCTACCCGGTCATGTGCAAGGCCGCTCCAGGCGGAAGCCGGGCTCCAGCCGCGGGCGCGCGTCGGCCTGGGCGGCCAGCCAGCCGGTGGCGTTGTCGTCCGCGCCGTTCCAGATGCTGTCGCCGCCCACGGGGACGCGCGCGCCGTCGTGGTCCTGGTGCCCGCTGAACAGCACGTGCTCGCCGCGCAGCGCCGGGTCCGCGCCCGGGGCCACGGCCACCACGTTGGCGGAGGGATACACGAAGCTCTCGGTGCTGATGCCGGCCACCAGCCGCTGCCCCGGCGCGCGCACCGCGCCCAGCATCGACCGGCGCACCCAGAGGATCGGCGGCTGCGCGGCGGGACGCTGCTCCGTGCCGTCGTTCAGCGTGTAGCGGCCGCGCAGGATGGCGCTCCCCGTCACCTCGAACTGCGTTTCCGCCACGGAGTCGGAAACCAGGATGACCGCCGCGGCCCCGCGCCCGATGAGGAACGCGGCGCGGTCGCGCAGCGCCGCCTGCGTGTAGCGGCGCGCCCACAGGCTCACCCACGCGGCGGGAACCGTGTTGGGCGGTGTGAGGATGGCGGCCACCGCCTTGCCGTGCAGGTCCACGTTCGCCAGTTCCGCCTCGCGCCCCTCACCCACGAAGACGACGGGCAGGTCCACACGCGCGTCCGTCGGCGAGGCGATCACCACGTCGCGCCCCAGCGCCAGCGCCGCGCCGCCCAGACTGACGGTGCTGTGCCCCGCCGTCCGCACGCGGCGCACGGGAAAGAACTGGAAGTACGTCCCGTCGTCGCCCGCGGGGAGCAGCCCCGCCTCGCGCGCTCGCTCCGCCACCCAGGCGGAGGCGCGCATCTCGTCCAGCTCGCCCGCCTCGCGCCCGCGCATTTCGTCCGACGCCAGCGCGAACAGGTCGCGCCGCAGCTCCGCCTTCGTGATCGCCTCCAGCGCCGGCGGCCCCGCGTCCGCCCCCAGCGGGCGCGGAGCGGCGGGCGTGGGTCCGGCCGCGGGCGCCGCGCATCCCGCGAGGACGACGAGCAGAGGGATGGTGATGGCGCGCAGTCGCATGTCAGTCATGGCGCGGGGGGTGTGGGTATGCAGGACTCGCTGTGCCTCTGCAAGAATAGCGCGGATCCTCAGCGATGGCATTGACCGGAATGATGCTCAGAGTGTGTTTAAGAATCGACCAAGGGCTTGATTTCCTGAGGGAGGCGCCGCTCCGAACCTGCTGCCACAAAGACACTTAGCGCCGACCGAAGGATCTCGCTGGCAGCACCTGGGGGCTGGACCTGTGCCGCCGGGCCTGCCTCGCGGTCGCCGAGACGAGATCCTTCGGTCGCGCGTAAGCGGTTGAGTGGATTCAAGTTGAGGAGGCGCGCTCCCTCAGGAAATCAAATGTTGCGTTGTCTGAAGATCAGATTCTTAAACACACTCTCAGGGCCTGCCCGCCGTGTTTCGGCCCTGGATGCGAATAAAGGCTTGCCGGATGGACGAAGACCGAAGCAACCCGGACGTTGCAATCGTCTTGTTTGCTGCCCAGGAGTCCAGCACCTTCCTGGCCGCATCACGAACGGACGGATCCGGATCGGCGTTTTCAAGACGCAGCAACTCGGGCGCAAGGTTCAGGTGCTTGATCGGATTGCGGCCGGCGCGACGAATCGCGCGGCGTCGATGGTCGGGCCGTTCATGATTCAGGTTGCGCATCACATTGCCCCGCTTTTCGAGGTTCTGGTGGGGGACATCTGAACGGGCCAGGTGTCTGGATGGACGGAGTGGACGAGCAACTCACCTGAGCGGTTGGCCTGCTGGGAATGTGCCACGGCGGTGCATGAACGCCCGCCACAGCATCGGCACCAGGATCAGCGCCATCCCCAGCAGCTTTGGCACGCGCGCGCCGCGGCCGGCGGTGGGGCCGGTCGCCGTCAGCACCGCGAGCACCAGCCATCCCACCGCCAGCGCGCCGACGACGATGCGCGCGGCCGCGCCGTCCCACACGGAGCGCACCTGCACGGGCGGCGGGGCGCCGGGCGTGCGCGGCCGCGCCTCCAGACGCCGCGCGACCGCGTGGCGGAACGCGTCGAAGCCGTCCGCGGTTCCGAACTTCTCCCACACCTTCCACTCCACGCCGTGGTGGGTGCGGATGGTGAACGATCGCGTGCCATCCATCTCCTCAAGCACGGCGGCGCTCTCCACCGCCTCCCACGGCAGCGCGTGCGCGGTGCGAAAGAGCGAGTAGATCACCCCCTCGCGCCGCACGATGCCGTGATCCGACAGCTCGTACTCCGCCCATGGCCGCCCGAACCCGATCACCGCCGCGAACAGGAGCGCGATCGCGAGCAGGGTGAGCACGGACGAATCCATCACCGGACGGGCGATGCGCGCCAGCGGTTCCCATTCCATGGCCAGGATCAGCAGCCCCGTCATCACCGCGCATCCGGCGAGCAGGCGCGGCCAGTGGACGGCGACGGAGCGATAGCGGGGCGGGGTCATGGGCGGGATGATGAAGGCGGGATGATGTTGGGATGCGGAGGCGGATGGTCCGGCGCGACCCCCGGCGCCCCCTCCGGGCGAGCACCACTCGCCCACCTCCCCCAAAAAACCCTGGGGGAGGTTTGGGTAGGGCTGAGACTTGGGCGCTTCGGACGGCTCCGCGCAGGGCCCCTCCGGGCCGGCACCACCGGCCCACCTCCCCCGAAACTGCCGGGGGAGGTTGACTGCGCCCGAGAGCCTGTCGCAGCGGGATCGAAGATCTCCTCTCCCCCCTGCAGTTCGGGGGGGAGAGGCCGGGAGAGGGGGGGCGCCGGCGGAAGCCTGTTCGATGCCCTTCGCCGAACCTGAAACCCAGCGGCTACATTCTCCCCTCTCCGTGAGGCACGAACGGGGAGGGGCCGGGGGAGGGGCACTCCCGTCCGGCGCCAGTTCGATGCCCTTCGAAGCGCCTCGAACCTCCCCCGCCCACTCCCTCAGCCGACCACCGCCGCCGCCGCGCGCCCGGCCGTCCGGCCGGAAAAGATGCAGCCGCCCAGAAAGGTGCCTTCCAGCGCGCGGTATCCGTGCATCCCCCCGCCGCCGAAGCCGGCCACCTCGCCGGCGGCATAGAGGCCGGGGAGCGGCAGGCCGTCCTCGCGCAGCACGCGGGCGCTGAGGTCCGTCTGCAGGCCACCCAGCGTCTTGCGGGTCAGGATGCTGAGCCGGACGGCGATCAGCGGGCCGGCCGCGGGGTCCAGGATGGGGTGCAGCTTGGCGACGCGGATCAGCCGGTCGCCGCGGTAGGCGCGTGCGCCTCGCATGGCCGTGATCTGCGCATCTTTGCCAAACTCGTTGTCCAGCTGCCGGTCGCGCGCCACGATCTGCGCCTGCAGCTCAGCGAAGTCGATGCGCGGCTCGTCCGTCAGCGCGTTCATCCCCCGCACCAGCTCCGGCAGCGAACGGGCGACCACGAAGTCTGCGCCCTTCTGCTTGAACGCCTCCACCGGCGGCGGCGCGCCGGGAAGCACGCGGCTGAGCACCTTCTTTACGCTCTTGCCGGTCAGGTCGGGGTTCTGCTCGCTGCCGCTGAGGGCGAACTCCTTTTCGATGATCTTCTGCGTGAGCACGAACCAGGTGTAGTCGTACCCGGTCTTGGCGATGTGCTCCAGCGTGCCCAGCGTGTCGAAGCCGGGAAAGAGCGGCGGAGGCAGCCGCCGCCCCAGCGCGTCAAACCACAGCGACGACGGGCCGGGAAGGATGCGGATGCCGTGCATGGGCCAGAGCGGATCCCAGTTCTGAATCCCCTCCGTGTAGTGCCACATGCGGTCGGGGTTGATGATGGTGCCCCCCGCCGCCCGGCTGATCTCCAGCATGCGCCCATCCACGTGCGCGGGAACGCCGCTGATCATCCGCTTCGGCGGCTCGCCCATTCGCCTGGGCCAGTTGCGCCGCACCAGGTCGTGGTTGCCGCCGATGCCGCCCGACGTGACGATCACCGCCTGCGCCCGCAGCGCAAAGTCGCCGGCGACGTTGCGCGTGGACGGCCGGCCGCGCGCCTCGTCGCACGGGTCCAGCACCGCGCCGTGCACGCCGTCCACCGCGCCGTCCGTCACGCTCAATCCGTCCACGCGGTGGCGGAAGCGGAGTTGAACGAGACCGTCCTTCTCCGCCTGGCGCACGCGCTGGATAAACGGCTCCACCACCGCCGGCCCCGTCCCCCAGGTGACGTGGAAGCGGGGAACGGAGTTGCCGTGGCCGATGGCGCCGTATCCGCCCCGCTCCGCCCAGCCCACCACGGGAAACCAGCGGATGCCGCGCTCGTACAGCCAGGCGCGCTTTTCCCCCGCGGCAAAGTCCACGTACGCCTCGGCCCAGCGCCTGGGCCACACGTCCTCGTCGCGGTCGAAGCCGGCCGTTCCCATCCAGTCGGTAAGGGCCAGGTCGCGCGAGTCCTTGATCCCCATCCGCCGCTGCTCCGGTGAATCCACCAGGAACAGGCCGCCGAACGACCAGAACGCCTGCCCGCCCAGCGATTGCGGCGGCTCCTGCTCCAGCACGATCACACGCTTGCCCGCGTCGGCGAGCTCCGCCGCGGCTACCAGGCCCGCCAGGCCCGCGCCTACGATGATGACGTCCGCGTCGTGGGTCATGGTCTCCGGCTGAAGTCGCGACGGGGGGAGAGTGAGGCGGCCGAACGCAGCCGGGCCGCGGCGCATCCAAGATACGCCGCGGCCCCGCCCGCGCCACACTGTTTGCGCATGCGGCCGTCAGTTCTTCGCGGCCACCGCCGCCGGCGGCGCGAAGCCGGCTCGCCGTACCTCGCGGATGCGGCCGTCGGTCACCGCGCCTTCCACGATCTCGTAGCCCAGCAGCGCCAGGATGCGGCCGCGCAGAAAGATGGGGCGGCTGTTGCCGTACCAGTCCACGCAGCTGGCGATGCAATGGTCGTCCTCCGCGTCTTCCGGCCGCGCCGCCAGCTGGCCCAGCGGGCGGAACGCCGCGTCGCGGTTCTCTACGAACAGGACGGAGGCTGATTCCTCGGTCAGGTGCGAGTAGGCAGCCTCGCCGGGGCCAGTGATGGGAAGGCCGATGACGCCCTGGTCCGGCGCGTCGGCGCGGTAGAAGAAGCCGTGGCTGCGGTCCTCGCCCTGCTGCGCGCGCGGGTGCACGTACCGTTGCGCCGCCCGCGGCTCCCGGCCCAGGCGGATGCCGGTGAAGTGCAGGTCGGTGGAGTCCGTGCCCACCACCACGGCATCGCCGCCCATCACCTCGACGCGGTCCACGCCGTGGGGGATGGGGATCTGCGCCAGCCGCCCGTCCGCCCACCGCACCGCGTAGGCCACTCCGGAACGGGTGCGGTTCCGGTCGAGCGCCGCGCCGTACAGCAGGTGCCGGCCCACGAAGCGGTTGCTCAGCCGGTACCGGTCTCCCCCCGGCATCGGGAGTGCGCGGTAGGCGTGTGCGGGTGCGGAGCCACGCCCGTCGCCAAAGCGGCGCAGGGGGACGCGCAGCAGCGCCACCTGGCCGCCGTCCCTTTCCGCGTTCCACATCCCGTCGCCGCGGCCTTCGGAGCGCACCAGCACGTTCAGGTGCCCGTCGCCGCTTTCCAGGAACGACATCTGGTCCAGCGGGCTCCCCTCCACGCCCAGCGCCGAGGGGGGCGAGCCGTCCAGGGGAATGCGGTAGACGGTGGACGGCGCGCGGCGCAGGTTCTTTGTCCAGTCGCTGGTCCACACGTAGACCGACGTGGGCGAAACGTAGAACACGCGGCCCCACGGCCCCAGCACGGCCGTGGCGTCGCACGCCATCGGCTCGCGGCCCAGCTCGCAGCTGGTCACGGTGTGCATCACCGGGTAGTCGTCGTCGTGCAGCGCGCGTCCGGGGCCGTACACGCGGCCGGGCCGCACGATGCGCCGGAAGTCCTCGTCCTCGGCGTCCTTGTGCCAGCGGCGCATGGCCGGCATCCACTCGTTGGGCGGGTCGTCGTACGCGTCGGCGGGGACGGGGGCGTACAGGATCAGCCGCGTGCCGATGAGCCGGCTGGCGTAGTTGCGCGACGAATAGTAGTCGTTGCTGCGCAAATGGTACGTCTCGCGGTAGTGCAGCCCGCCCTGCCGGTCGATGCGGAACAGCCCCACCTCCGTCCCCCCGCGGTCGTAGCTGTAGCCGATCACCACCACCTGGTCGCCGCTCACCAGCATCTCGTCGTACCACGCGTCCGGGTCGCCGTCGTCGCCAAACGCGTTCACCATCGAAACGGGGCGCAGCGAGTTGCCGCCCACATCGACCGTGAACAGGCGGCCCCGGCGCAGGATCACCAGGTAGTCGCCGTGCAGCTTTACGATGGCGCCTTCATCCACCCCGTCGTGCTGGTTGTTGGTGATGGATGCCGCTCCGGCCGTCCCCGTGATGACTACGTCTTCCAGAAGAACGATCTGCGGCAATACCCGAAAGTCGTGCGTAAGCCGCGTCCCCGGCGCGAGGGTAATGGAGCGGGTTACCGGTCCCAGCCCCGGGCGCGTGGCCGCGATCTGCACCGGCTCTCCCGCGTGGAGGCGCGCGGCGGGGATGAGCAGCCGGTACGTGCCGTCCGCGCCGGTGGCGGCGCCAACGTTCAGCGACGCGATGCGGATCAGCACGGCGACCTCCGGACAGCCGCGGGCGTCGGTCACGCGCCCCGTGATCTCCGCCACGTTCTCCCCGGACAGGTTCCGCAGCGGGGGGCGCGGGGAGGTGTCGGCGGGCGCGGTGCACGCGGGCTGCGGAAGGGTGGCGGTCGCGGCAGGCGCAGGGGCCGCGGGAGGCGGTCTGGGCGTTTCGGGCCGCTCCAGGCTACGCAGAAAGCGCACGAGCTCGCGATCGGTGCGGAACGCGGGGAGCGATCCGCCGGGCGCGCCGCCGGACTGGGCCGCTGCCGGACTTGCGAGGACGAGCGCGGCCAGCAGCGAAAGAACGATGCGAGGGATCATGGACGCTCCGGGCGGCGGACGGGCTGGATCGGGAGCCTTCCACCAACAACGCACTCGCCCGCCGGACGCGGACAGGATGCGCGAACCGGGCGCTATACCGGCGCGTTCGTCCGTCTCCGTCGCCGCATCATCCAAAGCACCAGAAAGCCGAACGTGAAGTAGATAAGCACGTCGATCGCGAACGCATCCGCGCGAAAATCGTCCTCGCCGATCCCGATGGCGTTCGGAACGGAGATCTGCGGATTGTCGATCACAAAGGGAAGGGGAAAGCCCGCCGCCAGCGCGGGGACCGTGCACGGAGCGGGCGTATCGCAGAAACCTTCGCCCGACACCACGCGCCGCGGCCCCGTGCGCTGGTACGCCGCCGACAGGCACGTAAGAGCGAGCGCGGCGGCCAGCAGCATCGCGAGCGTCCGGCCTCGCACGGGTCGCGGGTGGAGACCCTGGTTCGTCTGTGTCACGCCTGCATCGCGGTGCGGAGTTCTCACGCGGCCCACGTCCGTCGGGATCACGCTCCCTCGTACGCGCAAGATCCGCAGCGGCGCCTGCGGCTCCCCGGCGAACACGGGAGTTTGGCCTGCCTCCGGGCGATTTTCCCAGCGAAAACGTGCGGTGCGCGCATTTGCGGTGCCGGGCGCCGCCGGTTATCATCCCCGCTCTTTCAGCCCCCTTGGCGCACGACCTACTCGCGAAATCGGCTAAGCACGGCATGGCGGACAACGACCTGATGGACAAGCTCGTCTCCCTGAGCAAGCGCAGGGGATACGTCTTTCAATCGTCCGAGATCTACGGCGGCACCGGCAGCGTGTGGGACTACGGCCCGCTGGGCGTGGAACTCAAGCGCAACGTCAAGGACGCCTGGTGGCGCGCCATGGTGCACGAGCGCGACGACATCGAGGGGCTGGACGCCGCCATCCTGATGCACCCCAGGGTGTGGGAGGCCAGCGGCCACATCGCCGAGTTCACCGACCCGCTGGTGGAGTGCCGCAACTGCCACCGCCGCTTTCGCGTGGACACGCTGCTCTCCGAGACGGGGTCCAAGGAGCTGGAGAGCGCGCAGTGCCCCAGCTGCGGCAAGCGCGGCGAGTGGACGGAGCCGCGCAACTTCAACCTGATGTTCAAGACGTTCATGGGGCCCGCCGAGGACTCCGCGAACGTGGTGTACCTGCGGCCTGAGACGGCGCAGGGCATCTACGTCAACTTTCTCAACGTGCAGCAGAGCGCCCGCCAGCGCGTGCCCTTTGGCATCGCGCAGATCGGCAAGGCGTTCCGCAACGAGATCACGCCCGGCAACTTTACGTTCCGCACGCGTGAGTTCGAGCAGATGGAGATGCAGTTCTTCGTGGAGCCCGGCACCGACGAGGGCTACTTCGAGGAGTGGCGCGAGCGGCGGTTCAAGTGGCACACCGACGTGCTGGGGCTGTCGCCGGACCGGCTGCGCTACCACCCGCACGAAAAGCTGGCGCACTACGCCAGCGCCGCGGGCGACGTGGAGTTCTTCTTCGGCGGCACCATCGGCGACGAGGGGTGGGGCGAGATCGAGGGGATCCACAACCGCACCGACTTTGACCTGAAGCGCCACCAGGAGTTCAGCGGCAAGCGGCTGGAGTACATCGACCCCGCCGCGGGCAAGCGCTACATCCCGTACATCATCGAAACCTCGGTGGGCGCCGACCGCGCCACGCTGGCCGTGCTGGCCAACGCCTACCGCGAGGAGGAGGTGGAGGGCGAGACGCGCATCGTGCTGGCCATCAAGCCCTCGCTGGCACCCATGAAGTGCGGCGTGTTTCCGCTGGTCAAAAAGGACGGCATGCCCGAGCGCGCCACGCAGATTCACGACGACCTGCGCCGCCGCGGCATCCCCAGCTTCTACGACGAAGCCGGCGCCATCGGCCGCCGCTACCGCCGCCAGGACGAGGCCGGCACCCCCTTCTGCATCACCGTCGACGGCGAAACGATGGAGCAGGGCACCGTCACCATCCGCGACCGCGACACCATGGAGCAGACGCGTCTGTCGCAGGACGAGATCGTGAACTGGCTGGGCGAGCGGCTTCGGTAGACGGCGGTACGAAAGTACGAGGGTACGAAGGTACGAAGGTACGAAAGTACGAAGGTACGGAACTGAACGCGGGGGCCGGGGGGGTCGGGCCCCCGGTGTTTCTTTTTATTACGCCACGGCCCCGGATACCCCGTGACCG
>NZ_JBMDXM010000123.1:0-15974 GCF_048594345.1 Longimicrobium sp.
ATCAGGTGGTTTTCACCCCCCCCGCGCGCATCCGTATCGGGTCGAGCCCCCAAAAAGCACTAAACCGAGCGTGGGCGCCCCGTCGGGCCCCCACGCTCGTTCCGTTCGCCGCGCCGATCCTACCGGTTGACGGCCTTCATGCTGGCCTCGGGGTAGCGCGTTCCCGCGGCGGCGCCCACGGGGAACGTCTCGTCCAGGCGGCGCAGCTCGTCGGCCGAAAGCTCCACGTCGCCGGCGGCGGCGTTCTCTTCCAGGTACTTTACCCGCTTGGTGCCGGGGATGGGCACCACGTCCCCGCCCTGCGCCAGCACCCACGCCAGCGCCAGCTGCGATGGCGTGACGCCCTTTTCCCGCGCCATCGCCTCCACCTCGCGCACCAGGTCCAGGTTCTTGCCAAAGTTCTCGCCCTGAAAGCGCGGCTGCTGGCGGCGGTAGTCGTCGTGGGGCAAGTCCTCGAACGTCTGGAATCTACCCGTCAGAAAGCCGCGCCCCAGCGGGCTGTACGCCACAAAGCCGATCCCCAGCTCGCGCACGGTGTCCAGGATGCCGTTCTCCTCCACGTCGCGGGTCCACAGCGACCACTCCGTCTGCAGCGCGGCGATGGGGTGCACGGCGTGCGCGCGGCGGATGGTTTCGGGCGCGGCCTCGCTAAGCCCCAGGTGGCGCACCTTGCCGGCGGCCACCAGCTCGGCCATGGCGCCCACCGTGTCTTCGATGGGCACGGTGGGATCCACGCGGTGCTGGTAGTACAGGTCGATGTGGTCCACCCCCAGCCGCCGCAGCGACGCGTCGCACGCCTGACGCACGTACTCCGGGTCGCCGCGCACACCCTTGAACGAACCGTCCTCGCCGCGCCAGTTGCCGAACTTGGTGGCCAGCACCACACCGTCGCGGCGGTCGCGGATGGCGCGCCCCACCAGCGTTTCGTTGGTGAACGGCCCGTACATGTCGGCCGTGTCCAGAAAGTTGATCCCCAGGTCCAGGGCGCGGTGGATGGTGGCGATGGACTCCCCCTCGTCGGCGGCGGAGTAGAACTCGCTCATCCCCATGCATCCCAGCCCCTGCTCGCTCACCTGCAGCCCCTGCCCCAGCGTCCTTCTGTCCATCGTTCCCCCGATCCGTTCCGGTAAAGAAGCCGTGTTACGGCATGAATCTGTAACCGGTTCGGTTTCACTTCAAGGATCGGGCCGCATACTGGGCAACGGCACTCACGCAGAGCGGCAGAGAAACAGAGCAGCAGAGGAGTTTCGCATAACTCCTGGCTCCGCTGCACCGCTGCTGCTCTGCGTGCGTTTTCCTTTCAGCGCGACGCGGAGCGCCGGCTGGCGATCATCCGAAAGATGGCGTCCATGGCGGGGTCCTGGCCGGCGAAGTACGCGGCGGCGGTCAGCTGCACGGGGACTTCGGGGCTCATCTCCCGCCGCCGGTCGGACGGCGTGCTCAACTGCCACTTTACCGCCGTCATCTCACCCTGCGTTCCGCTGTACGGCAGCGTCAGTGTGGTGGGATCGCCGTACAGGTTGCAGCACTCGCTGCTGGCCTCGCCGACGAAAATGGGGTCCACCAGCCGCTCCAGGTCGGTGACAAAGTTGCCCGTCGCCGAAAAGCTGCGGCGGCCGATCAGCACGTACACCTGGCGCCCCGCCGGCCGGCTGAACGCCACCAGGGTGCGCAGCAGCTCCGGGTACAGCTGCGTGGTGCCGCCGTTGTTGTGGCGCAGGTCCAGGATCAGGTTCGCCGGCTGCACGCTATCGAGCACCGCCCACAGCCGCTGGCCAAACCGCGCCAGCGTTTCGTTCTGCTCGTCCACCAGGTTGTTCACCTGCACGTACAGCGCGTCGTGCTGCGGCAGCGGCGTTTCCCAGTGCTTTTGCGTGACCACGATGTCGCGCAGGAACAGGGGCGGGGCCACGCCGGGCGGGGCCACCAGCCGGTCCTGGCGCCCCTCGGGCTCCGTGGCCAGGGTGGCCACGCGCACGGTGCGGGTGCGCCCGTCCCGAAACTGCAGCGTCAGGGGAACGGAATCCACCCGGTCGATGATGCCCAGCCCCTTGAGCGACGCAGTTTCCGCCAGCCCCGATACACCCCACAGGTACTGCATGTCGCCGTCCACACTCGCCCGTCCGGCGCTCAGACGCATCGCCTCCTCCGCCGGGGTGTCGCCGAACGCCACGATGCGCGCGCCCACCAGCTGCGGATCGGGCGATTCGATGATGAACAGCCCCTCGGGAAAGGCGTAGAGCCGCGCCGGCAGATACCGGTTCCCCGGCGGGTTCCAGATGGAAACGTGCCCCTGGCGCAGCGGCGCCAGCATGCGCTCCATCCCGATGAAGATCTCCTCGTCCGACAGGCGGGGGATGTCGCGCTTGAGCGCCTCGTACCGGCGCGTGACCTCCTCGGGGAGCGGCCGGTCGCGGTAGTCCGGGTTCACCCGCTTCATCTCGTTGTACAGAAACTCCACGTCGTACGCCCATCCCTGGTCGCGCGTCCACCCGGTGGTGTTCACCTTGCCGATGATCTCCTGGAACTCGGGGTCTTCCTTGAGCATGGCGAACTCCGGCCAGCTCTCCAGGCTGCGGCGAAAGTAGCCGTGCCGCTGAAAGATCATGTGGCGCAGCGTGTCCAGCGCCGCGCGCCGGTCGCCCGCGCTTCCCAGCGCGAACGCCACGCGGTAGCCGTTGGCGTACTGCAGATCCCAGCCGATCAGCGGGCCGGCCTGCCCCCACGCGTCCGCCGCCTCGCGGTGCTTGCCAAGCCAGTAGCGCGCGCGGCCCAGCAGGGTCCAGTTCTCGGGATCGCGCGGATAGTCGCGCACCAGTTGCTCCAGCAGCGGCAGCGCCTCCGCGAACTTCCGCTCCTGGTTCAGCACCCGCGCCCGCTCCTTCATCTCGTAGTACGCCACCCCGTCCGCGGGCCCCGCCATCAGCACCATGGGGCTCTGTCCGGACGCGGGGTCGTACCACTGGGCACCGGCGGGGCGGGATGAAAGGAGCAGGAGGGCGAGCAGGACGAGAAGCTTGGTGGGCATGAATCCACTTGGGCAGGAGACACGCGCGCCAGCCGCGAGGGCGGGCCAGAGATGGGAGTCATGCTAGTATACTAGCACGTGCTAGTGTACTAGCATAATCGATCCGCATCAAGAGGCTCGCGCGGCGCCCGGTGCCCGCTTGCCCGCGCGGGGCGGTGGAACGAGCTTGTTCGGATGAAGCTGCGCCGTGCCGCCCACTACCTGCTGGGCCTGGGAATCCTGCTCGCGTTCCTGTGGACGGGCGAGGCGATCGCGCGGCTGCTGCGGCTGCCGCTGCCGGGGAGCGTGACGGGGATGCTGATGCTGGTGGGCGCCCTGCGGCTGCGGTGGATTCCGGAGCGCACCGTTCAGCCCGCGGCGGAGCTGCTCATCCGCACCATGGGGCTCCTCTTTGTCCCCGCGGGCGTGGGGGTGATGGCGTACGCCGGCCCCATGCGCCGCCAGTGGCTGCCCGCTCTGGCGGCGATGGTGGTGAGCACGGTGGCGGTGCTGCTGGTGGTGGGATGGATGCAGCAGCGGATGGAGCGCGATGCACCTCGTTGAGGCGCTGCTCGCCATCCTTGCCACCGTCGCCGTTTACGCCGCCGCGCGGCGGCTGCAGCGGCGGCTGAAGTCCGTTTGGCTGCACCCGGTGCTGGTTTCCATGGTGGTGCTGATCGCCGCGCTCACGCTGCTGGGCATCCCGCAGCCGGTGTACGAGCAGGGTGGACGGGTGCTGACCTTCTTTCTGGGCCCGGCGGTGGTCGCGCTGGCGCTTCCGCTCTCCCGGCAGATGGAGACGATCGGACGCCGCGGCAAGGCCGTGCTCCTGTCGCTGCTGGCCGGGGCCGCCGTGGGCACGTTCTCCGCCGTGCTGACGGCCGTGGCGCTGGGCGGATGGCCGCAGACGGTGCGCACGCTGGCGCCGCGCGCGGTGACCACGCCCATCGCCATCGGCATCAGCGAGCGCCTGGGTGGGCTTCCCCCGCTTTCCGCCGCGGTGTCCATCCTGAGCGGCATCCTGGGCGCGGTGATCGGGCCGCCGCTGCTGCGGATGATCGGCGTGCGCAGCCGCACCGCGTTTGGCCTGGCGCTGGGCGCCGCGGCGCACGGCGTGGGCACCGCCCGCGCCGCGGAAGAGGGCGAGGTCGAAGCCGCCAGCAGCGGCCTGGCCATCGGCGTGATGGGCGTGTTCACCGCCGTCCTGGCGCCGCTGGCCGTCTGGCTGCTGGTGTGGCTGGGATGGACGCGGTGAGGGAAGGCGAGGGCGAATCAATTCGCGGCAACAACCACACGAAATCCGCCTTCGCGGATTGGCGGGTGTGGTGCACGCCGATGGCACGGTGCGCGCCCGGGCTTTGGAGTTTGGTCATCGCCCGCGACTGCTGGCGGCTGCGCGGCGGACGCTGGTCGCGGGAGCGAGTGAAGCCCTGTTCCGTGCCGCGCCCCGGCGCGGAGACAGGGCTTATGGCGGTTCCAGCCGCGGGCTTTAGCCCGTGGTGGCTTTCGCCCGCGGTGGCTTTCGTCCGTAGTGCAGGCCGCGGCCGGGCGCCCCAGCCGCGGCTTCTTTCCGCCTGTTGAACGTGCGACGCCGTCCCTCGCAACAGCGCGGAAAAGGCTGTGTTGATGGATCCCGACAACCCGGTGGTAAAGCTCTGCGCGCAGGGGATGGAGGCGGAGTTCGCGGGCCGCCCCACCGAGGCGCGCGACCTGTTCGTCCGCGCCTGGGACGCCCGCGCCGACGACTACGACGCTGCCATCGCCGCGCACTTCGTCGCCCGCCACCAGGCCACGACCTCCGACACGCTGCGGTGGAACCAGGAGGCCCTGGCGCGCGCCGACGCCGTGGGCGACGAGCGCGTCCGCGGCTTCTATCCATCGCTCTACCTGAACCTGGGCCACTCGCACGAGCAACTGGGCCAACGGGACCAGGCACGCCACTTCTACGGCCTCGCCGCCGCGGCTGCAACCGATCTGCCCCGTGACTCGTACAGCGACACCGTGCGTGACGGCATCGCGCGCGGACTGCAGCGCGTCGCGGAGAAACGCGGCACGGACGTGACCGGATCCATCGAACGCCAATGACCGAAACCGAGGTGCGGATCGTCGACGATGCGCCGCTGCGCTACCTGCTTTCCCTGCCGCCGGGCGGTGAGACCGGGGAGCCGCAACCCGTTCTGGTGTTTCTGCACGGATACAACGAGGGCGCGCCGATGGAACTGCGCGCCGCGGTCACGACGCACGGGCCGCTGCGGGCGGGCAATCCCGCCGTCGCCGCGGAGTTCATCGTCGTGGCACCGCAGCTTCCGGAGCAGGGCGACCTGTGGCGCGCCTGGAGTGACGAGGTGCGCGGCATCGCGCTGCGCGTGCAGGCCCAGCACGGCGGCGATCCCCGGCGCACCTACCTGACCGGCTTCAGCTACGGCGGCAACGGCGTGTTCGACATCGCGCTCATGCAGCCCAGCGTGTGGGCCGCGCTCTGGTCCGTGGAGCCCACGCGCCCGCCGGAGCGCGACCCCCGCCTGCCGGTATGGCTGTCCGCCGGCGAGCTGACGCGCCTGCGGCAGTCCGGGTTCACCAGCACCCTGCGCCTGGAGCGGGCGGGCGACGAACCGTTGGGCGACCGCGTCTGCACGGACGACGGGCTGGACCACGTGGGCACCGCCACGCACGCCTACCAGGACGAGCGCACCTAATCTTACACTCCGATATCTCAATTCGAATTTTGGTGCCGGCCAACGGAATCCTCAGAATCTTCCCTGCAGGCAGAGTTAAGTCGTTGGACAGATACTCTCTCTGAGATCATTCGAACAGCTCAAGCTCAACTTGCCGCGAAGGTGGATCGAAACACGCTGGTCACGCTATTCAACTTCCCCCCGAGCGTTGATACCGCGTGCGAGCAATACCTCCTGTACTTCGTGCAGTTCTTACGCGACATGGGAATTGAGGCAGATGCGAGCATCAAACACCAGGCACATCAGATTCTCTTCAGCGTCACTCCTAAAGATGGCGCCGAAGCTCTTGATCGCATTAGCGAGGCATTGGAGATATACCTCCGACTCCCCGACTCTCCGGAGTTCGCAGCGCAGGCGCCATCGTACGACGATATTGCGGTTCAGCAACTGAATGCGAACATCTTCCATCTCAAGGGGCAACTGGCCATCTCGAGCGCCGTCATTCAAGCTAAGAACGCGCAAATCGAGGCCCTCCAACTCTCCAACTTCACCTATCAGCAGCTACTCGCGAACCAGCAGCAGGTCGCAACGCTTCCCCTCCTGCCATTAGGCAACCTGGATGCGGACTCCGAACCGCTCGTACCTGGCGTGATAGACGTCACTAAGTACGAAGGCAAAGGCTTCACGGTAAACTTCGCCGAGATCCTCCGGAGACTGAAGCGGAGATTCGATCAGGACTAACGGGTGCAATCGCGGCAGGCCGGGTACTGAGCGTGCTCGCATGGCAGCCATGCCGATCTGACAGGAAAGCGGCCGGAACAGCAGGAAAACACCTGAAAAACGTGGCATATGCGTTGCCCTAGGGAAGGCAGCGCTTTAGGGCGCCCGGGCGAACAGAACGCCTCGTGGGCGCCTTTGTTTTCCGGTTCAAATCGCAACGTAAACAACGAAAGGGACCCGGCATGGCGAAGGTCATCGGGATCGATCTTGGGACCACCAACTCCGTAGTCGCCGTGATGGAAGGCGGCGACCCGGTGGTGATCCCCAACGCCGAGGGCGGCCGCACCACGCCGTCCGTTGTGGCGTTCACCAAGGACGGCGAGCGGCTGGTGGGCCAGGTGGCGCGCCGCCAGGCCATCACCAACCCCACCAACACCATCTTCTCCATCAAGCGCTTCATGGGCCGCAAGGAGGCCGAGGTGCAGCAGGAGGAGAAGCTGGTGCCGTACAAGGTGACGGCCGGCGGCGGCGGGCTGGCGCAGGTGGAGGTGCCCAACGTGGGCAAGACCTTCACCCCGCCCGAGATTTCGGCGATGACGCTGCAGAAGATGAAGCAGACCGCCGAGGACTACCTGGGCACCACGGTCACCCAGGCGGTGATCACCGTGCCCGCGTACTTCAACGACGAGCAGCGGCAGGCCACCAAGGACGCCGGCAAGATCGCGGGCCTCGAGGTGCTGCGCATCATCAACGAGCCCACCGCGGCGGCGCTGGCGTACGGCCTGGACAAGAAGAAGGAAGAAAAGATCGCGGTCTACGACCTGGGCGGCGGCACCTACGACATCTCCATCCTGGAGCTGGGCGAGGGCGTGTTCGAGGTCAAGGCCACCAACGGCGACACCCACCTGGGCGGCGACGACTTCGACCAGAAGATCATCGACTGGCTGGTGGAGGAGTTCCGCAAGGACCAGGGGATCGACCTGAGCAAGGATCCCATGGCGCTGCAGCGCCTGAAGGAGGCGGCGGAGAAGGCCAAGATGGAGCTGTCGACCACCATGTCGACCGACATCAACCTTCCCTTTATCACGGCCACGCAGGAGGGCCCCAAGCACCTGAACGTGAGCCTGAGCCGCGCCCGCTTCGAGCAGCTGGTGGACGACCTGGTGCAGCGCACCCGTGCGCCCATGGAGCAGGCGCTCAAGGATGCGGGGCTCAGCAAGGGTGACATCGACGAGGTGATCCTGGTGGGCGGCAGCACGCGCATCCCCAAGATCCAGGAAGTGGTGAAGGACTTCTTTGGCAAGGAGCCGCACCGCGGGGTGAACCCGGACGAGGTGGTGGCCGTGGGCGCGGCCATCCAGGGCGGCGTGCTGGCCGGCGAGGTGAAGGACGTGCTGCTGCTGGACGTGACGCCGCTGTCGCTGGGCATCGAGACGCTGGGCGGCGTGTTCACCAAGCTCATCGAGCGCAACACGACCATCCCCACCAAGAAGTCGGAAACGTTCTCGACGGCCGAGGACAGCCAGACCACGGTGGAGATCCACGTGCTGCAGGGCGAGCGCGAGATGGCGGTCTACAACAAGACCATCGGCAAGTTCCAGCTGCAGGGCATTCCGCCGGCACCCCGCGGCATGCCGCAGATCGAGGTGACGTTCGACATCGACGCGAACGGCATCCTGCACGTGTCGGCCAAGGACCGCGCCACGGGCAAGGAGCAGAAGATCCGCATCGAAGCCAGCAGCGGGCTGTCGGACACCGAGATCGACAAGATGGTCAAGGACGCCGAGAGCCACGCCAGCGAGGACAAGTCGCGGCGCGAGCAGGTTGAGGCGCGCAACCGGCTGGACTCCATGGTCTACGAGGTGGAGAAGAACGTCAAGGAGTGGGAGGACAAGCTGGACCAGGGCAGCAAGGACAAGCTGAACGAGTCGCTGGAGCGTGCCCGCAAGGCGCTCAAGCAGGACGACGTTGGCGAGGTTCGCGCGGCCACGGAAGAGCTGCAGAGCGCCTACTCCGCGGCGGGTGCCAGCATTTACCAGGCGCAGCAGGCCGCGTCGGGCGCCGGTGCCGACGCCGGCTTCAGCGGCGGCGCCACGGCGGGTGCCGGTTTCGATGACGACGCCACGGCGTCGGCGCGCCCGCAGGACGACGTGGTCGAGGCGGACTACGAGATCGTGGACGACAACAAGCAGAACTGACCGCGTCCCGGTCTGAGGTAACCGAGCGGCCCCGACTCCGGATTTCCGGAGCCGGGGCCGTCTTTTTTCGTCCGAGAAAATCTTCGATCCCGCTCCACAGGCTCTGTCGAATGGGACGGCGCGGCATTGGTTTCACACCGAGTCAACGGAGTTAACGGAGTTTTGCTCGTGCCGGTTCCTCTGATCTCCAGGTCTGAGACCAACCACTCAGGAGAGTACCGACACGATCCGGCGGATCGGTGTCAGTCTGAGAGAGGCGCACGCATCGTCCTGTCGGGATGCACGAAAGCGTGTGCGCCGACCGAAGAATCTGCCGGCTGGGCGCACCATCCTGTCGGCTACAACTGGCCTCGGCGCGAGGGACGTGAACGACTCCCGGAAGCTTGGCGCCCCGCGACCCGACAAAGATCCTTCGCTCGCGCGCAAGCTCTTGTGATTATGATGTTTCCGGTGTGCGCTCCCTCAGGATGACAGTGTGCTTCTGGAGGAACAACCGAGACAGTGATCGTCCGCACCCGCTGTTTTGGGACTCCGTCTAAAGCCGGATTCCCAGGTGTCGGGTGCGGGTGAGGGATGTCGACGAGGCGCGATCTTTTGTAGAGGTGTCGGAAACGGCAGGGTGATGGAATGCGGCAGGGGGCCATCCGCGTTTTTTTGAAGAAGCATGCGGATCGGCGGAGGGGCGTCCACGGCACACGGGAGCAGGCGGCATGCACCACCTGATGCGCGATCCCGAGAACCCTCCCCCCGCTCCACGGCCGAGGTGCGGGCGGACGGAACTCCCCTGTGGAGAAAGATGGTTGGCGTCTTGCAAGGTCGAGCGATTAACGATGGTCTAATTCCACGCCCCTTCCGCGCCACCCGTGTGCAGCGCGATACTACACGTGGTGCAATCCCCGTAGTGCGGCAAACAAGCAGATGAGATCAGGAACGACCATGCTCGATCCGGTACGTGCCAAGCTGAAGCTGTTGGGTGTGACCGCCGGCGCCTTTGCGGGCGGCGTGCTGCTGGCCAGCGGGATGGAATGGACCGCCGGCTCGCACGCGTCCATTCTCCAGACCACCGAGCGGCCCTCCAGCGCCGAGGTGCGCCCGGTGGCCGAGCTGAGCCAGGCGTTCATCTCCATCGCCGAATCGGTTACGCCGTCGGTGGTGAGCATCGAGACGGAGCGCGGGCCGCGCGCAAACGCCCGCCGCCCCCGCGGCCAGCAGGACGAGGAAGGAGAGGAGGCGTTTCCGTTCCCCTTCAACGTCCCCCAGGGTCCGCAGGGGCCGCAGGAGTCCAGCGGCTCGGGCTTTCTGATCACCGAGGACGGCTACATCATCACCAACAACCACGTCATCGCCGACGCGGACGAGATCAACGTCATCCTCACCGACAACCGGCAGCTGCGCGCCCGCCTGGTGGGGCGCGACCCGCTGACCGACGTGGCCGTGATCAAGGTGGACGGCGAGCGCTTTCCCGCCGTGCGGCTGGGACGCAGCGACGACGTGCACATTGGCGAGTGGGTGCTGGCCATCGGCAACCCGCTGGACCTGGGCACCACCGTCACCTCGGGGATCGTGAGCGCGCAGGGGCGCTCGCTGCGCAACCTGATCGGCAGCAACGCGGGCGAGAACGCCGCGTGGGCCATCGAAGACTTTGTGCAGACCGACGCGCCCATCAACCCGGGGAACAGCGGCGGTCCGCTGGTGAACCTGCGCGGCGAGGTGGTGGGCGTGAACAGCGCCATCGCGTCGCCCACGGGGCTGTACACGGGCTACGGGTTTGCCGTGCCCATCGACCTGGCGCGCAAGGTGGCGGACGACCTGATCCGCTACGGCAAGGTGCGGCGCCCGGCCGTGGGCATTCAGGTGACCAACGTGCGCCCCGAGGACGCCGAGGTGTACCGGCTGGAGCGCATCGAGGGCGTGGTGGCGCAGGACTTTCCGCCCACCAGCCCCGCGCGCGAAGCCGGCGTGCGCCAGGGCGACGTAATCGTGGCGGTGGACGGGCGGGCGGTGCAGCGGGTGGGCCAGTTCCAGCGGATGATCGCCACCCGCCGCCCTGGCGAGCAGGTGACGCTGGACGTGATCCGCTACGGCGACCGCCAGCGCGTTACGGTGCGGCTGGGCGAGGCGCCAAACGCCGCCGATGCGCCGCAGGAGGCCCGCGCCGAGGCGCCGGCCGCGGCGGAGGGGTCCACCCGGCTGGGCGTGGCTGTCTCACCCGTGACGCCCGACGTGGCGCGCGAGTGCCGCATCGAGGGGCAGCCGGCGGGGCTGGTGGTGACGGACGTGGAGCGGTTTGGCGCGGGGGCGCGCAACGGCATCGGCCGGTGCACGCGCATCCTGGCGGTGGACGGCCAGGCGGTGACCGACGTGGCCGCCTTCCGCCGCCTGGTAGAGCGCAAGCGCGGCGGCGAGGTGGTGTCGCTGCGGGTCACCTTTCCGCGCGGCGAGAACGGCATCCTGAACGTCCGGCTGCCGGACTGACACCTTTCCGCACCTCTGCCGACACGGAGCGCCACCCGAGCCGATCGGGTGGCGCTTTCGTTCGTTACGCACGCATCACCCTCCCACGCTTCAACCTCGCGATTCGCGACAGCGGGAATCGACAATTTTCGTAAGTCGTTCCCGCCATTATCCGAATTATACGTTTTATACACACTTTATCCGAAGATCCTTGACGGCTAGCCGCGCGAGACTTACCGTCTAGTCAGCACACGCTTGGGGCCGTCCCACACACCTTCCGACGATCACCATCGCCGGAGCGGCGCGGCACCGAATTTTATTTCGATTGCATCCAGGTTCCGGTTGATGAGCTCCGCCGCCCCCGCGCCACCGCGCGTACCCGCGCCATCGGCACCGCCGCCTCCCGCCCGCGGGGTGGAAACCCTCTCGCCGCGCGCGTTCCGCACCCTGCTGCTGGCCATCGCGGCGCTCGCGGCCATGATGGCGGCGGAGGGCGTGCAGAGCTTTGCCCAGATGCGGGAGCGGCATTACGCCGTCCAGGCGCGGCTGCAAGCGGTGTCGCCGGTGCCGTACGGCACGACGCTCCCCGCCCTGCACGCGCTGGTGCCCGCGGGCGGCGGTGTGCGGATGGTCGTGCGCTCTGATTCGGCCGCTTCGGACGCTTCCGCGCTCTGCACGCTGGCGGCGCAGAGTTCGGATGATTCAAGTCTGCGCTGGATCGCGTTTTCGGCGGACGTCGATCCGTGCGTGGCGCGGGCCGTCGGCACGCGGATGCTGCGCGCCGGTTCACCCGTCGCGGCGGAGATGGGCCGGGCGCGGTGGATGGTGATGGATGCCGATGGCCTGGCGCGCTACAGCCGCCCCGCCGTCCCGGCCCTCGCCGATGTCCGGCGGATCACCGCGCTGCTCACGCCCGCGACTCCGGCGGAGGCGGGACGATGAGGCGGCGCGCCGCGGTGCTGGGCACGGGGGCGCTGCTGCTGCTGGGCGTGGGCGCGCTTTCCGCCTTTCGCGCGGGCGCGCGGGCGGATCGTGAGCTGTCGTCGCCGCTCTTCACCGCCCCCGTCGCGCTCAGGCCGGACGTGGACCGCCTGCTCCCTGCGCGCACCTCCGGGGACGCCCGCGCGATCGGCACGGGCCAGCGGGTGCTGCGCATCGACGGGGACGCGGGGGACGCGGAGGCGGGGTTCGGTAGCGTGGCGGACGTGGCGCCCAGCCTGTCCGGCGACACCGTTTACGTGCTGGACGGGATGAGCCTGTCCGTCTCCGCGTTCGCAGCGAACGGGCGCTTTCTCTTCTCCTTTGGCGGCAAGGGCAAAGGACCGGGCGAGTTCCGGCGGCCGGTGCAGCTGCTGGTGCTGCCGTGGAGCGGCGAGGTAGCGGTGTGGGACGTGGACACGCAGCGGCTGACCGTGCACACCCCCGCGGGCGCCGTGGCGCGCGTGCTGGCGCCGGGTGCGGCCGACCCACGCGGCAAGGTGCGGCGCATCCGCGCGTTCGGCGGCGGATACGTGATGGAGGTGCACTCCGACCCGCTGCAGGTGTCGCGCGCGGAGCAGGGCGGCGCGCTGGTGCGGCTGGACACGGCCGCGCGGTCGCCGCGGGCGCTCTTCGGCTTCGCCATCCCAGCCATCCATGCGTCGCACGTGGAGCCGGCCCCGGGAACGAGCGTCACCCACTGGTCGCATCCCCCCGCATGGTCGCCCGAGGCCCGCTGGGAGGTGCTGGCGGACGGCACCGTGCTCTTTGCCCCCGGCGGCCCCGACGAGGCGTACCGCATCGCCACCAGCGGCCGGACCATGCGCCTGCGCCGCGAGCACGGCTACGCCCGCGTGACCCGCAAGGACCGCCTGCGCCACCTGGAAGGCGAGCGCGACCGCCACCTGATCGCCTCGCCCACCACCCCGGTGGCGGTGCTCGAACCGCTGAACCGGCGGTTCTACGCCTCCGTGCGCCCCGCCGTCACCGGCCTGCTGGCCGGTCCCGGCGGCTCGCTGTGGACGCGCGGCTTCGACATGCGGGATAGCTGGCGGGGGTTCAGCCGGACGTGGAATCGAACACATGCGGACGGCACGCCATCGGACGATGTCCTGCTGCCCGCCGGATTCGAACCGCTGCACATCATCGACGGCCTGGCGTACGGCATTGCCGAGGGCGAGATGTACGTGCAGCGCGTAGAAGCCTACCGCGTAGAGGAGGGACGATGAGACGCCAGGCGCACCACATCATCACCGCCGTGCTGGTGGGCGTCCTGCTGCTGAGCGGATGGAAGACGGCGCGCGCGGCCGCCACCTGGGCCCGCGCACCGCACGCCGGAGAGCGCACCGGCCTGGCGACGCCGCGCGACGCGCCCGTGCGCGCGCCGGCCGGCTCGCCGCTGGCGGAGGTCGCGCGGGCCCAGCGGGCCATCGTCTTCGTCTACCTGCCGGACTGCCAGGTGTGCCACGCGAACATGGCCAACTGGATCGACCTCGTGGGCGAAACACGGGACGCGGACGTGGATCTGTACGCCGTGGCGCCGGCGCAGCCCGCGCACACCGCGGCGGCGCAGGATTACTGGGCCGGGCTGGATCGCCACGTTCGCGTGATCACCGCCACGCCCGCCGGGGTGCATGCGGCCTTTGGCGTCGGCAACACGCCGGCGACACTGCTGATTCAGGACGGACGGGTGCGAGGGGAGATCCTGGGCGCGCTCACCCCGGCCGGCAAGGCTGCGGTGCTGCGCTTTGCCCGGAGTGGCCTCGCACAGCGACGATAGAAGTAGGGAAGCCGGGCCCGGCCAGATAGCACGAACCTATTCATCCACCCGTCACGACGAGGACGTCCATGAACGCACACAGCCACCGATCCACCCGCATCCGGCTGGCGCTGGGCGCGCTGCTGGCCGCCGCCGCGCTGTTCTTCTCCCCCAAGCTGGTGCAGCAGATCTACGCCCAGGACCCGCCTTCGTGCAGTGTGAACTGCGCCAACGGCTCGTGCAGCGGAACGGGCAACTGCACCTGCACCTGCACCTTCTGGACGCGCACCGCCTCGTGCAGCTGCAGCAGCGGCCCACCCGCCGAGCAGTAAGCGCCGCCTCCGACCCAACGACCGCCCCGGCCGGGCTCGGCGTGGACGTGGAGCGCACGCGAGAATCACCTTTTCGATCCCACCTCTCCATTCAGCGACAGAAGGATAGATGCCCTCAAGCCTCAAGCAGGCGGCGCGCCTGGTCGCGCCGCTGCTGGTCTGCGGCGCCGCCGCCTGCGGACGCGACGCCGGCGGCGGCGACACCGTCCGCGTGGACACGCTCGCCGGCGGCACCGTGGCCGTCCACAACCCCGAGCAGGGGGCCTGGACGGAGCAGACCGCCTGGCGCGCCGTCGAGGACCTGCGCCTGGGCCGTGCGGACGGCGCGGGACCGGACGTGTTCGCCGCGCCCATCGCGCTGGAAGTGGATGCGCGGGGGCGGCTGTACGTGCTCGACGCGCAGGCGGGCCAGCTGCGCACCTTTGGCGCGGACGGCAGGCACGTGCGCTCGGTGGGCGGGCTGGGCGCCGGGCCGGGCGAGCTGAAGCAGCCGATGGGGATGGCGGCGGCGCCGGACGGCGCGCTGTGGGTGGTGGACCCCGGCAACGGCCGCTTTACCGTCTTCGATACGTCCGGCGCGGTGCGTGAGACGGTGCGGCGCACCAGCGGGCTGGCCATGTTTCCGTGGCCCGGCCGCTTTGACCGCCAGGGGCGGCTGTGGGACGTATCCACCGGGCCCGGCGGCATGGCCGGCCCGCCCGCGCTCCTTCGCGTGGAGCCCGCGTCGGGCAAGGTGCAGCCGGTGAACCTTCCGGCGTTTACCCCCGCGCAGTTCAGCGCCTCCAACGGCCCCGTGAACGTCTCGGCGCCCGTTCCTTTCTCCCCTGACCTGGTGTGGGCACTGGACGCGGACGGCCGCGTGTGGTCCGGCGTCTCCGACCGCTACCGCCTGCGGCTGCACGATCCGGCCGGCGACACGGTGCGGGTGGTGGAGCGCGCGGCGCCGCCGGTGGAGGTGACGGCGGCGGAGCGCGATTCGCTGCCGGCGCGGCTCAAGTGGTTCACGGACCAGGGGGGCCGCATCGACCTGTCGCGCGTGCCGCGGCACAAGCCGGCCTTTACCAGCGTGATGACGGACGACCAGGGCTGGCTGTGGGTGCGCCCCTCGCTTGCCGCCGCGGAGGCGAACGCCGCATGGGACGTGTTCGATCCCCGCGGACTTTTCCAGGGCCGGGTTACACTCCCCATTCCTCTCCCCGAGGGAATGCCGGCGGTGGTGCGAGGCAAGCATCTCTACGCGGTCGCCCTGGCGGAGGAAGGGCACCCCCAGGTGGTTCGGTTCCGGCTTGAAGGCCGCTGACACGTTCTTCCGCGACGTCGTCCGCCAGGCTGCCCATGCGCCGCCCGAAGGATTTTCATCCGAAGCGAGACGAAGCCTGCCTTACCCCCAGGCTCGTCAGAGCCCCCCGTCCGCCCCCGCCTGTCATCCTGAGCCTGAGAGAGGCGCCGCTCTGATCCGTCGGTGACACGCGGCAGCCCGTGCGCCGACCGAAGGATCTTTATCCGAAGCAAGATGAAGCCTGCCTTACGCCCGGGCTCGCCAGAGCCCCGTCCGCCCCCACCTGTCATCCTGAGAGAGGCGCCGCCCTGAACCGTCGGGACATGCAGCAGCCCGTGCGCCGACCGAAGGATCTTCATCCGAAGCGAGACGAAGCCTGCCTTACCCCCAAGGCTCGTCAGAGCCCCCCGTACGCCCCACCTGTCATCCTGAGAGTGTGTTTAAGAATCGACCAAGAGCTTATTTCCTGAGGGATGCGCCGCTCCGAACCTGCTGCGACAAAGACCTTTAGCGCCGACCGAAGGATCTCGCTGGCAACACCCCGGGGCTGGACCGGTGCCGCCGAGCCAGCC
>NZ_JBMDXM010000124.1:0-33030 GCF_048594345.1 Longimicrobium sp.
GCCTTGGTCCGCGCGTTGAACGCGGCGCGCAGCTCGTCCGGATCGAAGCTCCACGTCGGCGGGTGCAGCTTCACGTACACGGGCTTCGCGCCGGAAAGGATGGCGTCGGGCGCGTAGTTCTCGTAGAACGGCTCGAAGATCACCACCTCCTCGCCGGGGTCCACCGTGGCCATCAGCGTGGCGATCATCGCCTCCGTGCTGCCGCAGGTGACCGTGACCTCGCGCTCAGGGTCGATCTCCAGCCCCAGGTGCCACGCCGTCTTGCGCGCCAGCGCCTCGCGAAAGTCGCGCGCGCCCCAGGTGATGGCGTACTGGTTCACGTCCGCGGCAATGGCGTCCATGGCGGCGCGCTTGATCTCTTCCGGCGCGCCGAAGTCCGGAAAGCCCTGGGCCAGGTTCACGGCCCCGTACTTCATCGCCTGCCGCGTCATCTCGCGGATCACGGACTCCGTGAACCGGCTGGCCTTTTCCGAAACGCTGGACCTGCGGGAAACCGTCGTCATGCGGGGATGGGGATGTCGTGGATGGTTCCGGAACGCGTTAGCGCCCCGTCTCTTCCTTCAGCTTACGATACGCCGCCAGTTCCGCCAGCTTGGCCTTGCTCAGCTCGTCCAGCGCGGCCTGCCAGTCGTCTCGGTAGCCGCGCAGCGGATCCACCAGCACCTCGCTGATGGCCAGGTTGCGGAACCACTTGCGGTCCGCAGGGACGATGTGCCAAGGCGCCACCTCCGTACTGCACCGGCTCAGCGCGTCCTCGTACGCCGTTTGATACTGGTCCCACAGCTCCCGCTCGCGCCAGTCGCCGGCGGAAAGCTTCCACGCCTTGCCCACCTCCTGCTCGCGCTCGTGCAGCCGCTGCTCCTGCTCGTCCTTGCTGATGTGCAGAAAGAACTTGAGGATGATGGTGCCGCTGTCGGCCAGCATCGCCTCGAAGGCGTTGATGTGGTCGTAGCGCGCCTTCCACACCCGCTCCGGCGCCAGCTCGTGCACGCGGACCACCAGCACGTCCTCGTAGTGCGAGCGGTTGAAGACGCCAAAGACGCCCTTGCCCGGCGTGACCCGGTGCACGCGCCAGAGAAAGTCGTGCGCCAGCTCCTCGTCGGTGGGGACCTTGAACGACTCCACCCGCACGCCCTGCGGGTTCAGGTTCGTCATCACGTTGCGGATGGCGCCGTCCTTTCCGCTGGTGTCCATCCCCTGCAGCACCATCAGCACGCTGTGCGTCCCCGCCGCGGCAAGTTCCTCCTGCAGCGCGTCCAGTTCCGCGTTCAATTCCGCGAAGCGCGCCTGCCCGGCTTCCTTGTCCAGCCCGCCGTTGTCGCGCGTGTCGTGGTCGGCGAGCCGCACCTGGGTGCCGGGCTCCACGCGGTGTGCGTAGGGCATGCGTTCTCCTCGGGATGCTATTTGGTGGATGGGGATCGTCCTCAGCCGCCGTGCGACAGGACCGGGGGATGCGGGAGCGGCCGCAGACGCTGCACGATTCCCGCCGTGGCCAGGGCGCGCTCCTCCCCCTGCGGCGGCGCGACGATCTGCAGGCCTACCGGCATTCCCTCCGCATCCAGCCCCGCGGGGACGGACGCCACCGGCAGCCCCGTCATGCTGAGCACAAAGGTGGGCGCGACCCAATCGATGTACGTTTCCATCTCCTTGCCGGCCACGGTGCGGGGAAAGTTCTCCACCACGGGAAAGGGCGGCACGGCCATCGTGGGCGTAAGCAGCTGGTCCCAGGTGCGGAAAAGGGCGCGGAACTCCTCCCAGATGCGCTTGCGCGTCACCTCCGCCTCCGCCAGCTCCGTCGGCGTGACCTTGAGGCCCGCGCGCACGTTGTTGGCCACGTTCACCCCGAACTCGTCCACCCGGTCCAGGTACGGGTACAGCTGGCTGACGAACCAGTGCCCGCGCAGCGCCAGAAACGGCTTGCGCGCGTACGCCAGGTCCAGGTCGATCTCCTCCACCCGCGCGCCAGCGTCGTGCAGCGCGAACGCGGCGTCGCGGCAAACGCGCTCCACGTCGGGGTCGATGCCGATCCCCGCGATGTCGCGGCAGTAGGCGAACCGCTTGCCGCGCACATCCGCTCCGCGCACCGCCGCGCCAAAGTCGCGTCCCGCGACCGGCTGCGCGAGCGGCGCGTACTCGCCCGGCCCGGCGATGGACTGCAGGCCCAGCGCCACGTCCTCCGCCGTGCGCCCCATCACCCCCGTCACCTGCACCGGGTCCCACGCGTACTCCTGCGGCCAGGTGGGGACGAGGCCGACGGACGGACGCAGCCCCACGATGCCGCAGAAGGAGGCGGGGATGCGCAGCGATCCGCCCAGGTCCGTGCCCTGCGCCAGCGCAAACATCCCCGTGGCCAGCCCCGCCGCGCCGCCGCCCGTGCTGCCGCCGGCGCTGCGCTCCGGGTTCCACGGGTTGAGCGTGCGGCCAAAGACGTGGTTCCAGGTGTTGCCGCCGGCCGCGAACTCCGGCGTGTTGGTCTTGCCCAGGATCACCGCGCCGGCCGCACGCAGCCGCCGCACCACCGCCGCGTCCTCGGTGGGCACGTGGTCGGTGAACAGCGGCGAGCAGTAGGTGGTGCGGACACCGGCCACCTCGGTCACGTCCTTGATCCCCACCGGGAGCCCTGCCAGCGGCCCCACGTCCTCGCCGCGCGCGATCCGCCGCTCCAGTGCCTCTGCCTCGTCTCGCGCGCCGTGGTTCATGGTGACCAGGGCGTTCAGCGTGCCGTTGTGCGCATCCACCTGCGCCATGCACGCATCCAGCACCTCCACGGGCGAGACTTCGCGGGCACGCACGCGCCGCGCGATCTCGTGCGCGGGGAGAAGGGAGATCGAATCGTCAGGCATCGGAGAATGTTAGATGGAGTACGGTTCGATTCACCGGACCGCAATGGTCTCGAACGGACGTTGATGATGTGCGGGTTGCGGGAGGGATGAGAGGGCGAGCACGTGATCGGCGGCCACCTTCAAACCGTCGGCGCGGCCTGATCGTTCGCCCTGTGGACGATCAGGCCGCGCGCGCTGCCAGGCTGGCGTGGCGCGCGAGCCCTGCGGAGGAGAATGCTCGTCGCGACCGCTTTCCCTTGGTGGGTGAGAACCACGTCGCCCGTTTCGCGAAGCTTCATCCACCCGGTCCAGCCGCCGCTGAGGGACGTCCTTCAGATCGACGGCGGGCACTCTCATCCGGCACTCTCCCGATCATGTCTTGTGCACATCTGCAACGAACATAACGAACCGCACAACGCACGCCTATCCAGCGGTTACCACGCTACCGCCCGACCAGCGAGTCGTGCTGGGGGCCGCTGCCAGAAAGGATGACCACGGCGTCGAAACCGTAGAGAACCTTCAGCAGCTCATCGGGGAGGGCACCCAGGCGCGGGACGCGGCCGCGGATGGGGCGCAGGTCGAACACCGTCCACCGCTGGGGGTCGGCGGCGTCGTAGAACGGCTGCACCCAGCCGCCGGTCTCCACTGGCGCCTCGACGGTGGTGAATGCGCGCGGGTCGATGACGGCGTGCATTGTCCCCGCGCCGCCCAGCATCAGCACGCCAAACGAGCGGCTGCCGTTCACGTCGGCGATCTCCGACGCCAGCGTGCCCAGGTCGAAGACGTTGGTAAAGCTGCGCCCGCGCACCATGTGGCTGCTGCCGAACTTCATCATCACCCGCGGCATCTGGCCTGTGCGGGCCGCGGTCTCGTTCAGGTAGCGCATGAGCTGCCGCTTGTTCAGCTGCGCGCGGTGATGGTTGGACAGATAGCCCTGTCCGCGCCCCCAGTACGCGTTGATCTCGCGCGTGGTCTGCAGCAGGTGGATGATGCGGTCGGCCTCGCTCCCCGGCTCCGGCGCGTACGCCTGGCGCAGCGGCGCGTACCAGTCGTCCGCGCCGCCAAACATCATCAGCAGCCCCGGGTTCTGCGTGGCCAGCGCCTGCGCCAGGGCAGAGTCGGCGCGCGCGATGGCCCCCTCCGCCGCGGCGCGGGCGGCCGCGTTCGGCGCGATGTCGCGCAGCCGACGCAGGGCGTAGCGGTCGCCCACGATGTCGTAGTCCAGCCCCCACAGCACGTCGCCGCCGCCGCCGGCCGCCGCGACGGCGGTGCGCAGCAGGGCCGCGTCCTCGCGCCAGCGGTAGAACGGCGCGCCGGGAAAGAAGTCGCGCTGAAAGGCCAGGAACGAGGCGCCGCTGGTGTCCGCGACCAAACGCCGGTTCAGCTCCGCCGCCATGGCGTCACCCGTTTCGATGGCCAGGTGCTTGTATCCGTGCGGCGCCAGCTCGCGAAAGACGGCCGCGGCGATCAGCGGGATCTCCGCCACCCCGTGCTCCTCGCCGATCAGAAAGAACTGCGCGTCGCGTCCCGCGGCGATCAGCAGCTCCCCGCCCGCGCCGGAGAGGCGCCCGTCGTCGGCGGCCTGCATGGGGTGCGCGTTCGCCCGCAGCAGCGCCGTCAGCGAGTCGTGCGACTGCGCCTGTGCCTGCCCCGCGCACAGCGCGAGCGCGAAGATCGACAGCGCAGTCCATCGGCGCCGCGCGCCGTTCCGTTGGGTCATGGGAGTGTAAAGGGGAGGGTTGGGGAGAGGTGGATTACGTTCTGAGCGGATCTGCGGGGTCATGCGCGTATCGGCCGCACGGGCGAATAAATTCGCTGCAACAACTACACAAAGTCCGCCTGCGCGGACTCGGCGGCCCGGGTGTTTGCGGCGTCCATGCACCTGCGCGTCCGCAACCGGGTCGTTGCGGCCGCCATTTGCGCGTGCCACAACTCTCCGCGCGCTCGGCTACAATCCGCGCAGGCGGATTTTGCGATTTTCCAGCGGCGAATTTGTTCGCTCCTGACGCGGACTCAGCGGCGGTCTCCGCCAACCTCCATCTCGTTCCACACGCCCGGCTACTGCTCCGCCAATCTGCACCGGCAGATCCATCGGACACAACTCTTTTGTCGTCCGCGTCAAACTCGATGGTTTCCGGCATGTGTCGCGGAGGCATCGAACGGCTCTCCACAGCCATTTTGCACGTTCGCCGGCCGCATGGAATCCGCAAAAACGTCCATCGGCGGGCGAGGGGGCACGTCAGAGCGTGGGAGCGGCGTGCGTTCAACCGGCGATCACCGGATGGACGCAGTCTGCAACCAGGGGGGGCAGGATGATGAAGAGAATCACGGTCCTCGGGGCCTTTGCCTGTTTCGCGGCGGCCGTGGCGGGATGCGCGGAATCGGCCAGCCGCACCGCCGTTTCTACCGCGCCCGAAAGAAGCACGCTGCCGGCGTTCGGCTCCGAGGGGGAGCTGAGCGCGTACCTGGTGGGGCTGGCCAGGGAGCAGCGCGACCTGCGGCGGCGCGAGAGCGAAGTCTCCGGGAACGTGGCGGACGCGATGCCGGAGCAGGCGGAGGCCGCGACGTTCGAAGCGCCGGCCCCGGTTGCCGCGCAGGACGCATCGGCACGAGCCGCCGAGGGCGAATCCGTGACCAACGTGCAGCACGCGGGGGTGGACGAGGGCGGCATCGTAAAGGTGCACGGCGATTACCTGGTGATGCTGCGCCGCGGCAGGCTGTTCACCGTGCGCATCGGCGGCAACGCGCTGCAGCCGGTGTCTGCGGTGGACGCGTTCGGGCCCGACATCGACCCCAGCGCCAGCTGGTACGACGAGCTGCTGGTGTCGGGCGACGCGGTGGTGGTGATCGGGTTCAGCTACGAGCGCGGCGGCACGGAGGTGGGGCTGTTCCGCATCTCGCCCGACGGACAGCTGCGGCACCGGTCCACCTATCACCTGCGCTCCAACGACTACTACTCGTCGCGCAACTACGCCAGCCGGCTGATCGATGGCAAGCTGATCTTCTACACGCCCCTGTACCTGGCGCTGAACGAGGAAGACCCGTTCGCCGGATTCCCCGCCATGCGCCGCTGGCATCCCGGCGCGGAGCGCGATGCCTTCAGCCGCATCCTCCCCGCGACCCGCGTCTACCGCGCCGGGCGCCCGGTGAACGCGGAGAGCGGCCTGGCGCTGCACACCGTGACCGTCTGCGACCTGCAGACCGAGGAAATGGGGTGCGAGGGGACGGCGGTGCTGGGGCCTCCGGGGCGCGTGTTCTACGTCTCGCCCGGCGCGGTGTACGTGTGGGTGAGCGACTGGGTGCGGCGTGAGAACGAAAAGGGCGCGGAAAGCATGGTGTACCGCATTCCGCTGGACGGCGCCGGGCCCAGCGCGCTGGCCGTGCGCGGCAGTCCGGTGGACCAGTTCTCGTTTCTGGAGAGCGCCGACCGGCACCTGAACGTGCTGGTGCGCTCCGGCGCGGACGGCGACGGCATGTGGCACGGCGAGACCACGGGCGGCAGCACGTCACTGCTGCGCGTGCCGCTGGACAGCTTTGGCGACGGGGGCGCCACGGCATCGGCGGAACGCTATCGCCCGCTGCCCACGCCGGCCGGCTACACCTTCCAGAACCGGTTCGTGGGCGACTACCTGCTGTACGGCACGGGGAGCGGCTGGGGCCCGCCGGAGCAGCGCGCGCACGCCACGCTGTACGCGGTGCCGTGGGCGGAAGGGCCCGCCGCCGAGCTGCCGTTGCCGCACGGGGTGGATCGCATCGAATCCATGGGCGGCGACGCGGTGGTGGTAGGTTCGGATGGGCAGAACCTGCACTTTAGCGCGGTGCGGCTGGGCGCGCGGCCGCAGCTGGCGCAGCGCTACGTGAGCGCGGGCGCGTCGCAGGGAGAGCTGCGCAGCCACGGCTTCTTCTACAAGCCCGACGGTCGCGACGGCGGCATCCTGGGGCTGCCCATCCGCGGCGAAGGCGTACCCGGCTACGCGCACCTGCGCCAGGGCTCCGCGTCCATCCTGTTCCTGCGCAACCGCCTCTCTCGCTTCGAGGAGCTGGGCGAGCTTGCCGCCCGCGCCGACGGCTCGGGCGACGACGGCTGCCGCGCCAGCTGCGTGGACTGGTACGGCAACGCCCGCCCGCTCTTCCTCCGCGGCCGCATCTTCGCCCTGCTGGGATACGAGATCGTCGAGGGGCGGCTGGACGGCGGGACGATCCAGGAGGCACGGAGGATCAGCTACGCTCCGCGGGCGGTGGTGGCGGGGCGGAGAGGGTGATGGTGTGATGGTGTGATGGTGAGCGGATGGGCTGGTGCGGTGTGGATGGCTCGGTGCCGGCCCCCTCCGGGCGAGCACCACTCGCCCACCTCCCCCGAAACTGCCGGGGGAGGTTGAGCGTGGGGCGGATCTCGCGGGGTTTTGGAGGGGGCGGGCAGGGCGTCTGTCGCAAGCGAAACCTCTCCGATGATCTCGGACCACGACGCAACGAGCAGGTGAAGCCCCGCCGGGTGAGCTCCGCGAGCCCAGGGCGTTCTAGCCGCGGGCTTTAGCCCGTGGTGCCGTGGGCGGGCCACGGCGACCGTCGCGGTCTCGTTGGGGCGCGGTGTTGCCATCTGGCGGGACGCTGCGGCCCCCGGCACGCCTCGCGCGACGCGGGTGCCCCCGCTCACCCGCTCACCCGCTCACCCGCTCACCCGCTCACCCGCTCACCCGCTCACCCGCTCACCCTCACACCCTCACACCCTCACACCCTCACACCCTCACACCCTCACACCCTCACACCAGCGCAACCGGAAGCGGATGCGTCGTGCCGGAGTTCAGGTACGCATTGGGGTCGTAGTGCAGCGCGTTCTCCGGAAGCCACTCCCACAGCGGGCCCAGGTGCTGCCTGATGGTGTTCACCATCACCGACGGAATTTCCGGCGTTCTGCCGTCGTAAAAGTCGCGCACCTCGGGGTCTTCCTTGAGCCAGCGCAGCATGGTACGGTGGCGGGCCAGGCGGTTGTTGCGCTCCGACGACACGCCCCGGAAAAACTGCTCGATCCCCAGCAGCGGCTTGGGGTTGGCCAGCAGCCGCCGCGTGAGCGCCCTGGGCGAGAAGCAGTAGTCGAAGGTCTCGCACACCAGCGTGTAGAACTCCACCCACGAGTAGTTCGCGGGCTTTACGTTCATCGCCTGCACCAGGTCCAGAAAGTGGAACGGCGTCGGCAGCACGCGGCCGTCGCGCTGGTACTGCAGGTTGAGCTCGGCGTTGCGGCCAAACGCGCTGAGCAGCGCCAGGTGCGGGTACACGCCCGGCGCCTTGTCGATGAAGCGCTTGGTAAGCTCGAAGGGCTCCGGCCCCTCGTCGCTGTCCAGCCCGAAGATCAGGTTGCACTGGGTGTAGGGGATGTAGCGGTTCACCAGGTTGGCGTGCTCCGCCATCCGCTCCACCTTTTCCATCCCCTTCACGTTGCGCATCCGCGACTTGTCGCCGATGTCGAACCATGATTCGATGCCGGGCGCGATGGCCTTGAAGTTGTTGCGCTGCAGACGCTTGAGGTTGTCTTCCTTGAGCAGCGCCAGCGACATCTCGGCAAAGAATGTTATGCTGCCGCGCGGCACCGCCTCTTCGATGGCGTCCAGGTAGTCGTCGAAGCGGATGGCGAAGTTGGGATCGTGCCACACCAGGCACGAGCGCGGCAGCCTGGTCTCCAGAAAGAACCGCATGTCGTCCTTCATGACGTCGTAGGCCAGCGCCACGTACGGCGTTACGGCGTCGATGCAGAAGCTGCACTTGTACGGGCACCCCAGGCTGCCGATGACCGGAACCAGGCGCAGCAGCTTGGCCTTTTCCATCGCCGGCCGCAGAAACTTCCACCGCTCGCGCAGGCCGGGAAGCACGTGCGGCTGTTTGGCGGCGCTCAGGTACTGGCCCATGGGACGGTGCTGCTCGGCATCGTTCAGGATGTCGCACAGCAGCTCCTTGTCGCACATCCCCACGACGTAATCGAAGTACTGCTGCGCGTCTTCCGGATACGACCGCGCGTGCGGCCCGCCCAGCACGGTGATCACGCCGCGGTGGCGGTAGTAGTTGCTCATGGCGTACGCCAGCAGCGCGGCCTGCGAGAACGCGGTGATGAACAGCAGGTCCACGTCGTCGGGAACCGAGCCGGCGATAAGCTCCGGGCCCGAGTAGTACGCCATGTGGACCTCGTGCCCCTCCTGTTCGCACCACACCGCCACCACCTGGGGCATGATGGAGGCGTTGTTCATCCGCATGAACCGCGAGTATCCGTTCTTGGGCGGTTCCTTTCCGAGCAGGTCGATCACTCCGATGCGCATACCGTTTCCTCCGCGGGTTCCGGACGCACTGCCGAGAAGACCAGGGAGGGAACAGTTATAGAGCGTTGCCCGATTGTGCAACGGAAACGTTTGGCGGGGTGCGCGGGAGGGAAGGTGAGGCGGATCAGCCAGCCGGTTCCGGCGGCTCCATCACGTGATCAGGTGAACGTTCGCGGGATCTGGTCCACGTGCGAGAACACTTCGCGCGGGGCGTGGGCTTCCAGTGACTCGATGCGGGTGAATCCCCATGCCACCGCGCCAAAGGGGATGCCGACGACATGTGCCGCGCGCAGGTCGCGGATCTCGTCGCCGATGCACAACGCCTCCGCGGGCTGCACCCCGGCGGCCCGCAGCACCCGGCGCAGCAGGCGGGGTTTGCCGAACAGGCTGGCGCCGCACCCGTAGTGCTGGATGAGGCCGGCGAGCCGCGGGCCCAGGATGCGGCGGATGTTCTGCTCGCTGTTGGAGCTTACGATGGCGAGCCGAACCCCGCGCCGCGACAGTTCCTCCAGCATCTGATCCGTGCCCGCGTACAGCGGGATGTCGCCGGCGTCGATGTGCATCTGCCGCCGCATGAAGCGCGCGACCAGCGGCATCTTCCACGCCGGCAGCCGCAGGTGGCGGATGATCTGCCGCGCGTCCTGTCCGCGGAGCATGTCGCGGTTCGCGTCGTCGATGCGCAGGAACCCGTACCGGTCCGCGGCCTGGTTCGCCACGCGCAGGAACCACGAGAACGAGTTTGCGAGCGTGCCGTCGAAGTCAAAGATGGCGAGCTTGTAGCGCATCGTTGGGAGGATCGTACCAGATCCAGAGAGAGAGGCCGTTGATTTCCTGAGGGGGTGTCGCCAAACCTCGCCTGCTCCGAATGGGAGGTACGGTGTCATCCTGAGGGAGCGCACACCCGTAACTTTCATGACCACAAATGCTTGTGCGCGACCGAAGGATCTTTGTCGGGTCGCGCGAGGCCTAGCCCCCGGGAGCTGTTCAAGCCCCGTAGTCAGGCAAACAAGATCCTTCGGTCGGCGCCCTGGCTTCAGCGTTGGGTCGGCCTCAGCGCGGCGCCTCCCTCAGCAAATCAACGCCGGTACGATTGCCAGCAACCCTCTGAGAGCGCACCGCTCCTCATCGTTGCGCAACCTGTCGCCGCGGACGTCAGTTCCCGGGGAGCAGCGCGCCGGCGGCGGCGGGATTGGTGGGCTGGCCAAGCCGCGTGAGCGCCGCGGCTAGGACGGGGTCTTCGCCGGCGGCCAGCTGCTCCGCGGTCGGCAGGATCAGGGTGTCGGGGAGCACGCCGACGCCTTCCAGGTCCGCGCCGTCGCGCATCAGCAGCCTGGCGTCCGTGACCAGGACGCCGAACATCACCACGCGCTCGGCGCCCATCCGCAGCGGCACCATCCGTCCCCGCGACACCGCGCCGGCCGTGCGGTCGCCCAGCACCACGCCGCGCCCGGTGAGCTGCACCGTGCGCGCCGCGATCTCCGCCGCCGATGCCGACCGGCTGTCCACCAGCACCACCAGCTCGCCGGTAAAGGCGTTGGCGCCGGCGCCGCGCGCCACCATGGGCACCTGGCGCCGGCGCTCGCGCTGCATCCCCACCACCATGCTGTCCGCGCTCATCCCGCCCAGCAGCGAAAGCAGAAGGGACACCGAGCCACCGCCGTTGCCGCGCAGGTCAAGCACCAGTGCGCGGCTCTCTCGCGCGCGGCGCAGCCCCTGGCGCACCTGCTCTTCGCTCGCCTCAAAGCTGGGAAGCTTCCACACCAGAACGTCGCCCACGCGGGCAAAGCGCGGGCGCATCTCGTCCGCCTCGTTCTGCGCTTCGCGGATCAGGGTGTGGATGTCGTGGCCGCCGCCGGGTCTGGTAAGGTCGATTACGCGGAACCGCTGCCGCACCTGCGCGGCCAGGTCCAGCTGGCGCGGCTCGCCGCCGGGCGCGCGCATCACCACGCGCAGACCCGGCTGCGGGCGCAGCGCGCGGAACACGTACCACATGGACCACAGGTTTCCCCGGGTGGGCACGTGCCCGTTCACCAGCAGCACCCGGTCGCCCACGCGCACGCCCGCACGCTCCGCGTCGCTGCGCGGCTCCACCTCGCTCACGAAGGCGGAATCGCCCACGATGGTCATGTCCCAGCCGTAGATGACTTCCGTGGTCTGCCAGGGCGGGACAAAGAAGGTGTGCGAATCCTCCATCTCCATCGTCAGCGCCGCGATGGCGGCAAACATCTCGCCCAGCGACGTCGCGTGCCGGATGATGGAGTCCGCGTGCGCGGCGCGCGCGTCCAGGTTCAGCCCGTTGAAGCCGGCGTCGTAGAAGTTCGCTTCGATCTGCGCGCGCACCTGCCGCAGCATGGTGCGCCCGCGCTCGCGCTCCATCGACGACAGCGTCTGCGCGTCGAGCGCCGACGCGAGCAGCAGCAGCAGCAGGCACCCCACGGCCACCAGGGCGCGCGGGATCCGAAGACGGGTCATCATGAGAAGTGCGAGGAAAGCGCGGAGGCCGGTGAGTCGCGTCCAGGGGTGGAAACTTGTGGATTCCGTCGCGGCGGGCAAGCGGCGCGGGTGCCTCAAAGATCAAACGACGGCAGGCATCGCCCTTCTCCCCGATGTCGGAGTGGGCCGATGATTTTCGGGATCGCGCATCAGGTGGTGCGATCGACGTGCTCGCGTGCGCTTCCGGAGAGCATCGGACGATCCGCATGCCTTTTCAAAAAAATGCGGATGGCCCCCTGCCGCATTCCACCTCCGTCGCGTTCCCGACACCCTTACAAAAGATCGTCCCTCGTCAACCGGCTCTCTATCACCCGACACCTGGGTAGCCCGATTTCGGAGCGCGGGATCGGAGGAAACGGCACGAGAAAACTCCGCTAACTCTGGTAACTCTGCGTGAGGTCCATTCTTTCTCGCACACGGTGAGATCAGAGGAAACGGCACGAGAAAACTCCGTTGACTCCGTTAACTCCGTGTGAGGCCTGTTCTTTCGCGGGATTCGCCGTCACTCGTTCTCAGCGCGTCAGGCGGTAGCGGACGACCTGATGATCGTTGCGGTTGGTGGCGAACACGTGGTCCGCGCCGTTGAAGGTGATGCCGAACGGGTTCAGGTCGCTTCCAAAGGAATCCACCGGGCGGCCGTCCGCGTCAAAGACGTGGATGCCGCCCATCATGTCGCTCACGTACACGCGGCCCTTGCCGTCCACGGCCAGCCCCTGCGGCGCGGCCATCCCTCCCATCCCCCCGCCCGCGCCCGGCTTCGCCCGCCCGCCAAAGCGGTCGCGGAAGCGTCCGTCAGGGTCCAGGTGGTAGATCTCGCCGGTCCAGCGGTCCATCACGTACACGTCGCCCGATCCCGCGACGGCCAGGCGCACGGGCGCGGCGTCCTCGTCGATCGCCTCGCGGGTGTTGATCGTCCGCAGCACGCGGCCGTCGGCGGCCAGGTGCGAAACCTGGTGCATCGAGACGGTCCACAGGGTGCCGTCCAGCGCCAGCGCCACGTCGTCGTAGCTGGCGCCGCCCGCGCGCCGCACCTCGCCCAGCGCGCGGCCGGTGGCGCCCTCGTAGCGGCGGATACGGCCGTGCTGCACCACGTACACGGTGCCCTCGCGGTCCGCCTCCAGGTCCAGCAGCGGCATCCGCGTGTCCGCCATCCACTGCGTCACGAACGCGCCGGCCGAATCGAACACCTGCACGCGCCCGCCCGTGTACTCGGCCACGTAGATGCGCCCGGCGCCATCCACCGCGACGCTGCGCGCGTCCTCGAAGCGCCCCGCCCCCGTCCCCTCGCTCCCGAACCGCATCACCTCCTCCGCGAACGCCGGCGGCCCCGCCTTTTCAGCCACCGGCGAGGGAGGCATCGGCGTGGCGGGCGTGGTCTGCACGGCGGGCGCGGGCGTCTGCGGTCGCGGCCGCATCAGCCGCACGCCCGCGACCAGGACGGCCAGCAGGATGAAGATCGCACAGCCCAGCGCAGCCTTCGTGTTGCTGGGCGACGCGGGGGGGATGGAGCCCGCCGGCTGGCCGGCCTCGATGCGCTCCACCGCGCGCTTCGCCTCCGCCAGCCCAACGCCGAAGCGCTCGCGATACTCCTTGATCGCGCCGATCTTGCTCCCGGCGCGCAGCTGCCGCAGCACCTCGGCGATAGCGTCGGCGTGCGGGTCGTGCCGGGCGGCGGCGTGCACGCTGCCGCCACGCTCCGTCAGCAGGGCGGTTGCCCCGCAGTACGGGCAGCGGGCCATGGTGGCGTGCTCGGGCGGCAGGTCCAGCGGCGCGGAGCAGGTGGGGCAGCGCAGGGGTGCGGGCATGGGCGGAACGGGTGGGTTGGACGCGTGCGGCGGGATTCGCGGTCCGTGCCGCGATTGTGCACAAGGATGCGCGCCGCCGCGCGTTCACGCAACGAAATCCGGAACGACCAGGTGGCGGGGAGGGTGGAGCGAGCCCGGAAAAGAACAGGCTCACACGGAGTCAACGGAGTCAACGGAGTTTTCTCGTGGCGATTCCTCGGATCCCGCGCGGGAGCCGGCTTCCCAGGTGTCGGGTGCAGGGGAGGCGGTCGGCGAGGCAGGATCTTTTGTAAGGGCGTCGGAAACGGGAAGCAGAGGGAATGCGGCAGGGGGCCATCCGCGTTTTTTGGAGGAACACCATTCCCGCCACCTCCGCTTCCCGGCAGGCGCTCAATGGTAGTATGAGGGATGCAGATCGGTGGATGAAGTCCGGAGCGCACGGAAGCGCGTCGATCACACCACCTGATGCGCGATCTGTAGAAGCATGAGCCTGCTCCGCGGCCGAGGTGAGCGCCCGGATTGAGGAACGCGGCGGCTACAACAGGGAGAAGAGCAAGGTAAGGAGGCCGATCAGCAGAAATACCCAGCCGGCGATGGCGTTCCAGCCGAACGCCCGGCGTGCGTTGTTTTCCGTGAACCACGTGCCCCAGTTACCGCGGCGCGCTCCGGCCGTGCGCGCCGTTGTCTCCGGTGCCGGCGCCAGCAGGAGAATTGCACCGATGGCGATGGGGAGGAGTGCCGAGATCAGCAGGTCCGTCCGCTCCGATGCGCCGCCGAGCGCCCACTGCGCGCCGAACAGCCCCACCACCGCCGCCACGGCGATCCAGCGGAGCACCACGCGAGGCCGGATGGCGGACCCCGGCGCCGGCCCTGCCAACGGATGCGTCCTGCGCGGGCCACAGGCGGGCGCATCCACCCGCGGCGCAACGGGTGTGGTGGGCCGGCCGCAGTGGATGCACGCCGGCGCCGCGTCGGAGATCTCCCGCCGGCAGTCGGGGCAGGTGATCAGCATGTCATTCTGGGGTTCGCGGTCTGCGGGAGTCGACGCGGCCGATCCGTCATCCTCTTCGGCTTGTCGGCTGATCGGCCCAGACCAGGACTTTGATGGGTCTGACGTGGGCGAGGCCATCCGCGTCTGCGGCATGCTGGACGGAGTTCCCGCGCCACGTCCGCTCCGCGGGTCGCCTGCACGCTAGGCGTCGGGGGCGCTCGCGGGGAGGACGAGGGTGAAGGTGGTGCCGGCGCCCAGGGCCGTGTCGACCAGCACGTCGCCGCCGTGGGCGTCGGCGATGCCCTTGACGATGGACAGGCCCAGGCCCACGCCGCGCCGGTCCTTGCGGCTGGCCTGCCAGAAGCGGTCGAACAGGCGCGGCACCTGCTCCGGAGGGATTCCCGGCCCCGTATCCGCGACGGCGAGGCGCACGCGGTCACCATCGCCGTGCACGGAAACGACGACGCGGCCGCCCTCGGGGGTGAACTTGAGCGCGTTGCCGATCAGATTGCCCAGCGCCTGCACCACCCGGTCGCGGTCGGCGAACACCGTGGCGTCGCGGTGCATCTCCCCGCGCTCCAGCGTGATCCCGGCCCCCGCCGCCGCCATAGCCCCCTGCTCCAGCGCCTCGTGAACGATGGACGACGCGGAGTGCGGCTCGCGCTCCAGCGACAGGCGGCCGCTCTCGATGTGGGTGATGTCGAGCAGATCCTGGATCAGGCGGTTGGCCCGCTCGGCCGCGCGCTTGATGACCGCCGCCTGCGTGCGCTCCACCTTCATCCCCTCCGGAAGCAGGTCGTTGAGGAACGACGAACTCATGAAGATGGAGTGGATGGGGTTGCGCAGGTCGTGCGACACCACGCCCAGCATGTCGTCGCGGGCGCGGGTGGCATTGCGGGCGGAGTCGTAGAGCCGCGCGTTCTCCACCGCCAGCGCCGCGCGCAGCGCCAGCTCCTCGGCCAGCTCCAGGTCCGTCTGGTCAAAGCAGGGGCTGGCGGCCGTCCGCACCAGCGACAGCGTGCCCAGCACCGTGCCGCGGGAGCGCAGCGGCGCCACGATCAGCGACTCGGGCGCCATCTGCCGCACCAGCCCGGCGTGCTCCTCGCCACGGTCCAGGGTGTCGATCCAGGCGTCGTCCATGTCGCGCAGCAGCAGCGACGTTCCGCTCTGCATCACCTGCGACTGCGGCCCCCGGTCACCGATGCGCGGCGGGTACAGGCGCGCGCGATCGAACAGCACGCGCAGCCGCTCGTCCACGTGGCTGGCCGCTACCCGGCGCACCGACCCGTCCTCCACGATGTCCACCATCACCATCTCCGCCAGCGCGGGCACGGTCAGCGAGGCGATGGCCTGCAGCGTGTCGTCCACGTCCAGCGACGACGACAGCACGCGGCCGGATTCGGCCAGCAGGTGCAGCCCGTCCAGCGCGCGCTTTTGCTCCGTGACGTCGGTAAAGCGCACCACCGCGCCGATCACCTCGCCGCCGCGCCGCACGGGCGACGAGGCGTAGGAGACGGGAAACGACGAGCCGTCGCGCCGCCAGAGCACGTCGTCCTGCACGTGGACCGCCCGCCCCTGGGCCGCGGCGATCGCGATGGCGCACGCCTCGCGCGGGTACGGCGTTCCGTCGGCGTACGCGTAGTGAAAGAGCGCGTGCGCCTCTTTGCCCACCATCTCCGCCGGCTCCCACCCCAGCTGCTCGGCCGCCGCCTGGTTGGCGAACAGGATGGTCCCCGCGGCGTCGATGGTGTAAACGCCGTCGGTGGTGGCGTTCAGAAACTCGTCGCGCTCGCGGGCCGTGCGCTCCAGGCGCTCCGCCGCGGCGCGCGTCCGGGCCAGCGCCTGCCGCAGCTCCATCTCGCGCTGGGCGCTGGCGGCCAGCTCGCGCAGCACCTCCACCTCGGCCTCGGTCCACGCGTGCGGCGCCGTGTCGATGGCGCAAAACGCGCCCACCGCCTGCCCGTCGATCACCAGCGGCACGCCCACGTACGCGGCCACGCCCAGCGACGTCACCGTGGGGACGGCCCGGTACACCGGGTCGGCGCCGGTGTCGGGGATCACCATGGGGTGCTGGGCGGTGGCGCCGGCGACGGTAAAGTGGCAGAAGGTGCGCCCCGCCAGCTCTCGCGCCGAGGCCAGCGGCTCGCCAAAGCCGGTGGCGGCCAGGTAGAAGTCGCGGTTCTCGTCGACCAGGGAAAGAAAGGTGGCGGGGACGTTCAGCAGGCGCACCGCCAGCCGCGTAAGCCGGTCGAAGGGCGGCTCCGCGGCGGCGTCCAGCAGCCCCGTCTCGTGCACGGCCGCCAGCCGCGCCGGGTCGCGCACGGCCGCGTCCAGGTCCGCCCGCGAGGGCGCATCCGGCACGTGCTCGGGGGATGAGGAGTCGCGTCGCGGCTCGCTCTGCATGCTTGGGTTCACGGCTCCGGGAGATGCGGATCGGTATCGGCTGCCGGGGAGAGGCAAAAAACGGGCACCCCGTCCGCCCCGTCATTCGTTTTCCCTCCTGCTCCCCAACTGCGTTTCACAGCACGGGCGCGGAGGATCAACGGAAAGGGCGCAGAGAAGGTGATCCCCCTCTACGCCCTCGTCAACCGTCTCCCGAGGTCGGCGTGCAATCCGGCACAGGCTCCACGGGTGTTGTCGGCTCTCGAACCGGATCGCCGGCGTCCCGGGGAGCGCGTCCACCAGGAACGTGAACCATCGCAGGTCTTTGTGCGCGAGCGAAGATCTCGACGCGAGGGACCTGAACGGCTCCCGGTGGCTGGGCTTCGCGCGACCCGACAGAGATCCTTCGGTCGCGCGCAATCTCTTGTGGTAATGAAGGTTACGGGCGTGCGCTCCCTCAGGATGACACCGTGCCTCCATGGGGGAGCAAGTGAGGTTTGGCAACAGCCGCTCAGGATGACGAATCGCGGGGCCGGTTTTCAGGACGGGCCGGAGCGGGGGAGGAGCGCGGTGAAGGTGGTGCCGGATTCGGCGCTGGAGGTGGCGTGCAGGGTGCCGCCGTGCGAGCGGGCGATCTCGGCGGCGATGTACAGGCCCAGACCCAGCCCGTGGCGCGGCCGGTCGCCCGACGCGCGCACGTACGGCTCGAACAGGCGCGGCAGCAGCTCCGCCGGGATCGGCTCGCCCATGTTGCTGACGGAAAAGCGCACGTGGTCGCCCGCGTCTTCCACCCGCACCTCCACCGCTGCCTGGGGCGGGCTGTGCTGCACGGCGTTGCCCACCAGGTTGGACATCAGCTGCGCCGCGCGGGTGCGGTCCAGCACGGCCGGGCCCGCGTCCGCGGCCATCAGCCGCAGCGTGCGGCCGGGGTGCGCGCCCGCCACCTCGGCCACCACCTGCGTGGCCAGCACGGCCACGTCGTCCACCCTTTCCGGCTCCAGCGAGATGCCGCCGCCCAGCCGTCCGCGCGCAAAGTCCAGCACGTCGTCGATCAGCCGGGCCATCCGGTGGCCGCTGCTGTGCACCCGCTCCAGCACGTTGCGCTGCTTGGGCTGCTCGCAGATGTCCATCAGAAACGCGCTGCCGGTGATGACGGAGGAGAGCGGGTTGCGCAGGTCGTGCCCCAGCACGGCGATGAACTGTTCGCGCAGCTCCGCGTTGCGCCGCTCGGCCACCAGCGCCTGGCGGTCGCGCTCGTGCTGCTCTTCCGCCGTCAGCTGCACGCCGATCAGCTCTGCGAACAGCTTCATCATCTCCAGCGTTTTGCCGTCGCGCAGCGGCGCGGGGCGCGAGTCCAGCGCGCACACGTTGCCAAAGTACTCGCCGCCGCGAAAGATGGGGACCGCGATGTAGCTTTCGAAGCCGTACAGCCTGGGCGTGGGGTGCCCGCAGAACTCGGGCTCCTGGCTGGCGTGCTCGATGACGATGGGCTCGCGCGAGGAGCGCACCTCGCTGCACAGGGTGGTGGCCACGTCCAGGTGGTCGCCCGCGCGCAGGCCGAACTCCATGCGGTCCAGCGTGGCCAGCGCCGTCCACTCGTTTTCGGTGACGCGCGCCACCAGCGCCAGGCGCAGCCCCGTGTTCTCGGAGATCACCTTGAGGATGGTGGGCACCGCGCTGATGCGCGAGATGGCCACGACGTCCGGGTGGGGCGCGGCGGCGGCGGTGAACGCGGGGTCAACGGCGCCCTCGGGCGCGGTCGATGTCGTCAATCTGTACTCCGGGAAGTCTTCGGATGCCGCGGCGTCCCCCCGCGGCATCGTTCTGCATCGTCATCAAGATAGCGCCCGGCGCCCCCTTTCGCCCAGAAGACGATGGGAGAGCGAAGGCCCGGGATGGACTCGTAGGGATCAACAGAGCCGGGTAAAAGACAGCTAACCCGTTGTTTCCGTTGGATATGCGCGGAGGCGCGACGAAGCCGGGCCGTGGCCGGGCTACAGGGGCCTGTACTCGACGGTGAAGTCGGGTCCCAGCTCCCCACGGACGCGCTCCAGGATCTCGGCGGCCGCGGCGTCGAAGCGGGCGTCCTCGCCGGGCGGCCAGGGGCTCGGTCCCGCGGGATCGTCCCAGTCCAGCGCCGTGTCGTGCCACACGGAAAGCTCTTCCAGCCGCTCGCGAAGCTCGGGGGAGAGCGGGAGCACGTCCTCGACGGACCCTACGTCGAACCTGTCCCGCGCCGCGTCGTTGCCGCACCACAGGGTCCCGCCGCCCCACTCGAACATCAACCGGATGGCGTAGCGCGGCGGCATGGGGATGAGGTGCGTGGGGAGGATGGATGCGGCGGCCCGTCCGTCTCACCGAATTGTACGACGGCGGGCCTTCGTGATCCAGAGGGTACGGCAACGGCGAAGGGGTACGGAGGGGCAGAGAAAAGCCGGAGATACAGAGGAAACCATCATCCCTCTGCATCTCTGGCCGTTGTCTGTTCCTCGTACCCCTCCTCCGTTCAGGGGAGATGGAGCCGTCCCGCGATCAGCCGCTGGCGCCAATGCCCTGGGCCGCGCCTTCGCGGGCGCGGGTGCGCTGGCGTTTCATGGCGTACATCCCCTGGTCCGCCGCCTCCACCAGCGCGTCTGGCTGGTCGCCGTCGTCCGGGAACACCGCCACGCCAATGCTGGCGGCCAGCGGCAGCCGCCGGCGCTCGAACATCAGCGGCCGGTCCAGCTGCGTGGCCATGCGGTCCGCGGCCACCCAGGCACCCTCGCGGTCCTCCACGCGCGAAAGCACCACGCCAAACTCGTCCCCGCCCAGCCGCGCCACCGTGTCGGACTGCCGCAGCCCGGCCGACAGCCGCGTGGCCAGCTCCCGCAGCGCCGCGTCGCCCGCCCGGTGGCCGTGCTCGTCGTTGATGCGCTTGAGGCCATCCATGTCCAGCACCAGCACGCCCACGGAAAAACCCTCGCGCCGGCCCTGCGCCAGGCAGTGCCGCAGCCGGTCAAAGAACAGGGCGCGGTTGGCCAGCCCGGTCAGCGCGTCGTGCGTGGCGCGGCGGAACAGCTCGTCGGCGCCGTAGCGGGCGGCGTGGTACATGGCCGCGCCGATCAGCTCCGACATCAGCTCCAGCACCTTGAGGTCCGCGGGGCCAAAGGCGTTGGCGCGCGACGAGATCACCTTGAGCACGCCCACGGCCGAGTTGTCGTGGGTCAGCGGCACCACCAGCATGGACCGCAGCCCCACCCGCCGGCAGGCGGCGCGGTCCACCCGGTCGTCGGTTTCGGAGTCGTCGCAGCGCAGGGCGGTGCCGGTGTCCACGCTAAGCCCGGACAGGCTGGTGGCGCGGTCCAGCCGCAGCCCCAGCTGGTTGCTGGCGATGCCGGAAACTGCGCGGTACACCATCTGGTCGCCCTCCGCCAGCTCCACCACCGCGCCCGAGGCGCGGGTCAGCGACTGTGCCTCGCCCGCCACCAGCGCCATCACGCCCTCGAGATCAAGCCCCAGCTTCGCGATTTCCGTCTGGGTGCGGATAATCGCGAACAGTTGTTCGGGGGTGGGATCGAGGGGGAGAGGATGTCTCATACGCTATTAGTTTACCTGAAATGGGAGTATTGCGCTACTGGACAAACGATGGACATGATTCAGGATTGCCCCGGTGGAGCGAATCCCCGCCCTGCTGGGCTCCACGCACCGACGCCGAGCATGCCCCGCATCTTCCCCCGCTCGCTGAACCTGGCCCTGGCGGCGCTGCTGGCCGCTACCGCGCTCCCCGCGCAGCGGACCCCGGAGATCACGCCCGGCATTCGCCCCTTCGTGACCGTGGACGCGCCGGTGGTCGCGCTGACGCATGTGCGCGTGGTGGACGGCACCGGCGGCCCCGCGCGCGAGGACCAGACGATCGTCGTCAGCGGGTCGCGCATCCAGGCGATCGGACCCAGCGGCGCCACGGTGATCCCGGCCGGCGCGCGGGTGATGGAGCTGCGCGGACACACCGTGATCCCCGGCCTGGTGTCGCTGCACGAGCACACCTACCTGGGCGGATTGCGCGAGTCGGTGCCGATGAACGCCAGCGCCTACCTGTACCTTGCCTTTGGCGTCACCACGGCGATGACGGCGGGGAGCCAGCTGGCGGAGCAGGAGGTGGAGCTGAAGCGCGCCGTGGACGCGGGGGAGATGCCCGGGCCGCGGCTGCACATCGCCGGACCGTACATCGTGGCCGGGGCCCGGCGCACGGGCGCGTTCCGCGGCGTGGACTCGCCCGAAGAGGCGCGGCGCTTCGTGGACGAGTGGGCGGGGAAGGGCGCCACCTGGTTCAAGGTGATGAGCGGCCCGCGCGACGTGCTGCGCTGGACCATCGACGCGGCGCACGCACGGGGGCTGCGCGTGACCGGCCACCTGTGCGCCGTCACCTTTGGCGAAGCGGCGGAGTTGGGGGTCGACGCGCTGCAGCACGGCTTTATCACCGACAGCGAGCATGTGCCGGGCAGGCAGCCGGACGTGTGCCCGCGCGGCAACCAGCGCGCGCAGGCGGACGTGGACGTGGCCAGCCCGGCGGTGCAGGCCAGCATTCGCCGCATCGCCGCGCGCGGCACGCCCGTCGTCAGCACGCTGGGCGTCTACGAGTCGTTCATCCCCGGGCGGGCGCGGCTGGACCCGCGCGTCATGGAGATGCTGGCCCCCGCCGCCCGTGCCGAGGTGGAGGCCAACCACGCCGCGCTCGCCACGTCGGGCTTCGTCGTCCCGGAGCGGCTGCTGACGAAGATGATGCGGTGGGAGCGGGATTTCGTGGCGGCGGGCGGGCTGCTGGCCGCGGGCTCGGACCCATGGGGGACGGGCTTTCTTCCCGGCTTTGGCAACCTGCGCAACTACGAGCTGCTGGTGGAGGCCGGCTTTGCGCCCGAGCAGGCGATCGGCATCCTGACGCTCAATGGCGCCCGCGTCCTGGGCGAGGAGGCGCGCATCGGCAGCATCGCGCCGGGCAAAGCCGCGGACCTGGTAGTGATCCGCGGCGATCCCGTCGCCACGCCGTCGCAGGTCTACGAGGTCACGCTCGTCTTTCGCGACGGCGTAGGCTACGACTCGGCGCGCCTGCGCGAGTTCGCGAAGGGGAAGGTGGGCGTGTTCTGAGGGTTTGTGAACCGCGATTCAGTCATCCTGAGGGAGGCGCCGCTCTGCAATCTGCTGATACACCACGCTTTGGCGCCGACTGAAGGACCTTGCCTGCAGAACCGGGAGCCGTGAACGGCTCCCGAGAGCTGAATCTCGCGCGACCCGGCAAAGATCCTTCGGTCGCGCGCAAGCCTCTGTGGTTGCTGAAGTTGCGGGCGTGCGCTCCCTCAGGATGACAGTGTGCTTCTTGAGGAATAACTGAGGTTTCTCAACACCCTCTCAGCCTCAGGCTCAGGATGGCTGAGCTTGGTGGGAAGTAGATGTCGTCCGGCCAAACGCAATGGTGGAGCTCCAGGAGAATGGCCAGAGGCGCGCGCGCGTGCTCGTGTCACCGTGCGTCGGCTCGCGGGGCGGCCGCGTTGAAGCGCCGGCGCTGCGGGTACGCGAGCAGGACCCACAGGCCGGCGACGATGGTCGTCGTAATCGCCGACTCGCCCGCGATGGGCATGCTCATCCCCGGAATCCCCAGCAGTGCTGGCTCACCGCGCGGACGGGGAAACGAGAACACCAGGTGGATGGCGATCCTGATGACGAACATCGTGAGCGCCAGTCGCCAGAACATCGTCCACCCGCTCCAGTAGAACCTGCCATCACGCACCACGATGCCGCTGACGGTCCGTTCAAAGCGGCCGGGCACGCGCAGCGCGAGCGATGGCTTCCCATCCATCGTGTTTCGAGATTCCATCCGGTCTGGTACTCGCGCGGACATCGTCCGATCCGCCGGTTCGCGAGGCTGGGTTCCAGGTCCGCGAAAGCGAAGCCTTCGCATGGCGATGGGTGACGGCAGGCGCTTGCCGTCTCCGCGTCACCTTCAGCGGCCGGCGGCGAGCGCCTGACGCACCCACGTCACCCACGGATCGTCCGCCCCGCGGATCTGCTCGGCGGTGGGGGCAAGGAACTGCCAGTACGGATCGAGGTCGCCCTTCTCCTCACGGCGCCCCAGCAGGAGCAGGTATTCCGCGCCGGGCCGGTACGTCCCGGCGATGCAGTCGCCGCCGCCGTACCAGCGGTGGAACGTGGTGTAGGGAACGGTATCGTCACCCGGCTCGCGAAAGCTGTCGCGGTCGTCCTCCCCGCCCATGAAGACCAGCGTGTCCGCAGGCGTGGTCCCCTTGATCGTCTCGAGCACCGCAAACGACATGTAGTACCCGTTGGGCCGCGCGCTTCGGGGCGGGGCGGGCGCGTGCCCGATGGCGGCTGCACGAACCACCACCTCCGCCGCCTGCACGATGTCGCGCGTCCGCCGAGCCGAAAACGTGGGCGGCGGACGTATGGAGCAGAGCGCCGCCGGCATCGCGGGCTCGCCGCCAACCGGCGCGAAACCGCCGGCGGCGAGCAGCAGGACGGCCGCGAACCCGGCTCCGGCACCCTGCTGAATGCGTCGGCTGCGCGAGTGAATCATCTTCATCTCCCGGCGGGTGCTGCCCCCCCCGCCTTACCGGCTCAGGGTGCCGGAGCGCGTCTCGTAGCCGGCGACGCGGGTCCAGGCGTGGCCGGTGCCGGAGGGGCGGACGGCCCAGAAGTCGAAGTCGGCGTACTGCCGGTCGCCCGCGGCGTTCAGGGCGGCCCACCCGGTGGTGCCGTGGTACACGCTGGCCGCCTGCACGAACCGCGAGGCCAGCGAGTCCACGTCCACGCCCGACGGCGAGGCCAGGTACGCCAGCGCCGCCACCCAGGTGGCATCGTACACGGCCAGCGCGAACGCGTCCGGCGCGGCTCCCGCGCGCTGCTGGATGCGCGTGGCCACCGGCTGCCACGTGTCGCGCGCCGCAAAGTCCAGCCCGAACAGCGCCGACGGAAAGCCCACGGTCTCGGCGAACGCCACCGCCGCGGCGCTGGCCGTGAGCGCGCCGCTCTGCGCGATGCCGTCGGCGCCGTACCAGCGCACCGAGGCCAGCACCGGGTCTGCCGCGGCGGCCGCGAAGATGGCGGCGATCTCGTCGAAGCCGGCCAGGTACACGCCCACCTCCGCCGCCGGCCGGGTGGCGAGCGCCGCCCGCACCTGCGTGGCAATGTCGGCCACCGTCGTGGTAAAGCTGGTGGCCGTGGCGCTGTAGCCCACGCCCGCCGACACCGTGCCGCCCCGCGCCGCGAACGCCGCGCGCGTGGAGGTGTGCAGCCCCTGGTTGCCCGCGTCGCCGCGCCACACGGGGATCACCGTGCGGATGCCGTCCGACCACATCAGCGCCGCGCTCGCCACGCCCTCCAGGCTGTCCGCCGCCGTAAAGCGGAAGATGCGGTCGCCCGACACCGCCAGCGAGCCCGCGGTGCTGGACTGGCTCACCACGATCACGTCGTTGCCGTCGACGTACGGCTTGATGGCCGCCAGCTCCGCGCTGCTCTGCGGGCCGATGACGATCTGCGCGCCCGCCGCCCGCAGCGAATCGAGGGCGGCGAGGGCCCGCTCCGGCTCGAGCTTTGTGTCGCGCACGTCCGCGCGGAAGGTGATCCCCTGGCCGGCGGCGTAGCGGTTGGCGTCTTCCACCGCCAGCTCCATTGCCGCCTTGCTGGTCACCCCCAGCGACGCCCAGTTCCCCGTCAACGAAAAGATCCCGCCGATCGTGATCTCGTCGCGATTCGATCCGACAGGATCATCCTGGCACCCGGCGGCGCCGAGCAGCGCAAAGGCCAGCATCGCCGCCGCACCGGTGCGGCGGGCGCGGGAGGGGCGTACCAACGTCGTGTGATCCACCGGTGAGTCCTTGATGAGAGAGGGCGGCTCCGCGGAGCCGTTCAGGGAGGAAGTGCGGCGGCTGCCGCGGCAGGGCTAGCGAAGTTAACGAAAAGCGGACGATGAGTATAGCCCGACCGGGGCCATACTCGGATGATACCCATGCCCGTCGATCTTTCCCGAAGGGTGAACCTGCCCGATACTCTCGATGGGCTCCGGGCTCTGTCTCGCGCGTTCCCTATTCCTTCGGAAGGACGCGAGCTTTGCGTGCAGCGTCTTTTCGGATTATGCTGAAGACCGAGGGCGAGAGGGACATGCTTTTTCGTTCAGCGGGAACGTCTCCCGCTCGTAGTCTCCTCTCTGGTTCTGGCGATCTGCTGCGCCAGCGCTGCAAACGCGGGTTCGAACTTGGTGCGAAGTCCCACGTCTTCCTTGTACATCGCGTATTCTCCGGCTACTTCATTGGTTCTGATGGGGACCAGCGTGCGCCAGTTTTCCAGCGTTCGGTGAGTGGTGTCGAAGATTCGAATGTGAGGTTTCCCGGCGCCGATCGCCATTCCGTACTCGTGCACGAGCCACTTCAAGTCGGGCACAACGGGTTCGCCCCTCGAACGATCAGCCTCCTCATACGAGTATGAGACAATCTGCAGCACGCCGTCGCATTCGATGACGCCGGTTTCAACTTCGTCATCGATTTTCTTCCCGAGCCTGTTGTTCGCGTCTTCGAGTACCATTCCCCAGTCGCTAGCAATACTCTTGAGTACAGACATGACCTGATCTTGAAAGGGCATGTTCATGCGCCGCGACAGAAAGATGATTTTGCTGCCAAACTGGGTAGTCTTTGGGGTGGTTTTGCATCTTGCATCGCTGGCTTCGGGACGGCAGCTCATTGTCAGCGAACTGTTCAACTCACCGATCAATGCGGGGTTGATCGACGTTGCCGTCTTGCCAATCAAACTGATCGATCCTGCTTCGCTCTGGTGGTCTCGGTGCGTAGTCCGGTTCGCAAGCTTCACGACATCGACTCCGTGGCTGGCAAGCTGGTCGCAGACGCTCAGCAAGAGGCCTCTGGTTGTGTCACTGCTTCCGGGGACGACCTTGGTTGCGAATGTAATGTCGAATTCGATGTTCGCCTGGAAAAACCTGGTTTGCGCTTCGGTCGGCTCGACAATCTCGATCCGAAGGTACAGGCCGGAGGTGTCGAAAGCGGCGATTGCGGCGGCGGGGAGAAGTGTCGGCTGTCTCTGTCGCTCCAGGATCTTGTGAAGGCCCTGAGCGCTCTGTTCCGCAGGTTTAAGGAGGCGCGTCGAGTGATCGTACTGCAGGCGCATGGGGTGAAGCATGTCGCCATAGATTGCAAAGAACGCGAGATCCTGCATCCACCGGCACGTCACAGCCTGGGGCAGCCCTTTTTCCGCTACTTCGACAAGGTTGGCCGGCATGGCGTGTGGAGCATAGAAGAACGGCAGGAGGTGTTTGTCTACGATGCGGTTGTGCAGAAACCCGGAATCCAGTTCTCCCTCGCGGTATGACTCGTCGGCACGATGCGCATCCACCATCGCCTCTGGAGTGTTCACCGCCTTAGCGAGCATCAAGCTCGCGAGCCGGTTTGAAAATTCCTGTAATCGTGGACTGTCATGCCCCCGCTCGTCGACCGAAAGTCTTCGAATGCCTTGGAAGTCTTTATCGAGTTCACTCCGAACGTCGTTGGCGTCGGCGACCACGTGCCATGTGGCGTGATGGTGTCCCGATATCGCGCACTCGTTGGATTGGATATTGATCCGCTCGTCGACGAGGAACTTCAGTGCGGTTGCTATGCGGCCGCGGCGGAGCTTGATTTCCATGCGGAGCAGAAACGGCCATACACTGGGATGAATCGGTGAGATGATCAGGTGCTTCCTGCGCTCCGAGTTGCCACGTGGATCAGGAGCCCACACACCCCAACACACCGATTTGTCAAAAACGCCAATGCGCTCAAGGTCCGCGGGATCCAGTACGAAACCACGCTCGTGTACCCGGCTCACGTTGGAAAAAATCATGATCCGATCTGATTAAGGGAATGAAGGAGTACTTCCTTATCCAGCACCGCTCGATTCTTCTGCCTATAGATGTACGGAGGGCGCGCACACCGCAAGGATAACGGGCATCTGGTGCGCACCTCTGTGAACAAGTTGGTGGAAGCGCCTCCGGCTCAATCCGGGCGGGATTCCGCCCGTAGCAGGCTCAGGACGCGCGCAGCCTCTTCTCAAGTCCGCTCCTCAGCCTCCTTTGGCCACTCGCCATCAAAGGCGGCGGCTTTCGAGCGAAAGCAGCTGATGATCAAGCCCCGCGAGGATGGGTGGCTGATGCCGACGCCTGGGCTCAGGGTGCCGGCTGCGCGGTGTTTTGCGCAGGCGCTTCACAGCCGGCTACCGCGGGGCCACTCATCTGCGCGGCGTAGAACGGCCACCACGTGCTTCCGCCGTCGGACGAGCGCTCGCCCGCCTCCACGAGGCTGCCGCCGGCCAGCCGTGCGCTGAACCGGAAGAGCGACCGCGCATTGGCCGGATTGGTGTAGCCCCACTCCATGGTGCACGCCCCCGCGCGAACCCAGCCCTGCACGGAGGCGGAACCGTGCTGCAGCGTCGCGCGGTAGACGCTGGAGTCGGCGCGAAAACGCACCCCGAGGTCGTTTGACAGGACGGTCGCCCGTTCGCGATCCGTCGACGTAGCCACGCTCGACCATCCCAGCACCAAACCCCCGAGCCGCGGCTGGCCCTTGCCGGTGACGCGCGCCTCGCGCATGGGACCGTCCGGGGCGTATCGCACCCAGCCGGTCCCCTGCCACTCGCCCAGCATGAAGCTCAGCCGCGCGAGCTCCCCCCGCAGCGGCACCTGCGCCGACGCGGCGGGGGCAAACGGCAGGAGGGCCAGCAGCAAGGCGAGCGGCCGCGCGTTCGGCATCCAGGACCGCCGCACTAGATCTCCTTGGGCCACTCGCCGTCAAACGCGACGACGCGGGCGAAGGCGGCTTCGCCGCCCTGGAACTTCCAGGGAAAGCAGCCGATGATCAGGCGGCGGTTCTGCAGGTCCGGGTGGCTGATGTCGCCGCCCAGGTTCTCGATGTGCATGCAGTTCTTGTCGAACAGCTTGTTGTGCGTGAGCTGGTAGTCCTCGTCCGGAAACAGCTTGGCCACCGCCTCCGGCCCACCGAACTTGGCCTCGGCCTTGGCGCGCACGCGGTCGCAGTGGCCGTGCATCCCCTTGCCCAGAAAACGGCCGATGGGCAGATCCATGGGGTGGTCGGTCGAGACCACGTCCACGCCCCAGATGTGGATCTCCTTTTCCAGCAGCCACGGCACCATGTCTGGATGCGCGCCCGGGTGCATGTGGATGTACTTCTCTTCGTCGGCCTCGTCGCCCCACTGCGCGTAGCGGTGCCAGCCCGTGTGCAGCAGCAGGATGTCGCCCTTCTTGACCTCCACCCGCGACTCGATCATCTCCGGCGTGTACACGGCCAGCTCATCCATCTCGTCCGTAAGGTCGACGATCACGCCGGGGCCGCACAGCCACTCCATGGGGATCTGGTCGATGGTCATCCCCTTGGTCACGAAGTGCCGCGGAGCGTCCAGGTGCGTTCCCATGTGGTTGGACGTCTGGATGTACTGCGCGTTCACACCGTGCTCGGCCTTGCGCTTGATGTACTTGACCTCGAACGGCGGGTAGTACGGCCAGAAGGGCGCCTGCTCGTTCAGCGGCTGCGACAGGTCGTACACTTTCATCGGGGCTCCGGAAAGGATGAAGGTAGATCAGGTGGTTCCGCGGCCGGCGTCAGCCGTGGACGGCGATGAGCAGTTCAAAGCGTACAGCAAGTTTCAGTTCGCGGGGCGTCTCGCATCGAACTGCGTCCGACGCGGTGCCCCTCCCCCGGCTCCTCCCCGTTCGTTCCTCACGGAGAGGGGAGAACTTCGATCGCGCTCCGGATGGTGCTTCGCGACGGTCGCCCGCTTACGCCTGCGCCTGCACCGCCACCGCACGCGCGAATGCGCGTGGCAGCACGCGGCGCACCAGCACGTCGACCAGCTGGCGGCGGTACTCGGGGGAGGCGTGGATGTCGCCAGGCGGGTCGATGTCGCGCTGGGCGGCGGCGTCGGCGGCGGCGCGGATGGCGGCGTCCGTCGGCTCGGCGCCGACCAGCGCGGCGGCGGCCTGGGTCGCCAGCACGGGGCCGTCGCCGACGGACAGCAGGGCAATGCGCGCGGCGGTGCAGCGGCCGGCGTCATCCACCTGCACCGTGGCGGCGATGCCGGCCAGCGCGTAGTCGCCGTGGCGGCGCGACACCTCGTCGAAGGCCCAGCCGGTGCGCGGCGCGGCGGGCGGAATCTCCACCTCCACCAGCATCTCCTCCGCCTCCAGCGCCGTGCCGAACAGGCCGGTAAAGAAGTCGGCCGCCGTGACCACACGCGTTCCGCCGGTCCCGCGCAGGTGAAAGCGCGCCTCCAGCGCCAGCATGACCGCCGGCATTTCCGCCGCCGGGTCCGCGTGCGCAATGCTGCCGCCGATGGTGCCGCGGTTGCGGATCTGCGCGTGCGCCACGTACGGCAGCGTCTCCGCAAGCAGCGCCGCGCGCGCGGCCACCAGCGGGCTGCGCTCCGCCACCCGCTGCCGCACCATCGCCCCGATGCGCAGCCCGCCGTCCGCTTCGGACAGGCCGTCCAGCCCGGGGATACGGTTCAGGTCGATAAGCACGGCGGGCGCGGCCAGGCGAAAGTTCATCGCCGGCACCAGGCTCTGGCCGCCGGCCAGGAGCTTGGCGTCGTAGCCGTGCTCCGCCAGCAGCGCCAGCGCCTCCTCCACCGAATCGGGCCGGTGGTACTCGAACGGGGCGGGCTTCATCGCGCGCCGCCGTCCCTGAGCCGCGCTTCCAGCTCCTTGTTGAGCGCGTCGAGTCCCTGCTTGGTCAGCATCTTCGCCACCTGATCCAGCAGCCGCTGTCCCACGCCGGCCACCTTGCCGCCCACGGAAAGGTCGGCGTGGTAGCGCATGCGGGTGCCGCCCTCCACCTCGTTCAGGTTGACCGTCGCGTTGCCGCGGGTAAAGCCCAGGGCGCCCTTGCTGTCTACCTGCATGACGTAGCTTTCGGGCTCAACGCGGTCCTTGAGCGCCACGTTCAGCGACCACTCCGCCGCCGTCACGGGGCCCACGCCGATGCGGATCACACCCTCGTAGGTGCCGTCGCCGGTCAGGTGCAGCTTGCGCGCGCCGGGCATGGCCTTGGAAAGGACCTCGGGGTCCTGCAGCAGGTCCCACACGGTCTGGCGCGGGCCGGGAAACGTGTGCTCGCCGTCGACGATCATGGGTAGACCGGTTAGATGTGGATCCGATGGGGCCGCAACTGCGCGTACAAAGTGGGCTTGTGCCGTCCGCGGGGTACCCTTTCCCCATCCCTCGGCGTTCGTTCCTTACGGAGAGCGGAGCCGTTGGCTTGGGATTCGGCTACGAGCGTTAACTGGCGTCCGCAAGCGCCCCCTTACTCGCTCAGGCTCGCACCTCCCCCAAAAAACCCTGGGGGAGGTGGACTTCATCCCGCTCCAGAAACTGTCTTCCACCACCCCTCCCCCGCAGTTTGGGGGAGGGGTCGCCGGGCTGTTGCGAGGCACGAGCAAAAAGCCCCGGCGGGGGAGAGGGCCCCGCGTCGCAGACGCGGCCCTGCTCGTTGCGCCCACTCCTGGCCGAACGCACCACCGCCCGTGCCGTTATCCCCTCTCCCACGCGGTTTGTGGGAGAGGGCAGGCGAGGAACGAGCCGGGTGAGGGCCCCCTCAATCCGCCGCGACGGCCACCGCCGCCGCGCGGCCGCCCAACTCCGGCGCGTTGGCGCGGTCGGCCGGGCCGGCGTCGCGCAGCAGCGCGAAGAGGCGGTTGGGGCTCAGCGGGATCTCGCGGATCTCCAGCGCCAGGTGCGGCAGTGCGTCCTCGATGGCCTGCGCGAAGACGGCGCCTGTGGGGATGCACCCCGCCTCGCCCACGCCCTTAAGGCCCAGCGGGTTGAGCGGCGCCGAGGTTTCGCGGTGCGCCATCTCCACGTTGGGCACGTCCATCGCCGTCGGCAGCAGGTAGTCCATGAAGCTGGCGTTCTGCAGCTGCCCGCCGTCGTCGTACACCAGCTGCTCGTAGAACGCGTTGCCGATGCCGTGCGCCACGCCGCCCTGCACCTGCCCGGCCACGATCACGGGGTTGATCAGCTTGCCGCAGTCGTGCACCACGATGTAGCGCAGGATCTTCACCATCGCGGTCTCCGCATCCACCTCCACCACCATCGCGTGCACGCCGCTGGCCGTGCTGCCGTGGTCGGGCCCAAAGTAGGCCGTTGCCTCCAGCCCCGGCTCCGTCCCCGGCACCACCGCGCCGCGCAGGGGGTTGGCGTGCCCCGCCAGCTCGCCGAAGCCCATCATCCGCGACGGATCGCTGCGCACGCGCACGGCGCCGTCCGCGATCTCCACGTCATCGGGGAGGGCGCCCAGCACGCGTGCGCCCGTCTCGATCACCTTCTTGCGCACCGCCAGCGCCGCCTCGTGGCACGCGCTTCCCGCCACCACGGCGCCACGGCTGGCAAACGTCCCCGTCCCCCAGCCAAACTCGCGCGTGTCGCCCGTCACCACGTGCACGTGCGTGATGTCGACGTCCAGCACCTCGGCCACGATCTGCGCGAACGCCGTGTAGTGACCCTGGCCCTGCGTTCCCAATCCCGTCGCCACGCGCACGTGGCCGCTGGGCTCCACCGTCACCCGCGCGCCCTCGTACGGCCCGATCCCCGTCCCCTCCACGTAGCTGACGACGCCGAGGCCCAGGTAGCGGCCCTCCGCACGCGCCTGCGCCTGCTCGGCGCGAAAGGTGTTGCGGCCCACGATGTCCAGCGCGGCCTCCAGCGCCGGGGCATAATTGCCGCTGTCGTAGTACAGCGGGGCGAAGTCCTGGAACAGGATCTGGAAGGTGTGCGGAAATACGTCCTTGCGCAGGTAGTTGCGGCGGCGGATCTCCGACGGGTCCAGCCCCAGCTCGCGCGCGCCGATGTCCAGCAGCCGCTCCATCACGAACACGCCGTGCTGCCGCCCCGCGCCGCGCACCGGCGTGACCGTGGTGCGGTTGGTGAAGACCGCGCGAAACTCGCTGTGGTACGCCGGCACGTCGTACGGGCCCAGCAGCGTGCACTGGCTGTTGATGGGGACGGTAAGCCCGTACGGATCGTACGCGCCGGTGTCGTGAAAGAAGAAGTCGCGGATCCCCAGGATCTTTCCGTCCGACGAGAACGCGATCTCGGCGTCGTGGATCTGCGAGCGCTCCTGCGTGGTGGCGAAGAAGTTCTCCTGCCGGTCTTCCGTCCACTTGACCGGCCGCCCCAGCCGCATGGCGATCCAGGGGACCAGGACTTCTTCCGGATAGAACATCATGATCTTGGGCCCGAACCCGCCCCCCACGAACGGCGCCACCACGCGCACCTTGGATTCCAGCAGCCCCAGCATCCGCGACAGCCCGTTGCGGATGGGGATGGGTGCCTGCGTGGTGTCCCAGATGGTCAGCTCTTCCGCGCGCGGGTCCCAGCGGGCGGCGACGCAGCGGTTTTCCATCGCCGCCGCCGCGCCGCGGTCGTAGTGAAAGCGGCGGGTGATGACCAGGTCCGCCTTTGCCCTGGCCTCTTCGTAGTCGCCGTGCCGCTGGGTGACGTGCGCGGCCAGGTTGGTGCCCAGCTGGGGATGGATGACGGGCGCGTCGTCCGCCAGCGCACGCTCCAGGTCAACGACGGGGTCCAGCGGCTCGTAGTCGACGATGACGTCGGTGAGCGCGTCCTCGGCCAGGTAGCGGCTTTCGGCGATCACCATCACCACCGCCTCGCCCACGTGGCGCACGCGGTCCTTCGCCAGCGGCACCTGCGACGCCTGGTTGAAGACGATGCCTTCGATGGGCGGCGGCGGCACCAGCAGCGGCCCAGGCTGCCAGTACTCCCCCAGGTCCTCGGCCGTGACCACGGCCACCACGCCAGTCCGTGCCAGCGCCGCCGACGCGTCGATGCCGCGGATGAGCGCGTGCGCGTGGTCGCTGCGCACGAACGCCGCGTGCAGCATCCCCGGAAGCTGCACGTCGTCCACGAACACCGCCTGCCCGGTGAGCAGCCGTCTGTCCTCGTTCCGAACGGGCGATTGGCCGACGTACGTTCTGCTCACAGGCGGGGAAGTGCGTGAGTGCGTGAGTACGAGAGTACGAGAGTACGAGAGTGCGAAACGTAGCCGCTGGATCTGGACGGCCTCGAACGGCATCGAACTGCGGCCGCCGGCGCCCCCCCCCCACCCCCCGGCACCCCCCCCCCCACCCGCGGGGGGCCGACCCTAGGCCCCCCCGCGACCCCCCCCGGCCAGCGGCCGGGGCCGGGGGGCGCCCCC
>NZ_JBMDXM010000125.1:0-80782 GCF_048594345.1 Longimicrobium sp.
ACTGGCGCCCGACGGTATGCCCCTCCCCCGGCCCCTCCCAGTTCGTTCCTCACGGAGAGGGGAGAAGTCGATCCCGCTTCGACACCTTCCGAAGCGCGCCACCCTCGCCGCCCACCCACCCCCTCCCCCGAAGTTGGGGGAGGGGTCGACCGCCGTTGCGAGGAACGAGCAAAAGGCCGGTCGGGGGACAGGGCCCATCGGAGCGGGCGGTGCTTCGACGTACATCGAACTGGCGCCCGACGGTATGCCCCTCCCCCGGCCCCTCCCAGTTCGTTCCTCACGGAGAGGGGAGAAGTCGATCCCGCTTCGACACCTTCCGAAGCGCGCCACCCTCGCCGCCCACCCAACCCCTCCCCCGAAGTTGGGGGAGGGGTCGACCGCCGTTGCGAGGAACGAGCTAAAGGCCGGTCGGGGGAGAGGGCCCGCGGGTCGCGCTGCCGCCCGACGCCCGATTCATCCGCTCCGCTGCGCCGCCGCCTGCGTGATCGACGCACCCCCCGCGCTCCCCCGGCAGGCCGGACACCCAGTGGAGGAACGCCTCCAGCGTCTCGTTGCCGGGGAGCGGAAGGCGCGGACGAAAGCGCATCCCCTGCATCACCCCCACGTCCTTTTCGATGAAGCGGGTAAAGAGAAAGCGCGCCACGGCCAGCCGCATCCGGTCCACCCCCGGCACGCCGCCGCGCCGCGAAGTGAACACCGGCGTCACCTCCACCTCGTCGCCCACGGGGATCATGGCCAGCAGCAGGGCGCTGCGGGTGCGGCCCGTATCGCTCTCCACCGTCACCGTGGTGCCGCCCCAGCAGTTGATCTGCACGCGGATGTGGTCCTTCGACAGCCACTTCATGATGCGGTCGGCCAGGCCGGTGCCCGTCACGCGCGACAGGTAGCGCATGCGGAAGCGGTGCGGGTCGGGCACGTCCACCTGCGGCCGCTCACGCAAGGCCCGGCCGTGCACGGTGTTCAGGTGCTGCTCGTCAAAGCCGTTGGCGGCGGGCGCGTACCACGCGCAACGCAGCCGCACCGGGCGACCGTGCGCGTAGAGCAGGTCCGCATCCGCAAAGGTCTCGAAGCCGGGCACCGGGCCCGGCACTCCGCCGCCGATCCACACCCAGATGCCGCCCAGCCGCTCCGCCACCGGATACCCAGGCTGCCGCGCGAGCGATGGCGGACGCCCGCCGGGGATGCCGGCGCAGGCACCGTCGCGATCCCACTCCCAGTGGTGCAGCGGGCACTGCAGCCGCTCGCCCACCACGCAGCCGCCGCCCAGGTGCGCCCCCATGTGCCAGCAGTGCGCCGCAAGCGCGCCCACGGCGCCGCTTTCGGTGCGAAAGAGCACCACCTCCTCCGCCCCCGCGCGCCGCGGCAGCACGCGCCCGGGCGGAACGGCGGACGAGGGGGCCAGCAGGTACCAGGCGGCAGGGCGCGACGGCGGATCGAAGGTGAAAGACGCTTCGGCGGGCTGGCTCATCGACACGAAAGCGGATCTGTACGGGAGCGGGCGAGACGATGACGGTGCGGGGTGCGCGCCGGCCTCATCGGATGTGGCCAAACCTTCCATGCGATCAGTCATCCTGAGGCTGAGCCTCAGGGCTCAGCCTCAGAGGGGGTTGAGAAACCTCAGTTGTTCCGCCTGAAGCACACTGTCATCCTGAGGGAGCGTGCGCCCAAACTGTCACAACCACAGAAGGTTGCGCGCGACCGAAGGATCTTTGTCGGGTCGCGCGAGGCCCAGCCATCGGGAGCCGTTCAAACCGCGATCGGGCAGACACGGTCTTTCGGTCGGCACCAAGCGTTTGCGTGAAAGGCTCAGGATGACACCACTTTGCTTCGTGCTTCGAAGTTCAGCAACACCCTTTCAAGGACGCCGCAGCGTCAGCCGCACGGTGTCAACCCGGGAGCGGTTGAAGTCGACAAGGTACAGCGCGCTGTCGGCGGCGAACACCGGCAGCCGCTCGCCGATCGGCCGCGGGTCCGAATCATCGTAGATCGATGCCTGGATCCACACGGTGGCCGTGTCGCCGGTGCCGCGGTACGGTGGATCGTGTCGCGCCAGGTGCAGCCGGTTTTCCCCCGTGTTCGGGCTGGCGGCAATGTCCTGGTTCAGGCCCGTGCCCTCGCGCACAGGCGCCGCCCGCAGGTCGAAGATGGTGCGCTGGGGCCACGGCTCCGGCGGTGCATCGATCACCACGATCAGGCGCACGCAGCCGTACCTGCTGCCCATGGTTCCGGGACAGTTCCCGTTGCCCATGCCCAGCAGATCGCACCCCGCGCAGGCAAGCAGGGCCAGGCAAAGCAGGCCGGGCGAAAGCAGCTTCGTCATGAATTGCGGTGGGTGGTGGGATGGAGATGCATGGCGTGGTGCCGGCGGCAGCCGACGGCGAAGCCGGCATAGCTCAGGAAGACGTATCGACGTTCGAGCGGGCCGGAATGTGACCGGTGGCGGCCAGGTGCAGGAGGATGCGGCGGATGAGGACGGGGGCATCGGGGGTGCGAAAGTAGTGGTCCGCGCCCCACACGGGGTAGACCACGCCGCCGTCGACGATCGCGTCGATGAGGAGCGTGCTGCCGTCGTTGGGGCCCAGCGCGGCCAGCCGGCGGTGGCGTTGGGTGATGGCGCCCGCGGTGTGGATGGTGAGCGGGCACGCCACCACGTTCACCACGAACACGCCCGCGGGCACCGTGGCGCGGGGGACGGGCGCGTGCCGCAACTCGCGGATCAGCCCGAAGTCCGCACGCCAGCGCGCCAGGAACGCGCGCACGGCCAGCCGCCGCCACCACGCGCCGTCCAGCATCGCGTCCACCAGCGGCGACCCGTGGATGATGCCGCAGACGTTGATCCACGCCCGCACCTTTCGCGCGAGGGTGGGATCCTGGTCCAGCGCCGCCCGCACGTCCGCCCCGCCCTTGCTGAGCGACGCCAGGATGACGGACCCGTCCGCCTCCTTCGCCAGCGCCTCGCGGATGACACGCGCGTTCTCGCTGACGCTCCCGGTGCTAGGCGTGCGGATCATCTCCGCGTCCATCCCTAGCCCCCGCGCCACCGCCAGCACCGCCGCGCCGTCCGCCCCGAACTGCGGGTACTCACGCCAGAACGCCGCCGGCGCCAGCAGCAGCCGTGCGGAGGTGGCCGGCAACGCCGCATCCGCATCCAGCGCCTCCACCGCCTCGATAAATGCCTGGTGCGGCTCCGCGCTCCGCACGCGGTCGTACCACAGTGCGGTCGCGAAATCCACCCCGTGCTCGCGGGTCAGCTGCGTGAGCACGGCGGGGGTGAGGGTGGCGTAGTCGCAGTCCGGGGAGTTGCTCAACGTGTGATAGGAGATGCTGACGTCAGGCTGATGAGTGCTCACTATACCTCATCTCGCCAAACTTGCAGCCAGCGCTAGCTCTACGCCCTGGATGCGCGGCTCGGCGGGGGCACACTAACGTGGAATCAATCGATGATATCAAATCCCAGCACACGAATTTCAATCTTTGTGACTGGCGTTAGAGAGTATGCTGTCCCCGATTTTATCGAATTGCTGGTGAGTCTCTTGACACTCATATCGACAGCGCCTTGTACCCGCCGGGCTAATCCAGGCGGGATGACGCCATTCAGTGTGACGACATCCGTTTCAAGCGGATTGCCTTTTCGATCATAGAACACCACTAAAGCGTGAACGTTTTGCACGGGTCGATTCAGCTTGTTGCGGAAGGTTAGTGAGTATCCTCCTCCCTGGAAGTCGTACTCATGGTCCCACTGCAAGTTCTCGCCAGTCACACCCGTTGTGAGGCGATCCCCAATATTCGGGAATGGCCTACGGGCTGATCTCAGAGTAGCGCGACCAAGTTCCACGGGAGCGTGCCTGTTTGCGTTCAAATCACGAATATTCGCTGCAGGGACTGCGAAGTTTAGATTCTGACCACCCCTATACGTAGCCGTTGCAACACCAATTACCTCACCTTTGTCGTCTAGCACAGGTCCACCGCTGCTGCCGGGTGAAATTGGTGCGGTGATCTGTAGAAGGCGTGCATCGCCTACGGCCCGTATACCGCTGACTATTCCCTGTGAAAACGTACCTTCAAACCCTTGGGGATTTCCAATCGCGAAGACAGTTGCCCCAATGATAGGGTCGCCGGAAGTGCTAAGCCGAAGCGGTGTTCCCGATCCCTCGATTTCAACAAGAGCAAGGTCGTGCTGGGCATCAACCCCAATCGTCCCAGTAATCTGGAAGCTCGTCTCGGTGCCAACCGGTTTAGCGAATCCGAAAGATGCACCCTCGATGACATGCGCATTGGTTAGGATAACGTTGTCGTCAATGAAGAAGCCGCTGCCAATGGAAATCGGCTGACTGTTCTCATCGGACATACTCAACAAGACAACAGAAGGAAATGTATTCAGTGCAATCTGTTGGGGGGTGTAGCGATCTGAGAAATCGGCTTCGTTCGCTTGGGCGAGGGATTCAGAAGCTTTAGTGTGCGCAACGCCCCTGCCCCGCCCAACATCGCATGCCGCGGAAGCAAAGAGGAGTGCCACCAAACAAGCATATCGGACGTCATGCATCTTCATCGCCGCTGTGTGCTCAATGTTGCCGGAGGACGTGATAGCCGTTCCGCGCCAAGCGCTGCTCCGTCGTCGCGCCGCCGCACCAGCGGATGCGGACAGTCACTTGCTCCGGCGCGGCGGCGCCGAGGCCGAAGTGGAGGCGGGTGTCGTGCTGCGACGAGAAGCCGTTGGCGGCCTGCACCTCGCGCGTCTGCGGGCGCTGGCCGGGGAGCGTGACGGTGGCGACGGAGCCGAAGGCCTCGCGGCTGCACGTCTTTCCATCACCCTCCAGGCGCAGGCCGATCCAGTGCGCGGGGGCAGCGGCGGCTGACGGCGCGTTGCGCAGCAGCGTAGGGCCGGCGTGCTGGTTGGCGATTACCACGTCCAGGCGGCCGTCGCCGTCCAGGTCCGCCATCGCCACGCCACGCGAGTTGTCGCCCTCGGTCAGCCCCACCAGCGCGGCGGCGTCCACGAATTGCGGGCGGGCGTCGGCGCCGCGGTTCAGCAGGACGCGGCGCTGCTCGTTGGGGTAGATGCAGCGCCCGCGGATGTCGCCCCACATGTCGGCGTAGGTGTGCACCTCGCGCGGGGACTGCATCAGCTTGTGGTTCACGTACCAATAGTCGGGGCAACCGCCGTACAGGTTGTCCAGCCGGTCGTCCACCATCCCGTTCCCCTGAACGATCTCCGGCCAGCCGTCGTTGTTCAGGTCGCCCACACCGGCGCCCCAGGCAAAGCGGTCCTCATTCAGCGCGCCCCGGCCGGTGGCCTCGTCGCGCAGGCGCGGGGTGCCGCGGGCGTCGGGGCCGCGGTTCATCCACAGGATCGATCCCTCCGCCTGCAGCTCCTGGTGCACGTTGGACACGTAGATATCCGGCCAGCCGTTGCGGTCCAGGTCGGTGATGGACGAGTTCATCCCCTTGTACGTGTCCATCCCGATCTGCCCGAACAGCCGGCCGTGGACGCGGCGAAATCCCTTGCCCTGCTGGTTTAGATAAAGGTCGTCGCGGCCAAAGTCGCTGGCCAGGTACAGGTCCGTCCATCCATCGCCGTTCAGGTCGCCGGTGCCGATGGAGATGGTCCAGTGCGTCTCCGGCATCCCCATCGCCTCCACGTCCTGCGCCGCAAACCGCCCGCCTACGTTGCGCAGCAGCACGTTGCGCCCGCCGTTCCGCGCGTCGTGCCAGCCGTCGTGCATAAAGCGGAACATCCGCCGGTCCCCGTCGAACGCCGGCTGGGGGAGCTGGAAGATGTTGAGCCGCGTGGGCGTGTCGTATCCCGCCAGCCACGGATTGAGCACGTTGCCGATCAGCAGGTCTGGCCGGCCGTCGCGGTCATAATCCAGCACGTTGGCCGCCACGGAGATAGTGTACTCCGGCATCCCCACCGCCGCGCTGACGTCTTCGAACTCCACCCGCCCCGTTTGCGCCCGCAGCGAGCGCAGCAGCCGCGTCCGTCCGAAGGAGACGGGCACCAGCAGGTCCAGCGCGCCGTCCTGGTCGTAATCGAAAAACAGCCCGGAGGATGCAAAGCCGTGGCGCTGCGGGGCCAGCCGCAGCGAGTCCAGCGCGGGGATGGCCACGCGTTCGAAGCGGAAGCCGCCGCGATTCAGGTACAGCGCCGCGCGGTCTTCCGCGCGAGCCAGCGGATGGGTGAGGAACAGGTCCTGGCGCCCGTCACCGTCCACGTCCCCCGCGGCCACCGAGGCGCCCACCGACAGCAGCCACTTGGACAGATGCCGCAGCCGTGGGTCCAGCATGTCGTACGTCCCCGGATCCATCGTCACGCCCAGCCCGCTCTGCGCCGCCGGCACCTCGCGCAGCACGAACCCGGCGTCCGTCAGCGCCACGCGTGGATGGATGGCAGTGGCGTAGGCCGTCCCTCCGGCGAGCGCCATCCCGCCTAACACGCCGATGGTGCGCAGCGTCCGCCCGTCCCCCAGCGCCTCCCGCAGCCGCGGCACCGGCCCCATCCTCCACATCTCCCGCACGTGCAGAAAGATGAAGCGCCCGCTGGCGATGGCGAACGCGGCGTAGAAGAAGGTAAAGACGCTCTCCATCGTATGCAGATACAGGTCTACGATGGTGATCCCGAACGCCAGCAGCACCTGCGCTCGCGGCGTGTTGGGCGACGTCTTTGGGTCCGTCAGCATGAAGAAGGTGAAGAGGAAAAACGGGGGCGTGGTGAGCGTCCCCAGGAACAGCATCTCCGGCGGCAGATGGGCGCGCATGATGTACGCGCGCAGCCCCGTCTGCAGGGCGTAGAACAGGAGGAACGAGACGATCAGCCAGCCGCGGCCCACGCGAAAGACGAAGAGCGAGAGCGCCGCCATCACCATGAACGCCGACATGGCCACGTGGCCGCCCCACTGGTACGCCGGCGCCGTGGTGATCAGCGATCCGAAAGCCAGCAGCGAGATGGCCACCCCCGCCAGCGAGGGGTTGATGGTGTGCTGGCCCTTGAACGTGAGCAGGTACTTGCTGCCGATGGTGATGCCGACCGGCAGCAGGAGCAGAAAGTAGTCGTGCGAATAGTTGAGCAGCAGCGCCAGCGACAGGCCGCTGATGAACGCGCTGAGCGGAAAGACCCACTCGCGTTTGCGCAGCAGGCGGTGCAGCAGCACGTCCAGCGCGCCCGCGGCGCCCACGATCAGCAGGATCTGCGTGGGCGAGCGGTTGAAACCCAGCCACACCACGCCCATCACCGCGTACAGCGTCAGGATGGCGGCGAACGGCCAGCGCGGATCGCGCCGCGACGGGATGCTGTCGCGCCAGCTACGCGGCTTCGGCTGCGGCGGCGCGGGGATCTGCGTCGGTGGATGCGGCGGCGCGGCGACGGCGGAGGGAGGCGGCGGCGTCATACGCGGTGCCCCTCCCCCCGGCCCCCTCCCCGCTCGTTCCTCGCGGAGAGGGGGAGAACGGAACGCGAGGGCGAGGGCGAGGTCCCTGCGCTGCGGCCAACTCCGAGGAGCGCCCCCTCCGGGCTCGTAAACCTCGCCCACCTCCCCCCAAACTGCTGGGGGAGGTTGACGCGCCGAGACTTTGGGACGCTTGGCTGGGAGCAACAGATCCGCGGGTTTCGCATCATCATACCAGCGCCATCTCGAAGCCGGGACGGCCGGGCGCCAGGCACTCCGGCGGCGGCTCGATGCCCGGCGGCGTCACCACGAAGAGGCGCGCGTGGAGGTCCGTGCATTGAAAACCGTGGAAGGCTGACTCCGTAGGATCGCCCTCGGGGACGAAGAAGGAGAGGAGCACGTAGCCGCTCTTGCGATGATCGGCGTAGACGCGCCGCAGCAGCGCGTTCAGCACCGCCGGATCGTCAGACGGCACGGCCTGGTGCGTGGCACACAGGTAGCGCAGCTCCTCCCCCGGATCCGGCAGACGGGGAAAGCGCAGCAGCCGCGCAAATCGATCGTACCACGTCTTGATCGATCGCATCTTCCCGCGATAGGCGGATACGACGGTGCGCTTGACGGGCGCGGCGTCCCACATCGCCACGCATCCCACCAGCGCGCCCGCCCCGTCTTCCGCGAGATAGAAGGATTCGATCCGCAGCCCCGGCCACTCCGCCAGCCGGCGCCGCAGCTCGGATTCGGGCATCGGCTGGCCGAAGGGGCGACGGCGCGCATCGGCGTCCAGGAATGCGGCCACCGCGGGGAGGTCCGCCTCGGTCGCGCGGCGGACGCGGAAGGCGCTCCGCTTCGGAAAACGCGGCAGCGTGAGGTGGACGTTGCGGATGCGGAAGTCGCGAAGCGGCGTGTAGCGCGGCATCCCCTGCTGCCGCCGGTTCTGCGCGGTGAGCGCCCGCAGCGCCCGCTCGTTCGACGCGATCACCGCCGTCAGTGACGCGACGCAGCCGCGCGACGTAGCCGATTGCGTCAGCGTGGGGCCGTAGACGCGGTTCAGCAGATGGCGGCCCTGCACGGCGGGCGACAGGCGCAGGTCGCCCAGGTAGCCCACGCGGCGGACCTCGCCGCCCAGGTAGCCATCGCGAAAGACGAGCGACGCCATCGCCTCCACCCGCCCCTCTTCTTCCGCCACCCAGCACTCCCAATCGTCCGACTGCAGACAGAGGAGCGCACTGAAATCCGGGTCGCGGCGGATGGAAAGCGCTAGCTCCGCTTCCATCGGCACCCGCGCGAACAGCTCGCACATCGCCGCGCCGTCGGCGGGGGTGGCGCGGCGGAGGGTCAGGGCACCGGCGTCCACCGTCGACATCGTCACATCCAGAACTCGATGCGGGTGGCGCGCGGCTCGGGCGGCGGATCCACCTCGCCGGCGGCGGCGTGGTCGCGCAGGGCCTCGATGGCGCGATGGATCTCGTCCGCCGCCGTGCCGCTGAACCGCCGCGCGCCAAAGCGGCGCAGGTTGCCGGTCTGCACCTCCATGATCCGCACGTCCTGCTGGATCACGGTGCGCGTGTAGGGCGGAAGCAGCCACCGCGCGATCGGGTTGAACACGCCGAAGCGGAAGGTGATGGCGGTGTACACCATCGCCCGCTCCGGCGTGATCGGCGTGATCTGCGAGGTGATGACGAAGCCGCGCCGCTCGCCCCACATGTAGTCCACGCGGGTCACGTTGGGCATGAAGAAGCGGTCCGTGTGCACCATCGGCTTGCCGTCCGGGTTCAGCAGCCACTTGCTGAAGCCGATGGAATCGTCCGGCTGAAAGTACTCCACGTTCACCGCGTCCGCCGTGCGCTCCACGGTGGCCTCGGCGCGCTTTACGTTGGCCGCCTTCCGGAACCAGCCACTGTGCACGAACGCCGTGTGCGGCACGTCCATGAAGTTCTCCACCAGGTCCGTCACGTCGCCATCGAATGCCGTCAGCATCACGTACGTGCGCCAGCCCTCCTTGCCGTAATGGGGAAAGCGGAACGGCTCCTTTTCCCCCGCCCGCTCCGGCGTGCCCAGGTACACCCAGACGAATCCGTCCTGCTCGCGCACGGGAAAGCGCTCCAGCCGGCGCCCCTCGCGCGCCCGCTTCTCCGGCCCCTCCGACGGCACGATGACCAGCTCGCCCTCAGCGTTGTACGTCCAGCCGTGGTAGGGGCAGCCGATGCAGCCATCGAACAGGTCGCCCTTGCTGAGCGCGGCGTTGCGGTGCAGGCAGCGGTCGATGAGCGCCGTGGCCTTGCCGTCCCCGCCGCGAAACAGGACGATCGGCTCTTCCATGATGGTGGATGCGTACGGCTTTTTTGCCGTCACCTGCTTCGACAACGCCGCGACGTACCAGTTCTCGTTCAGCGTCCCGCAGCGAAAGCGCATGATGGGGCGCGCCTCGGCGGCGTCGGTCGGGCGCCCGGAGGGGCACCCGGCGATGGCGGGGACGGCGATGGAGGTCTGGGGCGAGGTCTGGGACTGCATGGAAGTGCCTGCGGAATGTGAACTTGCAGCGGACCGCTTGAACGGGCGGTCCGAGGCGGCTACCTTACCTGTACATGTACCTGTACAGGTGAGCTGATGGTCAAGAAACAGGACGGAGACGTACTTCCGGTTACGGCTGCGCGCGGTCGACTCTTCGATCTGATCGAGGAGATTCTCACCGGCCAGCGGTCATGCGTAGAGCTTTCGCATCGCAGCTTCGACGAGCACGTGGTGATGGTCCCCAAAGGTCACCTCGAAGCGCTGTATGCCGACATCGCCGCGTTGCGCGCGCAGGTTGGCATCGCGCCACGTCCGCTCCGCGGCCTGGGCATCCTGCACGAGGACCTGGACCAGGTTCTCGTCGACTCGCGCGCACGGCAGGCGGAGCTGGCCCGGCTGAAGCGCGCCTCGTTCAGCAGCGATGAGGACGCCGAGGCATGACGCGCCCACCCGAGATTGCGGTGACCGACACCCACGCGCTGATCTGGTGGATCACCAACCAGTCCCGCCGCCTGGGACGTGAGGCGAACGCCTTTTTCGACCGGGTGGACGATGGCCAGGCGGTGGTCTGCATCCCCGCCATGGTCCTCGTGGAGCTGGATGAGGCGATGGCCGCGGGAACCGTTACGCTCGGCGAATCGTTTCCCGAGTTTGTGCGCCGCCTGGAAACCACTCCATCCCGCTATCTGATCGTGGACCTCACACCCCAGGTCGTTCTCCTTGCGCATGAGCTGCTCCAGATTCCCGAGCGGGGCGATCGGCTGATCGCGGCCACGGCAGCCGTGCTGGGCTACCCCCTGATCACCCGCGACCCCGAAATCACGGCAGTGATCGGCGTCGACCACATCTGGTGAAGACGCCTTCCACTAGCGCTTCACGTTTGTCTCGTCGCCTGGCCTACCCCCACCAGAACCCGCGCGAACCTGTCGCAGCACCCCGCCCCCTGCCCCACCTCAACCTCCCCCGGCAGTTTCGGGGGAGGTGGGCCGGTGGTGCCGGCGCGGAGGGGGCCTGCGCGGGGCATCCGAAGCACCCCGCACCCTGCCCCACAACGAGCTTCTACGCCGTGGCCGTCACCGCGTCCCCGCCTGCATCCAGCCGCACAAGGTCCCGCATCACCATCGCAAGCCGTGCGTAGGCGACCACGTCCACGACCGCCGTCAGGTTGTTGATCGCGCGAAAGTGCGGCTCGTCGCTGGCGAAGTAGATGCCATCCTGGCCCTGCGTCTGGCCGGCGACCGTGCTGTTGAACAGCGAGGCGAAGATCATCTCCGCCACCAGCGTCCCCCGGATGGAATCCAGGTGCCGCCGCGCCACGCCGTTCACGCCTTCCCTGCTCTCCGCGCGGCTGGGGTGCATCATCACCGAGAGCATCACAAGATCAACGGCGTCGTGGCCCACGCCGTACGCGCACCTCCATGAGTGCGTGCGGTACAGCATCCACATCTCCGCCGCCCCGCGCGCCGTAAAGCTCAGCAGGTGCGCCTGCAGCGCCGCGCGGTTCGCCGGCGACAGCCCCTGCCGCCGCAACAGCGTCGCGGGGATCACAAACCACGACAGCAGCGTGTAGTTGAGCCACAGCGACTTGGGAAGCGAGATGGGGCCCCCCACGCGCTCGCCGCGGTTCTGCTTGCGCGCGAACCGGTACACCAGCGCCGACACGCCCGCGGCGGCCAGCAGCCACACCGGAACCTTGCGCGGCGCCTTCATCCGACCTCCGCCGACAGGGGCGCACCGAACGCCTGCGCCCACTCCGTTCCCGCATCCAGCGCGGGGGGTTTGATGGATCCCGCCCGCTGCCCGCGCGCCGTGCAGACGCGCTCGTACACGCGCTCGCCGTCCGTCACCGCCACTCCCTCGATCGGGTTCAATTGCCCCAGCGCCCGGCAGAGCGCGTAATGGTGCGCGCCCAGCAGCGTGCGCTCCACGGCCGCGGCCAGGGCACGCGCGTCGTCCGGCGCGGCCTGGGCGTACAGGCGGTAGCGCGGCGGCTGGCCCCAGGTGGGGGCCAGCAGGGCGAACGGAGGATGGATGCCGGTCTCCGCCGCGGCGCTGGCAAGCACGTGCTCCACCAGCTCCGGCGTAAGCTTTTCCCCCGCCAGGTCGCTCGCCCGGTCCGCGCGGCCCACGAAGCGCAACGTGGGCGTGTGCTCCAGCCGGCCTTCCACGCGGACGCGGTCCTTCAGCCGGTAACGGTAGAGGCCGCCGCCCGTGGTCAGCACCACCTCGTACGTGGCGCCCGGCTCCAGCTCGTGCACGCCGAGGGCAGCTCCGTCGGGTCCGTCCGGCAGGAACTCCAGGTAGTGCGAAGTGACCGCCGCCACCGGCGCCTCCGCGCGAAAGAGGGGGATGGATACCACGCCCTCCGTCGCCAGCAGCCCCTTTCCCTGCACCTCCACCCGCGGAAAGCGCCGCCGCATCCCCTCTAGCGCCCGCGCCGCGTGGCCGTCGGCCCAGCAGGAGATCAGCGCCAGTCGCGGCCATACCGCACCCAGGTCCTCCGGCGGCCGCCGTCCGAAGCGGCGGCGCAGACGGCTGGCCGCGTCCGGACGCGCGGGCAGCGCTCGCTCCAGTTCCGCGCGAAGGTCGGGCGCGAGGGCGGCGGAGAGGCGGCCGCTCTCCATCTCGCCCAGCAGCGCATCCCATTCCTCGTCCAGCGCGGCGGCCAGCAGGGTCAGGAAGGAGGGACTCCAGACGGAGATCATCGCCAGCTCCGGCATGGCCAGGAGCGCGCGGAGGGTCACGCGGCGGCAGGCGGCCAGGTCGGGGATGCGGGAGACGGCGCGCGGCACGCCCAGCGAGCGGTCCAGCAGCGCGCGCACCAGCGGCGGAAAGTAGTCGCTGTCGTGCTCCATCCCAACCGGCACGCCGCCAGCCGTACGCGCCCGCCGCCGCGACGGGGGAGACACCGCCCAGTACGCCTGCCCGCCCCGCAGCGCCGGCCGGCTCCGCAGCAGGTCGGCGATCCAGGGCATGGTCGCGGCGGAAAACTCCGCCAGCAGCGCCGCCGTGTACGGCACCTCCTTGGACAGCCCCGACGTCCCGCCGCTCGGCTCCACGAAGCGCACGGGCTCAGCCGTCAGCGCGTTGGGCCGGCCGTCGCAGGCGGGGCGGATCCACCCCTCCATCTCCGCGAAGTCGCGCACCTGGACGCGCGAGCGAAAGTCCGCCGCGCCGCGGATCTCCGCGAACCCATGCGCCCGGCCGAAGTCCGTGTCGCGGTTCTGCTGGATGATGCGCCGCAGAATGGCTGCCTGCGCCGCGGCGGGATCGCGCAGCGCCCGCGCAAAACGGGCGGAGGCGGGCGCCGCGGCCGCGCGGTAGAGTGTGCTGGCGATCCAGGCGCTCGCGCTCACCGCCCGCCCGCGATGCGCTTCCAGGCGATCCCCGCCGCCGTCCGCGCCAGGTCGCGCATGCGGATCTGCGCCAGGCAGGCCAGCTCCTCGCCGTCCGCGTGGCCGGGGTTGCGCTCCACGAAGAAGCGGATGTGCGGGTTGGCCAGCAGGTCACCCTCCACCGGCGCCACGCCGTCGCGGACGCGCTCGTGCGGCGTGGCGTAGCGGACGATCCCGGCCGCCGCGTCGTACTCCGCGCCGAAGCGCTCCGTCGCGAACAGGTCCAGCGCGGCGCGCAGCTCGGGTGGCTCGGCGAGGTCCCAACGGGGGACGGCGCGGGGAAAGTGGTTGGCCATCAGCAGGTAGGTGCGCCACCCCTTGGAGATCAGGAACCAGTACAGGGGCCGGTCCGGGTGGCGCAGCTTGAGGCGGAACAGGAGGCCGGCGAACGCGCTCTGCAGCCGCTTTTGTCCCCAGCACGAGCGGTCGATCACCGTGTCGCCGCTGAACACCATCGTCGCGTTGCGCGCGCCCACGCGCACGTCGCGGTACAGCACGGTGCTGAATCCGCGCAGCGCGCCGCCATGGTCGCGCAGCAGGATCACGCGCTGCTTTTCGCCCAGATCGCGCTCGAACCGCGCCTGGTCGGCGCCCTCGTAATGCGCGCGGAACAGCGCGAACGCCGCGTTGCGCGTCCTAGCGTCGATCATCGGCGGCGCGACGACGAACGCGCGGAGCCGTGGGGGCGGTGCGGGGCGCAGAGGTGCGGCGGAGCGCTCCGCGACGGGAGGGGCGAGCGGCATGCGATTACTGCGCGGTAGGAGGCCGGCGGCAGGGCTGAGACGTGTACCGTCGGCGGGAGCCGTCCGTTCCGGGAATATGCGTGCGGAACGACGGCGGGGCCAGAGTGGACGAGGCGTGAAAGCAGGTAACGGACTGCGCCCGCGGGGTGCCCCTCCCCCGGCCCCTCCCCGTTCGTTCCTCACGGAGAGGGGAGAACGTAGCCGATCGATCAGGGCTCGACGACGTATCTTGAACTGGCGCCCGAGAGGCCCCCTCTCCCCCGGCCCCTCTCCCCCACTGTCGCGGGAGAAAGGGGAGAATTCGATCCCGCTTCAACACACCCCGAAATGTTATCCGAGGGAGCGCCACCCGAACCTTCTTCTCCTCTGCACCGGGCGCGCGACAAGGAACCTACCGTATGCTGCTCGTGGCGCGCCCGGCGCGCTGAACTTGCGGCCACTATCCGCGCAGGCGGATCTCGTGACGTTCCGCCGCGATTTCAATCGCTGAGGCGGAGCCGGCCGCAGCGCCGGAATCCATCACCAACGTCCGGCTGCCCTACTCTTCGTCCCCCGCCTCCGTCACTCCCAGCCCCGGCGCGGTGTTGAACCGCAGCGTCCCGTCCGCCTCCACACCGGGACCCTGGAAGGGGTCGCGGGCGAGGAGGGCGGCGCCATCGAGATCGACGTAATCCACCAGCGGCGCCACCTGCACGGCCGCGGCGATGCCGAGGGACGACTCGATCATGCATCCCAGCATCACGCTCATGCCGTGGGCGCGGGCGGCGTGGGCGATGCGCATCGCCTCGCGCAGGCTGCCGCACTTGCTGAGCTTGATGTTCACGCCATCCACCACCCCCGCCAGCTTTGCCACGTCCGATGCCCGCTCGCACGACTCGTCGGCGATGATGGGGAGGGGCGAGTTTTCGCGCACCAGCTTGAGGCCGGCCAGGTCGTGCGTGGGCAGCGGCTGCTCCACGAACTCCACGCCAAAGTCCGCCAGGATGGGCATCGCCGCGATCGCCTGCTTGGCCGTCCAGCCGGTGTTGGCGTCCACGCGGATCGTCTTGCCGGGCGCCTCTTCGCGGATCATGGTGAGGATCTCGAAGTCGTTGGGCGTCCCCACCTTGATCTTGAGGATGGGATACGCCGCCGCCTCGCGCACCTTCTCCCGCATCACGTCGATGCTGTCGATGCCGATGGTGAACGACGACGTGGCGGCGACGGGATCCAGCCCCCACATCTTCCACACCGGCAGGCCCAGCTTTTTGCCCACCAGGTCGTGCAGCGCGGCGCTGACCGCCACCCGCGCCGAGCCGTTGTGCGCCAGCGCGTGGTGCAGCGCGGTGTCGATGCGCTCCAGCGCGAACGGATCGCCCTCCGCCGCGGCCTCCAGCGCGCCCGCCAGCCGCGGCAGCACGGCGACGACGGTATCCGCCGTCTCCCCGTAGAACGGCTGCGGCGACGCCTCGCCCCACCCCTCCACGCCGTCCTCGTCGCGGATGCGCACCCACACCAGCCGGCGCGCCGGCGGCCCCGCCTCGCGCGCGCTGTTGAAAGCGTGCTTCGGGTTCAGCTCAAAGATATCGAAGGTCAGCTTCATCGCGTCCTATCCGGTGCGCCTCGAAATCGGCGTTGTTGTTCGACGAGGCCCCGTCCTCGGTCGTCTCTCGCGGAGGCGGAGAAGATCACGGATCGTCGAAAAGCATCGAACTGCGTCCGCCGGTATGCCCCTCCCCCGACCCCTCCCCGTTCGTTCCTCACGGAGAGGGGAGAACCCCGTCCCGCTTCGACACCTTCCGAAGCGCGCCACCCTCGCCGCCCACCCCACCCCTCCCCCGAAGTTGGGGGAGGGGTCGACCGCCGTTGCGAGGAACGAGCAAAAGGCCGGTCGGGGGAGAGGGCCCCGCGGGTCGCACCCATCCCACCCGTTCACCCGTTCACCTCATCCCGCCATCGTCACGAAGTCATACGGCGGCCACGGGCCGGTCAAATCCAGACCCAGTGCGCTGTTCAGCCGGGCCAGCACCTCAAGCCGGTCCTGGAACGCGGCCGTGGCGCCGCGGTCCACCAGAAAGGCGGCGCTCAGCACGCGCTGGTGCGTCACCGGCAGCGTCACCGCCGCGGCGGAGATGCGGCGCAGCTCGGCGTAGATGTGCGTCGACAGGTCCAGCGCCAGGCCGCGGCTGAACGTGCTGTCTACCACGTCCACGTGCAAGCGGAACTCCCACCGCCGCGCCACACGCTCCAGCGCCCCGGTGAGCCCCGCGTGCGACTCCGTGAGGAAGGCGCGCACCCCTTCCGGGTCGGAAAACACCACGCCAACGGGCGCGGGGACCACGTCGTCGCGCAGCAGGGCGCGGTGCACCTCCCAGTGGCGCGCGGCCAGGTGATCGGCGTCCGCGTCCGTCCCCGGCGGCGGCGCGGGGGCCACGAGCGCCGCCAGGTCCCCCTCGCGCACCAGCACCACGCCCATCGCCGGGTCCGCCGGGTCCCACGCCAGGTCCGGGTCCGGCGCGCGCACTACGCCGAGCAGCGCCCAGCCGTGCGCGGGCCCCGAGCGCGGCAGGGGGATCGGCTCGGCCGACATCAGGCGAAACGCGGGTCGGAAAGGAGGGCGTACACCGCCGTCTGCGGCTCCGGCGTGGTCACCTCCGGGCCGTCCGGGCCCATGTACACGTCCACTTCAGAGCGGAATCCCACGTCGCCGGACAGGTAGATGCCGGGCTCGATGGAGAAGCCGACGCCCTGGATCAGCCGCCGCGTGTCCTTCGACTCCACGTTGTCGATGTTGGGTCCGGACCCGTGCAGCTCGCGGTCGATGGAGTGCCCGGTGCGGTGGAAGATCTGCTCGCCCCACCCGGCATCCACGAGCACGCCGCGCGAAACGTCGTCCGCCTCCCATCCGGCCACGTCCTGCCCCGCGTCCCAGCGGCGGCGGATGAGGTCGATGGCGGCCAGCCGCGCGTCCCGCACCGCGGCGAAGATGTCCTCCAGCCGCTGGGGCACGGACTCGCCCACGTAGCCCATCCACGTCTGGTCGGCGTAGATCGCGCCCTCGTCCTCCTTGCCCCACAGGTCGATCAGCACCAGGTCGTCCCGGCGGATCGGCGAGTGGTGGTCGGCGGAGGGCGCGTAGTGCGGATTGGCGGCGTTCGCGTTTACCGCCACGATGGCGTCACCGCCCACGGTGATGCCGCGGCGCGCGAACTCGCCCATGATCCACTGCCGCACCTCCCACTCGCCCGTCTCGCGCCCCTCGCGAATGGCGGCGGCGATGCGGCGAAAGGCCTCGTGCGCCACCTCGTACACGTGCTTTGCGGCACGGCGGTGGCCGGCGAGCCCCTCATCCGACCAGCGCGCGTAAAAGGCGCTCACCAGGTCGCCGGAGGTCACGGGCTCGGCGCCGGTGGCGCGGACCATCTCGACCACGCCGGCGGGGACCTTGTCCACGTACGGCACCGCGTCGGCCGGCGCGTACTCCATCGCCACGCGCGGATTGCCGGAGAGCAGCTGCGCCAGCCGCGAGTCCAGCTCCTGCCACGACGAGTACGGCCAGTTGTCGCCGATCCACCCCGTCCACGGCTGCTGCTCGATGCGGTGGGTGATGGCGACGGGCCTGCCCTGCGCGGGGATCCACGCGAAGTAGCGCCGCGTAAGCGCCGGCAGGCCAAGCAGATCGCCGGCGATGGGATTGTTGCCCCTGAAGTTGTACATCAGCCACCCGTCTACCCCCTGGGTGCGCAGCTCTTCCTGGATGCGCGCGACGGTTTCGGGCGAAAGCTGAACGGTCTGCTCGGTGACGGCCATCCGGTACGTTCCGTGGTTCAGGGCCGCGTCACGGCTGCGTGACGGGCCACTTGGTTCCCTTGATCATCGAAAGCCCCAGCACCCGCTCGCGGGTAAGGAGGCGGTGAATTTCCCGCTCGCGCAGCACGGCGCCCTTGACCCCGCCCCACCCCCAGCGCCGCCACGCGCGAAACAGGATGGCGATTCGCTCGCGCAGCGAAAAGATCTCGGAAAAGTCCGGGAACGGCGCCCCGCCGCCCGCCGTGGGGCGAAACGGCGACGGCGCGTCGGACCAGTCCTCGACGGTAAGGTCCACCACCCCCGCGTCGCGCAGCAGCTGCTTCCACTCCACCAGAATCATGGGCCGCGCGCCCAGGTGCTGCACCAGGATCTCGCGGCGGCTGGGGTCCACGTGCCCGGTCCAGATGAGCTGGATGAGGACGACGCATCCGTGCGGCCGCGTGACCCGCGCCAGCTCCGCCACCGCGCGAGCGGGATCGGCGGACGCGGCCAGGCCGATCTCGCCGATGGCCACGTCGAAGGTGCCGTCCTTGAACGGCAGGTCGTCCAGCGCCGCGGTCTCGAAGCTGATGCGCCCTTCCATCTCGACGTCGCGGGCGCGCGAATACGCCTCCTGCACCAGCACGCGGTCGGAATCGATCCCCACGCCCGACACGCCAAAGGTGCGCGCCAAGTACAGGGTGCTCACGCCGCGCCCGCACGCCGCGTCCAGCACCTCGTTTTCCGGCGCCAGGTCGGTAAGCTGGGCGATGCGGCGGTACAGGTCCTCGCCGCCGGGGGGAAACACGGTTTCCGTGCTGAGGCGGACCAGGTCCAGCATCGACGGCCCGCCTTCCCGCGGCGGCGGAGGGATCGGCAGGGTTTCGTCGCGGCGCTGAGGCATGGGGAAAGTATAGAGGCGGGCTGGTGGGGCCGCCAGAAGTGCGGAGTGCGGAGACTGGCTACACGCATCGAACTGCGTCCGCGGTGTGCCCTCCCCCGGCCCCTCCCCGTTCGTTCCTCACGGAGAGGGGAGAAGTCGATCCCGCTTCGACCAGCTTCGAAGCACTCCGAACTCGCGGCACACGCCACCCCTCCCCCGAAGTTGGGGGAGGGGTCGACGGCCGTTGCGAGGAACGAGCAAAAGGTCCGTCGGGGGAGAGGGCCCGTCGGCCGCAGTTCTATGCCCGTAGACCCGCCCCTTCCCTGCTCCTACGCCGGCGGCAGCCCCGCCAGCGCGCGCAGGTGCTGGATCACGGCACGGGCCGTCTCGCTCGCCGCGTAGCCGCCCTCGAGGACGGAGACCAGTCGTCCGCCTGCGCGCGCATCCACCCAGTCGCGCAGCAGGAGGGTGATGGCGTGCACCTCGTCGGGCTCCACGGCGAGGGAGCCGTGGGCGTCGGCGGCCAGGATGCAGAACCCGGCGGAGAGGAGCACGAAGTCGATGGATTCATCCGCCGGGACCGCGTCCAGCACCTGGCGGAGCGCCGCGGCGAACGCCTCGCCGTCGCTGCCGGGCGGGAGGGCGACGCCGTCGATGGGGGGATGCTCCGCCGTTTCCTCGGGCTCGGGAAACGACTGCGGATGCTGGTGGATGGAGATCAGCCGGACTCCGTCGTCCTCCTGCAGCACCTGCGCGAGCGCGGCGGGCTGGCGCGCGCCCCACGCCACCACCAGCACCCGCTCCACGCCCCGCCGCACGCGCAGGTGCCGCGCGGCGATGGCGACATTGTTGAACAGCGAGCACTCGCCCGCCGCGTCCGCCGCAGCGCCGCGTCCCGGCGGACGGACCAGCGCGAAGCCGTTGCGCACCTCGCCGGCCAGCACCGCCTCCACCGCCGTAAGCGCGGACCCGGCGCCCGCCAGCGCCGCATCCCACGACGCGCCCGAGACGGGGACGCCGTCCAGCTGCAGCGTCCGCTCCGCGCGCGCCGCATCCGTCGCCATCTCCCGCACACGGTCCACGTACGCGGGCGTATGGACCAGCAGCAAATCGTCTTCGGTGGCGGGAACGCCCTCGGTCTGCCGCAGCGGCTCCCACAGCGCCACCATATCGCGCTGCACCGCGCGCACGATGGCCGGCAGCCGCCCCTGGTGGTCCGGGTGATCCCACCCCGTGTCGTGGCGGGATGAATCCTCGTGGCTTACAAAGGCGGTTATGTCGTGCATTCCGGGCGTGGGTGCAATGAGGCGCCTGCTGCCGATTCCATCCGCGTGTGACGTACGCCCGGCAACCTAGCTGCCTGAACCGTTCCCGGCGAACGACTTGCATACCCACGGCCGCCTTACGACCACCAGCGAGGGGAGGAACACGATGGGACAGGACGGAAATCCGATCGGCGGCGAGCCGGGTGGGGGGATGGGGAGCAGCGCGGCGCGCCACGGTGGCGGCGACCTGGGCGGAAGCGCCAGCGGGGCCGGCGGAGGTGACCTGGGCGGATCCGGCGGCGGGTCAGGCGTCCCGCCCGCGAACGACGGCTCGGACGGCTCGCGCGGCGACCAGACGGCCAGCGAGGGCGGCGAAGGCACCGGCGGGATGGACGCCCCCGCGGACGACGGTGCTCCGGACACCATGGGCGCACCGGGGCCGGACACGGAGCGCAGCGGCGGCACAGCTCCACGGTGATCGGCTGCGCCGCGGGTGAAGCGGAGAGCGAGGATCGTATACCATTTCTCGCAGTTCGTTGTGCAATCAGAGGAACGACGGAAAGCATCACGCGGAGGCGCGGAGGAACTGATGAGGTGCGGAGGCGTTTTTGGCGTTCCCTCCGCGCCTCTTCTCTTTTCTCCGCGCCTCCGCGTGAAAATCGTTCCCCTCACTGCACATCGAAATCCGGGAGAGGGTAGTAGATGTGGAGCGAGGCCGCACGCGAACCCGTGCAGCCCCGCCCTGCGTACCGCCGGCGATACGCGATCAGAAGCGGTAGCCCAGCCCCACGTCGAACTGCCTGAAATCCTCACCGTAGGCGCCGCGCGCGAACACGACGTACGTGCTGGCGGGGCCAACCGCTGCGTCGAGCTGAGCGACCCCATAGGGAGCCATGTCGCGCCTGAAGCGCACACCCGGGCCGAACGAGAGCCCCAGCGGAGCTCTGACCAGCAGTTCGCCGCGCCCGGCGAACACCATGTCCCCGATGCAGTTGGACGCGTCCGCGATTTCTCCGTTGTCCAGGTCGTGGCACAGGCCCGTGCCCGCGGCGTCCAGGTAGTGCTCCCCGGCCGCGTCACCCGGGGTGATGGCATCCACCGCGACCACGCCGCGAAGGAACGCGATGTCACGCCCATACAGGCCCGTGACGGCGAAGCCCCCCACCGGGGCGGGGTTGTACCCCATGCTTACCGCGAACACATTCTTTCCGTCACCGGCTAGTTCCTGCGTTACGGCGGAATGGGGGCGGGCGACGAGTGCCAGCCCGAGCGCGGCTGCTGCGAGTATGGTTCGCATGGTCGTCAGATGATCGAGGTGAATGAGAGCGGCCCGTTCAAGAATATGTGCGCAAGGGAGTGGTTACTCAAGAATCTTCTGCGCCGGTTGCTCACGCGCTGGCCGTACACACGTCCGCGGCTTCAGCCGCCGGAGCGGGCGGCGAGACGGCGGAGTCGGGCTCGGCGGCAGCAGGCGGCGGCACGGGAGAGCCGAGCAGCCGCGGGCCGGACGTGCGGCCGGTGGACGGCGGACGCGGCCTCGCGCGGCGTGCGGTGGAGGTGCGGCGCGACATTTCGTCCGCGTAGCCGGGACCCATGTAGCGGATCTCCGCCCCAGGCGCGCCGTCGCCGACGGAACGGCGCAGGCGAACTTCGATGCGCATGCTGTCCAGCGTCCACACGGCCAGGCCCGATCTGCGGCAGAACGGCGGCCCGTGCGTCTGCTCCGTGCGCGCCGACGCCTGCGTGAACAGGTCGGCGGCGTTCAGCGACGCGTTCTCGGGATGGAAGTAGACCAGGCCCACCAGGCTGTCGCTCTTGAGGATGGCGATGGCCTGCAGGTGCCGGTTGGCCGACGCCGCGTGCACGTCGCGCCCGGCCCGGATGGTGATGACGCGTATCTCCTTCGCCTCCAGCGCCGCCGCCACCTGCGCGCCGTTGATGCCCCATGGCAGCGGCGCGGGCAGCGGATCCTGGGCACGCGCAGGCGCATGCAGCGCGAACAAAGCCGCGCCGGCCACGGCGAAGCGCAGCAGGTGTTTCGTCATCCGGACGTGTGGATCAGGGGTGGGTTGATGATGATGCGGACGAATGTCAGCCGGCGCCGCGAAATCCGCAACGGCCCTCACCCGCTCGCTCAGGCTCGCACCCTTTCCCGCAGCGGGAGAGGGTATAAACGTCGCACCGGCTTGCGCAGCGTTTCCGTTGTTGTGGGGCGAGATGGTGGGCCGCCCCCCTCCCCGGCCCTCCCCCACAAACTGCGTGGGGGAGGGAGGTGCGACGCACCTCGTCGATGCGGTCCATCACGCCAGGCGCGCAGGCCCTTGCCGACACGAGCAGGTGAAGCCCCGCCGGGCGAGTTCCGCGAGCCCGGGGCGGGGCTTGTCGCTTTCCCAGCAGCGGGTTTACTCGCTCATCCCACGCCGGCGGATCCGTCACGCCTGTCCCTACGCCTGCGATCCCCCACCCCGGGTGAGCCGAATCCCACTCTACGCCTGCCCACGCAACCTGCGGATCGCCCATTCCGCGCCGGCCGCGAGCAGCAGCGCCCAGAACAGCATCCAACCGAGCGGGAGCGGCGCGCCACCGCCGGCACCTTCCGGCGTAAGGCGGCGCATAGCCGGACGCAGGGAATCGGCGGGGAGCATGCGGCCGCCGGAGCTGCTCGCTAGCATCGCCAGCCGCGCCCACGCGTCGTCCGCCGGGCCGGCGGCCGCAGTGGCGCGGTAGGCCGCGGAGGGCGCGCGGCCGGCGAACGCAAAGGTGTACATGCCGCTGTCCGCGGGGAGAAACGCGCCGCGAAGCACGCCCGGCCGCGCCGGATCCGCCACCAGCGACACCGTGTCCGCGCGCCTGTCCGGCCGTGTGACCACCAGCGGCGGCGCGGAGGCGGCGGTGCCGCCGGCGTCGTAGACCACGATCTCGCGCCGCGTGCCGGCGGGGCCGACGGGCTCCGGGACCTGCACCGTCAGCGGGTCACGCGGGGCGGAGGCGAGCCAGTCCACCAGTGCGCGCCAGAACTCGCGGTGCTCGCGCACGCGGCCGGCCTCCATCCGCCACCGCCACGTCTCCGTCAGCCCCAGCGACGCCGCGCGCCCGCGCCCCAGCGGCCGCATCGCCAGCACGCCGGCATCGCCGCTCATCACCGCCATCGCCGCGCCCGCGCGCGCCGCTCCAAAGACGACCGCGCCGGAACGCACCCGGTCCGCCGGGAGCGGCGCCAGCTCGGGCGGCAGCATCCACGTCAGGGAGGGGCCATCCACCGACCGCGCCCGCAGCCCGTCCGTCAATCCAAAGGCGCCGCCGCGCGCCTGTCCGCCGACCAGCAGCACGCCCCCGCCCCGCGCCGCGGCCCAGTCCTGCAGCATCCGCCGCTCGCCGTCGCCCACTGGCGCGCCGTTCAGCAGGATGACGGCGTCCGCGCGCGCCAGCCGGTCCGCCGAAACCCCGGAGCCGCCCTGGACCACGAACTGGCCGCGCCCCAGGTCGTACGCCGTCTCCACCGTGGCGCCAGACTCTTCCAGCGCGCGGACCAGGAACTTGGATTCCCAGTGCGGAAAGCCCGCGCGCACCAGCACCCGCGGTGCGCCGGCGCTATCCACCCACGCGCCCGTCCGTGCGCTGGCATCCCCCGCCTGCACGTTCCACTCGCGCCACCCCGGGCGCGGCGGACGCACGCGAAAGGCGCCCGCGTAGCGCCCGTCGGCGCCGGTGCGTACACGCAGGCTGTCCAGCACCCCCGTCTCGTCCGAGAGGCGCACCAGCACGCTGTCGTTCGCCCCGGCGGACACGCGGAAGCCGACAGCGGCGGCACGGCCGGAGAGGGCCCGCGCGGGCGCGTCAACCTGCACCGAGACCGTCCGCGCGGGGAGCGAGGCGTACAGCGGCGCACGGCGCGCCGCCGCCGCCAGCAACTCCAGCTCCGCCGCGGTCGGCGGTTCCGTGGAGGCGCGGGCGATGGCCGGCGGTGCGCGGCCCACCAGGAGCGAGTCCGCCTGGCGGTCCAGCGCACGTGCGTCCGCGATCCAGGCAGGCGCCGCGGGACCGCCCTTTCTGCGCCAGACGGAGGGGAGCGCGAGCGCCAGACCCAGCAGCAGCAGGACCAGCGCGCGTAGAATGAGGGGCGTCCTCATCGCGTCAGCGCGTAGACGGCCACGTTCACCCCGAAGCGCGTGTTGTCGACCGAGTTGAAGCGCTTGTTGCGGGCGTGGTAGTTCCACTCCGACGCGTAGTCCTTGTTGCTGTACAGCACCCCGATACGCCCGTTCACCTCCACGCCGAACAGGTTCTCGTGGATCAGGTTGTCGCCCCAGCCGTTCAGCTCGTGGCTGGTGGTGGGCGGTCCGTCCTCGAACACGAAGAACGCGCGGTAGATCTCGTGGTTGTTGGGGATGGGCTTGAGCGACGCCGCGCCAAAGATGCGGCGGATCTCCGCCTGTGCCGTCTTGTGAAAGCCGCCGTCGATGTCGTGGTTGTGGTCGTCGATGAAGATGAAACCGCCGCGGTCCACGTACGCCTTGAGGTTGGCGCTCTCCTGCTGGTTGAAGCGCAGCGGAAGGTGGCCGGTCAGAAAGACGAAGGGAAAGCGGAACAGCTCCGGACTGGCCAGGTCCACCACGGCCCCCGTAGACGCCACCGGCAGCGCCGTGTACTGGGCGATGGAGTGCAGGATGTTGGTAGGCACCAGTGGCGCGCTGTTCCAGTCGCCGCTCTCGTAGCGCGCCGTCGCGAACACGAACGCCTCCGGCGCCGCGGGCGATGCGTCCACCTGCGCAGCGGGCTCCTGTTGGGGTGCCCGGGAGGAGGAGAGCACGGCGGCGGAGGAAAGCAGGGCGACCATCACGGCGATGCCCCAGGCAGCGGCGCGCGTCCCCGGCGCCCCCTCCGCTCGCTTAGGCTCGCACCTCCCCCAAAAAACCCTGGGGGAGGTTGATGTTTCCGCCGGCATCCGCGCGTTGTTTTGTCCGCGAAGGCGGACAGCGTGAAGTTGTTGCCGCGATTTCAATCGCTCTTCCACGGACCCGGCGATCCACCCTATCACGCCGCGCTTCATGGCGTCCTCCCCAGACGGCGGAAGTACTCCGCGGCGGCGGGGTCCATCGTCGACGGCAGCGGGCGGGCGGCGGCGCCGGCGGCGGGCGCAAGGCGCTCGCGGGCGCGGCGCAGCAGGTCCCTGGCGCGATCGGGGCGCCCGTTCCCCGCCTCGCTCGCGGCGCGGGAGATGAAGCCGGCCGCCTCGCGGTCCGCCGATGGCTCGCCCAGCACGCGCGCGGCCAGGTTGCTGATCTCCAGCGACGAAGCGCGCCCCGGCTTTCGTCCCACGCCCGCGGAGACGCGGTCCAGCTCCGCCAGCAGCGGAAGGAGCGACGCCAGCGCCGGTCCCGTGGTGCGGGCCGCGGGTCCCACGTCCTCCATCTTCCCCTGCCCCCGCGCTTCGGCCGCGTTGATGGGATCCACCCGCACGTCGCCCCGCGGATAGGTGCGCTCCGCCTGGTTCATCTGCTGGATGATCTTCAGCGCGTCGTACTGGTACGGCAGCGCGGTGTCGGGTTTGGCAAGGTTCAGCTCCTGCTGGCTGTTCCACATCAGGTTGTGCAGCCGCATCAGGTCGCGGTTCACGTCCAGAATGGCGCTCTCGTCGTGCCGGTGCGCAAACTCGTCGATCGATCCAGTTCCCGTCGCCTCGTCGGCCTCACGCAGCACGTCTTCCGGCGTGCGCGCCTCGTGCTGCTCGCCGCCGGCCTCCTGGTGGCCGCCGCCGGTGCCGCCCTGCTCCAGGTAGCTGAAGTCCTGCTCCCCGCTCTGGATGGCCTGGTCGGCCTCGCGGATGTACACCTGCTCGCCCACGATCTCGCGCAGACGGGCCTGGTGCTGGGCGATGTCGCTGCTGCGCGACTGCAGCTCCTGGCGCGACAGCCGCGGGCGCTCGCGGATCAGGCGCTCCGTCATCAGGATGATCATCCGCTGGCTCATCACCGGGTCCTTCGGCAGCTCCGGCGGCATGCCGATGTCGGTGGTGATCTGGTCCATCTCTTCCGGCCGCGCCACGCGGATGATGCGCGTCCGCGACACGCTTTCGCCCGGGCCCGTGACGTTGTTGCGGTCGCGGGCCACGGCGCGGATGTGCATGATGTCGCCGGGCTGCAGCTTGAGCGTCGCCAGGTCCACGACCAGCTCTCCGGTGGACGCCTTTCCGTTTCGCGACACGCGCGAGAAGGCCCAGTCGCCCTCCACGAACTCGTACGATTCGCCGCTGCCGCGCGAGTGCGTCCAGTGCAGGTCAAAGGCGCCGACGCCGTAGTCGTCCGCCGCGGTGGCGCGAAGGGTGATGCGGCCGGCGCCGGAGGCCAGCACCATGTCCTCCCGCGGCTCCAGCAGCTGCACGTCGGGCGGCTGGTCTGGCAGCGGCGCCAGGGGGATGATGCGGCGATCCACCACGCCGCCGTCCGCCATGGCCTCCAGCGACAGCCCGCGCGCGTCCGCCGGCATCAGGTACTCCACGATCCACTCCTCACCCGCGCGGCGCACGGGGAGCGCGGCGCCGCCGATGGCACCCGCGCGAACGCCGTCCCAGCGGTCCGGAAAGCGGCTGCGGATGCGGATGCGGCTCCCCGGGAGCGCGCTGATCGGGTCGTCTCCGCGCCCGTCCTGGGCGGCGATCCCGGCGTACGCGGGAGGCTGCACCGTCCAGCGCAACTCGTCGAACAACGGGATCGGCGGTGCCTCCACGTTGGGGAGGGTTTCCGCGCGGACTTCCTGCCATTTGCTGGCGTAGGCGTCCGCCGGGTCCATCCACCGCGTCCACGCCTCCGCCGCGGCGGAGGGAAACGCCAGCGCGAACAACGCCATCAGCGCGACAGATCCGCCCAGGATCATCCCCGGACGCCGCATGTGCGCCGGCGCCACGTCCCGCACGGGCACCTCGCGCATCCGCCGCTCCGCTTCGGCCACGAACGCCCGGCCCACCACGCCATCCGGCACCCCGTCCGCCAGGTCGAACGCGGTCAGCAGGCGGTTCTGCAGCGCGGGGATGCGCTCCTCCGCCAGCAACGCGAACCGGCGCGGCGCGGGCGGGCGGACGATCCGGTGGATCGAAAGCGCCAGGAATCCGCCCCCCAGCAGCACCGGAACCCACCGCAGCGTCTCGCGGAGAACGGCGCGCAGGGGGATGACGAGGTCGATGAGGACGAGGAGGATGGCGCTCGCGGCGAAGAGCGCGGGCGCCCAGACCAGCGCGCGCAGCAGCACGGAGCGGCGCCACGCGGCGCGCACGTCAGAAATCAGCCGCTCCGTTGGCGCCTGCAGCGGCCGTCCAGCGAGCGGCGGCGAATGTGCGATGGTGTTCATCCGGCGGTCCTGCGTCTGTATGCCAGCAACGTTTCGATCAAAGCGGCCAGGAGTGCGGCGGCGAGCATCCAGCGGCCCAGCGGCACGCCCGCCCCCGCCGCGCCCACGGCGCTCGCCGGTACGGCGGAGGGTCCCCGGCCGCGCAGGACGGCCAGCGCGCCGGGGTCCAGCGGACGTGGGGCCGCCGTGCCGCCGGTGGCGTCACATCCGCGCGCCAATCGCGCCAGCGCCGCGGGGTACGCCGCCTGAAACGGCAGCTCCCCGCCCTCCAGCTCCGTCCCCACGAAGACGACGCATCCGCGCTCGAGGCGCTTCGCCGTGGCGGCGGGGCGGCCGTCCTCCCACGCGGCGACGGTGCGCGCGCCCTCCGCCGGTCCGCCCGCCAGCACCCGCCCGGCCGCGCCCGCCAGTTCCGTCTCCGCGCCGAACCATAGGGCGCCGCCGCCGCGCACCAGGCCGTAGCCGCCGGTCCACGGCAGCGCCCCGCGAAGCGGTTCCGCCACGGCGCCCGGTGTGACGATCAGCGTCGCGCCGGCGCGGGCGCGCTCCAGCAGCTGGTTCGCCGTCGATGCGGAGGGCGCACCCATCACTACGTACACCGAAGCCGCCGCCGCGGGGAGCGCGCCCGACGGGCTGACGCGCGGCCCATCCATCCCCACCGCCGCCAGCGCCGTGGCCACGAACCCGCCACCCGGCGCGGCGAGGGTAACGGAGGTCAGCTCCGCCGTGGCGGGCGCGGCGGAATCCGTCGCCGGCCGCGCCATCGGCACGCGGGCCAGGTCCAGCCCGCCGGGCCAGGCCGCGCGGCGCAGGGGAGCCAGTCCCGCGGACCATCCCTCATCCGCCAGCGCGGAGATCATCCGCACCCGCACGGAATCCGCCCCGCGCAGCTCCCTCGCGGCGGGCGAGATGGCGCGCAGCGCGGCCGCGTAGTCCGCCGCCGCGCCGCCCGCATCCGCCGCCAGCAGCGAATCGAAGAGCGCGGGGGTGATGCGGGCACGGGGGACGCGGACGGCGGCCGTATCGAACATCACCAGCTCGCCGCGCGATTCGCCGTCCGCGTCCAGCAGCGAGCGCCGCGCCTCGCCCACGGCCGCGCGCCAGCCGTCGCCGCGCATGGCGGAGCCGCGGTCCAGCAGGACGACGGTGCTGGTCCCCTCCGGCGCCGGCAGCCACGCCGGTCGCGCCAGCCCCAAGCCGAGCAGGAGCAGGAGCAGCATGCGCAGGACGAGCAGCGGCAGGTCCGTGGGCCGGCTGACGCGGACGGCCTTGCGCGGGTCTTCCACCAGAAAGCGCGCGGTGGGAAGGGGCGCGCGGCCGGGCGGGCGGCGGCGGATAAGGTGCAGCCCCAGGGGCACCAGCATCGCCAGCGCGCCGGCGACCAGAAAGGCGGGGAACGCCAGGGTCAGCACGTCACGCCCCCCGGCGCAGGTTGGCCCAGGCCACCAGCGCCTCTTCCACCGGCTGCGCGGTGGAGAGCGGCACGTACTCCACGCCGCGCTCTCGCAGCCGGTCCGCGATGCTGTCGTAGTACGCGGTCACGCGGCGCACGTAGCCGGCATCCGTCTCCGGGGTGGCGGGAAGCTCCTCCTTCGGCTTCTCCGGATCGAAGAACAACCCCGCGCCGGGCGCCCGCTCCCCCGATTCGGCCGGTGTCAGCACGCGGAGGATGATCACCTCGTCGCCGCGGGCGCGCAGGCGGCCGGCGGAGGCGATCAGCGCGTCGCCGTTGTCGTCCGCCAGCAGGTCGCTGATGAGCACGACGCGCCCGCGCCGCTTCATCGCCCCGCCCACGCGGTCCAGCGCGTCCGCCGCGTTGCCGATGCCGCTCGGCTTGGTCCGTTCCAGGTGCAGCAGAAGGTCGTGCAGGTGGCCGCGGCGAGAGCGGGGCGGCAGCAGCAGCCGCGCCTCCGCCCCGGCGAGCGCCAGCCCGACGGCATCACCCGAGCGCAGCATGAGGTGCGCGAGCGCGGCGGCCAGAAAGGCGGCGTAGCGCGACTTGGTGACGCCGTCCGGCTCGGCGTAGTCCATGGACGCGGAGGTGTCGACGACAAGGTACGCCTGCAGGTTGCTGCGCTCCTCGAACTCGCGGACGTGCAGGCGGTCGGTGCGGGCGTAGAGCTTCCAGTCCAGGTAGCGGACGTCGTCGCCCTGCTGGTAGTCGCGGTGCTTGGCAAAGTCTTCGCCCGCGCCGCGGTGCGGGGACTTGTGGATGCCGGTTTGAAAGCCGCTGACCACCGTCCGCGCGATCAGGTCCAGCCCGCCCAGCCGCTCCAGCAGCCTGGGGGGGAGGAAGTCGGAGGCGGCGCTCATTGGGCCGCTCCGCGGCAGTGCGAGAGTGCGAAAGTGCGAAAGTGCGAAAGTGGGGCGCTGCGGCCGGTGTCGGCGCGATCCGTCACCGACGGATCGGCGCAGTCCACCTCCAGGAGCGAATGAATTCGCCGCTGGACAGGCGCAAAGTCCACCTGCGTGGACTGTTGCCGCGAGATCGCGCCGCCGCGACCGGCCACGAGCAGCGGAGAGCAGATTCCCCGGTCGCGCCCGGAAGGTTGTGTACGGGAAACGGCGGTCCGGCGCTCCCTGACAAGTCGAGGCGTGCGGCACACGAAGCCCCGTGTAGTTTGCCGGGCTTCTCGCTGTTCCAGCCGCGGGTTTACCCGCCCGAGACCACGGTTGGTCGCGGCGCGAGCGGTGCGGCGCTTCCTCGGAATGACACTCCGCGGCGTGCGGAAACGGGATCGGAGTTCAACCTCCCCCAGGGTTTGTTGGGGGAGGTGCGAGCCTGAGCGAGCGGAGGGGGCGCGCCGCGCCGTCCAAGCGCGACCGCATCCCCTACTCCCGCACTCGCGCACTTCCGCACTCACGCACTTCGCAGTCACAGCCCGGACCGCGGCGGCGCGACGGCGTTCATCAGCGCGCCGATCACGCGGTCGGGAGAAACGCCCTCGGCCTCGGCGTGAAAGTTCACCAGCACGCGGTGGCGCAGCACGGGGGCAGCCACGCGGCGTATGTCATCCACCGAAACGTGAAAGCGGCCGGAGAGCAGCGCGTTGGCCTTGGCGCCCAGGATGAGCGCCTGCCCCGCGCGCGGCCCGGCGCCCCAGCGCACCCAGCGCTTCACGTCCTCAGGCGCCGTGGGGTCGCCGGGGCGGGTGGCGCGGACCAGGGCGGCGGCGTAGGCGAACAGGTTGTCGGCCACGGGCACCTCGCGCACCCAGCGCTGCAGCATCATCACCCGCTCGGCGTCCAGCACCGGCTCGATGGCCGCGTCCTGCACGCCCGTCGTGGAGCGCAGGATGGTCACCTCCTCCTCCGCGGACGGATAATCCAGGCGGATGTCGAACATGAAGCGGTCCAGCTGCGCCTCGGGGAGCGGGTAGGTGCCCTCCTGCTCCACCGGGTTCTGCGTGGCAAGGACGAAGAACGGGCGCGGCAGCATCAGGTCCTCGCCGCCGGCGGTCACGCGGCCCTCCTGCATGGCCTCCAGCAGCGCGGCCTGCGTCTTGGGCGGGGTGCGGTTGATCTCGTCGGCCAGCAGGATCTGCGTAAAGATGGGGCCGCGAATGAAGCGCGCCGCCCGCCGCCCCGTGGTGCGGTCCTCCTCGATCACCTCGGTGCCGGTGATGTCGCCGGGCATGAGGTCGGGGGTAAACTGCACGCGGCGAAAGTCCAGCTCCAGCGCCTCGCTCAGCGTGCGCACCAGCAGCGTCTTCGCCAGGCCGGGAACGCCCACCAGCAACGCGTGCCCGCCGGCCAGCAGGCACATCATCACCTCTTCGAGCACCTGCTGCTGGCCCACGATGCGGCGCTGCACCTGCGCCCGAAGGCGGCCGGCATCGGCCAGCAGGGTCTCGACTTCGTTTTCGGCGGTGACCAACGGTTGATCCTCGGAGACTCGGGAGGGGACGGGATGGACCGGCTGCGAATACGCCGCACCGGGATGCTAAGTTCCTAGCACCTCCCGCGCAACGCGCCGCGGGACGAACGGATCGTACGAAGGTGCGAGGGTACGAACGTACGGGACCAGCGTGCTCCGCGTTTCGGGATAAGACGCATTGGTGTCCCGGAACGTTGTCGCGGGGTGGATGCGGACGATCGAACGGGATGAGTCAGATGATCAATCGGGATGGATCCGGATGATGGAGACGGCATTCCGGCTGTCCGAAGTGGGTCGAACCGCGCCGCGGGGTGCCCCTCCCCCGGCCCCGCCCCCGGCCCCTCCCCGCTCGTTTCTCGCGGCGAGGGGAGACGTCGATCCCGCTGCGACGGGGATCGGAGCGGCTCCCGGGATGCACTCGCGCACCGCCCCATCCACGTACCTTCGTGCCCGTCCCCGCACCTTCGTACCTCCCTCTCCCACGCCGCCGACATTGACGGAATCGCTCCGCGAGCGCAGGTTGTCGGCCTGCCGGAGAAACATGCCAGGCGTACGACCTCTCCGCCGCGCCGCCGGCCGTGGAACGTCCACCCCCAATCACACCCCCGGATGCACCAACTTTTCCGTAGAAAAGCCATCGGCCCCACGAGCGGTGAGCACGTGGACCCGCAGGTGGAGGTTGAGCACGGCCTTCGCCGCTCGCTGGGCGTGTGGCAGCTCACCTCGCTGGGCATCGGCGCCATCATCGGCGCGGGGATCTTCTCGGGCGCGGGATCGGCGGTGGCCGGCGGGCCCAACCACGTGGGCGCGGGGCCCGCGCTGGTGCTCTCGTACGTACTGGTGGCCATTGCCTGCGGCTTCGCGGCGCTGTGCTACGCCGAGTTCGCCTCGCTCATCCCCCAGGCCGGCAGCGCGTACACCTACGCGTACGCCACGCTTGGCGAGCTGGTGGCCTGGATCATCGGCTGGGACCTGATCATCGAGTACGCGGTGGGCAACATCGCGGTGGCGGTCAGCTGGGGCGCGTACTTCCAGACGCTGCTGCAGGGCTTTGGCCTGGGGCTGCCCGCATGGCTGGCCACGGACCCGCGCACCGCCAAACACGCCGCCCAGGCACTGGCCGCCGACCCGACCATCACCGGCAGCACGCTGGAGGCGGCGCACGCGTGGCAGACGGCGCCGCACGTGCTGGGAATGCCCATCATCTTCAACCTGCCGGCGGTGGCGATCGTCGCGCTGATCACGTGGATTCTGGTCAAGGGGATTCGCGAGAGCGCGTGGGCCAACACGCTGATGGTGATCCTCAAGCTGGTGATCCTGCTGTTCTTCATCGCCATCGGCGCCTTCTGGGTGCGGCCGGAGAACTGGGAGCCGTTCATGCCCAACGGGTGGAACGGCGTGTTCGTGGGCGCGTCGCTCATCTTCTTTGCCTACATCGGCTTCGACGCGGTGAGCACGGCGGCGGAAGAAGCCAAGAACCCGCAGCGCGACATGCCGCGGGCCATGATGTGGTCGCTGGCCGTAACCTCGCTCATCTACATCGTGGTGACGCTGGTGATGACGGGCCTGGTGCCGTGGGACCAGCACGGCACGGCCGACCCGCTGGCGAGCGCCTTTTCGGAGCGCGGCTTTGACTGGGCGGCGGGGATCATCTCGTTCGGCGCGGTGGTGGCCATGGCGTCGGTGCTGCTGGTGTTCCAGCTGGGCCAGCCGCGTATCTTCTTTTCCATGGCGCGCGACGGGCTGCTGCCGGCGTTCGCGGCCAAGCTGCACCCCAGGTACCGTACCCCGCACGTAACGACCATCCTGACGGGCGCGTTCGTGGCGTTTTTCGCGGCGTTCGCCAACATCAACGAGGTCATCGAGCTCACCAACATCGGCACGCTGTTCGCCTTTGTGCTGGTGGCCGCGGGCGTGATGGTGCTGCGCATCCGCGAGCCCGAACGGCACCGGCCCTTCCGCACGCCGTTCATCTGGTTCGTGGCGCCGGCGGCCATTCTGTCGTGCGGGTTCCTGATGTTCCAGCTGCCGCGCGTAACGTGGGAGCGGTTCGGGATCTGGCTGGCGGTGGGCCTGGTGTTCTACTTCATGTACGGCTACCGCCACAGCCGCCTGCGCAACGGCGGCGCGGCACCCGTGGGGAACGGCCCGTCGAACAGCTGACGGACCGGCGGATCGGACGATGACGAATGAGGCGGCGGCTCCCGGACGGGGGCCGCCGCTTCATCATTATTGTGTCCGATTTCGGGCAACGCTAGCTTGTGTACTGGACGTCCGCCTGTTTGACGGGCATCCGCCATCACCCCGTTTCTTTTCCCTCGCCAGGGCAGGTGGGCCATGAATCGATGGAGTATTCGCGCAGCATGGATCAGCCTCTTTTGCGTCCTGACGTTTGGTGCTACCGCGGCCATGGAACAGCCGACCGAGGCTCAGATCAGCGTGAGATGCTGGAAGGAATACTGCGCGTATGATCCCACCGCCAAGAAGTTGATGTGCGTACGTGAGGAGATTCCCTGCCCCTGAGGGCTGATGCGGACGGGACTGTGCATACGCCGGACACCCGGCGAATCCCTAAATACGAGAAGGATTACGAATGCGCGCGACAACCACTACGTGGACCCTGCCCGGCGCGGCGCGGGTTGCGGCCCTGATGGCGCTTGTGGCCGCCGGCGCCGGTGCATGTGAGCACACGGGCAGCCTTGAACCGCCTTCGCCGCGCCCCGTTCCGGCCGCCAGCATCGAGAGCGGCGAGATGGAGTCGCTGCTCTTGGCCTTCCAGCGCGAGACACGGGCTCAGGGTCCCGCCGATCCGGCGCGTGAGCAGCTGTTCGCGCGACTTCTGGCCGCGGCTCGCGCACCCGCTCCCGCCGGATCCGAAGTGGGCCGGCCAGCCGCCGCCGTCCCCACGTACGTGGAGCATGCGCTGTCGAGACTGCTCGCCGCAGACGGAGATTCAGCGGTGATGGTCAGCGTGCTCCAGGAACTCGCGGACCGGAGCAGAAGTACGCCGTGATCTCACCCGGGCTCGCACTTCTCCTCGCCGGCATGCTCGCGCTGCTGGCCGGGTGCGGTGGCGACGGTCCAGAGGCTGGATCCGCACCGGACCGCGACTCGCTGGAGACGGTGGAACACGGCGGCCTGGACACGTCTCGCACCTGGGTGTTCGGCGCGAACCCAGTGGCCGACGTGGGGGGTGACGAGGCGCTCGTGCAGGTGGCGGGCGCGGTGCGGCTCGGCGACCGGATAGTCGTCGCGGACGCAGGGGCGTATCAGCTTCGGTTCTACGACCTCACGGGGAAGCTCCTGCGCGCGACCGGTCGCGAGGGAAACGGTCCCGGCGAGTTTCGGCACCTTGCCTGGGCAGGGCCGCTCCCGGGCGATTCCGTGGGCGCATGGGACGCCCGCCTGCGGCGATTGTCCGTCTATTCGCGGGACGGCCAGCTGGGACGGACAGCCGAGTTCGGCATCAAGGGGTTCTTTCCAGCCGTTCAGGGTGTGTTCGCGGACGGCTCGCTCCTGATCGCAGCGCAGGTCGGCGCGGCGCGGGCGCCCGGCGCCGGTGCATGGCGCGACACGGCCGTGTTCGTGCGCATGTTGTCCACGGGCGAGGCGCACGACACGGTGGGGCGGTTCCGCGGACCCGAGCAGTATGCGGCGCCCGGCGGCGTGCGAACGGCGGGGCGTACATACGGGCTTCCGTTTGGCCGCGAGACGTTTGCCGCGGTTCACCACGACCGGGCGTTCGTCGCCACGGGCGATGGGTACGAGATTACGGCGTACGACACGAGCGGCCGGGGCCTGAGCAGGCTGCGAGTTCGCTTTGAGCCTCGCCCGGTTACCCCGTCGGAGATCAGCGCCTACCGGGCGGAACTGTTGGAGAACGTGGGAACGTCGGACGCGGCGGAGTGGACGCAAGCGCTGGAAGCGGCTCCCTATCCGCGCCAGATGCCCGCGCTGGCGGGGCTCGTGGCCAGTTCAGAGGGTCACGTGTGGGTTCGTGACTATCATCCGCCGGGCGCGCCGGAGCGAGAGTCCCGCTGGGCGGTGTTCGACGCGGAGTGGAAGCCGGCGGCGGTGGTGCGGGGTCCCACCCGTTTTCAGATCTTCCAGATCGGCGTGGACTGGGTGCTCGGCCGGGAGGTGGACGCGGACGGAGCGGAGCACGTGCGGATCTACCCCCTGGTCCGGCCGTAGCGGACGCACTTGAGTTGCAATTCTTCGCCCATCGACGTGTCGGTGGGCATTCGTCCTTTCGGCGGCGGTATGCGCCTTGCTCCCCACCGGCCCGGCGCGCGGCGGGGGGTGCCGCAGGGGGACTCGCGTAATTCTTGGGAGGGTGGGATGAAGGACTTGCACAGCACGCAGGACGTGGACGAGGCGCTGGGCCAGGACACGGCGATCCTGTTCAAGCACAGCACGCGCTGCCCCATCAGCGCGGCGGCGCGCGGCGAGATGGAGCGGTTCATGGAGATGAACCCCGACACCACCGTCTACACGGTGGACGTGAACGACGACGTGAGCGTCTCCCGATACCTGGCGGAGAAGACGGGCGTCGAGCACCACTCGCCGCAGGTGATCGTCGCGCGCGGCGGCCAGCCCGAATGGCACGCCAACCACTTCGACATCCGCGCGGACGAGGTGGGACGGCGCGTGGGGGGCGCGTAACGACCGACAAAGGCTTGATTTTCACGAAGGTAGACGGCGGTACCTGCTCCCCGTTCCGGGGGGGCACTTACGGTCCTGTAGTGCCGTGCATCGTATCCACGGTCGCGTTAAACCTTATGGAAATGGGCGTCCAGACGGCGACGCCGGTCACAGAGACGTCGCCGAAATCGTTTTCATGCTCAATCCCGCCCGATTTAAAATATAATTGTCGGCTTACCGCTACAGCGGAATCGGCAATCTCAGGGTCTACCTGCGAAAATACGATCACCGAGCGTGGATCTACCTCGCCGTTTTCCCGGACCCGTACGATCAGTTCTACGGTTACCGCAACTCCCGAATCGCGCAGCATGGGTGGAAGGTGCTGCTCCGCCAACTGCGCGATTAGCTCAGGGTTCAACAACTTTGGCTTCACGGATACCTCGTCGTACCGGTACGTGGTATCGCTAGCCACTGGAGCGGTCCCGAAAGCTGCCTGTGTATCTGGCAACACTGTGTGTCGGGTGTACTGCCCATCACGCCAGCGTTCCGCCTGCACCCAGAGTAACAACGCGGCAACCATCGTCCCGGAGAAGACCAGCAGTCGTCGGCGATCCCGAGATGTTGACGTTTCCCCTGATGGCGGTGGGGCAGTCACTACAGGGTCGCGAGAAATCGGGGGTGGCGTCGCCTGAACGAGAGCGGGGCTCGAGACGTCCCGGATGATTTGCGAATCACTCGCGTCAGGCAAGATCTCGGTCCGCGGTTGCTGCTCCTGTGCAGGCTGGGCTTGGGGCCGCGCACGCCGCGCGTCGAGCACACGCTGCACCACACTTGTAATGCGGTCCAAGTGCTGCTCGGGTGGAACTGGGAGCGCATCAAGCCACTGGTGCGTGCTGATGAAGAATTCCAATTCTTCCGAGGGTTTCGCGTCGCCGATGCGCACGGGGAGCACGGGCACCTCACGCGCTACCGCCCGCTCCACCTCGCGCAAGATTTGCGGCGACGTGTTGGCGCGCTCCGAAAACACGAGTAGCATGATCGCCGCTTCGGAGATCGCGCGAATGATGGCACCGCTATAGGTGTCGCCCGGCAGAATGTCGCGCGGCGCGATCCAGCACCGTACCCCCGCAGCCTCCAGCCGCTCGCAGATGGCGTCCGCGACCGGTCGATCGTGGGATGAATAGCTGATGAAGATGTCGTGGGGCATGCGATCCGTTGTTTTTCGGTCCGGGGTGGGAGCCCGCCCCACACGGTACACGCCCGCGCCGGAGAGTACAAGAACGTGCGCGTAAGGACGCACCTCCACCCCACGGCTGGATGCTAAGGCGTAACGCAACGCCCCTCTCCCACGCAGTTTGTGGGAGAGGGGCAGGCGAGGAACGAGCCGGGGTGAGGGAACGAGCCGGGGTGAGGCCTACCCGCCGCTTACCGCCGGGACGATCGTCACCGTGCTCCCCTGCCCCACCGGCGTCCCCAATCCGTCCAGATAGCGGATGTTGTCGCCGTCGACAAACACGTTGACGTGCTGGCGCACGCGGCCCTGCTCGTCCATCACGCGGTCCACCACGCCGGCGTAGCGGCCGGCCAGCGCGCCCAGCACGTCGCGCACGGTGCCGCCCGCGGCATCCACCGTCACCTCGGGTCTGCCGCCGGCGTACGGCCGCAACGCGCCCGGCAGCGCGACCGTGATCGTCATCGCCCCACCTCCTCCATCGCTCACGAGGTCGCCCCGTCGGCGCCGATGACGGCGGCCTTTACGCAGACGATGGGCGGCAGGGCGCCGCTGATCTCGCGCCACGTCTCGCCCTCGTCCGCCGAGCCGAACAGCTTGCCGCTGCGCGTTCCGAAGTATAGGCCGGCGGTGGTGTGTCCGTCCGTGGCCAGGCCGTCGCGCAGCACGCACTCGTACGCATCCCGCTGCGGCAGCCCACCTTCCAGCGCCTGCCACGAGGCGCCGGCGTCGCGGGTGCGGTACACGCGCAGCCGGGCGTCCGGCACGATGCGGAACTGGTCGGAATCCAGCGGCACGATGTACACCGTGTCGGGATCGTGCGGGTGCATCTCCATCGCGAAGCCAAAGTCCGAGGGAACGCCGTTGGCGATGTCGACCCAATCGTCGCCCCAGTCGTCGCTGCGGTACAGGCCCCAGTGGTTCTGCAGAAAGAGCCGCTCCGGGCGCGACGGGTGGTTCACCACCTTGTGCACGCACTGGCCAAACTCCGGGTGCTTGTCCGGAAGGAACTCCGCGCGCACACCCGCGTTGCGCGCCCGCCAGCTGCGGCCGCCATCCTCCGTGCGATAGAAGCCGCCGGTTGAGATGGCGATCCCCATCCGCTGACGGTCCGCCGGATCCAGCACGATGGTGTGCAGGCACAGTCCGCCGCCGCCGGGCTGCCACTGGGGCCGGTGCTCGTGGTTCAGCAGGCCCTCTACGGGGCTCCACGATTCGCCGGCGTCGCGCGATGCAAAGAGCGCGGCGGGCTCCACGCCGCAGTACACGGTGTCGGGCTCGTCCGCACGGCCGGGGCGCAGCTGCCAGATGTTGGCGAGCGCCAGGCCGCTATCCTCCGGAAAGCGCACGTTCTGCCGGTCCGGCGCGCTCCACGTGGCGCCAAAGTCGTCGCTGGCGCGGATCACGCTTCCCCAGTGCATGCTCTGCGTCCCCGCCATCACCCGCCGCCGTCCGCCCCGCTGGTCGAACGCCATGGCGTAGACGGCCTCGCCGCGAAAGTGCGGCCCATCCATCCGCCATTCCCCGCGCGCCCCGTCGGACGAAAAGAGGAACGCGCCCTTCATGGTTCCCACGAGCAGCACGACGTCACCTTCGGAGGGGGATGCGGAGCGTTCGGCGGGCATGGCGGTTCTCCGTGGATGCGGATCGGGGCCTGGGCTGCGGCGGTCGGTGCGAATGGCAGTGTAACCGGAAACGTAAACAGAATCAACAGGCACGATCCGCCGTGTCCGCCGCACCCGTTGTAGGAGGGATGCACGCCATCTGACGGAAGGCAGCCGGAGGTGTGGTGGACGGTGGGAAGGAGGGCGTGTAGTCCCACTCACGAGTTTGATACGCGAGCGGGTAAGGGTCGTCCCGTTCCTCGCGGTTCTTTGTGCACTCGTGGCGAATCTGGATGAACACCCGTTGCACCTCCAGAACCGACATCTCACACGGGGTCAACGGGGTTAACGGTAAAGATCAAAACCGTTGACTCCGTTGACCCCGTGTGAGACAAGTCTTTTCCATGATCAGCGATCGGGTACACCATGAACAGCGGATTCAGGTATCACCAGCGACAACATGGGAGGAGGGGGTGTACATCGCGCCCATTGTACCATAAATTTGTAGCAGTTCCCGCCCGTAGAGCATTCCCTCCGAAATTCCAGCGACTCCCGATGAACCGCAAATTCCGGCTTGCGTTTGTTTGCCTTTCTGTTTCCCTGGCTTCCTGCGGTGACGCCCCCACCAACGGCGGGGGCGGAGGAGGTGGTGGCGGCGGAGGCGGCAACACGCCCGGGCCGGCCGCCAACGTCGCCGCGGTAAGCGGCAGCGGCCAGCAGGTGCCGGCCGGGCAGGCGGCGCCGGCCCCGCTGGTCGTAAAGGTCACGGACGCGCAGGGCCGCGCCGTTCCCAACGCGACGGTCACGTTCAGCGCGGCGGCGGGCAGCGGCACCGTCTCGGCCGGCAGCGCGGCAACGGGCGCGGACGGACAGGCGCAGGTTAGCTGGACGGTGGGCGCCTCCGCCGGCACCCACTCGGTGGGCGCCGCGGTGGGCACGCTGCCCCCGGCGACCTTTACCGCGACGGTAACCCCCAATGCTACGCTGAACGCCACCGTGTCGTACACCGACGGACTGGTGGCCAGCCCGGCGCGGCTTCCCGGCGCGGTGCCGGCGCGTGTCCGCGCCACCCGCAAGGCGTCCAGCTTTCTGGGCCGGTCGATCGCGACCCGCACCGCCGGCCGCGTGGGCGCGCGGGCCAGCGTGGTGCCGGGCGCGCTGATCGTTACGCTGCGCCCGGGCGCCATCGGTGCCCCGGCCAACGCGGCGCGCGCGCGGATGACCCGCGGCCAGGCCGGCACCGTCGCGCAGAACATGGCGCGCGTGCTGGAAGGCAACGTGCGCGCCGGCCGTCGCCTGCGCGACGTGTCGCCGCAGCTGGCGGCCGCGCGCATGCAGGTGCAGCCGGGAACGGAGGAGCAGGTGGCCGCCGAACTGCGCGCCAACCCCGCCGTGCTGCGGGTGGAGCGCGACGCGTACGCGTACGCCACCGGCGGCATTCAGAGCGACGACCCGTTCCTGGCCACGCAGGCGTGGCACTACCAGATGGTGGACCTGCCGCGCGCCTGGAAGCGCACCACCGGGAACAACGGTGTGCTGGTGGCCGTGGTGGACGACGGCATCCGCTTTGACCACCCCGACGTGGCCCCCAACCTGACCAGCGACGGGTACGACTTCGTATCCAGCGTCAACGGCGACAACGGCTGCGCCGTGGTCAACAACGCGGGCGACGGCAACGGGTACGATCCCGATCCCACCATCCCGGTCGCCTACGAGGGCTGCGACCTTGCCGAGGCGGGCGGCCACGGGCTGCACGTGGCGGGCACCATCGGCGCGGTGGGCAACAACGGGATGGGGATGAGCGGCGTGGCGTGGACGGTGCGCATCCGCCCCGTGCGGGTGCTGGGCACCACCGGCTCGGGAAGCTTCTACGACATCGCGCAGGGGATCCTGTACGCGGCGGGGCTGCCGGCCAGCAACGGCGCGGGCGGCGTGGTGCAGGCGCCCACGGCGGCCCGCATCATCAACCTCAGCCTGGGCGGCCCCAGCAACCAGCAGGTGCTGCACGACGCGGTGAAGGCCGCCACCGCCGCCGGCTCGCTGCTGGTAGTGGCCGCGGGGAACGAGAACACCTCGGCCCCGTCGTATCCCGCCGCCTACCCCGAGGTGCTGACGGTTTCGGCCGTAGGCCCCACCTGGGCGCGGGCCAGCTACAGCAACTGGGGCCCCAACGTCGACATCGCGGCGCCGGGCGGCGACCAGGTTTCGGACTTCTGGTCCGGCATCGCCAGCACCCAGTGGGACTTCGCGGCCGGGCAGCCCACCTACAACCTGATCAGCGGCACCTCCATGGCCACGCCGCACGTGGCGGGCGCGGCGGCGCTGCTGCTGGCGCAGGAGCCGGGGCTCACGGCGGCGCAGCTGCGCGCGCGGCTGCTGGACTTTGCGGTGGACCAGGGCGCCGTGGGAGTGGACCCCGTCTACGGCGCCGGGGTGCTGAACGTGCGCAACAGCCTGGCGCAGTCCATGTTCATCCAGGGACGTCTCTTTGGCCGGGTGTACGACGCGGCCACGGGCGGCATCGTGCGCGAGGTGCTGGGGACGGGAAGCACCTTCTCCATCGGCCAGCTGGGCGACGGCGCCTTTCACGTGTTCGCGGGGATCGACGACGAGGGCGACGGCATCTTTGGCACCAACGGCTTTCGCTGGGGCGGCCTTACGGCGGGCGACGGCTCGCTGGGGGCCGTCACCATCCAGGGCGCGGCCACGTATCCAGCGGCGTTCACCATCGGCTTTGGCGCCGAGCGCGAGCCCGCCAACAACTCGGCGGCCACGCCCACGCGCATCATGCTGGGCGGCTCGCTGTACGCCCAGGTGAACAACGAGAACGACGTGGACGTGTACTCGGTCATGCTTCCCGCGGGGAACTACGTGTTCGAGACGGTGGGAACGCAGGGCACCTGCGGCCTGGCCACCAACGCCGACACGGAGCTCACCCTGCACTCGGCGGCCGGCGTTATGCTCGCGCTGAACGACGACGTGGACGCGGACCGCTTCAACTACTGCTCGCGCATCACCCAGTCGGTGCCCGCGGGCACGTACAGGCTCTCCGTGACGGGCTACACCGTGGGCGGCTACCGTATCATCGTGCGCCCCGCCGCGTAATACCAATCCGGCAAAACACCTCACCTCACGTCAGACGAGAGGAAACAGAGGTCAGGGTACAGAGGAACAGAGAACAGCCAGAGGAACAGAGGGAGGAATGCGGATCGCCTCTCTTCCTCTGGCTGTTCTCGGTCGCCTCTGTACCTTCCGATGTTGTTTTTCCGGATTCCGTATCGATCATACCGGATATCAGGACTTGATGTGCGCTGAAACAATGAAATCTCGCGCGGGGACGCGGAGAAAAACCAGAGCCGCGGAGGATGCACCGAAGCTCCTTCCGCGGCTCATCTGTTCCTCCGCGCCTCCGCGTGAACTCTCTTCCGGAGTGCACACACAAATGCCGCATCCGGTATCACACGGAGCCGACCGAGTGAAGCCCGGCGACCGATCGATCTTCCTTCGCCCTCATCTTCCTCAAGAAGGATGAACGGCGTACTCCGGCGCGCGGCACGAGAAAACTCCGTTGACTCCGTTAACTCCGTGTGAGACCCAATTCTTTACGGATCAAAGGCGCGGCAGGGTGACCGTGAACGTCGTTCCCTGCCCCAGCCCGCTTTCGGCGGACACTTCTCCGTCCAGCAGCTGGGCCAGCTGGCGGGTGACGCTCAGGCCCAGGCCGGTGCCGCCCGCCTGCCGCGTGCGGGAGTGGTCCGCCTGCCAGAAGGGCTCAAAGACGCGCTCCAGATGCTCCGGCGCCAGGCCGTAGCCCGTGTCGCGCACGGCGATGCGCACGCCGGCGCCGTCCACCTCCGCGCGCAGCCCCACGACGCCGGCATCCGTGAACTTGATGGCGTTGGAAAGCAGGTTCAGCAGGATCTGCCGCAGCTTGCCCGGATCGGTGCGCAGGGGGACAGGGCCGTCCGGCACCTGCAGGTCAAAATCCAGCCCCTTCTGCCCCGCCAGCGGCTGGATGAGCGCGGCCGTCTCGCGCACCAGCTCGCCCAGCTCCACGTCTTCCGGGTGCGCCTCTTCGCGCCCCGCCTCCAGCCGCGAAAAGGCCAGGATCTGCTCGATGATCTGCAGCAGGTGCCGCGCGCTGGTGCCAATGCGCTGTACCTGTTTCGTGGATCCGTCCTGCAGCGGGTGCGGCACGCCCATCAGCAGCAGGTCGGTGTAGCCCAGGATGGCGTTCAGCGGCGTGCGCAGCTCGTGCGACATCACCGCCAGAAACTCGCTCTTGGCCTGGTTGGCGTGGTTGGCGGCGTGGTACAGCCGCGCGTTGTCGACCGCCAGCGCGGCGCGCCGGGCCAGCTCCTCGGCCAGGTGCACGTCCGCCGTGTCGTACGCGCGGCCGGAGCCCGCCATGGAGAGCGTGATCACCCCCACGATGCGGCCGCGCGCCAGCATGGGCACCGCCAGCGCGCTGCACGGCCCCAGCCGCCGCAGGACGTCCAGGTGCGCCGGCCCGTTGGCCATCTGCGCGATGTACGCGTCGTCGATGTGCGCCACGTGCTGCGCCTGCCCGCTGGCCAGGGCGCGGACGGCGGGGTGGTCGGCCGCCAGGGGAGAGAACGCCCGCAGCTCGTCCGCCAGCGGCTGGCTCTCGGCGTCGGCGTGCACGGCGGCCACGCGGCGCAGCGCACCGCCTTCGTCCATCAGGTCCACCACGCAGTAGTCGGCAAGGCAGGTGGTGCACAGGCCGGCCACTTCCCCCAGCGTGGCGTCCACGTCCAGCGACGACGCCAGCACGCTGCCCGCCTCGGCCAGAAAGCGCTGCACCTGCTCCTCGCGGCGCCGCTCCTCCAGCTGCTGGCGCAGCGCCTGCTCGTCGGCCTTGCGGGCGATGGCCAGCGCCACCTGCCCGGCAAGGGTCTGCGCCAGCTGCACGTCCTCGGGGGTGAACGGGTGCGGCTGGTCGTAGTACAGCATGAACTTGCCCAGCAGCCGCCCCTGGCTTACCAGCGGAAAAAAGCCCAGCGCGCGGATCCCCTCGCCCAGCACGGTGTCGCGCAGGGCGCCGGCAAGGGCGGGGTCGTTCGCGGCGTCGGGGATCACGATGGGACGGGGGTCGGTGGTGTCGCGGCGCCACGGCGAGTGGCCGTCGACGGCGGCGCGGTACCCGTCGCTAATGCCACGCCACGCCTTGAAGCGCATCACCCCGTCCGCGTCAAACAGCAGCACCGACGCCCGCCGCGCCCCCAGCGCCCGCTCCAGCCCGCCCAGCGCCTCGTCGTAGATCTCGTCCATCCCCCCCGCGCGCCCCACGGCGTCGGTCACGCGATAGAGGATGCCCAGCTGCTCGTACCGCCGCTGCAGCTCGCCCTCGGCGCGGCGCTGCTCGGTAAGGTCGCGCTTGATGCCCACGTGGCACATGGGCTCGCCGTCCGTGCCGCGCACGGTAAAGGCGGAAAGATCCAGCGTGAGGACACGGCCGTCGCGGGTGGTGCTCTGCACCTCGCCCCGGTAGCGGTCGTGCCACCCCAGCTCGCGCACCACCTCGGCGAACGTTTCTTCGCCCAGGTGCAGCGCCGGCGTGCGGCCGTCCAGCTCCGGGTCGGTGTAACCGATCAGGGCGTGGTGGGCGGCGTTCTGCTCCACGTAGCGCCCCTGGGCGTCGATGATGGCGATGGCGTCGCTGGAGTTGCGCAGGATTTCCCGGTACACCTCGCCCGGATCGGGAGCGATCCGCGGAACGGAGATGGCGGCGGCGGGAGCGGACTCGGGCATGAGGGGCACGGGACGGGGAACCGGCGGCGAGAATGATCGCAATCTTCCTCCACGCCGCAAGTCGCGGACCGGCGAGGGATCAGGAATGGAAAGGCCGGCTGAGCCAGCAGGGCGTGAACTAGTTGGCCTCGGCGGCGACCCGTTCCGGTGCGTCCGGCGACTGGGCGATTCGCCTCGCCAGTTCGGCCGCGCGCGTGCTCTGGACGGCTGATGGAGGCGCCGGACGCCGCCTGGGAAGGCCGAGTTCCCGAAGCGCGGATTCCGCCCGCGATAGCGTGTCGCCTTCGCGCAATCGCCGGGCGCTGTCGCGTGCGATCGTCAGCGCGGTTTCCGCCTGGCCGCGGATGCCCAGGCTGAGCGCGCCCAGTCCAAGCTCCAGGGCCGCCGCGGGGCGAAGGTGATTCGCGGACCCGCTCTCGATGATGCTCCACGCCTGGATCCACGCGTCCTGGAACGAATCGGCCTTCCCCGCCGATGCGGCGGCGCGCGCGATGCTCGCGAGCACCCGGAGTTGCCGGTCCGGATCGGAAAATCGGTCACGGAGCGGCTCCAGCACCTGCAGGGCGCGCGTGAACTGCCCCTGCTGGGTGCACAGGTGGGAAACGTCGAAAGCGAGGTTGACGGCGTTCGGGTGATCGGGTCCGTAGGCGGCGAATGCCTGCTGCGCATGCGTGTCCGCCTCATCGAACCGCCCGGCATACACGGCTACGACGAACAGGTCGTGCAGAGCCATCGCGTACCGCTCGTGCAGCCGCTTGCGTTTCGCCAGCCGGGCGGCAGTCAGAAGCAGGTTCCGCGCGCCGGCCAGGTCACCGAGATGGACCTTGAGGTTGCCCAGGCCGTTGATGGCCTGCGCCTGCAGTTCCCAGTCTCCGCCCCGGACCGCTACGCGGCTGGCGTGCCGCAGCCAGCTCTCGGCGCGGGCGAAGTTGTCCCGATCACGATGGATCCGCCCGGCGATCCATGCGATGCGAGGATTGTTGGGCCACACCGCCGCGGCAGCTTCCACGAACAGGATGGCCGCCCCGTTCGCCTCCGCCCCGAGCGCCCAGTCCGTAACGGCGAGGCAGGCATGGGCAAGGTTCTCCGGATCGACCTCCGCGGGCCGGGACAGCTCGCTCGCGATGACCGAAATGGGCGCCCACAGCGCTTCGTCAATTCCCTCAGCGCGTAGGACGTCGGCCTCCCACTCTTCCAGCTCTTCCACATCGAACACGGCTGCCGAGGCCGCGGGACCGGCCGCCCACGCATGCGCAAGCCGCAGCGCTTGGGCGACGTGCAGCGCGAAATCCTCCGGGACCTCGTGCAGGATGATGGCACCGGCGACTGTCGCGTCGTACTCCGTCGGCGGGAACACGTCTCCACCGGACACCGGCGGCAGCCCGGCTGGGCGTGGATCCGTCACGATCGGCACGGTAAGGGGGAAAGGTCGAACTGGGAATCGCCGCCGCCACTACGACTCCGGCCGCACCCGCAAACGGGAGCGGCCGGACCCGCGAGCTTACGTCGCGCGGATGACGCGGTAGCGCGCTTTGACCAGCTGCGTGATGCCGTAGGCGATCAGACCCAGCGCCACCAAGCCCAGCAGGTACCGCCCGTACGCGGCGTCGCGCAGCGTGACCAGCGCGCCCTGCAGCCCCTGCGCCTCGGCCGGGTCGTACTGCATGGCCGCCTTGATCACCAGCCAGCCGATGATGCAGAACACCACCCCGCGCGCCGCCGTCCCCGCGCGCGCCACCGCCACCACGCGCCGGCGGGTGGCCACGGCGCTTCCCTCCAGGTTCAGCCGCTTGTCCAGGTCGTCGCCCTTGAAGGCCTTGATGAGCTGGTAGATGCCGTACGCCACGATCCCCAGCCCCGCCAGCCCCACCGCGACGCGTCCAAACGGCTTGTCCATCACCATCGCCGTCCAGTGCGCCGTGCCGCCGCCCTGCCCGCCACCGGAGCCGCGCAGCATCCGCACCGCCTCCAGCGTGAGCCCCGCGTACAGCACGCCACTCATCGCGTAGCCGATGCGGGCGAACGCCCGCTTGGCCCCGCCCTCCTTATGTTCCGGGTCCGTGGCCGCCTGCACCATGCGCCAGACCACGAAGCCGGCCAGTCCCAGCGCCATGATCCCCAGCAGTACCTTGCCGAATGGCTGCTGCAGCACGGTCTTCAGCGCGCCCTCGGACCCTTGCACCTGCTCCGCCCGGCTGAACGCCGCCTGCGCCGCGACGCCGCCGATGATCAGGTAAACGACGCCCTTGGCCGCGTACCCCAGCCGCGCCAGCTGCTGGATGGCGGGCGAGGCCTGGTTGGCGGCGCGGCGGGCGTGGTGCTGCACTTCTCGGACGGGTGTGTCGAACAGCGCCATCGTGTCTCCGGCGTCGCGGGATCAGGGGGGACTGCGCTCGGCACGATGCAGTTGCAAGGACCGGGCGCAACGCTGCGACGCCCCCCGTTCGATCCGGTCAGAGCCCGCGGAACAGGAGAAAGAGAAAGGAAGCCAGGCCGATGCCGACGATGGCGCGGCGCACCCGCTGCTGCCCCACGCGCTGGGCCATCCGCGACCCGCCGTAGCCGCCCAGCAGTCCGCCGGCGCCGATGGCCAGCGCCACCGGCCAGTTCACGATGCCGCTCAAGGCAAAGATGGCGGCCGCCACCACGTTCATGCACACGGCCCCCCAGTTTTTCAGGCCGTTCATCCGGTGGATGTTGGTAAAGCCCATCATCCCCAGCCCCGCCAGCATCAGGATGCCGATCCCCGCGCCAAAGTACCCGCCGTATACGCCGATGACGAACTGCCCCGCCACGAACACCCATGGCGCCACGTGCGGATCGTCCCCCGGCGATTCGGCGACGGGACCCGCGGGGGCGCCGCGGCGGCGGGCCAGGCGGCCCATGATGTGGCTCTGCGCCTGGAACAGCACGGTGGCGCCCAGCACCAGAAAGGGGACGATGCGCTCAAAGCGGTCGGGCGGGGTGCGCAGCAGCAGCCAGGCACCCAGCGCGCCGCCCAGCACGCTGGGCAGCGTAAGGCGCACCACCCAGGCGCGCGCGCCGCGCAGCTCGCCGCGGTACCCCCACATGCTGCTCAGCGCGCCGGGCCACAGCGCCACGGTGCTGGTGGCGTTGGCGGTAAGCGGGGGCACGCCCAGCCCCACCAGCGCGGGAAAGGTCAGCAGCGTTCCCCCGCCGGCGATGGCGTTCACCCCGCCCCCCAGCACCGAGGCAAGGAACACCGCCGCCAGCGCGAGCGCGGAAATCGGTTCGTTCGGCATGCGCGAAAACCTGCCGTCCCCCGCCGCCCGGGGCAAGCGGTGAGATCCGACGGTCACGCGTTCAAGTGGGCCAGCCGAACCGCGCCACCGTCGGCGCCGTGGACCCCGGCACGAACCCAAGGTGTTCATCACCGGTACTGGACAACGCCGGGGGACGTCACGCATTGTGGCGTACGCAGGCGTTTCTCTCCTCGCCCTACCGTCCAAGGCTCAACGATGACCATCCCCCGTCCATTGCACCGTTTTTCACTCCTCTGCCTCGCCGTCATCGCCGCGGCGACACCGTCGGTGGCGCAGGCGCAGCAGGCGGAGCGGCCGCTGGCGCAGCTGGCCTTCATGGCCGGGTGCTGGCGGGCCGACGCGGGGGTGAACCAGAGCATCGAGGAGCAGTGGACCGCGGCCGACTCGGACGTCATGCTGGCCGCCACGCGCTACCTGGACAAGAACACCGGCCGCACCCGCGCGTGGGAGTTCAGCCGCATCGTGGCGGACTCGGCCGGGATCGCGCTGATGCCGGCACCCGAAGGCACGCCGCAGGGCCGCTTTCGCCTGGCGCCCTCGCCCGCAGGCGAGGCGCGGTTCGAGGATCCCACGCACGATTTTCCCAAGCGCATCATCTACCGGCGCATCGACGCGGGCACCCTGGCCGTGCGCGTGGACGGCGGCGAGGGAAGCGCCCAGGGCGCGGAGTTCCGGATGCAGAGCGTGGCTTGCCCGGCATCCGCCGGACCGCAGGACTGACAGGGAACGTGTGGGGTGCGGCAACGGTAGCAGTGCGCGCACTCACTCGGGCGTGCTTCGAGTGCCAGTGCTTCGGCGTCGCCGGCGCCGGCCCTCACCTACGTCCCATCCCGAAAGACATGATCCGCACCAGCCTTCTGCTCGGCGTGCTGCTGGCAGGCACGGCCCTCCCGGCCGCCGCGCAGGGCACCATTCGCCCCGGACAGACCGTGCGCGGCGAGCTTTCGTCCAGCGATCCCGTGCTGGAGGACGGCACCCACTACGACCTGTGGCGCTTTCGCGGCCAGGCGGGCCACGTCTACGCCGTCACCCTGCGCTCGCAGGATTTCGACGCCTACCTGGCCGTGGGCTCGAGTGCAGGGGACCACTGCGAAGACTGCGAGTCGGACGATGACGAGGGCGGCGGCACCGATGCGCGGGTGGAGCTTCGCGCCGGCGAGAACGGCACGTACGAAATCCGCGCCAACTCGCTGATGGAGGGTGAAACCGGTGCGTACACGGTGGAGCTGGAGGATCTGGGTGAGCGCGAGCAGCGCCCGGAATCCGGTGCCGGCGCCACGCCGATCCGCCCGGGCATGGCGGTGCAAGGCGAGCTGACCGAGAACGATGCGCAGGCCGAGGATGAGTCGTACTTCGACCTGTACGTGTACGAGGGGCGCGCCGACGAGGCCGTCACCATCAGCCTGAGCTCCGAAGCGTTCGATACGTTCCTGGCGGTGGGCCGGCTGGTGGACGGCGAGTTCGAGCTGCTGGATAGCAACGACGACGGTCCGTCCGGCACCGACAGCGTTCTCCGCTTCACCTTTCCCGAAGACGGCGAGTACGTGATCCGCGCCAACTCGCTCATGGGCGGCGATACGGGCGCGTACACCCTGCAGCTGACGCGCGGCTGAACGCCAGGTGTCTCCCCCCGACGAGCCCCGGATTCCCGCAGCGGAAGCCGGGGACTGGTTATGCGAGAACGTGCATCGACAACCCCTGCGACGGGGACTGCAGCGTTCCGGATGCAGAGCGTGGCCTGCCCTGCGTCCGGCGCGCCGTAGCGGGAAACGGCTCGAACGAAATCGATCGATAATGCCCCCCCGGCCTGCCGCAAGGCCGGGGCTTCGTTCGTGCTGATCGATGACCCCAAACGCACTCCGCCGCCCCGGGAATGGGGCGGCGGAGCGGGGACCGCGGCGAGAGGTCAGGAACTCAGGGATCGCAGATGATCTGGCCGGGGGCCGAACAGTACTCGCAGCTGTAGCCCGCGCAGGTGTTGCAGGTAAAGCCGCAGGTGCCCTCGCACGTCCAGCCGGCGCAGGTGCCGTTGGCGGACGGCTCGGGACACCCGTTGCAGGTTCCGTTGCACGAGGCGTCGCACGTGCCGTTGCACGAGGCGCCACACGTCTGGCAGGTCTGCTCGAATCCTTGCGTGGTGCAGTCGCAGATGATCTGCTGGCACGTGGTGGCGCTCATCTGGTTCGCGGCCACGGTGCCCAGCCGCAACCGCGGCGACAGGGTGGAAAACGATTCGACGGTGATGTCGTCCAGGGACAGCCGGAGCTTCTTCATGGGGTCTCCTCGTGGATTGCCGGGGAAAGAATCGGTCCTGCCGCAGTCCATCACGATGATTGTCGCATAGTAATAGCCTTGCGCGAGCGCCACAATGGGGACTCCGCATTCCATTTCAACAGTTTGATGTTCACGCCGCAAAGGCCGCGGGACGTATGTCGCGCGGTGGTTGTACAATCGCTCCCGCGCGGGTAATGTTCCAGCACCTCCAGACGCTTCTGATCCCCGGCCGCCGCCATCCGGCCTCCGCGCCCGATCGTACGCCATCGTCGCCTCGCCATCCCAGACCCGGCGTGCCGCTCGTACACGGCGGCCCGTTCATCCCGCTCTCGCACATCACCATGGATACCCACCTCCTCCCCACACGCGTGCACGTACCCGCGCTGCACACCGCGCCCGAAGCCTGCGCAAACTGCGAGGCACCGCGGATGGGCGAATATTGCCACGCGTGCGGACAGCACTTTCTGGACGGCCGGCTGACCATCCGGCGGCTGGTGCGCGACTTTGTCGTCCGCAAGCTGGGGCTTGAAGGGGGGCTGCTCCGCACCATCGTGGACCTGACGATCCGCCCCGGGCGGATGATCCAGGATTACGTGAGCGGGCGCAGGCAGCGATACACCAATCCCGTGGCGTACCTGCTCCTCGCCGCCGGCGCGTACGTGGTCCTCTCAAAGGCGTGGCAGGACGCCATGGTGGCGGGGCTGCGGGCCGAGAACGTGGGATGGGAAGGCGATCAGGGCGAAGCGTTCGTACAGGTTCAGCTGTTCACGGACGCGCATCCGGCGCTCATGACGCTGGTTCTCTGCCTGTTCCTGGCACCCCCGCTACGCCTGTTGTTCAGGCGCTCGACGGTCGCCGAAGCAGCCGTGTTCTCGCTGTACGTGTCGGGACACCTGTTGCTGCTGCAGCTTGCGATCAGCGTAGGCGCGCTGCTGCTGGGGAAAGACGTGTATCAGGCAATCACCGGCCGGCTGATGGGCGTTTTGACGATCGGGATGCTGTTCGCGGCCGGACGTTTCTACGGCACTCGGTTCTCCAGCTTCCTCAAGTTCGGTTTGGCCCTTTCCTGTGCCATGATCGGGCTGTTCGTGCTGATGTTGTTCGCCGTGCTCGTGGTGAGCGCGGCCAACGCCCCGGCCGTTCCCGGAACGTAAAGCCGCGAAAGTCAATCCGTTCGGGGAAGCCCAGGATCCATGGTGCACGCACGTCATTCCCGAAAGCGGCGCAGGGCGCCTTTGCACGCTAAACATGCGTATCCTGTGGGTTGACATGGGGTTAGCTGTGCGCTAGATTGGTAGCACAACAACGACACGGCCGGGGCTCACGTTTGAGCCGACACCCTTGAAGCAGGGGGCTGATCCCGTAGCAGATGCGGAGCGCGCGAAAGCGTGCATCGCAGACAGCTATGGGGATGTCACCCACGGATACCTTGCGTATCGTGCTTCAAACCCGCTCCGGCCGTGTCACTCGAATGCGACAGAAAGCGCGCTCCCGTGCCGTTCATCGATGCGGGAGCGCGGTATTCCCCCTGATAAATCAGCCGTTCGTGCGTGGTCCCGTGGCCGCGCCGACGACGACAACGAGGTCAGCGATGCGTAACAACCACCTGCTGATGCTCGCCGCCGCCGCCGCGTTCGTGGGCGCCAGTGGCGCGCAGGCGAACGGAACGGACCGCGCCGAGAGCAAGACCGCCACGCCGCCGGCTGCCGTTGCCGTGCAGCCCGCCCCGGTGGCGGCCGCGCCGGCGCCCGCAGCCCCCGCGCTGCAGGCCGCGCGCGCCGTGCTGAGCGGTGTGGGCGTGGAGAGCGCCGTCGAAAAGACGCAGGTGCAGACCGCGCTGGAGACGCTGGGCAAGAGCGTGCGCCGCCAGAGCGACCCGTCGGCGCTGCGGATGGCCTTTCAGGCGTACTACAACTACAAGACGGCCAACCCCGGCAAGGTGAAGAAGCCGTACCTGTACTACGTGGACTACGGCCTGTCGAACACCACGCCGCGCGGCTACGTGTTCGACATGGACAAGCTGACGGTGGTGGACGGGCCCTTTACCGTGGCGCACGGCCGCGGCTCTGCGTCGCCCAGCGACAACAAGCCGGTGCGGTTCAGCAACCGCCAGGGGAGCAACGCCACCTCGCTGGGTCTGTACCTGGCGCAGGAGACGTACGGCTTCAGCGGCACGGCCAGCGGCCGGCGCTACACCTCGGTGGGTCTGCGCCTGCAGGGGCTGTCCGGCCGCTACAACAGCGCGGCCCGCGCCCGCGGCGTGGTGGCGCACGGTGCGCCGTACGTAACGGCCAGCCGCGCCGGCCGCAGCGAGGGGTGCCCGGCCATGGAGCAGGGCCGCGCCCGCCAGCTGCTGCCCAAGATCAGCCGCGGCGGCCTGGTGTTCCTGTTCTCGCCGCTGGACAAAACGTGGATGCGCTCGGACCCCTGGGCCAGCCGCTCCACCGGCGTGACCGGCCGCTCCAACGGCTGATCCACCCCAGTCGGCCATCGAATGAAGACCCGGCGAGGAGATCGATCCTCGCCGGGTCTTCGCGTTCACCTCGATCATGGTGCACACGGACGGTTCTCCGGATCGCGCATCAGGTGGTGCGATCAGCGCGGTCCCGTGCGCTTCGGAACCTCATCCGCCGATCTGCATCCCTCTCAAAAAACGCGGATGGCCCCCTGCCGCATTCCATCTACCTCCCGTTCCCGACACCTCTACAAAAGAGTGTGCCTCGTCGACATCCCCCACCTGCACCCGACACCCGGGAATCCAGCTTCACACCGTAAGCAGAGGAAACGGCACGAGAAAACTCTGCTAACTCTGGTAACTCTGCGTGAGGCCATTCTTTTGTTCGACTCGCCCGTGCGCCAGAGGAACCGGCACGAGAAAACTCCGTTAACTCCGTTGACTCCGTGTGAGACATGGTCTTTTGTCGATTCGGCGGACCATCGGAGAAACGGAGTACAGAAGTCGTTCTGTCTGAAAAGGGGCGTGCGGATCGCTGCGGGGCACGATAGGTTTGGCGGATTCAATGAAGCCTGGCCCGCCCGCCGGTTCCGGACCGAGGAAATGACGCCCGACCCAACGCCCCGTCCCACCCGACGCGGTCTCTCGCTGGAGCACCGCCTGCCGCTGATGATCACCGCGCTGCTGGTGGCAACCATGGCGGCGTGCGTCTTCTTCGCGTGGGCGGAGGTGCGGCAGGCCGCCACCAGTACCGCGCTGGAGCGCCTGCGCCGCGTCACGGAACAGCTGGCGCTCCTCTCCGGCCCAAGCGTCCCCGCGCGCCTGCAGGAGGTGCGCACGCGGGCTGCCCACCCGGCGCTCGCCGCGTACCTGCGGAACCCGGATGCAGCGGCGCGGCCGGCGGCCACGCAGGCGCTCCAGGGGCTGCGCACCGCCCAGGAGCCGGAGCTGCCCATCGTGCTGTGGGACCGCGCGCGGCGGCCTCTGCTGCACGTCGGCGCGTTTCCCGGCGGCCGGTCCCCCGCCGCGCCGACCGCGGAATCTCTTCCGGACAGCGCCGGCGTGGGGCGCTTCTTCGCCGCGGGGCCCATGACCTGCTTCTGGCTGGCCGTGCCCGTGGTGCGGGGCGCGGACACGCTGGGATGGGTCGCGGAGGCCCGGCGCGTGGGGGGCCAGGCCTCGGCGCCCATCCAGCAGCTCATCGGCGACGGGGTGGACGTGTACTTTGCCGACAACGCCGGGGGGCAGTGGGTCGCGATCGACGGCACCGCCGTCCCCGCGCCCGCGGAGTGGCCGTTCCGCGGCGCCGCGCGCTACACCCGCGCCGGCGGGCCGCACTTTGCACACGCCACACCCATCGCGGGCCGGCCCTGGAGCTTTGTCGGCGAGCAGAGCCGCCCGGAGGTGATGGCGCGGCCCGACACCTTTCTGCGCCACGCGGGGCTGGCGGCGCTGGGGCTGGTCCTGGCCGCCGCGGCGGGCGCATGGGTGCTCAGCCGCAGCATCACCCGCCCCGTGCTGCGCCTGCAGGCCGCCGCGCAGGCCGTGGCGCAGGGGGACTACGGCCCGCGCGTGGAGCTGCGCCGCACGGACGAACTGGGGATGCTGGCGCGCGGCTTCAACTGGATGGCGGCGCAGGTGCAGGCCAGCCACGACGAGCTTCGCGAGCAGATGGAGATGGCGCAGTCGCTGGCCGAAGAGCTGGAGCACAGCAACGAGCAGCTGGAGACCGCGCTGGCCGAGGCCGACGCCGCGCGCGACGAGGCCGAGGCGGCCAACCGCAGCAAGTCGGAGTTCCTGGCCACCATGTCGCACGAGATCCGCACCCCCATCAACGCCATCCTGGGATACACGGACCTGCTGCTGATGGGGCTGGAGGGGCCGGTCACGCCCGGGCAGGAAAACCAGCTTTCCCGCGTCCGCTTCAGCACCCAGCACCTTACGGGGCTGGTGGACCAGCTGCTGGATTTCGCGCGGATCGAGGCGGGGACGCTGCGGGTGGAACGGCGGGTGGCGGTGGCGGGCGACGCGGTGACCACCGCGCTCGCCGTGCTGGCGCCGCAGGCCGAGGCGCGCGGCATCACCCTCTCCGCCGAGTGTGACGCCCAGGCGCGCTACGCGGGCGATCCGCAGCGCGTCGACCAGATCGTGCTTAACCTGGTGTCCAACGCCATCAAGTTCACCGAGCCGGGCGGCCACGCGCGCCTCACCTGCTCGCTGAGCCACGACGGGCACGCGGGGGGCGCAAGCGCGGGGCCGTGGGTGTGCCTGCGGGTGCAGGATTCGGGGATCGGCATTGCGCCCGAGCAGCTGGAGCGCATCTTCGAGCCGTTTGTGCAGGTGGAAAGCGGATACACGCGGCGGCACGAAGGCGCGGGGCTGGGGCTGGCCATCAGCCGGCGGTTCGCGCGGTGGATGGGCGGCGACCTGACGGTGGAAAGCACCCCCGGCACCGGCTCCGTCTTTACCCTCTGGCTCCCCGCCGCCCCCGCCGCACATCTGGCCGAGGCTGCGCAACCGGCCTGAAAGGGTGTGCCGAACCCCGCTTGCGCTTGACGGATACGTGGTGTCATCCTGAGGGAGCGCACGCCCATAACTTTCCTAGCCACATAAGCTTGCGCGCGACCGAAGGATCTTTGTCGGGTTGCGCGAAGCCCAGCCCTCGGGAGCCGGCAAACACCTCACCGCAAGTCGGACTACAGCAAACAGAGATCAGGGTACGGAGGAACGGAGAACAGCCAGAGGAACAGAGGAGGGAATGCGATCACCCCTGTTCCTGGCGGGCAAAACGAAGAGGACGCGGAGACCCATGAGTTCTCCGCGTCCCTTTTTTGTTCTCCGCGGCTCCGCGTGAGACTTTTTTCTTCTGCTTCGCTCAGGACGCGATGGTCACGTAGCGCTCCAGGCGCGCGACCTCGGGCGGATCCACGTACTTGCCGATCTCGCGGCGAAACTGCTCGATGCCGCGGTAGGGGCGGTACTCCTCGAACTCGTGGCGCATCTTTCCGGCGACGCCGGGGATGAGTTCGATCTCCTCGGCCGTGGCGGTGTTCAGGTCCAGCGGCTTCCACAGGCGCGTGTAGACGGAATCGCGCTGCTGCTCGCTAAGGCCCGTGAGCTTGGCGTTTACGCCGCGCATGTCGGCGTACGGCCGGCCCGCGACCACCGCGTCCGCCATCTCGGGGGTAAAGCCCGGTACCGTCAGCAGCTCCTCGCGCGAAGCGGTGTTGGGGTCCAGGAACGCGCCGGCGGCCGTCGCGGGCGCGGCGGGCGTCGTGGCCGGAGCGGCCTCGGGGGCCACGGCGGAATCCGTCGCGGCGGGGCCCACGGTGGTGGCGGTGCTCTGGCTGGCCTCGTCGGCGTCGTTGCCGGCGTCGCCGCCTCCGCAGGCGGCGGTGGCGGCCAGGGCGCAGAGCGCAACGGCAAGGATCGGTCGGTTCATCAGATCTCCGTGTGGATAGGTGCGGCGCCCGTTGCGCCGCGTGGTGACGGCTCGCGGCGCAGCGCCGGATGCCGATACGTGCACGCCAGCCCCAGCAGGCCAAAGTGGGCCAGCGTCCCGGGTGCCAGCGAGGGGGTCGCGCCGCGCAGTACCTCCCACACCAGCGCCAGGCCGCGCATCCCCGGGTCCATCTCCAGTTCGAACTGGGCGTTCCCGCGAATGTGAAGATACATGCCTAACACGCCCGCCGCGACGAAGAGCGCCATCATCACCTGGAACGCGCGCACCGTCGCCGCCGACGGGCGCAGAAGCAGGGCCGCGCCCGCGACGGATCCCAGCGCCAGCGCGACCAGCGGCACCCACTGCCAGCCGGGCTCCACGTGGTCCAGCAGCACCAGCTCCGCCGCCAGCCCCACCATCCCAAACAGCAGCACCGCCAGGAGCAGCCTGCGCAGCCCTCCCCCGCCCTCTCCAATATCCGGCATTCGCATCACGCGTAAGATGTGGATTGGTTCGATTCCGTCGGGCCCCGTCCTCGGCGGTTGAAACCGCGGCTGGAACATCACGAAATCCGCCCTCGCGGATTGCGACCCGCCCGGTTCATCGCATTCGACGAGGGGACACGCGACGTCCGCCGTACGTTGTGTTCGAGACGAGACGATCGATGGGCCGGATGTGTTAAAGCGGCCCACCATCGATCACACCATCACACCATCACACCATCACACCATCACACCATCACACCATCACACCATCACACCTCCGCCGCCCCGATCTCGCGCAGCTTGTGCGCGCGGTGCTCGGCGGCGACGGTGCGCACGGTGCCGGAGCGGCCGCGCATCACCAGCGACTCGGTGGTGGCGCCGGCGGCGGTGTAGCGCACGCCGCGCAGAAGCGCGCCGTCGGTAATCCCCGTCGCGGCAAAGAACACGTCGTCGCTGGCCACCAGGTCGTCAGCGGTGAGCACGCGCGACACGTCGAGCCCGGCGGCGCGGATGGCCTCCGCCTCTTCCGGCGTTTGAGGAGCCAGGCGGCCCAGCATCGCCCCGCCCAGCGCCTGCACCGCGCACGCGGCGATGACGCCCTCCGGCGTGCCGCCGATCCCCATCAGCAGGTCGACCCCGCTCCCCTCGCGCGCGGCCATCAGCGCGCCCGCCACGTCACCGTCGGTGCGCAGCATCACCCGCGCGCCGGCCTCGCGGATGGCGGCGATGCGGCCCTGGTGACGCGGCTTGTCCAGCACGAACACCGTCAGCTCGCGCAGCGGCTTGCGCAGCGCGTCGGCGACGGCATCCAGCACCACGGCCACGCGCGCGTCCAGCAGCTCCGGGTGCAGCGCGTCGCGAGCGCCGGGGCCCACCACCAGCTTGTCCATGTAGAACGCGGGCCCGGGCGACCACATGCTGCCGCGCGGCGCCACGCCCAGCACCGCGATGGCGTCGGGCGCGCCGCGGGCCAGCAGGCTGGTGCCCTCCACCGGGTCCACCGCCACGTCCACGCGCCGCCCGCGCCCGCTGCCCACGGCCTCGCCGTCGTACAGCATGGGCGCCTGGTCCTTGGCCCCCTCGCCGATCACCACCACGCCGTCGAAGTCGGCCGTGGCCAGCATGCGGCGCATGGCGTGCACGGCGGCACCGTCGCCGGCCTCCTTGTCGCCGCGCCCGGCCCACCGCGCCGCCGCCAGCGCCGCGGCCTCCGTCACGCGCACCAGCTCCAGCGCCAGTGTGCGCCCCGACGGCTCCGCCCCGCCACCCTCCACGTCCCCGCTCGTATCCGTCATCTCACGCAATGCCGGTTGTCTCCCAGGTGCCGCCAGCCCACGGGCGGAATCTGCGCGGGCGACGAGAGCGGCGCCACCCGGCGCGCCGCGTCCGGCGATTGAAATCGCTGCTGGAAGGTCACGAAATCCGCCTTCGCGGATTGTAGCCGCGAATGCGGCGCGGTGCGAACGGTCACGAGAATGCCGATGCAGCGCGCTGCGAACGGTCACGAGAATGCCGACGCTAAATTTCTCGGTCGCGAGCCGGGTGCGAGGCATCCGCAGGTGTAGCGCGGCGCTCCTTCGAAATGACAGGGTTGGTTGTTGGAGGCAGGATACCCGGACACGCCTCCCCACCCCGCCGGGCCGCGGAGTCCGCACCAGGAGCGAATGAATCCGCCGCTGGGAAAGCGCGAAGTCCACCTTCGTGGACTGTAGCCGCGGCTGCGGCGCGCGTCGACATGCACAGGATCGGCCGAGCGCGCCTGGGTGCGGACGCGCAGGTGTTTGGGACGCCGCACACACCTGGGCCGCCGAGTCCGCTCCAGGAGCGAATGAATTCGCCGCTGGGAAAGCGCGAAGTCCACCTTCGTGGACTGTAGCCGCGGCTGCGGCGCGCTTCGACATACACAGGATCAGCCGAACGCGCCTGGGTGCGGACGCGCAGGTGTTTGGGACGCCGCACACACCTGGGCCGCCGAGTCCACGCAGGTGGACTTCGTGTAGTTGTTGCCGCGAATTTATTCACCCAGGCAAGGCGGACTTCGCGATCGTTCCAGCCGCGCATCGATCTGTCTGCCGATGCCGACTGCATCCAATTACCGAATCTCCACGAACACAAACCGTATCCAGCATCACCCGATCCGCACACATTTGTTTACACGCTGGATCAAAGGGGGGAGGCAGGGTTACATTCCTCCCGCAAACCGCATCCACATTCCAGTCGCAGCGCCGTCCGTGAATCGTCCGAGCAAGATCGTCTGCGTGGGCCGCAACTACCTGGAGCACGCCCGCGAGCTGGGCAACGAGGTGCCCGAGCGCCCGCTCCTGTTCTTCAAGCCCCCCTCCGCCCTCGTCGCCGACGGCCAGCCGATCGAGCTGCCGCCGGAGAGCAAGCGCGTGGAGCACGAGGGCGAGATCGCCGTCATCATCGGCCGCACGGCGCGCAGGGTAAAGGCGGCGGACGCGTGGCAGCACGTAGCCGGCATCGCCCCGCTGAACGACGTGACCGCGCGTGACCTGCAGAAGACCGACGGCCAGTGGACGCGCGCCAAGGGCTTCGACACCTTTTGCCCCATGGGCGCCATGGTCCCGATCGATCGGATCGGCAACCGCGACGCGCTGGAGGTGATCTGCCGCGTGAACGGCGAGGTGCGGCAGCACGGGCGGGTGTCGGAGATGGCCTTCGACATCCCCACGCTGATCGAATACATTTCCGGGGTGATGACGCTGGAGCCGGGCGACGTGATCGCCACCGGCACCCCGGCGGGCGTCGCCCCGCTCAAGCCCGGCGACGTCGTGGAGGTGGAGATCCCCGGCGTCGGCATTCTCAGCAACCCTGTGCAGGCCGCATGAAGCTTTCGAAGAACCGCTGGATGGCCCTGGTGATCGCCGCGATCGTCGCCGCGGACTGGGCCACCAAGGCGCTCGTACAGCAGCGTTTTCCCTCGCGGGGCGACCAGGTGACCCTGATCGACGGGCTGCTGACGTTTCAGCACAGCATCAACCACGGCATTTCGTGGGGGATGTTCAACGACAGCGCGCCCAACCCGTGGCGGCTGCCGCTGCTGATCCTGCTCACGCTCATCGGGATCGGCGCCACCATCAGCATCGTCCGGCAATCGCGCGACCGGTGGATTCACGTGGCGGGCGCGCTGGTGCTGGGCGGCGCGCTGGGCAACCTGGGCGACCGCGTGCTGAACGGCGGGGTGACGGACTTCATCCACGTCCACTTTTTTCCGTACATCTTCAACGTGGCCGACATTTTCATTTCCATCGGCGGGGTGCTGCTGGTCGCGCGGATGCTGCTGGACGCGCGCCGCGGCGACGGATCCGCCCCCACTCACGCCTGACCGGACAGGAACACCATCATGCCGCAGCTGGCCCGCCGCTTTACCACCCTGCCGCCGTACCCGCTCACCGACGTTCCCGCCATCAAGCGCGACCTCAAGGCGCGCGGCGTGGACGTGATCGACCTGGGCACCGGCGACGCCGACCTGCCGCCGCCCCCGGCCGCGGTGGAGGCGCTGCGCGCGGCGGCGCTGGACCCCGGCAACTCGCGCTACTCGTTCCAGATGGGCCTGGTCGAGTTTCGCGAAGAGATTGCCCGGTGGATGGGGACGCGCTTTGGCGTGACCGTCGATCCCATGACGGAGATCGCGCCGCTGATCGGGTCCAAGGAAGGGATCTTTCACCTGCCGTTCGCCTTTGTGGAGCCAGGGGACATGACCATCGTCCCCGATCCCGGCTACCAGGCGTACCTGGGCGGCACGGTGCTGGCCGGGGGCGAACCGTACATCGTCCCCCTGCGGCCGGAGAACGACTTTCTGATCCCGCTGGACTCCATTCCGGCGGAGGTGGTGAAGCGGGCGAAGATTCTCTACCTCAACTATCCCAACAACCCCACGGCCGCCATCGCCCCGCGCGAGTACCTGCAGGCGTGCGTGGAGTGGTGCCGCAGGCACGAGGTGATCCTGGCGTACGACAACGCGTACTCCGAGATCGCGTTCGACGGGTACAGCCCGCCCAGCATTCTGGAGATCCCCGGCGCGCGCGAGGTGGCCATCGAGTTCCACTCGCTCAGCAAGACGTACAACATGACGGGGTGGCGCATCGGCTGGGCGGTGGGCAACCCGGAGCTGGTGGCGGCGGTCACGCGGGTCAAGACGTTCGCGGACACGGGGCTGCCGTTCACCATTCAGCACGCGGGCGTGGCGGCGCTGCGGTCGCACGCCAGCTGGGTGCCGGGGAACGTGGCCGTGTTCCAGGCCCGCCGCGACGCCGCGGTGCAGGCGTTGCGCGAGGCCGGCTTTGATGTGCCCAGCCCCTGCGGCGCCATGTACCTGTGGGTGCCGCTCCCCGAAGGCACGGAAAGCGAGCCGTGGGCGCGGCGGCTGCTGCTGGAGCAGGGGGTGGCGCTGCTCCCCGGCAAGTCGCTGGGCGAGGGCGGTGAGGGCTTTGTCCGCATCGCCCTCACCTGCTCCGAAGACCGCCTGCGGCAGGCGGCGGCGCGCATGGCCCGGCTGCTGGAGACGAGCGCCACGGCGGTGTGAGGCGGGGCCCTCACCCCCAACCCCTCTCCCGCAAACTGCGCGGGGGAGGGGAGTTTGTTTCTACGTTCGCGGAGGTCTGGATGAGCCAATTCAGGTTACGTGGGGCAAGCGTAGAGCTGGTTGAGCAGGCGCGCAGGTTCCGCCACGACCAGACGGACGCGGAGGAAGTGCTCTGGCAGATGCTGCGCGACCGGCAACTGCGCGGCATCAAGTTCCGCCGGCAGACCCCGATGGGCCGCTTTATCCTCGATTTCTACTGCCCGGCAGCCAGGCTGGTGGTCGAGTTGGACGGCGCCGTCCACGATCAGCAGCAGGAACGCGACGCGGCGCGTACGGACGAGCTTGAAGCGCGCGGGTTCCGGGTGATCCGGTTCCGCAACGAGGAAGTGTTCCAGGCGCTGCCGTCGGTATTGGACCGTATCGCAGCCGCCGTCGAGCAGGTCCCCTGACGGCGCGGGGCCTCACCCCCGCCAGGCCTTTCGCTCGTTCCTCGCGACGGCTGGCGACCCCTCTCCCGCAAACTGCGCGGGAGAGGGGTGGTGGGGCCACAAGGATGGCGCGCTTCGGACGGGTTTGCCGACGACGCGCCCGCGCTTGTCGAGGCGCAGTTGAGGTCTCCCCCTCTCCCGCGCAGTTTGCGGGAGAGGGGGTCGGGGGGTGAGGGCCCCGGGGGCACGCGCCGATCGGTCCACGCAGCCGGAATCCATGTGGCCATCCCCCTCCCACCCCAAGTCCTTCCCCGAAGGTCATTAAGCGCGCGTGAACGTCTGGCGCGGTCCGGAACAGGGGCGGATGGGGGGAGTAGAAAGCTGCACATGACGCCCCCGGCCGCCACCGCCCCGCCGCCCGACGCGGCCACGCACGCCCCCGCTCCCGCGGCGGCCATCGTGCCGCGCGCCCGGGCGCCGTTCAGCCGCCCGCGCCACCAGCGCCCGCCGCTCGTCACGGGGCGGACTCTCGCCATCTCCGTCATCCTTCACCTTCTGCTGCTTCTGGCGGTGCTGTTTGCGCCCGCGCCGGAACGCCGGTTCGCCTCTGCCGGTCCGCAGGCGCCGCAGGGTCAGTCACAGGAGATGGTGGACTATATGGATGTGGGCGAGTGGGGCGGGATGGCGACGGATCCGTCCGCCAGCCTTCCCGAGCCCGCGGCCGCGGCGCCGACCGGGATCAGCGCGGCGTCGGTGGATTCCGTGCTGCGCGCCATTCCGGAGCCCGGCCCCTTTCCCAACCGTGCGCCGACCGGGATCCCCGCCGCACCCGCGGGCCAGGCTGGCCAGGCGGCGGCAGGACAGCCGGGCGCGGCGGCTCCGGGCGCGGCCGGCGGCGTTCCCAGCGGGCAGCCCGGCGCGACGGGTGCGCGCAGGACCGGGCCCGGCGGGCTGGGGCCGGAATTGGGCGACCCGCGGCTGGTGGTGCGGCCCACGGCCGTTCCCGAGGCGCCGGTGGAAGACACGGAGCGCTACCGCCGGCACTTCGAGGGGCGCATCCAGGCGCTCAACGACAGCCTGGCTGGCGAGGCGGAGCGGCGGCGGCGGGCGACGGACTGGACCATCACCGACCGCAACGGGCGCAAGTGGGGGATCAACGAGCGCGGACCGGTGGTCGCCGGGCGCAACGTGCCCATCCCCATTCCGTCCCCCCCGCGCGGCTCGCGCGAGCAGGAAGAGGCGGCCCGGCGCGAGCGTACGCAGCGCGGCGAGATCGATCGGCAGGAGGAGACGATCGAGCGCGAGCGCTACCTGCGGGAGCGCGGACGAGCCATCCGCGAACGAGAAGACCGCGAGCGCGAGGAGCGGGAGAAGCAGGGCAGCACACCGCCCTGAGGAGAGTCAAGGTTCAAGTGCCCGGGCTCATGTAGCCCCGCGCCACTGCACACGTGAACCTGGGCACCTGGCACGGGAGAACATCGGAGCCGTACGGAACGCAACTTGCGCTTCCCTACGGCTCCATTCTTTTGCCACGACGCGCTTTAGCGGAGCATGACGGAGAAGAGCCAGGACGGGCCCAAGCGACAGAACCGGCAGGCTGGAAGCGGGCCGGGGAAGAGCCAGGAGAAGCCGAAGCGGCAGAACCGGCAGGCCGCGGACGAGCAGCAGAAACCGAAGCGGCAGAACCGGCAGTTTGTGGTGGAACTGGAGGAAACCGGCGGCGGCCGCGGGCTGATGTACACGCTGGGCGCCATCGGCGGCCTGGCCATCGGTGCGCTGGTGATGCGTGGGCTGGGGCTGAAGGAGGCGGTGCAGGCGGAGGGCTACGACGAGGCGGAGCCCGCGCCGGAGCCGCGCCGGCAGCCGGCGCAGTTCCGCCCCGTGGGCGTGCGCCGCGCCCCGCGCGACCAGGAAGCGCTGCTGGCGCTGGAAGACGCGGTGCTGGATGCGTTCTTGGAAGACGACCGGCTGCGCGAGTGCGGCATCGACGTAGGCGCCATCAGCCACGGCATCGTGGAGCTGTCGGGCTCGGTGTGGACGCGTGAGGAGGCACAGCGCGCGATGTCGGTGGCGCACGCGGTGCAGGGGGTGGACACGGTGGTGAACCGGATGGAGATCGAGGACGAGCGGGGGCGCCTGCACCCGCGGGACGACTCTGACGATGAGGGATTCGAGATGAGCGGAGAGTGGACGGGGCATCAGTCGGGGATGGGAAGCCGCCGCCAGGGCGACCAGACGGATCCCAACCGGCGTGACGACTCGCACGTGATGCGCGAGGACTCGTTGGAGCAGGCGGACCGGTCGCAGTTCGCCGACGAGGGGCTGCACAGCCAGCCGCGCGTGGGCGATCCGCACGACGGCGCCGCGCCCAACCCCACGAACTTTCGTGAAGACGAGCTCGACAACCAGAGCCCGTTCGGCAAGCACGCCATCCCGCAGGGCAGCCCCGACGACGGCCCCCCGCAGGCGATGAACGCGCAGTCGCGGGTGGGTGAGGGCCTGAAGCCCGGCACCGAGCTGGCGCTGGAAGCCGCCGACGTGCCGGTGAAGCCCCACCAGCAGCCCGGCACCGAACGCCCTGAGTAACGGCGCCGGACGGGGTGGTGGGACGATGCACGACGCCGGGGCGGTCCGCCGCCCCGGCGTCGTCGTGTGTTGCCGGCGATCGGGGATGGACGATACGGGAATGAGCGGGTAAACCCGCTGCTGAGAAAGCGATAAGCCCCGTCTCGGCTCGTTACACTCGCCGAACGGGGCTTCACCTGCTCGGCTGCTCGAAGGCCGGCGCGCCGCGACGGATCAGGCTATGTCGGCGGTGTAGCCTTCTTCCGCGACGGCGGCGGTGAGTTGCGCGGGTGAAACGGCGGCGGGGTCGTATTCCACGCGCGCGGTGCCGCGCTCCAGATCCACGGTGGCGGCGGTCACGCCGTGCTGGCGGCTGAGTGCGTTCTGCACGGCCGACTTGCAGTGGCCGCACGACATTCCCGTAACGTTGAGCTGGATCGTTTCCATCTGCGTCAGCCTTTCTGTGTATCCGGAACCAGGTACCGACCCCAGGAGCAACGATGGTGCCCATCCCGCAGTCACCATCACACCATCACACCATCACACCATTACACCCGTTCACCCGTTCACCCCTTCCCCGCCCGCCGGGTTGCCGCGCTCGAACCCCGCGCATACCTTCCGCCCGCCAACGTCCATCCCCGGAGGAGCCCGTGCCTCACCAGTTTCCCAACCTCACCGTCATCGGCCACCCGCTGGTGCGCCACAAGCTGGCGGTACTGCGCGACAGCGAGACATCCAAGAAGAAGTTCAAGGAGCTGGTGGACGAGATCGCCATGCTGATGGCGTACGAAGTCACCAAGGACCTGCCGCTGCAGGCGGTGGAGATCGACACGCCGCTGGAGCGCACCACGGAGATGAAGCTGGCGGGAAAGAAGCTCACCGTGGTGCCCATCCTGCGCGCGGGGCTGGGGATGGTGGACGGGGTGGTGCGGCTGATCCCGTCTGCCCGGGTGGGGCACATCGGCCTGTTTCGCGACCACGACACGCTGCAGCCGGTGGACTACTACTTCAAGATCCCGCCGGAGCCCGAAGCACGCGACTTCATCCTCCTGGATCCCATGCTCGCCACCGGCGGCTCGGCGTCGGCGGCCACGGCGTCGCTCAAGCGCAGCGGCGCCACACGGGTGCGCTTCGTCTGCCTGGTCGCCGCGCCCGAAGGCGTGCAGCGCATGCTTGACGACCACCCCGACGTGCACGTGTACACCGCCGCGCTGGACCGCGAGCTCAACGATTTGGGCTACATCCTCCCCGGCCTGGGCGACGCCGGCGACCGGCTGTTCGGAACGAAGTAGGGACGGAAGGCAGCGTCGGCGCCGGCCTCAGTATCGGCGGTTGAAACCGCGGCTGGAAAATCACGAAATCCGCCTTCGCGGATTGTGGCGGACGCGCAGGTCAGCGCATGCGGATCAGCCGTTCGCCAAAACCGTAGAACTCGTATGGATGCAGGGGAGATCGCCGGCGTGCTGGAGTTCCTGCGCGCCGCGGAGAAGCTCAAGAGCACGCACCGCAGCGCCTGGACGTCCGCCGGCCAGCCGGAGAGCGTGGCCGAACACACGTGGCGGCTGTGCCTGATGGCGCTGGTGCTGAAAGACGGCTTTCCCGGCGTGGACTTCGCGCGGCTGGTGAAGATGTGCATCATCCACGACCTGGGCGAGGCCATCGGCGGCGACATCCCCGCCACCCACCAAATTCCGGGTCAGAGCAAAGCCGACCAGGAGCGCGCGGACCTGCTGGAGCTTCTGCAGCCGCTTCCCGCGCGTCTGCAGGACGAGATCACGGGCCTGTGGGATGAGTACGAGACGGCTGCATCGCCCGAGGCGAAGCTGGCGAAGGCGCTGGACAAGCTGGAGACCATCATGCAGCACAACCAGGGGATGAACCCGCCCGACTTCGACTACGAGTTCAACCTGGGCTACGGCAAGCGCTACACGAGCGGCGACCCGCTGATCGAGGAGATCCGCGCCCTTCTGGACCGCGACACCGCCGCCCGCGCCGCGGATTCCCGGGCAGAACCTTGAATCGCGCGAATCAGTCATCCTGAGGGAGCGCCGCGCGGATCCCGAAGCTACACAACCGCCTGCACGCGACCGAAGGACCTTCTCACGGCTTCCGCAGGGCTGGAGCCCGTGGCACGGGGAGGAGCCTTACAGTTTGGCCAGCAAGGTCCTTCGGCCGACGCGCCCGGTATCGCGGACAGGGAAGGACAGGAGCAGCGCCGCCCTCAGGATGACTGGCGCTGTGGCAATCAACTTCAAGGCAGGCCGAGTGATGGAGCCCACCTTCTTCCCCACCCCCGAAGATTTTCGCGCGTGGCTGCAGGCGCACCACGACCGGGAATCCGAGCTGCTGGTGGGGTTCTACAAGAAGGGCTCAGGCAAGCCCAGCATCACCTGGCCGGAGTCGGTGGACGAGGCGCTGTGCTACGGGTGGATCGACGGTATCCGGCGTAGCGCGGGCGAGGACGCGTACACCATCCGCTTTACGCCGCGCAAGAAGAAGAGCACCTGGAGCGCCGTCAACATCAACCGCGTGGCGGAGCTGACGGAGCTGGGGCGCATGCAGCCCGCCGGCCTCAAGGCGTTCGAGGCGCGCGAGGAAAGCAACTCCCGCATCTACGCCTACGAACGCGCGGATCAGGCGGCGCTGGATCCGGCGATGGAAGAGCGGCTGAGGGCAAATGGGACGGCCTGGACCTTCTTCCAGGCCCAGCCCCTGAGCTATCGCAAGACGATCGTGCACTGGGTGACGAGCGCCAAGCAGGAAGCCACCCGCCTGCGCCGCCTGGACCAGCTCATCGCCGACTCCGCCGCCGGCAACCGCGTGGGCCAGTTCGTCAGTCCCACGGGCAAGAAGGCGAAGGAGACGAAGGTGTAGGCGCGCTCCGGACGGGCCCTCTCCCCCGACCGGCCTTTTGCTCGTTCCTCGCAACGGCGGTCGACCCCTCCCCCAACTTCGGGGGAGGGGTTGGCGTGAGGGAAGGTGCGGTGCGCTCCGGAGGCAATCGAAGCGGGATCGACCTCTCCCCTCTCCGTGAGGACCGCACGGGGAGGGGCCGGGGGAGGGGCACACCGTCGGGCGCCAGTTCGATGCATGTCGAAGCGCCACCCGCTCCGACGGGCCCTCTCTCCCGACCGGCCTTTTGCTCGTTCCTCGCAACGGCGGTCGACCCCTCCCCCAACTTCGGGGGAGGGGTTCGTTGTGCGGGAAGGTCCCGCGCGCTTTGGCTGGTTGTACACGCCCGAGACTCCACGCGCGACGGGCGTCGACGATACGAGCAGGTGAAGCCCCGCCGGGCGAGTTCCGCGAGCCCGGCGGGGCTTATCGCTTTCCCAGCAGCGGGTTTACCCGCTCATCCGAAAGCCCGCGGCCACTCTCGCTCTACCGTACGAACGCCTCGCGCACACCTCCATCCACCGGGAGCATGGTTCCCGTGGTGCGCGAGGAGCGGTCGCTGGCGAGGAAGAGCACGGCTTCCGCCACGTCCTCTCCTCGGACTTCAACCCCGAGCAGGGTGCGGCCGCGGTAGACGGTCTCCAGCTTGTCGGGATCGACGCCGTAGGCGGCGGCGCGCTGGTCGCGGATGGCGTCCCACAGATGGCTGCCGCCAAAGATGGCGTCGGGGTTCACCATGTTCACGCGGACGCCCAGCGGCCCGCCCTCGATGGCCGCCACGCGCGCCAGCTGCGCCTCCGCCGCCTTGGACGCGCTGTACGCGGCGAAATCCTTGCCCGGCGCCGTCACGTTCTTGGTCGCCACGAAGACGATGGCGCCTCCCCTGCCCTGCCGCCGGAAGTGGCGCAGCGCCGCGCGCGTCACCAGAAAGTGCCCCGTGGCGTTCACCGCCATCGAACGCTCCCAGTCCGCCAGCTCCAGCTGCTCGATGGGCGCGCAGTGGGCGATGCCGGCGTTGCTGACGATCACGTCCACGCCGCCGTACTCCAGGGCCGCGCGCTCCAGCGCCGCGTCTACGTCGTCCGCGCGCGTCACGTTCAGCGGCACCGCCAGCGCGGAGCCCGCGCCCTCGGACTTCACGATGGCGGCGGCGACCTCCTCGATCCCATCCGCATCCACGTCCGTCGCGATCACCTGCGCGCCCGCGGCAGCCAGCCGCAGCGCGATGGCGCGGCCCAGCCCGTTCGCCGCGCCGGTGACCAGGGCTACGCGGCCGGCCAAGTCGCGGGCGGGCGGCGCGAGGGTCAGCTTGTACAGCTCCAGCGGCCAGTACTCCGCCCGGAATCCGTCACCCTCCGGCAGCGAGCGGTAGCCGCCCATCGCCTCCGCGCCGGCCATGATGCCGAGGGTGTGCAGGTAGATGTCGCGGGCCAGCACGGCCATCTTCGGCGTCCCGCCGATCGTCCACATCCCGATCCCGGGAACGAGGACGATGCGCGGCGCCGCCTCCGGCGTGGCCTCGTCCGTGCGCCAGCGCTGCACGTAGGCGTGGTAGTCCGCCCGCCAGCGGTCCAGCGCATCCGCGAAGCTCCGGGCAATGCCGTCCGCATCCGCCGGATCGTCCACGTCCACCCACAGCGGCAGGCGCTTGGTGGTGAGGATGTGGTCCGGTGTCGCCGCGCCCGCCGCGGAGGCCGCGCGCGCCCGTTCGGATCCCACGAACTCCAGCACCTCCGGCGTGTCCGTGTAGCGCGCCACCACGTGCTTCTCGCGGCTCAGCGCCCCGCGGATGACCGGCGCGATCGCCGCCGCCACGCGCCGCCGCACGTCGTCATCCAGCCGGTAACGAGGCTCGGCGGCGAAGACGGGCGCCGAAGTCCGCGCGTCCACGTGCGCCTTCGCCATCGCGACCAGCTCCAGGTGGCGCTGATACGCCTCTTCCGGCGTGGCGCCCCAGGTGACGGCGCCGTGGTTGAGGAGGATGAGGCCCAGCGCGTCCGGGTTGGCCCGCACCGCCTGGCCAACCTCCTTCGACAGCAGAAAGCCGGGGCGGCGGTAGGGGATGCGCAGCACGCGATCGCCAAACGCGTCCAGGCAGGCGCGCTCCGGATTGGGAGTGTTGACCAGCGCCAGCACCGCGTCCGCGTGCGAATGGAAGACACTGGCCGCGGGGATAAAGGCGTGCAGCAGCGTCTCGATGGACGGACGCGGCGACGTGGGCTCCGTCAGACAGCGGGCCAGGTACGCCACCATCTCCTCGTCCGTCATGTCGCCGCGGTCGATCAGCGGCAGCACGTCGTCCAGCCGCACGCCGGCGAAGTCCGCGCGGCGGATGGTGGCCAGGTCAGACCCGCTCCCCTTGACCCGCAGCACGCGCAGCGGCCGGTCCAGCACGTCTTCCTCATCCACCTTTACGGAGGTGTTGCCGCCGCCGCGCAGCACGAGCGACGTGTCCGCGCCCACCGCCCGCGACCAGCGCACGCAGGCGTCCAGCGCGTCCTCAGGCGCGACCGGGGCGTTCTGGGGGAGGGAGGCCGCGGGGGTGGCGGAAGTCATCAGGGCGTTTCGGTGGATGGATCAGGCGGCCGCGGGACGGGGCTCCGCGGTGGGAAACACCTCCACCGGCAGCGCGCCGGCGGGGTAGACGCCGGCCTCGGTGACGTACGCCGTCACCAGCCGCGCGGGCGTCACGTCGAAGGCTGGATTGCGCGCCGTACAGCCGGGCGAGGTCACGCGGATGCGGCGCATCGTTCCCTCGTCGTCCGGCCCGGTCTGGTAATGCACCTCGTCCGGCGAGCGCTCCTCGATGGTGACGGCGCGCCCTTCCGGCACCGACGCATCGAACGTCGACGGCGGCGCGGCGACGTAGAAGGGGACGCCGAACTCTCTCGCGCACACGGCTTTGGCCAGCGTACCCACCTTGTTGACCACGTCGCCGTTGGCGGCGATGCGGTCGGCGCCCACGATCACCAGGTCCACCTCGCCGCGGCTCATGAGGTACGCGGCGGCGTTGTCGGCGATCACGGCGTGCGCGATCCCCTCGCTTCCCAACTCCCACGCGGTCAGGCGGGCGCCCTGTGCGCGGGGGCGCGTCTCGTCCACCCACACCTGCACGCCGCGGCCGGCCGCCGCGGCCGCGTACACGGGCGCCAGCGCGGTGCCGTAGTCCACCGTGGCCAGCCAGCCCGCGTTGCAGTGCGTGAGCACGCGCGCACCCTCCGGCACCAGCGAGGCCCCATGCCCACCAATGCGCCGGCATCCTTCCACGCTCTCGTCCGCCAGCGCCCGCGCGGCTTCGAACGCCGCCTGGACAGCGTCAGCCGGATGCGCGGCCGCCTCCGCGGCGCGCCATACGTGCTCGGTGCCGTGGAACAGATCGCGCGCGGTGGGGCGCGTGCCCTCGATGAAGGCGCGTGCCGCCCGCGCGTACGGCCACGGATCGCGCGCGTCCGCCTCGCCGAACGCCTGCGCCAGCGCATACGCCGCCGTCGCACCGATCGCCGGGGCGCCTCGCACCGTCATGTCGCGGATGGCCTCCGCCGTGGCGCGGTGGTCCGCGCACGCGACGAGATTGAAGGCGAACGGCAGTCGGTTCTGGTCGATCAGGTGCACCGTGCCGCCCTCCATCCAGACGGTGCGGTACGGCGTGCCGTTGACGCGCATGGCGAGCGGTGTGGAAAGGGCCGAGCGGCGACGATCATCCCGTCGCGGATACGGCCAACGCTACCCGCGCGACGGGGGCAGGCGCAAGTGTCTGGCGGTACGCCGAGCACGCGCAATCGAAGTGGCGGAGCGAAGGAAAGGAGCGGACCGGCTCGGGTGCGTTCCCGCAGGGACCCTCTCCCCCGACCGGCCTTTTGCTCGTTCCTCGCAACGGCGGTCGACCCCTCCCCCAACTTCGGGGGAGGGGTGGTGTGAACGGACGGTTCCGGTGCGCTTCGGCCAGTTGTCGTGCGCCTGACACGCCGCGCGGTGGGCCTCGACGACATAAGCAGGTGAAGCCCCGCGGGCGAGCTCCGCGAGCCCAGAGCGGGGCTTATCGCTTTCCCAGCAGCGGGTTCACGCGCTCATCCCGCGCCGCTCATCCTGTCGTGCTCGTCCTTTATGTGCCCCGCGCAAAGGTCCGCACCGGCGCGCTGCCGGTGCGGACCGCGTCACGTACTTTCGTACTTCGTACCCCGTACCTTCGTACCCCGTACCGCCCTACCCCCGGGCGTGGACGGTATCCTTCCCCTGCTCCTTCAGCACGTCCGCCAGCGCCATGATGGCGCCGGTGGCGATGGCCCATCCCAGCATCATGCCCACGCCGCTCTGGCGCTTGGCCTTGCGCGGCAGCCGCGGCGCGCCGCCACGCGTGTGCAGCGCGCTGCGCGTGTAGTTGCGCGCCATCTTGCTCGCGGCCGTCCCCGCGATCATCCACAGAAGCTTCCCCGCCAGCTTGCCCATGCATCCTCCCGGGTGACGCGTTGATCCCTGTCGCGAGTGGCGCGGCGTTGCAGGAGGCGCGCCACAAAGGTTTTACGGCGTCCCCGTCGCCCGCGCGGCGCCAGGCGTATAGAATAGAGGGAGATCACCAGATGACGAGGAGCGGTGGATGAGCAAGCCCGAAGTGTGGCTGCGCGGGGAGCGGGTGGAGGGGATCGGCGCGGGGCTGCAGCCGGTGGCGCACGCACTGCTGCAGGCGATGGAAGACGTGGAGCACGCCGCGTCGTCGCTGTCGGTCGAGGAGCTGTGGACGAAGCCGGGCGGCGCGGCGTCGGCCGGCTTTCACCTGCGGCACCTGGCCGGCAGCCTGGACCGGCTGACGACGTACGCGCGCGGCGAGCAGCTGTCCGACGATCAGCTGGCCGCACTGCGGGCGGAGGGGGAGCCCGGCGCGTCGGCGACGGACGTCATCGCCCACGTCCGCGCGACCATCGAGCGCGCGCTGGACCAGCTGCGCGCGACGCCCGACGCATCGCTGGACGAGCCGCGCGAGGTGGGACGCGGGCGGCTGCCCAGCAGCGTGCGCGGCCTGCTGTACCACGCGGGCGAGCACACCTCCCGCCATGCGGGCCAGGTGATCACGACGGCAAAGATCGTCCGCGGCCTGGCCGGCGGCTGAGAAGGTGTCGCCCCTCCCCCCGGCGATCAGTCATCCTGAGGGAGGCGCCGCTCCGCAAACTGCTTGCACGCAAAGGGTTGGCGCCGAACGAAGGACCTTGTCTGCTTGACCGAGGGATCTGAACGGCTACCGAGGGCTGGGCCTGGCGCGACCCGACAAAGATCCTTCGGTCGCGCGCAAGCTTCTGTGGTTAGTAGATTTATGGGTTGTGCGCTCCCTCAGGATGACAGTGTGCTACTGTTGGGGGTCGCTAAACGCAGCAAACGTTGACTTCCTGAGAGGCGCCGCTCCGCAACTGCTTGCACGCAAAGGGTTGGCGCCGACCGAAGGAGCTTGTCTGCTTGACCGAGGGATCTGAACGGCTCCCGAGGGCTGGGCCTGGCGCGACCCGACAAAGATCCTTCGGTCGCGCGCAAGCTTCTGTGGTCAGGACAGTTACGGACGTGCGCCCCCCCAGGATAACATCGTGCCTCCATGGGGAGCAGGTGAGGTTTGGCAACACACCGCCAAGGCGCAGATTCGAACATCCGCGGCGTGCTCAGCCTCCGGTTCAGGAGCGGGCGAGGGTCCGCCACGAAGAAGCGTCGCGGCGGCGGAAACGTAATCGAGCACGGCGACACCGACGTGCGTTGCCCGTCGATACACACAAGGAAGGAATTTCCATGAGGATGATCCATGTTGCCCTAGCGCTCGGCGCGCTGGGCGCGGCACAGCCCGCTGCGGCGCAGCAGAGCCCACTTGTTGGCGGGTGGGGCGGCGCGCTGGAGGCGGGGGCGATCCGGCTGCGGCTCACGCTGACGGTGGCGGACAGCGCCGGTACGCTGTACGCCCGCTTCGTCAGCGTGGACCAGGACGGCTCCGCGTTCCCGGCCACCGTGGAGGTGCACGGCGACTCCGCGTTCTTCGAGGCGGCGATGATCGGCGCCCGCTACCGCGCCGAGCGGGTGGGCCGCGACACGCTGCGCGGCCAGTGGCTGCAGGGCGCCGGCGCGCTGCCCCTTACCATGGTACGCGGCGCGGACGTGGGGATGGTGGTGCGTCGCCCGCAGCTGCCGCGGCCGCCGTTTCCGTATCGCGAGGAGCCGGTGACCGTGCAGTCCGTGCCTGGCGTAACGCTGGCGGGGACGCTCACCCTGCCGCCGGGCGCAGGGCCGCACCCGGCCGTGCTGCTGGTGAGCGGATCGGGCCCGCAGGACCGCGACGAGACGCTGCTGGGCCACAAGCCGTTCCTGGTGCTGGCGGACTACCTTGCCCGCCGTGGCATCGCCGTGCTGCGCCTGGACGACCGCGGCGTGGGCGCCTCTACCGGCGCGTTCGCCGCGGCCACCTCCGACGACTTTGCCCGCGACGCCCAGGCCGCCGTGCGCTGGCTGCGGGCGCGGGCGGACGTGGCGGACGACCGCGTGGGGATCGTAGGGCACAGCGAGGGCGGGCTGATCGCGCCGCTGGTGGCGTCGCGCACGCCGGAGGTGGGGTTCATCGTGATGCTGGCGGGCCCCGGGACGCCGTCCGCGGAGCTGCTGATGGCGCAGGGCGCGCTCATCAGCCGCGCCGGCGGCGAATCGGGGCAGGAGATCGAGCGGACCGTCGCGCTGCAGCGGGAGCTGTTCACCGCCATCGCCACCGAAGCCGACAGCGCCGCGCTGCACGCCCGGCTTACGGACCGGGTACGGCGGTATCAGGCATCGCTCACGCCGGAGGAGCGCGCCCGGCCGGACGCATCGGACGCAACACTGGAGGCGGCCGTCAACCAGCTGATCTCGCCGTGGTACCGCTGGTTTTTGCGCTACGACCCGGCGCCGGCGCTGCGGGCCACGCGTGTTCCCGTGCTGGCGCTCAACGGCTCGCTGGACCTGCAGGTGCCCGCGGACGAGAACCTGGCGGCCATCCGGCGCGCCCTGCAGGCCGGCGGCAACCGCGACGTCACGGTGGAGAAGCTGCCGGGCCTGAACCACCTCTTTCAGACCGCCCGTACCGGTGCCCCGTCGGAGTACGCGGAGATCGAGGAAACCTTCTCGCCCGCGGCCCTGCAGCGCATCGGCGACTGGATCGTGCAGCGCTTCGGGCCGCGGCCGTAGGCGTTTCGGTTGATACAGATGGCCCTGGCCCCGCGGCAGCTGTTTCGCGGATGGCGTTCGATGTGATGCGGTGGCAACGATTTATCCGTATGTGGTACGGCTCTTGCCTTTCTCCCTGACGAGGCGGATGGGGACCGAAACACCTTCCCGAGGAGGGGATGATGGCAGACGAACGCAACCTTACCGAGCGTGGTATCGACAACTCGATCGAGGGCAAGCTCAAGCATGCCGGCGGCCACATCAAGGACGCCATCGGCGGCCTGACGGGCGACAAGAGCCTGCAGACCGAGGGCAAGGTGGACCAGCTCAAGGGCAAGCTGCAGGACGGCCTGGGCAGCGTGCAGCGCGACCTCGACAAGCCGCTGTAAGTCCGGCAGCCGCGCAGTAAACTGAAGCCCCGTCCGGCACCGCCGGACGGGGCTTCGGCGATTTACAGGTTGATCCCAACCGCGTCCGCGGAGTGCCCCTCCCCCGACCCCTCCCCGCTCGTTCCTCGCGGAGAGGGGAGAACACCACGTAAAACCCTCACTTTCCACGCGCACGACACCCGCCCACAACCCCGCGCCTTCCAATCCACGAAGGTGGATTTCGTGTAGTTGTTGCCGCGAATTCATTCGCCTTTGCCGCGGCTGCACGGCATCCGTCCAGGCGGACGGCACGTCATCGGATCAGGGTGTGATAGGGGGCTGGCGGGATTCGCGAAGAGGCGCCACTTTGTGCACTTCGCGCCTCAGCCAGCCCATCGATCCGCCGCCCATGTCCAGCGAAACCCTGCCCGCCGTGCTCACGGCCGACCTCCTGTTCCGCCTGGCGGGAGACACGACCTATCTCCGCGGCCTGGCGTACGCAAATGAGGACCGCGTAGAGGATCTGGTGATCCAGGATGGCGTGCTGGTGGCGCACGTGCGCGGCACCGAGACGTACACGGTGCGCCTGGATACCGAGAAGCCCGGCCTTTCCTTTGATTGCACCTGCCCGGTGGGAGACGAGGTACGGTTCTGCAAGCACTGCGTCGCCGTGGGATTGACGTGGCTGCTGGCGCAGGGCGAGACGCTGGTGATCACCACCCCGAGTGCGCGGCCCGCCGAACCGTCGATGGACCGGGTGCGCGCCTTTCTGGAACGGCAGGATGCCGACAGCCTGCGGGCCATCCTCCTGGCGGAGGTGGACGTCAACGAGAACCTGCGCGAACGCCTGCTCCTTCGCGACGCGGCCGGCGGGTCGGACGAGGGCTCGCTCAAGCGGCTGCGCGCCGCCATCGACCGGGCCACGACCATCCCCGACTTTGTCGACTACGCCGAAGCGACCGCGTACGCGGCGGTGCTGGACGAGATGGTGGACGGCATCGCGTCGGTAGCGGGTGCGAATCCGGCCGCCGCCATCGAGCTGCTGGAGCACGCCATCTGGCAGGTTGAAGACGCCATGCAGTCCGTCGACGATTCCGACGGCAGGGTGGGCGACGTGCTGCGCAGGCTGCAGGAGATTCACCTCGACGTCTGCACGGAGGCCCGGCCCGATCCCACCGCGCTTGCCCAGCGGCTGTTCGAGGGCGAGATGCGGTCGGACTTCGACAGCTTTTACGGCGCGGCGGAAACCTACGCGGAACTGTTGGGCGACGCGGGGCTCGCGGAGTATCGCCGCCTGGCCACCGCCCGGTGGGACCAGCTTCCCGCCCTTCGACCCGGCGAGCGCGACGCGGACCCGGGGATGGATCGCTGGCGAATCACGCACATGATGGAGGGGCTGGCAAAAGCCACCTGCGACGTGGAGGAACTCGTCGCCATCCGCAGCCGCGACCTGTCACAGCCGCACGCCTTTCTGCAGATCGCCGAGATCTATCGCGAGGCGGGAAAGTACGACCGGGCGATGGAGTGGGCCCGACGAGGTCTGCAGGCGTTCCCGGCTCACCAGGACAGCCGTCTGCTCACCTTTCTGGCGGATGAGCATCATCGGCGCGGCGAGCATGAGCAGGCGATGGAGCTTGCCTGGCAGCTGTTCGCCGCGCGTCCCTTTCTGGCGGATTACCAGCTTCTCAAGCAGCACGCGGACAGATTCGGTGCGTGGAAATCGTGGCGGGAGCGCGCCCTCGCCCGTATGCGCGAACGCGCAAGGAAGCGGACGGCGGGGATGATCCACCTGCCCGGCAGGGCGCCGGACGAACGGTCGGAGCTGGTGAGCGTATTCCTGTGGGAGGGCGACGGCGAAGCCGCCTGGCGCGAGGCGCAGGAAGGCGGATGCTCGGCGAATCTCTGGCTGCGGCTGGCCCGCATCCGCGAGGCGGAGCACCCGGATGAGGCGCTTGCGGTGTATCGGAAACAGATAGATCACATCCTGATTGCCACCGGCGACCGCGCGTACAGCGAAGCCGTCAAGCTCCTGCCCCGGATTCGCGAGACGATGAACCGGGTCGGTGAGGACTTCGCGACCTACCTTACCGGCCTGCGGACCACCCACAAGCGCCGCCGCAAGCTGATGGAGATGATCGACCGCTTCGAACACCAGCTCGCACACCGCTGAGTGCCTGCTGATCAACCGCTTGCGGATCGGTTGATAACGACGGGGCGGCGCCGGACCACCGGTGCCGCCCCATCATCATCTCGATAGAGGATCGCGCACCACTTGGGTGGTGTCCCGTTTGCGGACGCGCCGGTGCATGGGAGCCGCACACGGTCGGGCCGCCGAGTCCACGAAGGTGGACTTTGTGTAGTTGTTGCAGCGAATTTATTCGCCCTTGCAGGCGGAACGACACCTTGCCCGTGTAGATCTCAGGGCTTCATCCGCCCGACCGAGATCACTCGCCCGCCGCGTCACCTGATCTCCGCCATCACGCTGGATTGCCCGCCCGCCCCCGTTTATCTTGCGGCGTTCCCCTGCCCCGCCTCTCCTCGCTCGCCGGACTCCGCATGATCTCCCGCCGCCGCTTTCTCGCCACCGCCGGCGCCACACCGGCCGCCGCCCTGTTCGCGCCGTCCGGGCGGGATGCGCTGCGAGAGATCACGGAGGCGCTGGCGCGGCGGCCCGGTACGCCCCAGCAGATCGCGGAGGACGAGGATTTCTGGTTCACCGTGCAGCAGGCGTTCACGGTGGACCGGTCCATCATCAACCTGAACAACGGCGGCGTAAGCCCCAGCCCCGCCATCGTGCAGGACGCGATGAAGCGGCACCTGGACTTCAGCAACCAGGCGCCGGTCTACACCATGTGGCGCGTGCTGGAGCCGCAGCGCGAAGGCGTGCGCGCCGGGTTGGCGCGGATGTTCGGCTGCGACGCGGAGGAGGTGGCGGTGACGCGCGGCGCGTCGGAAAGCCTGCAGATCTGCCAGCAGGGCTTTGACCTGCGGCGTGGCGACGAGGTGGTGACCAGCGATCAGGACTATCCGCGGATGATCACCACCTGGCAGCAGCGCGAGCGCCGCGAGGGCATCGTACTGCGCCAGGTATCGCTCCCCGTCCCCGCGGAGGACCCGGACGAGGTGGTGCGCCGCTTCGAGGCCGCCATCACGCCGCGCACCCGGCTCATCCACATGAGCCACATGATCAACCTGACGGGGCAGATCCTTCCCGTCCGCGCCGTGGTGGAGATGGCGCGCCGGCGCGGGCTGCCGGTAATCGTGGACGGCGCCCACGCGTTCGCGCAATTTCCGTTCACCCGCGACGAGCTGGGCGCGGACTACTACGCAAGCAGCCTGCACAAGTGGCTGTACGCGCCGCACGGCACCGGCCTGCTGTACGTGCGCCGCGACCGCATTCCCGGCGTATGGCCGCTACAGGCGGCGGATGCAAAGCTGGACGCCAACATCCGCAAGTTCGAGGAGATCGGCACGCATCCGGCCGCCAACTTCCTTGCCGTGGCGGAGGCGCTGATGTTTTCGGAGGGGATCGGGCTGGAGCGAAAGGCGGCGCGGATGGTGTACCTGCGCGACCGCTGGGCCCGCGCGCTGATGCGCCACGACCGCGTGCGCATGAACACCAGCCTGCGCCCCGGCTTTGCCGTGGGCCTGGCCAACTTCAGCATCGACGGCATCGAGCCCGGCGCGCTGGTGCAGCACCTGTTCGACAAGCACCGTATCCTGGCCACGCCCATCGTCCACATCGCCGTCAAAGGCGTCCGCATTACCCCCAACGTCTACACCACCCCCGCCGAGATCGACGTCTTCATCGCCGCGGTGGAAAAAGTCATCCGCGACGGGCTGCCGGCGGCGTAGGTCCAGATCGCCACCCGCGCGAAAACCACGGCGATTCAGGCGGATTTCCAAAAAGCTGGCGCGACGGATATCCGCATTCGTACAATAGGAGATCCCTCGACGCGACCCTCCCCGGGATGCACGCACGATGCGCCGGATCTCGCTGCTCATCTGCCTTCTTTCCGTCTGCGCCGTCCCGCCGCTGGCCTCGCAGGTCCGCATCGACGGCATCGTCATCGACGACGCCACGGGCCAACCCATCCCCGACGCGCAGGTGCGGGTGCACGACGGGTGGGCGGGATGGCGCAGGCGACACGCGGATTCCGTCGGCAACTTTAGCGTGACGGTGGGCCGGCTGGGCGTGTTTCGCCTGCAGGTGCGCAGCCCCGGCTACCCGGACGTGGCGGGCCAGGTGGTCACCGGGGCGTTTCCGTACCAGAACATCGAGGTGCGGATGCGGAAAGGGGAACAGGTGAGGATTCCCGTCACCGTGCTGACGCGGACGCAGCAGATTCCATCGCCACGGCAGCTGGGCTTTCACCACCGGCTGCGCAACGGCGGCGGCGCGTACGTGACCCGGGAGCAGGTATCGGCGGTGCGGCCGGGGTACATCAGCGACATGATCGCGCTGACGCCGGGCGTGCTGGTGCGCCGCACCGGCCGGCTGGGCGAGAACCGCTTTCTGTTCGCGCGCCGCGAGGCCGAGGGCAGCGGCGTGCAGGGGGTGGAGTGCCCGCTGCGGGTGCTGCTGGACGCCCAGCTCGTGAACTCGCGCTCGGCGTCCGGCGAGTTGGAGCCGGCGATGGTGGATTACACCGTGGACCAGACGCTGGTGGACGGAATCGAGATCTACCTGGACCCGGCCGCGGTCCCGGCCGAGTTCCACAGCCCGGAGGCACGATGCGGCGCCGTGCTGATCTGGACGCGCCGCCAGGTGCACCCCACCTCCACCACTGCCGACGCCGGCGCGGATCCCTGATCCTGAGCCTGAGAAGTTGTCCAAAACTCTACCAAGGGCTTGATTTCCTGAGGGAGGCGCCGCTCCGAGCCCGTTGATGGAGAGGCACTTTGGCGCCGACCGAAGGACCTTGCCCGCACTTGAACGGCTCCCGAGGAGCTGGCCCGTCGCGACCCGACAAAGATCCTTCGGTCGCGCGCATGCTTCTGTGGTTATGAAAGGTACGGAGGTGCGCTCACTCAGGATGACACCGTGCCCCCTTTGTGAGCAGGTGAGGTTTGGCAACACCCTCTGAGCCCTGTCGCCCGGTTCACGGATGCACGAAAGCCCCGCCAGCAGAGCGGGGCTTTCGAATTTTGCGCAGCACCAATCGTGGCGACGTGGGGATGGATTCACTCCGCCTTCCACGGCTCCGGGTTCCACGGCGGCAGGTCGCCGTCGGCACCCTCGGCCTTCCACGGCGGCAGTTCGTCGTCATCGTCATCGGTTGGGAGCGCGTCCTCGGGCGGGGTCTCCCACTCGTCCAGGTACGGCGTGCGGTCGTGCGGCCAGTCGGGCGCGCGGGCCAGATCGCCGATGAAGTCGACCATCTCCCAGAAGTTGTCGATCGCCTCCTCGCGCGTTTCCCCCTCGCCGTAGACGCCGGGGAACGCCTCGGACGACGCGAGAAACTCATCCCCCTGGGGCGCCACGTCGGGCTCAAGGTTCCAGCGATTGAACGTGCTCATGCTGTCGCGGAGATCGGGTTCGAGCGGCCGCGCGGGCCCGGCCGCCGGGCCGCGCTACTCCCGCAGAAACTGCGTCCACTCATCCGACTCCGCAACGCTCTTGATCACGGCGTTGCGGCGCTCCAGAAAGCGCGTCATGTAGCGCCGCAGCACCACCGTCTCCGCGATGCGCCCCAGCACGCCCAGCGGCGCGGCGAAGCGGAACTCGTCGCGCAGCACCGTGCCGCCGTCGGGCGTGGCGTCGAACCAGTGGTCGTGCTCCATCCAGGCGAACGCGCCGCGCACCATCACGTCCTGAAAGTACGCCGGCCGATCGTACGCGCTGATGCGGCTGGTGAGGCGCTGGCGCACGCCCAGGTGCCACGCGCGCCACGTCACCGTCTCGCCCAACCCGATCAACCCGCTCGTCCGCCCGGCCACCGGTACCTCGCGCGTCCAGCTGAGCGAACGCGTGTGCAGGTCGATGCTGCGCGTAAGGTCAAACACGCGCTCGCGCGGCGCGGCTATGCGGGTGGACAGGCGGATGGTGATCATGGTGCCAGGGCTCCAACGGGTACACTAAGCGACGGTTTGCGCAGTAGATGGCGTGGGCACATCTTTCCTGCTCACCAGGAGGAACCCACGCGATCAGGAGGATGCAGATGTCCCGACGGATCCAGGTCAGCCGCCTTGCCTTTGCCGCCGCCGTGGCGGTATCGATCGGCGCCGGTGCGCAGAGCGCGTTCGCCGTCCCCGCCTCTGCCGAAGGTCGCGACGCCGTGTGCTACTCCGGCGCCTGCCACCGCGAGTGCCGCGACAACGGCTGGGTGAGCGGCACCTGCATCGGCGGCCAGACCGGCTGGTGCGAGTGCTGGGAGTAGATGGAGAAGCAAACGTGGGGCCCGGGGTGGCCCACCCCCCCGCCCCCACCGACAACACCAACCGAAACACCCTCCCCCCCCCC
>NZ_JBMDXM010000126.1:0-31208 GCF_048594345.1 Longimicrobium sp.
GTCGATGCGGGATCGAAGTCCACCTCCCCCAGGGTTTTTGGGGGGAGGTGCGAGCCTGAGCGAGTAAGGGGGCGCCCCGCGGATGAAGTTCGATGCCAGTCGTCGATCACTGAAGTTCTCCCCTCTCCGTGAGGAACGAACGGGGAGGGGCCGGGGGAGGGGCACCGCGAGGATGCAGTTCGATGCCTGTTGAGTCGGCTCCGATCCGCGGCGTTGTCGTCCGAACGGCCCGCAACCTGCTGCCCGGGAGGGAAACGCATGAACCCGGGCTGCTATCCAAGGCCATGATCAAGATACGCGTACAGAGCCTGGGGCTCGACCAGACCACCAAGTCGCCGGTGGTGATCCTGCAGGAGGAAGGGGGCCCGCGCGTCCTTCCCATCTGGATCGGTCCGGCGGAGGCGAGCGCCATCGCCATGGAGCTGGCGGGGATGAAGTTTCCCCGGCCGCTCACGCACGACCTGTTTCCGCTGCTCATCCGCGGGCTGGGGGGCACGCTCACGCGCGTCCTCATCACCCGCGTGCACGACAACACCTACTACGCCGAGCTGGTCATCACCCGCGGTGACGAGGTGTTTACGGTGGATGCGCGTCCGTCGGACAGCATCGCCATCGCGCTGCGCACCGAGGCGCAGCTGTTCACCACCGAGGACCTGCTGACCAACGCGGCCATCGAGATGCCCCCCGGCCAGGCGGCGGATTTTTCCGCGCCCGTCATCGAGGAGGGCGGCGAGACGCCGGAAGGGCCGCAGCCGGGGCTGAACCCCGAGCAGCTCAAGGAGTACCTCCGCAAGCTGGACCCCGAAGACCTGGGACGCTTCAACCCGTGACCGACCGAACCCCGCCGGAGCGGGCGGCGCGCAGAACCGCGCGCCGCCCGCTCTCGCTGATGCACCTGCTCGCTGCCGCGCTCGCGGCGGCGCTTTCGTTTTCGTCCGCCGCGCACGCGCAGGCCACGCTCAACGGCCGCGTGGTCAAGAGCGGCACGCCCGTGCCCGGCGCGCCCGTGGAGCTGCACCGCGTGGCCCGCGACACCAGCGGCCTGATCGCCCGCACCGTCAGCGATGCGGCGGGCCGCTTCACCTTTCCGGTGCCCCCCGCGGACACCGGCGGCTTCAACGTCGTTTTTGCTACGGCGATGGTGGAGGGTGTGCGCTACTTTGGCCCCGCGCTGCACCCCGGCGACCCGGGGACGGGGTACCAGGTGGTGGCGTACGACACCACCTCGTCGAAGGGGGCGATCGACTCGCTGCGCGTGAGCCGGCGGGACGTGATCCTGGTGGCGGGGCAGCGCGGCGGATGGGAGATCGCGGAGGTGGTGCGCGTGGAGAACCCGCTGACGCGCACCGTCGTGGGCGACGGCGGCAAGCCGGTTTTCGGTCTGCCGATTCCGCCGGGCGCGACGGACTTTCAGACGGACGATCCGGCGATGTCGGAGTCCGCGGAAGAGCGGCCGCGCGACCTGCTGCTGATGGGGGGCCGCGTGGTGGCGACGGTGCCGCTGACGCCCGGTGGACGCGACTTCTTTTTCCGCTACCGCATGCCGGCGGGGACGGGGACCCTGGCGCTGCCGCTCTCCGGCCGCACGGACACGCTGGCGCTGTACGTCCGCCAGCCCGCCCCCGGCGTATCGGTGCAGGGGCTGCCCAAGGGCGAGCCGTTCGAGGCGGAGGGCGAGCAGTTCATGCGCTACACGGGGACGGCGCTGGCGCCGGACGCCAAGGTGGCGGTGCGCTGGCGCGGCAACGGCGGTGCGCCGGTGGACCCGCGGCTGGCGGCGGGCGTGGTGACGGCGCTGGTGCTGGTGGCGGGTGCATGGTTTGCGCTGCGCCGCCGCCCGCCGGCAGCGACCGCCGCCTGAGCGGACGCGGACCATGGCGCTGGCCACCACCCGGGCGCTGGTGCTGCAGTCGTTTCCGTACAGCGAAACCAGCAAGGTGCTGCGGCTGTACACGCTGGAGCACGGACTTCGCTCGGTGATGGCCAAGGGCGCGCTGCGGCCCAAAAGCCGCTACGGCGGGGTGCTGGAGCCGTTCACCGAGGGGACGGCCACCTTCTACCTGAAGGAAGGCCGCGACCTGCACACGCTGAGCGGCTTTGACCTGGTGCGCAGCCGGCAGGGGCTGGGGCGCTCGCTGGTGGGCTTCGCCGGCGCCTCGCTGCTGGCGGAGATCGTGATGCGCACGGGGACGGAGGAGCCACACCCCGCGCTGTACGAAACGCTGGTGCAGGCGTGGGACGTGGTGGCCGCGGCGGAGGGCCCGGCGCGGGCGCTGGCGGCGTCGCTGGCGGGGGCGTGGAGCCTGGTGGTGCTGCTGGGCTTTGAGCCGCAGGCGGGCGCGTGCGTGGTCTGCGGCCGCGAGGTGGAGGACGACGAGCCCGTCCGCTTCGACGCCCACGCGGGCGGGGTGGCGTGCACCCTCTGCCGTCCCGCGGGCCGCGTGCTGGACCCGGTGAGCCGCGCGGAGCTGCGGCGGCTGCTGCTGGGCGAGGTGCCGGAGGGGGGCGTGGCGCGGCCCCGGACGCAGGGAGCGCTGCTGCGGGCGTTTCTGGAGGCGCAGCTGAGCCAGGAACGGCCGTTCCGCTCGCTGGAGCTGTTCCTGGAGAGCGTGGCGACCGTTCCGCCGGGCCGGGGAGGCGGAGAGGACGGGGCGGGGGACGACGCGCGGGGCGGGGCGGACGCGGGGGCGGGGCTCGCTTGACCACGCGCCCGCCGCGCCGGTATGTTGACGGCGCATCCCACGCATGAACGCACAAAAGGGTCTACGGAGGAGCAACCACGCGCAAAACCTGGTGAACAGAAAGGTGCTGATGCTTCGCGCACCCACTGTTCTGCTCCTCCTGTGGCTGGTCTGCGGCTGCCTGTCTCCACCCGGCGCCGGCGCGCAGGGCCCCGGCGCCCCGGGATCCCAGTCCAGGGGCTTTCGCCTGGAGCAGAACTACCCCAACCCGGCAAACCCGGACACCTACATTCCCTTCATTCTGGAGGCAAGCCTGTTCGAGGGCGGAGAACCCCCGGTGGTCTCCATCCGCGTGATCAACATGTTCAACCACCAGGTCGCCGTCCCCCGGGCGGTTGCGCACCCCCGCGGAAGCAACGTGCCGGTGCTCAACCTGCGGTACACGGAGGCGGGGCGTAAGGTGGCGTACTGGGACGGGCGGGACATGACGGGCAAGCGGGTACCCACGGCGACGTACTACATCGTGCTGCAGGTGGGCAGCCACGTGGAATACGCGCGATTCACCGTCTCGGCCCCAAGGCGCAGGTCACGGCTCCTGCCCTTTTTCCGCCGCCGCGGCGACGAATGAAGGCCGGTCTCTCGCGAGGCCGGCCTTTCTTCTTCGTCGAGTTCGCAAAAGAATAGGCCTCACACGGAGTCAACGGAGTTAACGGAGTTCGCTCGTGCCGTTTCCTCTCATTCTGCGGTTCGGCAAAAGGAAGAGGCTATAGAGCGGTGGATGTTCTCGGCGTCGCACCGGCACAGGTCGATCACACCACCTGATGCTGATCCTGATGCTGATACCAAATCCGGAACAAGAACATCGGAAGGTACAGAGGGACGGAGAACAGCCAGAGGAACAGAGGTGATCCGCATTTCTCCTCTGTTCCTCTGGCATTTCTCTGTTCCTCTGTACCCTGACCTCTGTTTCATGTAGTCCGACTTGAGGTGAGGTATTGCGGGATGTGGTATGATCATGATGCGCGATCTGAGGAACCATCCACTCCACGGTAGGAAGTGGGCGGCACAAGCGCTGGGAGGATCGTCTTTTCCGGATTGGATGGAAGCTGCCTGCCGCGGATTGAATGTTAGATGGAAATCGTCGCCTCGTCTGACGCCACGTCGCGCGCGAGCTGGGCGAACGCGGCGGCGGCACCGGACAGGCCTTCGCGGCGGTGGCAGAGAGCAATGGTGGCCTGCCGAGACTGGTCGCGGAGCGGGCGGACGGAGATCTCGCCCCAGCGGATCCGCTCGAACGAGCGCGGCACCAGCGCGACACCCAGCCCGGCCTGCACCAGGCTCAGCTCCGTAAGCCACTCGCGCGCCTGCTGCACCACGCGCGGCAGAAATCCGGCATCCCTGCACGTGAGCAGCACCTGGTCGTACAGCGAGGGCGCGATCTCCCGCGGAAAGTGCACGAACGCCTCTCCCGCCAGCGCGCGAAGATCCACGACGTCCGCCGCCGCCAGCGGGTGCCCCGGCGGCAGGAGCACGGCCAGCGGCTCGTGAAACAGGGTGGAGTAGACCAGGTCCGGGCTGTCGCCGATCTCGCGGACGAACGCGACGTCCACCGCGCCCGTGCGGATGGACTCCACCTCCGCCGCGGGTGACAGCTCGCGCAGGTCCAGCGCGACGGCGGGAAAGCCTTCGCGGTAGTGCCGGATGATCTCGGAAAAGCGCGTAAGCACCGCGGAGGCGGCAAACCCCACCGACAGCGCCCCGCTCTCGCCGCGCGCCATCCGTTGCGTGGCTTCGATGCCGCGCTCCATGCGCGCCAGCGTCTGCCGCGCCTCCTCCAGGAACACCCGCCCCGCGTCTGTCAGCGCCACTTGCGGCCTTCGCTCCACCAGCACGCATCCGATGGCCTCTTCCAGCGCGCGAATCTGCTGGCTGAGCGCGGGCTGCGCGATCCGCAGCCTGCGCGCGGCCCGCCCAAAGTGCAGCTCTTCGGCGAGTGCGACAAAGTAGCGCAGGTGGCGCAGGTGGACGCGCGTGCTCATAAGCATTGCCTATCATCTGCGTTCGCGACGTGTATTTCCCTTATCAACCTGCGTGCGCTATCCTGCCTGTGCAACCTTCCTCATCCGCCGCACGCACGAGCGCGATCTCTCCCGTTCAGCCTTCACAGAACCAGAACCATGACCGTCGATGGAGTGATGCGCGGCGCCGGCACGTCCGGGCCCGGAGCGACCCGCGCAAGGTGGATCGCCCCCGTGCCGCGGGCGGTGGTTTGCGCGGCGGGGCTGCTGCTGGCCGCCTGCACCACGCGGACGGCGGGGGCGGGGAGCGCGCCACCGCCAGCCGCCGCGGCGGCGCAGCCGGCGGAGAAGACGGTGCCGGTGGCGGATCATCACACGCACCTCTTCAACCTCTCCATCGCGCGCGTCTATCGGCCGCCGGTGATCCCGGGCGTGCAACTGCCGGAGGGTCTGGACCGGCTGCTGCGCGCGCGGGAGGCGAGCTGGAACGACACGCTGGCCCTGGCCGCGCTGTACACCGAGGACAGCGCGCTGCTGGACACGCGCGGGCCGCGGTGGATCCAGGGCCGCGGTCCGGCCGCCAGCTACATCGGCACGCTGTACGCGCAGCCGTACCGCATCGCGCCGATCGGCTATGCGGCAAACGACTCCACGGGCCACATCACCGGCTACTTTACGTCCCCTGACGAGGCGTCGCGGATCTTTGGCTACGTGCACCTGTCGCTGCGGCGCGGGTCGGACGGCGCGTGGCGCATCGCGGCCGAGTCGGCCACCTTTGCGGAACCCAACTATCCGGACCCGTTCACGGCCGACAAGCTGATTGCCCTGCTGGACGCGGCCGGGATCCGCCGGGCGGCGGTGCTTTCCACCGCGTACTGGTTTGGAAGCGGGACCGGGCCGGCGGAAGCGGGCGAGTACGAAAAGGTGCGGGCGGAGACGGAGTGGGTGGCGGAGCAGGTGGGACGGTATCCGGACCGGCTGGTGGGCCTGTGCAGTTTCAATCCGCTCAAGGACTATGCGCTGGACGCGCTGGCCCGGTGCGCCGCCGACCCGCGCTTTCGGGGATTGAAGCAGCACTTTGGCGATTCGGGGGTGGACCTGCGCAACCCGGAGCACGTCGCCGCCGTGCTGCGCGTGTTTCGCGCCGCGAACGAACACCGGCTGCCGATCGTGGTGGACCTGCGGACGTCCGATCCGGCGTATGGGGCTCAGCACTCCCGGATCTTTCTGGACAGCCTGGTGGCGGCCGCGCCCGACATCGCCATCCAGATCGCGCACCTGGCAGGGAGCGGCCCGGGCTACAACTCCGACGAGGCGTTCGCGGTGTTCGCCGAGGCGGCGGCCGCCGGCGATCCGCGGATGCGGAACGTCTACACCGACGTGGCGACCGTCGTCACGCTCTTCCAGACCGCCGACGAGCTGGCGCTGATCGCGAGGCGGCTGCGCCAGTTCGGGCTGCAGCGCGTGCTGTACGGCAGCGACCATCCCGCATCCACCGAGATCACTCCCGAAACCGGCTGGCTGTTCTTTCGCCGCCTGCCGCTCACCGACGGGGAGTTCCGTACCATCGCCCACAACCTCGCTCCGTACCTGCGCTGAGGTCCTGAAAAGAATGGGCCTCACACAGAGTCAGCAGAGTCAACAGAGTTCGCTCGTGCCGTTTCCTCTGCTCTCGCGGTGCGAAGCCCGTTGATGGGAGATGTCGGTAACGAGAGGGAGATGGAATGCGGCAGGGGGCCATCCGCGTTCTTGGGGAGAGGCCTGTAGATCGGTGGATGCTCTCTGTGGCGCACGGGAGCGAGTCGATCGATCCACCTGATGCGCGATCTGGAGAACCATCCGCCCACTCCACGCGATCGGGCGACGGATCAAAGAAAGACCCTCCCCCGCGCCGCGGAGGAGGGCCCCTCGTCATCCAACGTACTTTCGTACCTTCGTACTCTCGTACCTTCGTACTCTCGTACCTTCGTACTCTCGTACCTTCGTACTCTCGTACCTTCGTACTCTCCTACCTTCGTACTCCGTACCGCCGTACCCGCCGTCAGTCAATCAGGTACAGGAACCGGCCGCAGCTCTGGCAGGTGCGCACTTCCTCGTTGCGGTCGGCGTCGGAGGCAAGCGCGGTGGGCACCTGCACAAAGCAGCCGTAGCAGGTGCCGCGGATCACCGGCACCACCACGCGGGGGTGCTTGGCCTGCATGCGCTGCAGCCGGCCGCGCACCTGCGGGGGGAGCGAGGCCTCCATCTCGGCGACCTTCTCGTCGATCTGCGACAGCGCGTTGTCGATGCCAAGCCCGAACACTGACTCCTGGACCTCGCGGTCGCCGCCCGTGGCTTCAAGCTCGCGCCGCTGCGTCTTGAGGTCCTGGATCTCCAGCAGCGTCTCAAGGTGGGGATGCATTCTCGTATCCGTTCGTTCAGGCGCCCTTTTCTTCCAGCAGCGCCAGGAACTCCCTGGGTGACTGCACGCTCGCCAGCCGCCCGGGGACGTCGGCCTCCTTGACGAACCCGGCGATCTTGCCCAGCACCGGCAGGTACTGGTTCGACACCTCCAGCGGCGGCGCCACGATCAGGAAGAAGTACTGCACGGGCTGGTCGTCGATGGCCCGGTACTCGATAGGGTCGGCCTTGCGCCCGAACGCCACCCGCAGCCGGTTCACCACCAGCGAGCGGCAGTGCGGAATGGCGATCCCCTTGCCGATCCCCGTGCTGCCCAGGTTCTCGCGACGCTTGAGCATCTTGAACAGGATGCCCTGGGACTTGTCGTCCAGCCCCAGAAGACCGATCAGCTCCTTGAGGATCTCGTCCTTGCTCGAGCCCTGAAGTTCCAGCTTGATCGCGTCCTCGGTAAAGAATTCACGAAGTTCCATATCTGCAAATCCCGTTGGACCATCGGCTTGTCAAAGCTCCAAAGCTACCGGAGACCGGGGAATGTAAGCGGACGCCTGTAGGCCGTCAAATCAAACGACTTACACGGGAACAACGGGGGAGGGGGCCAAGCCCGCGCGGACCCCCCGGACGGCGGCCCCAATCCGGTCCGGACGCGCGGCGTATGCGCGGCTGCAACTTGAACAGGTAACAGTTGCTTGCGCGGGAACACACGATTAAGCTGCGTGGCTCGCGTTCATGCACGGTTCGCTTTTCCGGTCCCTCCCCGCAAAGCAGTACTCGCCGTGATCCTCATCCACGTTCTTGGCGCGCCCGTCATTCGCCGGGCCGAAGGGCCCATTACCGGCCGCGCCGCGCACCGGCGGCGGCTGGCGCTCATCGCCATCCTGGCGGCGGCACGGGGGCGTCCGGTGGGCCGCGAGCGCATCATCGGCCTGCTCTGGCCCGAGAACCCCTCCGACGCCGCCCGCCACACGCTGTCCGAAGGGCTGTACGTGCTGCGCAAGGACCTGGGCGACGACGCGTTTGTCGTCATGGGCGACGAGGTGGCGCTGGACCCGGCCATCGCGCGCAGCGACCTGGACGACTTTGAGCAGGCGCTGGCGGACGGACGGTGGGAGGACGCGGTCAACGCGTACGGTGGCCCGTTCCTGGACGGCTTCTACGTGGCCGACGCGGCGGAGTTCGAGCGCTGGGCCGAGGGCGAGCGCGACCGCCTGGCCCGCGGTTACGGGCGGGCGCTGGAAGAGCTGGCTGCCGCGGCGGAGGCCGTCGCCCCGATCCGGGCGGCGGAATGGTGGCGCCGGCTGCTGGCGCACGATCCCTTCAGCTCGCGCGTGGCGCTGCGGCTGGTGCGGGCGCTGGCGTGCGGGGGCGAGCGTGCGGCGGCGCTGCGCGCGGCCGAGGCGCACGTCGTTCTGCTTCGCGAGGAGCTGGGCGTGGGCCCGGAGCCGGAGCTCGCCTCGCTCATCGAGGACCTGCGCAGCGAGCCCCCGGCGCCCCCACCCCGGCCGCCGCGCCCCGCCGCCGCACCGGCCCCGCCGCCTCCATCGGCCGGTCCGGTGGATGAGGACGATGCACCCGCGCCCGATCCCGTCGCCCCCTCCGCCGGTCCCGCCGCCGTCCTGGCCGGTTCCGCCGTCTCCGCCGATCGGGACGCGCGGGCCGCGGCGGCCGATCCACCGGGCGCGGCGCGGACGGCGACGCCTGCGTCTGCCGAGTCGGATGACCGTCCCGCGCGGCGCCGGAAGCGGCGGTTCGGCTTTGCGGCGGCGGGGCTGGTGGCGGTGGCGCTGGTCCTGGCCGCGCTGGCCGCTCGGCGCGATCCGGCGCCGCGGGCGGAGCCCCGGTTCGATCCGCGCCGCATCGCCGTGCTGTACCTGGACGACTACAGCCCGGGCGGGGAGCTGCAGTACCTGGCCAACGGGCTTACGGAGATGCTGATCCACGAGCTTAGCCAGGTGCAGGCGCTGGACGTGGTGTCGCGCAACGGCGTGAAGCCGTACCGCGAGGGAAGCGTGCCCTTCGACAGCATGGTGGCCGACCTGCGGGTGGGGAGCGTGGTGGAGGGGAGCGTGCAGCGCTCCGGCGACAGCGTGCGCGTGGTGGTGCAGCTGATCGACGGCAACACGCACTCGCACCTGGTGAGCCGCGTGGTGATTCGCCCCCTGGGCGACGTGCTGGCCCTGGAGCGTGCGGTGTCGGAAGAGGTGAGCGGCTTTCTGCGGGAGCAGCTGGGCGCCAGCATCCGGCAGCGCGAGGCGGTGGGGGGAACGCGCAGCCCCGCCGCGCTGGAGCTGGCGCTGCGCGGCGAGCAGGCGTACGCGGACGCGGTGGCGCTGCACCGCAGCAGCAACCCCGACGACGTGGCGTCGGCGCTGCGCGCCCTGGACGGCGCGGACGCGCTGCTGGCGCGCGCCGAGGCCGCGGACCCGCGCTGGTGGCGCCCCACCCTTGCCCGCGCGTGGGTGGCCCTGCAGACGGCCTCGTGGAGCGAGGGAATGCGCCGCGCCATGGAGTTCGACAGCGCGGCGGCCCGCGCGGAGCGGGTGCTGGCCCGCGACCCGGCCAACGCGCGGGCGCTGGAGGTGCGGGGGACGGCGCTCTGGTTCCGCTCGGTGGACCCGGGCTCCGAGACGGCCACGCTGCAGCGGGCGTCCGAGCGCGACCTGCGCGCCGCCGTGGCGGCGGATCCGGAGCTGGCGAGCGCGTGGGGAACGCTCAGCTTTCTGTACTACGTGCAGGCGCGCTTCGCGGAAAGCGCGCAGACCGCCGAAAAGGCGCTGGAGCACGACGCGTGGCTGGAGCACGCCGACGACGTGCTGGAGCGCCTGTTCTTCTCCCAGCTTTCCATCGGCGACTACCGCGCCGCCGCCGAAACCTGCGAGCGAGGCCGGCGCGCCCGTCCGCGCGACTGGCGCTTCGTGGAGTGCCGGCTGACGCTGCTGCGCGAAGACCGCTCGCGCCCCGCCGACCCCGCGGCGGCCTGGCGGCTGGTGGCCGAGCTGGACGCGCTCGACCCGCCGCCCCGCGCCGCCGCCACCGGCCGCACCTACGCACCCATCTACCGCCGCCTGGTGGCCGCCGCGGTTTCCGCCCGCGCGGGTCAGGCCGACAGCGCCCGGGCCGTGCTGGCCCGGGCGCGGCTGGACGCCGCCGCCGACCCCGAGTCGCGGGTGTCGATGCCCTACGACGAGGCGTACATCCTTTTGCTGCTGGGGGAGCGTGCGCAGGCCCGCGAACGTCTGGAGGTGTACCTGGCCCAGCGTCCGGAGATGCGCGCCTTTACCGCCCGCGACCCGCTGATGCGCGAGCTGCTCACCTCCTCGCCTTCGCGATGAACTGGCGGGCGGAGGTCACCGCCGTCCGTCCCGAGGCCCCCGCGCCGTGCACCATGGCGATCTCGGCGGTGGCGACGCTCTCCTCCAGCGACACCCAGGCGGACTTGGGCATGTGCACCAGGGCGTACACCTCCTGGTTTCCGTCGTCCAGCAGCGTCGGACCGAGGACCGGACCCGGGGCCACCTGCAGGCCGCCCGCGCCCGCGGACACGTTGTCGGTCCATGAGAGCGCGATCAGGCCCAGGTCCACCAGCCCCGCGAAGCCGTCTACCGAAGCGTAGTACGGCAGCATGAACTGCTCGATCGCCCCGGTGCTCCAGAACACCGCATCGCACGTCCCCGCAAGGTCTACGGGGGCGGTGCCGCCCGGCGCCTGCAGCCACACCCCCACCGGAAGCAGCCGCTCCGGGGGAACGGTCTGGTTGTGGACGGGGATTACGATCTGGCTTCCCACCACCGGGGGAAGGGTGGCGCTAGGCGCGTTGTAGGTCCCCGTGGCGGGATCGTACAGAAAGTACATGGGCCCGCCCGTCAGCGAGGCCGACCACTCGGCCACTCCGCGCAGGCCGCTGTACCCGGGAAGGGAAACGGCGGCGGGCGTGGGCAGGGGGCGTACGTACGGCACGGTCAACGGATCCATCTCCACCGGCACGTCCGGGTCGAACTCGGCGATGTACCCGGAGACCGGAAGCGCGCCGACCGTGCCGGCGTCTTCACCCTCGGTGCGCAGGAACGCCACCCACAGCGGCTCGATCGGCGTGGGCCCTCCGGGCGCGGACCAGGTCACGTGCAGCATGGCGAACACCCGTGCCCCCTGGGCCGAGCCGTTCCACGCCCGCCGCAGCAGCGCCAGCTCGTCGCTCGCGAACGATCCCGCGCACGATGCGCAGTACGGCTGCACGAACTTCATCACGGCGGCTTCGGACCAGAACACCGCGTCGGCGTGAAAATCCAGCGCGTCCAGCGAAACCAGCTGCCGCGTGCCGTCCGGCGTGGTCCAGGGCACCTGCAGGGTCAGGTAGGACAGCGAGGGACGCTTGGTCCTGTTGACGGTGGGGATCAGAATGCCGTCCGGCGGCGGCTGGTGCTCCGGCGGAACCAACTCCACGACGCTGCCGTTGAAGGTGAACACGGACTCTCCGCTGGGCTGGCCCAGGGCAGCCTCGGCCAGCAGGCGCAGCTGCCGGTAATCGAGCGGTGTGACGGGCATGGCTGGTTTCTCCGGGTATGATGGTGACGATCGTGGTGACTCGGGCCCGCGTGATCGAATGTCGCTGGCGGCCCGGCGGCCCGTGGCCGCATCGTCGGGGAGCACTATGGCGCGGGCGCATCAAGCCCCTTTCCGGGTTCGCCTCAATCCCCCTCTCAACCTCCCCCTCTCCGCATCCGATCAACTCATCCAACCTGTTGACATACAAGCGATTTCGAAGTTTTTATCTTCGGCCAAAAAGAATGGCCTCACACGGAGTTAACGGAGTCAACGGAGTTTTTCTCGTGCCGTTTCCTCCGCGCTTGCGCGGGGTGGCGGACCGCATGGCACCGGGCGACGAGGCACGAGCCGGCGTGGGATATCGGGAACGGGAGGTAGATGGAATGCGGCAGGGAGCCATCCGCGTTTTTGGGAGAGGTCTGTAGATCGGTGGATGATCTCTGTGGCGCACGGGAGCGGGCCGATCGATCCACCTGATGCGCGATCTGGAGAACCATCCGCCCACTCCATGGGAAGGCGGGACAGGATGAAACATGCGGACGGCGCGGGCGGCTGTAATTGGCTGGTCGGGGCGATCCTCGCGGTACGGAAGGTAGATTTCTCGTCGGCGCCACGGCCGCTGGTGCGGGCTGGGTTCACGCAGGCGCCTCCTCGAAATGACAGTTCGACATGATCGGACGGAGGACGGCTGCCCTCACATTTACTTATCTCCGGCTCCACCCGTTCACCCTCACACCCGTTCACCCGTTCACCCGTTCACCCCCACACCCTCACACCCTCACACCCTCACACCCTCACACCAGTCCACTCTGTTCCCAAGCTGGCGCAATCGGCCCCGTTGCCGCCGCCAATCCGCGCCGGTACATTCCCGCCCTCACCAGCACGTTCCCATGGCGCCGCCGCACGGGCGCGCCGCTCCCGCAGGCTCCCGCATCCACCGCTCGATGGCGTCGGACGACACCCCGCTGATGCAGCAGTGGCGCGAAGTAAAGGCGCGCCACCCGGATGCGTTCATCTTCATGCGCGTCGGCGACTTCTACGAGCTGTTCAACGAAGACGCGGTCGAGGGGAGCAAGCTCCTGGACCTGACGCTCACCGCGCGCAACAACGGCAGCAGCAAGGCGCCGCTGGCGGGCATTCCCGCGCACGCGCTGGAAAACTACCTGCGGCGGCTGGTGGGCTTCGGGAAGAAGGTCGCGATCTGCGACCAGGTGGAGGACCCCGCGCTGGCCAAGGGCCTCGTCCGCCGCGAGGTGACGGAGATGGTGACGCCCGGCGCCGTGTTCAGCGACGCGCTGCTGGACGCCCGCCGCAACAACTACCTGGCCGCCGTCGCCGGCGACGCGGCGGGGGAGGGAATGCTGGGCCTGGCGCTGGCCGACCTGACCACGGGGGAGCTGAGCGCGCGGGCGGTGCACTGGGACCAGCTGGCGGACGTGCTGGGGATCTGGCAGCCCGCGGAGCTGCTGCTGCCGCGCACCTGGGAGCTGTTCCCCATCCCGGGGACCCACGAGGTGACGCGCACCTACCGCGGCGACTGGCTGTTCGACCCACGCGGCGCGGGCGAGGAGCTGTGCCGCCACTTTCGCGTGGCCAACCTGGCCGGCTACGGCTTCGAGTCGGACGACGGGTGGCTGGCCGCGGCGTGCGGCGCGCTGGTCTCGTACCTGGGCGAGGTGCAGCCGGCCGGCTTTGCGGGGCTGCGGCCGCCGCACGTGGAGCGCCCCGGCGGCTTCATGGCGCTGGACGAGATGACGCGCCGCAACCTGGAGCTGGTGGAGACGCTGCGCGGCACCGGCCCGGACGGAACGCTGCTGGGCGTGCTGGACGAGGCGTGCACGCCCATGGGAAGCCGCCTGCTGCGCCGCTGGCTGCTGTCGCCGCTGGTGGAAACCGTGCGCATCGACGCGCGGCTGGACGCGGTGGCGGAGCTGGTGGAGGGCGACGCCATGCGCCGCTCCGTCCGCGACGCGCTGGGGGGCGTGCGCGACCTGGAGCGCCTGGCGGTCAAGGTGGGCGCCGGCCGGGCCACGCCGCGGGAGATGCTGGCCCTCTCCGCGTCCCTTTCCCGCCTGCCCAAGCTGATCGACGCGCTGTCGGGGCTGGAGCGGGGGATGCTGTGGATCCACCGCGAGGGGATCGACCCGCTGGTGGACGTGCGCGAGGCCATCGACCGCGCCATCGACCCCGAGGCGCCCGTCTCCGTGGCCGACGGCGGGGTCATCCGCACGGGCTTCAACCCCGACCTGGACGAGCTGCGGGGGATCCGCGACGGCGCGGTGGAGTTCATCGCGCGGCTGCAGGCCACGGAGCGCGAGCAGACCGGCATCAACACGCTCAAGGTGGGCTTCAACCGCGTCTTCGGGTACTACCTGGAGGTCACGCGCAACCAGTCCGAGCGCGTCCCGGGGCACTATCACCGCAAGCAGACGCTGGCCAACGCCGAGCGCTACTACACGGCGGAGCTCAAGGAGTGGGAGGAGAAGGTCCTCGGCGCCGAGGAGCGCATCGGCTCGCTGGAGCAGCGGCTGTTCGCGGAACTGCGCGAGGCGGCCTCGCGCGAGGTGCGGCGCATTCAGGCGGTGGCGGACAACGTGGCGTCGCTGGACGTTCTCGCCGCGCTGGCGGAGGTGGCGGTGCGCCGCGACTTCACCCGCCCCCACGTGGACGTGGAGAACGTGCTGGAGATCCGCGGCGGCCGGCACCCCGTCGTGGAGACGATGATGCCGCGCGAGGACTTTATCCCCAACGACGTGCGGCTGGACGACGATGCGCGGGTGATGATCCTTACCGGACCCAACATGGCCGGTAAGTCGACGATTCTCCGTCAGGTGGGATTGATCCAGCTGCTGGCGCAGATCGGCTCGTTCGTCCCGGCGCGGGCGGCCCGCGTGGGGATCGCGGACCGCATCTTCACGCGCGTGGGCGCGTCGGACAACCTGGTGCGCGGCCAGTCCACGTTCATGGTGGAGATGAACGAGACGGCGGCCATCCTCCACTCGGCCACCGACAAGTCGCTGGTGCTGCTGGATGAGATCGGCCGTGGCACCTCGACCTGGGACGGATTGTCCGTGGCCACGGCGACCACGGAGCACCTGCACGACGTCGTGGGCGCCAAGACGATCTTCGCGACGCACTACCACGAGCTCACGCGCCTGGCCGAGCGGCTGCCGCGGGTGGTGAACTTCAGCGTGGCCGTTCGGGAAGTGGGCGAGGACATCGTCTTTCTACGCCGCCTGGTGGAGGGCGGCGCGGACCGCTCGTACGGTGTGGAGGTGGCGCGGCTGGCGGGGTTGCCGGAGACGGTGGTGGAGCGCGCCCGGCAGGTGCTGCACGAGCTGGAGGAGCAGTCCGCCGCCCAGGGCCGCGCCGCCCCCCCGCCCGACGTGCAGCTGGGCCTTTTCGGGGACGGCCTGCCGCACCCCGTCGTCGAGCGCCTGCGCGGGGTGGACGTCGACGGCCTGACCCCGCTGCAGGCGCTGAATCTGCTGGCGGAGCTGAAGAAGGCCGCGCAGGGGTGAGCAACTTGCCTCGTCTTCAGCGTATGAGCAGGCTTGAAGTCGTGGCTCGCTGAAACAGTGTCCCAACCATTCTTATGATCGACCCAATTCTTTCGCTCGCGATTTCCGTACAGTCGAATCCGGGCGTGTACATGCTCCTGCTCGGCTCCGGCGTTTCTCGCGCGGCAGGCATCCCGACAGGCTGGGAAGTGGTGCTGGACCTGATCCGACGGCTCGCTCAGCTCAAAGGTGAAGATCCGAACCCTGATCCTGCTGCGTGGTACCGGCACACCTTTGGGGAGGAACCCGATTACTCGCGTCTGCTGGATGAGGTAGCGAAGTCGCCGGCAGAACGCCAGCAATTGCTCCGCTCCTACTTCGAACCTACAGAAGAAGAGCGTGAGGAACGCCTCAAATTACCCACCGCTGCGCACCGTGCAGTCGCGTCATTGGTAGCTAAAGGTTACGTGAAAGTGGTTCTTACAACCAACTTCGATCGGCTACTGGAGAAGGCGCTGGAGGCAGAAGGTATTACACCTACGGTGATCGATACGACGGATAAACTGAGCGGTGCTTTGCCGATAGTTCACAGTACGTGCACTGTTATCAAAGTGCACGGCGATTATCTCGACTCGCGGATTCGAAACACGCCCAAGGAATTGGAGCGTTATCCAGTTAAGATGGTTCGATTGCTGGACCGGGTGTTCGACGAGTTTGGCCTCATCGTTTGCGGCTGGTCTGCCGAGTGGGACATCGCGCTTCGCGCCGGAATAGAACGGTGTTCTACCCGGCGCTTTTCCGCGTACTGGGCTACCTTCGGTGAGCCTTCTCCGGCCGCGAAGAGTCTCATCGACCACCGTCGTGGACAAATAATCAGAATCTCCGGGGCGGACGCTTTCTTTGGTGACCTACTTGCGAAGGTAGAATCCCTTGAAAATCTCCGTTCTCCACACCCCCTATCTGCACAAGTTGCCGCAGCAACGGCGAAGCGTCTTCTGGTGGAGCCGCGCCATCGCATCCGCCTCCATGACCTCTTCACGGAAGAGACTGAGCGCGTCGCGTTAGGCATGAATCTTAATGTGTTTCCGACAAATGATGATTCGGACGCGATCTTTCTCGATCAGGTAGTCCGATATGAGAGTCTTTCAGAACCGCTTCGTGCGATGCTCTCTGCGGGGTGTTATTGGGGAGAGTCTTCACACAGCAGTTTGTGGAGACACTGTGTGGAACGACTGGCACGAATGGCCGGCGATGAAAGTGGATATCCCCGGTTGGCCAATCTAAGGCGCTATCCAGCTCTGCTCTGCATGTATGCTGGAGGTATTGCGGCGGTAGCTAACGAGAATTACGACGCGTTGAGAGCGATTTTGGTTACGGCCACGTTTCAAGAGCGCCATGCCGAAAGGCCCGTGATCAGATCACTTTACAACAATGAAGTGATGGATCCCGATGATGGTTTGAAGCTGCCGGGCAGCAGGAAGCGACATCCACCGTTGAGCGAGCATATCCACGCGGTGCTGCGGGAGAGTCTTCGGGGAGTAATCGCGGATGATGCCCGGTACACACGAATGTTCGACCGGTATGAGTATCTGCAAAGCATGGTGTACGCTGATCAAGAGCCAGAGGACGAATTCGCGAGTGGCTGGGTTCCGGTCGGTTCGTTTCTCTGGCGAGACCGCGATCCACGCACCGGTCTGATTTCCAGGCTTCGAACAGAGATCGAGTCAGCGGGCGCCGCTTGGCCTATGTTAAATACGGGATTCTTTAGAGGCTCGCTCGACCGCGCGCTCGCTGTACTGAAAACGACCGAAGAGCATACAAAAGCTGTACGGCGCCAGTACTACTTTCACTGACGGGATTGACCGGCCTGACCGGATCCGCACGCCCGTTTAAGGTGACCAAAAAGCACCCGCGCTCCAGTGATCCGGGCTGGTGCAGGATCAGGGTAACTGGATACGACGGGATTGCCGAGCCTTAGGCGATCGCACTGTTGCTCGACTCCACTCCCGCCGTTTTCGCGTCGTTTTTCACCCCCACGGTTGCGAATCCTGGCGCAAGGAACGATCTTCGGCGGGAGGAAAACGCAGCTGGCGATCCCCGCCCCAACCCATTTCATGAACCCGACGCGCACTCTCGCCGCGCTGGCCCTGTGCCTGGGCCTGGGCGCCTGCGAGCGCAAGCCCGTGGTTGAAACCGAGCCCGTCGCGCTTACCCCGCCCTCGTTCCAGTACCCCGAGGACCTGTGGGACGCGGGGGTGGAAGGCAAGACGGTGCTGCGCATTCTGATTACCGAACAGGGAAGCGTGGACAGCGCGCGGGTGGAAACGCCCAGCGGCTACGCGGCCTTCGACAGCGCGGCGCTGGCGGGGACCAGCGCGCTGCGCTTTGATCCGGCAAAGCGGGACGGCACCCCCGTACGCAAGTGGGTGCTGCTCCCCGTTGAATTCGACATCGCCCCGGCCGACTCGGCGAAGCCCGCGGCGGCGGCGGACGAGTCCACGCTGAAGACGACCACCCCGGCCGCATCGGCAAAGCCCGAGGCCGCGCAGGAGACCCTGACCCAATGACGCAGTCCGCGCTCGACATCGCCTTTTCGCGCCCCCGCCACGAGCGCCCGTACGACAACGTGCTGGGCACCATCGGCTGGACGCCGCTCATCCGCCTGAACCGCGTGAACGCGGGGATCCGCACCCCCATCTACGCCAAGGCCGAGTACTTCAACCCCGGCGCCAGCGTAAAGGACCGCATCGGCCCCGCCATCATCGAGGCGGCCGAGGCGGAGGGCACGCTCAAGCCGGGCGGCACGGTGGTGGAAGGCACCTCCGGCAACACGGGGCTGGGGCTGGCCCTGGCCGCGGCCATCAAGGGGTACCGCTGCATCTTCACCATCCCCGACAAGATGAGCCAGGAGAAGGTGCGCCTGCTCAAGGCGTTCGGGGCGGAGGTCATCGTCACCCCCAGCGCGGTGGCGCCCGACCATCCCGACAACTACGTGATGCGGGCCAAGCAGATTGCCCACGACACGCCCAACGCCATCCTGGCCAACCAGTTCTACAACCAGGCCAACCCGCTGGCCCACTACCGGACGACCGGTCCTGAGGTGTGGGAGCAGACGGAGGGGCGCATCACCCACTTTGTTTCCGCGGCGGGGACGGGCGGGACGATCACGGGCGTGGGCCGCTACCTCAAGGAGCGCAAGCCCGGCGTGCGCATCATCGGCGGCGACCCGCAGGGCTCCATCCTGGCGGAGTACTCGCGGACGGGGGTAAAGCCGGAGTCCGCGCCGTACAAGGTGGAAGGGATTGGCCAGGACAAGATCCCCGGGACGCTGGACATGTCGGTCGTCGACGAGTGGCGCACGGTGGACGACCGCACGTCCATGGGGATGGCGCGCCGGCTGACGCGCGAAGAGGGGCTGTTCGTGGGCGGATCCACGGGCCTCATCGCCCACGTGGCACTGGAGATCGCCCGCGAGGTGGACGATCCGGACGCCTGCATCGTCTTCGTCCTTTGCGACACGGGCGAGCGCTACCTGTCGAAGGTGTTCAGCGACGAGTGGATGCAGGAGAACCAGCTGCTGGACCCGGCGCGCATCTCCGCCGGCGACGCATTGTCGGGCAAGGAGCAGGGTGCGCCCAAGGAGCTGGTTTCCGTGGCGCCCGAGACGCCCGTGCGCCAGGCGCTGGGGCTGATCACCACCCACAACGTAAGCCAGCTGCCGGTGATCGTGGAGGGCGACTGCGTGGGCCACCTGTCGGAAAGTGCCCTGATGGCGCGGGTGATCGAGGACACGAAGGTGCTTGACCAGTCCGTCCAGCACGTGATGGAGCCGCCGCTGCCCGTGGTGGACGCGCACGTGGACATGCCGGGCCTCACGCGCCTGCTTTCGCGCCAGAACCCGGCGGTGCTGGTGCGCCGCGGCGGCCGCCTGGCGGGCATCATCACCCGCTACGACGCGCTGCGCTACATCACCGACGGCCGCTGATCCGGGGCGGAGGGTACGAAAGTACGGGAGTACGAGAGTACGAGAGTACGAGAGTACGAGAGTACGGGACGAAGGGAGTCCACATCCGGCGGCGAGGCAAGCCGTCGGATCGGGGAACCGGGCTCTGGCGCGCGCGCCGGGGCCCGGTTGGCGTTCAGCCGCGGAAACGGCAGACGGCCGAGGATGTGGCAGGGGGCCATCCGCGTTTTTTGGAGGAGGGCTGTATCCCTCCGGAGACGCCGCGGAGCGAGAGGATCGCGCCACCTGATGCGCGTCTTTGGGGATGCGGAAAGGACTTGCCGCTTCGGCGGGTTCGAGGCAGGCCCCCTCCGGGCGAGCACCACTCGCCCACCTCCCCCGAAACTGCCGGGGGAGGTTGGGGTGGGGCAGAGGTCGAGGTGCCGCGGATGGGTCGTGCGAGATGGTGGGTCCCACCCTCCTCCCGGCCTTCCCACAGGTGGCCTGGGGTGACAGAGAAGGCGATTGCGCCTCCGGTTGTGCTGCGTTCGTGACATCTTTCCGGCGCTGCGTCGAGGTTCGGCGAGGAGCGCAGACGGCTGATACGGGGCGCCGGAGCAGGCCGGGCCAACGCTGCGGGTCGCGCCACGGCTGGCGACTTGGAGTATTCCCGCCGCGGCCAGGCGTTTTCGAGCGCTCGTTCGAATGAGTGACTCCGTTGACGCTTGGTTCGAAGTTGTTACATTGATGCCTGTCTCGTGCAACCCGGGCGTGCTACCGTTACGCACCCGGACGAGGCTGTCCGGAGCGGCAAACCTCCAACTCCCCCGAGGAAACTTGATGATTCGACGTTCGCACGCGGCGGCTGCGCTGCTGTGGGCGCTCCTTGCGTTGCTGGGCTGGACGGCCCCGGCGGCGGCGCAGGGCGTGACCACATCGGCAGTCACTGGCCGGGTCAGCAACGAGCAGGGCGAGCCCATTGAAGGGGCGGCCGTGGTCGTGACCAACACGCGCACCGGGGCGGAGTACCGCGCCGTCACGCGCGGCGACGGGCGCTTCCTGCTGCAGGGCTTGCAGCCCGGCGGCCCCTATCGCGTGCAGGTTTCGCGCGTGGGCCTGGCGACGCAGTCGCGCGCCGGCCTGCAGCTGGCGCTGAGCCAGACGGAGTCGGTGGACTTTACCCTCGCCCCGCAGGCGGTCCTGCTCGAGGCGATCGCCGTAACCGCCGAGGACGAGGGCGCGGTCATCTCGCCCGGGCGCACCGGCGCGGCCATGGTCATCAGCGACTCGTCCATCAGCCGCCTGCCCACCATCAGCCGCGACTTCACCGACTTCGTGCGCCTGGTGCCGCAGATCAGCACCCAGGGCAGCGGAACCAGCGGCGGCGGGCGCAACTTCCGCTTCAACAGCATCCAGATCGACGGCGCGGCCAACAACGACCTGTTCGGCCTTGCCTCCAGCGGCACCCCGGGCGGCCAGGCCGGCGCCAAGGCCATCACCCTGGAGGCCATCCAGGAGTACCAGGTGGTTCTGGCCCCGTTCGACGTGCGCCAGGGCGGCTTTACCGGCGCCGGCATCAACGTGGTGACGCGCTCGGGCAGCAACGACTGGGAGGGCTCGTTCGCCTTCTTTGGCCGCAACGAGAACCTGGTGGGCAACTACGAGTTCCAGCAGGCCGGCAACACGGTGCGCTCCACCGACATCGCCGACTTCACGCAGAACGAGCTGGCCTTTTCGCTGGGCGGCCCGATCGTGCGTGACCGGGCGTTCTTCTTCCTGGCGGGCGAGATCTCGCGCCGCGAGGCGCCGGGCGGCGTGTTCATCGGCAGCGACCTGCTGCCCACCGGCGGCGCCACCATCAACGGCGCCCGCGTGGACTCGGCCCGCAACATCCTGCAGACGGTGTACGGGTACGACGCCGGCGGCCTGGGCGAGGTGCCCCTGCAGCGCCAGAGCGACAACCTGTTCGCCCGCCTGGACTTCAACCTGGGCACCAACAACCGCCTGACGGTGCGCCACAACTACGTGGACGCCTGGGACGACAACTTCTCGCGCAGCGACGCGGCGTTCCCGCTTTCGTTTGGTGGCTACCAGTTCAACAGCACCACCAACGCCACGGTGGCGCAGCTGAACACCACCCTGGGCAACCAGGTGTTCAACGAGCTGCGGGTGGGGTACACCACCATCCGCGACAGCCGCGACGTCGATTCGGACCCGTTCCCGCGGCTGGAGATCGACCTTCCCTCGGGTTCGTGCGCCGGCGCCTCGTGCCGCATCCTGGCGGGCGCTGAAAACTCGTCGGTGGCCAACGCGCTGGACCAGGACGTGCTCGAGATCACCAACGACCTGAGCCTGTCGCGCGGCATCCACAGCATCACGCTGGGAACCACGAACCAGTTCTTCGACTTCAGCAACCTGTTCGCGCAGAACATCTACGGTCTGTACCGGTTCACCAACCTGCAGACGCTGGCGGCGGGCACGCCCAGCCAGTACTCGTATACGTTCTTCAACGACACGGTGCCGGGCGCCAAGGAGCGCGCGGAGTTCGCGGTGCAGGCCCTGTCGTTCTACCTGCAGGACCGCATGTCGCTCAGCTCGCGCTTTACGCTTACGCCGGGCCTGCGCTTTGACCTGACGCGCTTCCCCGACAACCCGGGCCGCAACCCGACGTTCGAGTCGGCGTTCCAGACGGCGTACACGACCGCCAACCTGGGCACCTTCTCGCGCCGCACGGACGAGATCCCGGAGAGCAACCTGCAGGTGAACCCGCGCATCGGGTTCAACTGGGACGTGACCGGCAACCAGACCACGCAGGTGCGCGGCGGCGTGGGCCTGTTCTCGGGCCGCACCCCGTACGTGTGGATCAGCAACGCCTTTGGCAACACGGGCCTGGACTACACGCGCTTCCAGTGCTTCGGTAACACGGCGACGGCCACCAACCGTCCGCCGCCGTTCGTGGCCGATCCCAACAACCAGCCGCGCTACTGCGTGAACGCCGCGGGCGTGCCGCAGCCGGCGGCCGCGCTGAGCAACGAGATCAACACGGTCGACCCCGACTTCAAGATGCCGCAGGTGCTGCGGTTCTCGGCGGCCGTCGACCACCAGCTTCCGTACGGCCTGGTGGGCACGCTGGAGGGCCTGTACACGCAGGCGCGCAACGACCCGACCTACCGTGACCTGGCGCTGACGCCGGTGACCACCGGTACGACGATGATCGAGGGGCGGCAGGTGTTCACGCGCCTGAACGCGCCGGGCTTCGGCAACGTGTACGACGTGTACAACACGGACGAGAACTTCAGCTACAGCCTTACGGCGCAGCTGCAGCGCCCGTTCCTGAACGGCTGGGAGGGCATGATTGCCTACACCTACAGCCGGTCGGAAGACGTGAACAGCCTTACGTCCAGCACGGCGCGGAGCAACTTCCGCTTCAACCCGATCGACCAGAACCCCAACGACGCGCAGCGGCGCATCAGCAACAACGACATCCCGCACCGCATCGTGGGCAGCTTTACCCGCCAGTTCAAGTTCGACGTGCTGCGCGGGGCGGCCACCGACATCTCGCTCATCTACGTGGGCCAGAGCGGGCAGCCGTACAGCTACACCTACAACGGCGACGTGAACGGCGACACGCAGGACGGCAACGACCTGATCTACGTGCCGGCCACGCAGTCCGAGGCGCGGTTCGAGGCGGCGAGCGCCAACAACCCGTTCACGCCCGAGGCCTCGTGGGCCAACCTCAACGCCTTCATCGAGTCGGTGGAGTGCCTGCGTGAGGCCCGCGGTGAGGTGATCGAGCGCAACGCCTGCCGCACGCCGTGGAACAACCGCTTCGACGTGCGCCTGGCGCAGACGCTGCCCACCTTTGGCGGGCAGGGCGCGCAGTTCACCATCGACGTGCTGAACTTCGCCAACCTGCTCAACCGCGAGTGGGGCCGCAGCGAGTTCGTGGCGAACCAGGCCGACCAGGCGCTCCGTCGCTCGGGCTCGTCGGTGGACAACGGCCGCGTGCTGCTGGGTGGCTTTGGCCCGCGCACCAGCCCGTTCACGGTGGGCGACCTGGGCTCGCGCTACCAGATTGCCGCCGGCATCCGCTACACGTTCTAAGCGGATACGGCTGGACGGTTCGGAAAAAAGCGCCCCCGCTTTGGCGGGGGCGCTTTTTCGTGGTTTCAGCAGGCTGATGATTCGATGTTCGGCATCGCCGGACCGGGCTTCGTCTGGGGCGATTGAAATCGCGGCTGGAAAGACACGAAGTCCGCCTGCGCGGACTCGGCGGTCCGACCGTGTGCGGCGTCCCAGGCACCTGCGCGTCCGCTGCCGGGGATGTTCTCGCATTGACCTTCCACTCCCTGCGCTTCCTCTGGCCTCGTCCGCGCGCGGTCGATAGACTTGCGCGCATGAAGAGCGTGGACGTGGTGGTGATTGGGGGAGGGCAGGCGGGGCTGGCCGTGGGCTACTACCTGCGGCGGACAGGGCTGTCGTGGGCGATCCTGGACGCGCAGCAGGGGCCCGGCGGCGCGTGGACCCGCGCGTGGGACAGCCTGCGCCTGTTCTCGCCCGCGCGCTTCAGCTCGCTTCCCGGCTGGCTGATGCCCGGCGGCGGCACGGACGAGTATCCCCCGCGCGACGCCGCGGTGGACTACCTGGCGCAGTACGAGGCGCGCTACGCCATCTCCGTCCAGCGCCCCGTGCACGTCCACGCCGTGCGCCGCGGAGCCGACGGGTTTGTGCTGGACACCGACGGCGGCGAGTGGCGCGCGGCGGCGGTCGTCAGCGCGACGGGCAGCTGGGCGCGGCCGTATGTTCCGGACGTCGACGGGCGGGAGGCGTTCGGCGGCATTCAGCTGCACTCGGCGGAGTACCGCGCGCCGGACGCGTTGGCGGGGAAGCGGGTGCTGGTGGTGGGTGGGGGCAACTCCGGCGCGCAGATCCTGGCGGAGCTTTCCCTGGTGGCGCAGACCACGTGGGTTACGCTGGCGGAGCCGACGTTTCTTCCCGACCACGTGGACGGCCGCTACCTGTTTGACCAGGCGACGGAGCTGTACCGGGCCAGGAAGGAGGGTCGCCCGCCGCCGCCGGTGGCTGACCTGGGCGACGTCGTGATGGTGCCGCCAGTGCGCGAGGCACGTGACCGCGGCGTGCTACGCGCCGTGCGACCGTTCGTGCGGATGACGGCGCGCGGCGTGGTGTGGACGGACGGGACGGAAGAGGCGGTGGACGCGGTGGTGTGGTGCACCGGCTTTCGCCCGGCGCTGGACCACCTGGGGCCGCTGGGCGTGGTGGAGGCGGATGGGCGCGTGCGGGTGGAGGGGACGCGCTCCGTCCGCGAGCCCATGCTGTGGCTGGTGGGCTACGGCAACTGGACGGGATTCGCCTCGGCGACGCTCATCGGCGTGGGGCGCGGCGCGCGCGCCACGGTGGACCAGATCGCCGCGTCGCTGCGGCCGGCGGAACCGAGCGGAGGGGTAGGGGAGGGATGAAGAAGCCGAGGCCGACGAAGGAGGAGCTTCTCGCGGCGGGCGGCCGCACGCTGCCGGACGTAATTGCGCCGGGGCTGCGGGTGCTGTTCTGCGGGATCAACCCCGGGCTGTACACGGCGGCGGTGGGGCACCACTTCGCGCGGCCGGGGAACCGCTTCTGGAAGGCGCTGCACGAGGGCGGATTTACCCCGCGCCTGCTGGACCCGTCCGAGGAGCAGCTGCTGCTGGAGTACGGGTGCGGCATCACCAACGTGGCCGACCGCCCCAGCACCGCGGCGGACGAGCTTCCGCGCGCGGAACTGATCGAAGGCGGGCGGAATCTGGAGGACAAGGTGCGGCGCTTCCATCCGCGCTGGCTCGCCGTCCTGGGCCTGGGCGCCTACCGCACCGCCTTCGCGCACCCCAAGGCAGTCATCGGCCCGCAGGAGGAATCGCTCGGTGGCGCGCGCGTCTGGGTGCTGCCGAACCCGTCCGGCCTTAACGCGAACTACAAGCCCGCCGACTTTGGCCGCCTGTTCGGTGAGTTGCGGCGGGCCGCGTGGGAAGACCCTCACCCGCTTGCGTAGGCTCGCACCCTCCCCCGCGAGCGGGAGAGGGAAAGCGCCACAAAAGCCTGCGTTGCGATTCTGCGGTTGAAGTCCCGTTCCGCGACGCGCAAGCGGCGCCGAACGGGGCTTATCGCTTTCTCAGCAGCGGGTTTACCCGCTCATCCTCATCCTGGTCCGCTCACGGAGCCGGCACAGGCAGGTACGGCGCCAGCACGGCGTCGACGTCGGCGCGAACGGACTCGGCGGCGGTGCCCTCGCGCAGCATCGCCCAGACGAAGAGCGAGCCGCTCAGCGCCGCCTGCAGCGCGCGCGTCAGCACGTCCACGTCCGTCTGCGCCGACAGCTCGCCCGCGGCGACGGCGTCCACCAGCAGGCGGCGCAGCTCCTGGCGCGTGTCCGCGGCCTGCACGCGCATGTGCTGGTGGTAGTCCGGGTCGGTGAGGTCGATCTGCAGGTAGGCCAGGTGATGCGCCAGCGCCTGCGGGGTCTCGCCCATCTGCGCCATGCACTCCGCGTACGCCCGCAGCGCGGCAAGGGGAGAGGGATGCGAGGCGCGGATCCGCGCGAAGAAGGTCGGCGCGCTGGTGGCGAACTCCGCCATCAGCGCCAGCATCAGCCCCCGCCGCGACCCAAAGCGCTGCACCAGCGCCCCCGCCGTCACCCCCGCCTCCGCGGCGATGCGCCCCAGCGTGACCTGCGCCGGCCCCACCTGCTGCATCACGCGCTGCGCAGCCGCAAAAACCTCCTGGTCGCTCGCCTTTCGGGGTCGCGGGCTCATCCGTCTTGACAGTTACTAAAGATGATTTAGAATAGTTACTGCATCTTGTTTAGTTTAACTCGCCGGCGGCGGCGGCGCTACGTTTTCGTCGATCGTGGACGGTGATCAGGAGGGGGAGCGATGAAGCCACTTACGGGAAAGGTCGCGGTGGTCGCGGGCGCCACACGGGGGGCCGGGCGGGGGATCGCGCGCATGCTGGGCGAGGCGGGCGCCACCGTCTACTGCACGGGGCGCGGGGCCGCCGGCACCCCCTCCGGCGGGAGGCACGCCGGGCGTTCGGAGACGGTGGAGGAGACTGCGGAGATGGTGTCGGCCGCCGGCGGCACGGGCATCGCCGTGCGCGTGGACCACGCGGTGGAGGCGGAGGTGCAGGCGCTGTACGCCCGCATCCGGGCGGAGCAGGGGCGGCTGGACGTGCAGGTGAACGTGCTCGGCAGCCCGCACGTGCAGGGCTTTACCCCGTTCTGGGAGACAGACCTGTCGAAGGACCTTCCCGGACTGCAGTCGTACGTGTGGCCGCACATCATCACCTGTCGGCACGCGATTCCGCTGATGATGGAAGCAAAGAGCGGGTTGATCGTCACCGTGCAGGAAAGCCATGCGCTGGGCTACGGCGGATCCATCTTCTACGACCTGGGCCCCGCCACGCTCAAGCGGCTGATGTACGACCTGGCGGAAGAGCTGGCGCCGCACGGCGTGGCGGCCGTGGCCATCGCGCCCGGCTTCATGCGGACGGAGGAGGTGCTGGCGACGCTGGGGGCGACGGAGGAAAGCTGGCGCGAAGTCGCGGCGACGAAAAAGGAGGCGCAGGATTGGGGATTCGCGGGCTCGGAGACACCGTGCTTCGTGGGCCGCGCCATCGCCGCGCTGGCGGCGGATCCGGAGGTGATGCGCAAGTCGGGCGCGATCCTCAGCTCGTGGTCGCTCTCGGAGGAGTACGGCTTTACCGACGTCAACGGCGAGCGCCCGCACTGGGGCCGCTACTTCGCCGAGAACTTTCCGCAGTACGCCAACCCCGCGACCAGGACGGGGCGACGGTGGGAGCTGGTGGAGGTGGGGGCGGCCAGCGGGGGAGGGGAAACCACGGAAGAGACGGAGCTGGCGTAAGGGTCCTCCCTGAGTTCGTTCGCCGCCTGCCGCCCGCAAACCGGGAGAGGGAGGGATTTCGTCCGCTTCGGCAGGCATCGGACTGCGCCTCGCGGTGCCCCTCCCCCGGCCCCTCCCCGTTCGTTCCTCACGGAGAGGGGAGAAGTCGATCCCGTTTCCGATGGCGCGTCGCACCTCCGTCCCCCACAACCAATCTCCTCCAAGGGTTCTTGGGGGGAGGTGGGCCGGTGGTGCCGGCCCGGAGGCGGCGCCGCGGATCGCGCTTCACCATCCCTCACCCGTTCACCCGCTCACCCGTTCACCGAAACGTCCCCGGGCTCACGCCGTACGTCAGGTGGTACTTGCCGGCGTCGTCGTCCGGGCCCCAGAAGCCCAGCTGCTCGGACCACAGGATGCTCTGCAGCCGCTTGCCGTTGAGCGTAAGGAAGCCCGCCGCGCGCGTGGTCACCACGCCCATCTTGCGCAGGTCCGCCAACCCGCTGAAGACGGTGCTCGCGCGCTCGGCGACGATGCGCTTGGCGGCGCCGGGACCGATGCCGGGGACGCGCAGCAGCGTCTCGTAGGCGGCGGTCTTTACCTCGACGGGAAAGTACTCGGGGTGCGCCAGGGCCCACGTGGTCTTGGGATCGTTCTGCAGCGGCAGGTTGCCCTTCGTGTCGAACACCACCTCGTCCGCGCCAAAGCCGTACTGGCGCAGCAGATAGTCCGCCTGGTACAGCCGCTGCTCGCGAAGGACCGGCGTCTCCGGCGCGTTCTCCATCGGCGTTTCGCGGATGGGGCGGAACGCGCTGAAGTGGGCGTGGTGAATGCCGCCCGCGGAGTACAGCTCGTTCACCTTGCCGATGAGCGTGCGGTCCGTATCGGGCGTGGCGCCCACGACAAACTGCATCGTCATCCCCGACGCGCCGCCGGGACGCAGCGGGTCCACCGGCCGCCCGTCGCGCCGCTCCGCCTGCGCGTGGCGCACCAGCTTTTGCGCTGTATGAAGGCTGGTAAGCGCCGTCTCCAGGTTCTTCTCCGGGGCGATCTGCGTAAGGCTCTGGCCGCAGGGCGCCTCCAGGTTCAGCGAGACGCGGCTGGCCAGCGCGGTAAGCCGCTCGATCTGCGCGGGCTGGCCGCCGGGCACCATCTTTACGTGCACGTAGCCGCGAAATCCCTCACGATTGCGCAGCAACTCCAGCACGGTGATCAGGTCGTCCATCACCTTGACCGGCTTGCCGGGGATGCCGGTGGTGATGAACAGCCCGCTGCACCAGCCGCGGCGATGCGCCTCAAGGAAGATGCGCACCAGTTCCTCGGGCTTGAGCAGCGTGCGCGGCATGTCGCGGTCGCGCCGCATGGGGCAGTAGTGGCAGTTGAAGCTGCACGCGTTGGTCATCAGAATGCGCAGCAGCGACATCTGCCCCTTTCCCGGCACCCGCAGGTCGCGGATGTTCAGCGGCCGAAGCGCGCCGACATCTTTCGTATGCCGCAGCCGCGGAGGCAGCGCGCGGTCCTTGCCGCCCGCCCCGTCGTGGTCGTCGCCCGCCAGGGAGATCAGCAGGTCGAGCTTCTGGTCCAGCGTCATCGTGTCCACGGCGTCCTCCGGATGCTTCGGCATTTGTTCGTATCCGAATAAAAGCCGAAATGACTCTGAACGCAAGTGCGCCGTGTACGCAGTGTCGCCGGAGCCGTCGATGCGGATGCCGATTCGCCTTTGGATCGTGGGATGATACGAATCCGGGAATACACCTGTCATTCTTGGGGAGCGCCCTCGTCAGGCCTCTCGGGAAGGCCACGAAATCAGTGGCGCGACCGAAGAATCTCCCTCCCCTCGCGCGGAACCCCTTTCCGGCAACGCCCGTGAACCCGGTCGTTACGGAAAGAACCGCACGTTTCAGCATGGAGATTCTTCGGTCGGCGCCATGCTCCTGCGCGAACGGAGAGTGTTTCGCGGCGCCTCCCTCAGCCTCAGAATGACAGTTTTGTCAGATCTGGATAAAAAGCCGCCGCACCACCTACCTGTCGTTTCGAATGACAATTCGAACGCGAGGCATTCTCCGGGATCAGCCCGGCACGTCCGTCGCGGAAAAAGAACCGCCGGCACGTCGTCGTGCCGGCGGTTCTTTCGTTCGGGTGGCGTCACACCCTCACACCCTCACACCCTCACACCCTCAGCGGATGACCTGCTCCTCCTGCTGCTCTTCTTCGGCGGTGTTGCGGCGGTCGCGCGGGGGGCGGCCAAAGCTGTACGAAAAGCTGAGCACCGCCGAGCGCGCGCTCCACCGGCTGCGGCCGATCTGAATGTGCGTGGGGTCGCGCGTTTCGAACGACGAGCGGTACAGGTTGAACGGGTCCGTCACCATCAGGTTCACCGTCGCGCGGTCCTGCAGGAACGTCTGCCGCACCCCCACGTGCGTCATCAGCGAGCTGCTGATGCGGCCCTGCGGCACGTCGCGCGCCGGGGTGTAGTAGCCCATGGCCTGCAGCGCCAGCTTTTCCGTGATCCGCGCGCTCAGGTTGCCGCGCGCGCTCCACCGCATGGCATCACCCGAGTACTCCGTGGACAGGTTGCTGGCGTTGCGGATCTCCCGCGACCCGCTGACGCTCACGTTGCCGCTCACGCCGCCGATCGGCCGGATGGAGCCCGTGAGCGAGGTGCCGTACGATTCCACCGACGCCAGGTTCTCCCACGTCACCGTCGACACGCCCTGCGCGTCCACCGTCTTGATCTGGGTCCAGTCGTCCGTCGTCTTTCGATAGTACGGAGAAAAGCGCAGGGTGCCGAACGTGCTGGTCACGCTGGTTTCCAGGCTGAGCGAGCTGGTGTACTGCGGGTCGATGTCGGGGTTGCCCACGTACCGGTTGAGCGGGTCGTTGGAGCGGTCGACGGGGTTCAGGATCCCCGGCTGCGGACGGCGCACGCGGCGCGAGTACGACAGCCGCACGTCGCGGCCGCCGCCCAGGTCCCAGCGCAGGTTGGCGCTGGGGAACAGGCTGAAGTAGCTGTTCTCGAAGTCCTCGTCCGTCTCAGGCACGGTCAGGCGCGTGTCGGCCTGCTCCGCCCGCAGCCCCGCCTGCACGTTCAGCTTGCCGAACGTCCGCGACGCGGTGCCGTACAGCGAATGGAAGGTCTCGCGATAGCCGAAGCCGGTCAGGGTGCTGAAGCCCGGCACCGCCTGGTCGCCGTTCGCGAACACCTCCAGCACGCGGTCCTCGTCCGTGTCCTGCAGGCGCGCCTGGTAGCCGATCTCCAGGCTGCCGCCGGCGCCCCAGGGACGCACGTAGTCCGCGCGCAGCTGCGCCTCGCGCTCGCCCTCGTCGTTGTCGTCCAGCGTCAGCTGGCTGGGGAGCGCGGAGGGATCGCCGTCCAGCTCCAGCGTGCGGCGGATGATGCGGCTGAAGTTGTCGCCGTTGGCCGTTTCCAGCTCCACGTCCACCGACAGCTCGTGGTCGCTCCCGCCGCCCGCACCCGGGCTGCCTCCACCTCCGCCCCATCCGCCGGGGCCACCGCCGCCCATCCGCCCGCCGCCGCCCGGCCCGCCGGGTCCACCCGGTCCGCCGGGGCGCCCGCCGCCCGGATTGCCGCCGCCCTCGCCGCCCTGGCGCTGCGCCTGCTCGCGCCGCTCGCTCTCCGTGGGGGCAAAGCTGTGGCGAAAGCCGGCGGAAAGCTCCGACGACCAGCGGGTGTTGCGGTTGGTCGACGACCGGTCGTACAACTCCGTGGCGATCTGCGCCGCGTCCATCTCCGTGTAGGTGGTGATGCCGTCCGCGTTCCACCCGTTGCGGAACAGGCCCACTTCGGCGCGCAGGGTGGTGCGCTCCGTAAGCGCGAACTCCGAGGTCAGGTCAACGTTGCCCGACAACCCCTCGCGATCGTTTACCGCGTCCTGCTGCAGCAGCGTAACCGGCGTGGTGAGCAGGTTCTGGCGCAGGTCGTAGCTGGTGGTGGTGCGGTCCGAGCGGCGCAGAAATCCGCCGCCGAACAGCGTAAGCCGCCCGCGCTGGTACGTAAGCCGCCCGCCGGAGCCTACTTCGCCGCGGCTGGACGTGTTGGCGAACACGCTGCCGCTCAGCCCCAGGTCCACGTTCTTCTTGAGGACGATGTTGACGATGCCGCCCGCCCCCTCGGCCTCGAAGCGCGCGGAGGGGTTGGGGATCACCTCCACCCGGTCGATGCGGTCGGCGGGGAACTGCTGAAGGAACAGCTCCAGCGACTCGCCCTGCATGGGCGC
>NZ_JBMDXM010000127.1:0-60920 GCF_048594345.1 Longimicrobium sp.
GGGCCACCCCGTCGGGCGCCAGTTCGATCCCGTTCGACGCGCTCCAATCCCGGACTCCACAAGTGCCGCAAACGAAAAAGGGCCCGGCATCGCGCCGGGCCCTCCGTACTTCGTACTCTCGTACTCCGTACTTTCGTACCCCTTACCGTCCCAGCACCACGCGGCTCTCCTGAATCACCACGCCGCGCTCCGCCAGGGCGGCGATGTACTCGCGGCCGGGCATGGCCTCGTCGGGCGTCCACACGCCGGGCTTTACCTTGCCGGCGGCCTGCATGGCGCCGGTGATGGCCAGCGAAAAGCCGGTCGTCCGCATCATCGCCGTAATGCCGGTGTCGGCGTCGTAGCGGTCCAGCAGGTCAAAGCGGTAGAGCACGTGCTCGCCCTTGTCGATGCCCTCGGCCTCCACCCGCAGCGCCACCTGGTCCGGGCTCTCCGTGTAGTCCTTCTTGAGCTTGGGACCCACGATGGAGATGAAGACGTCGCGGGGGACTACCTTGACGCCCTTCACCTCGATCGGCTCCATCCCCATCAGGCCGATGTCGCGCATCACGGCCATCAGCTCGGCGTGGCCGGGAAAGCGCAGCGTCTTGTACTCCATCGTGGAGATCTTGCCCTCGTACCGCTGCGCCATGGTCGACAGGCCGCCGGCGGTGTGGAACGCCTCCAGCGTGCCGATGCCGGGAAAGTCCAGGTGCTCGATCTCCGACAGCGCCTTGACCTGCGTCTGCTTTCCGTCGCGCAGCACCCACGACAGCGTGGTGTAGTAGTCCAGCGCGCCTTCCAGGCTGTACACCACCTGGTAGTTGAGCGGCGGCTCCGGCTTTTGGGGCAGGCCGCCCACCTTGATGCGCACCGAGTGCACCTGGTCCAGCTGCGCGATGCCGTGCTCCGCCAGGATGTTCACCATCCCCGGCGCCAGCCCGCAGTCCGGAACCACGCTCACACCCTTTTCCACCGCGCGCGACTGCAGGGCCTTTTGCTCCTGCACGATCTGCGTGTTGCCGCCCAGATCGCAGAAGTGCGAGCCCGCGTCCACCGCCGCCACGGTCATCCCGTGGTTGAAGTAGTACGGGAACGCGCTCATGGTGGCGCTGATGCCCTCCATCAGCTGCCGCACGCCCGCGCGGTCGTTGGCATCCACCCGCACGGCCGTCAGGCGGTTGCCCAGGTACGGCTGCAGAAAGGCGGGAAGGTGGTCGACGTTCAGGTCGGCCAGGACCACGTCGTGGTCTGTATAGGCAAGCAGGTCGTAGGCGCAGGCAGAGCCCTGCAGCCCCGCCCCCAGCACCAGCATCCGCATGGCAGAAAGGCTCGTTACGCGGTGGACGAAATGCACACCCCGCGCCGGGCGCGGGGGTTGGGAAGGGCGCGGAAGATAGCGCCCGCGCGCCGCGATGGCAAAGCACGGGATGGAAAGCGATTCGCTTCCCCGGTTACGCCAGGCACTCGCCCCCGGCCCTTTTCCCGCAAACGGCGCGGCGGAGGGAGGTGCGATGCACCTTGTCGTAGCGGCATCGAAGTTCTCCCCTCTCCGTGAGGAACGAACGGGGAGGGGCCGGGGGAGGGGCACCCGCCGACGCGGTTCGATACCGTTCGAAGCGCGCAATCCCCTCTCCCCCCGGCATCGCCCCTGACCGGTACCGGAAGACACACACCTGAAACACACGTTCATCCTCCGAATCCGCCATATCGCTCCCCTTGAGCCGACCAGCGGGCCCACTTCCCGCCAGGGGTTGACCCCGCCTGAACCGTCGGTTCCCTTCGTCCGTCCAGAAGCGCGCAGGTGGGGTTCGCGCCCGCGATCATCATCCCTTACAATCGGGGTCCATCATGCCTTCTTCGCCCACGCAAAGCCGTGACGTGACCGACGCATTCGCCACCCGCCCCGAACCGCAGGCCGTGCTGCTGGAGCGCTTTGGCCTGCGCGAGTTTCGCGACGGGCAGCGGGAGGTGATCGAGTGCCTGCTGGGCGGTGGCAGCGCGCTGGCGGTGTTTCCCACGGGCGGCGGCAAGTCGCTGTGCTACCAGCTTCCCGCGTTGCTGCTGGACGGCGTGACGGTGGTCGTTTCGCCGCTCATCGCGCTGATGAAGGACCAGATCGACTACCTGCGCAGCCGCGGAATCCAGGCGGCGCGGCTGGACAGCTCGCTCACGCGCGAGGAATCCGTCGAGGTGGAGCGCGGGCTGCGCGCGGGGACGCTCAAGCTGCTGTACGTGGCGCCGGAGCGCTTCAACAACGAGCGCTTTCTGGACCAGCTGGGCCGCGCCCGCATCTCTCTCTTCGCCGTGGACGAGGCGCACTGCATCTCGCAATGGGGCCACAACTTTCGCCCCGACTACCTGAAGCTGGCCGAAACCGCGCGCGCCGTGGGTGTGGAGCGCGTTCTGGCGCTGACGGCCACCGCCACGCCGGCGGTCGTCCACGACATCTGCGAGAGCTTCGCGATCCCGCGCGAGTGCGCCATCGTGACCGGCTTCCATCGACCCAACCTTTTTCTCTCCACCCTGCCGACGGAGCGCGTCCGCCGCGAGCGGGTGCTGCTGCAGCGCATCCGCGAGCGCGACGACGGGCCGGGAATCGTCTACGTGACGCTGCAGAAGACGGCGGAGTGGGTGGCCAAGGCGCTGGCTGAGGCGGGGGTGCCTGCGCGCGCCTACCACGCGGGGATGGACACCGAGCAGCGGACGGCCGTGCAGGAGTGGTGGAAGGAGAGCGACCGGGCGATGGTGGTGGCGACCATCGCGTTCGGAATGGGGATCGACAAGGCGGACGTGCGCTACGTCTACCACTTCAACCTTCCCAAGGGGCTGGAAAGCTACAGCCAGGAGATCGGCCGCGCCGGCCGCGACGGGCTGCCCTCCATCGTCGAGCTGCTGGGGAGCCTGGAAGACCTGTCGACGCTGGAGAACTTTGCCTACGGCGACACGCCCGACCGCGAGGCCATTCGCGGGCTGGTGCAGGAGGTGGCGGACAGCGGCCCGACGTTCGACGTGGCGCCGCAAAGCCTGGGCAACCGCCACGACATCCGCCAGCTGGTGCTGCGGACCGCGCTCACCTACCTGGAGCTGACGGGCGTCCTGCGCCAGAGCACGCCTTTCTACGCGGGCTACAAGCTCCGCGCGGTCGTGCCGGTCAAGGAGATCGTAGGCCGCTTTCAGGGGGAGCGGGCGCGGTTCATCGAAGGCATCTTCCGCCGCGCCAAATTCGGGCGGACGTGGTACACGCTGGAGCTGGACGGGCTGGAGCCGGAGGAGCGCAGCCGCACGGTGCGCGCGGTGGAGTACCTGGGCGAGCAGGGGCTGGCGGAGGTGCAGGCCAGCGACCTGCGGCTGCGCTTTCAGAAGCTGGTCATGCATCCCGACGTGGACGCGGTGACGGAAGAGCTGGTGGCGCGCTTTCACCGCAGCGAAGAGGCGGAGATCGCGCGCATGGCGACGATGGCGGAGCTGGTGACGCTGGACGGCTGCCAGACCAACTACCTGCTGGCCTACTTTGGCGAGCCGCACGACGTGCCGTGCGGCCACTGCACCTGGTGCCAGACGGAGCGCGCCACGGCCTTTCCCCCGCCGCCGCCGCCGCAGCCCATCGAGGCGCGGGTGGATGCCGGCGCGTTCGCCGCGCTGGTCCGTGCGTATCCCGAGGCGCTGGCCTCGCCGCGGCGCCGGGCGCGCTTTCTGTGCGGCCTTACCAGCCCCGCGCTGGTGGCGGCCAAGCTGAGCCGCCACGTGATGTTCGGCGCGCTGGAGGACCACCGCTTTGGCGACGTGCTGGCCTGGTGCGAGGGGCAGGGGTGAGGCGGTGGGCTCCGTCCTGGAATGGCCGCCGGTGGTCTGGGCCATGCGGGTGGCGCTGCTGGTGCTGCTGGCCGGCTGCTCGTACGTCTACCTGCTGCTGATCGCGCCGTTCTTCCGCCCGGCGCACGTCCTGCGTATGCTTAAAGCGGACATTCCGCGCGTGCGCAGCCTTGGCGCCGAGATCGCAGGCAACCGCGGCCACGTGGAGTTCGTGCAGGCCGAAGCACGGGTCACGTCAGCGCGCGTGGAGGAGAATAACGCCGCAGTTCCGGCTGATGAACGTGAGGAGGGAACGTCCCATGAGCGATGATCAGGCGCGCATCCATGCTGAAAGGGCCTACTACCGCCACCTGTACGATCAGGCCGAGCGGGCCCTGCACCAGCGGGGTGCGGTACCAGCGGTTCCCCAACCGTCCGAGCTGGACTTTGTCGACGGGCATCTGATCTGGGGAGGAAGACCTGTCTGGCCATCCGGCGGTGAAGGCGTTTGGATGGAATCGCCCGTGGGTGTGACGGACACGGATCGCGTCCGCGCCATGAGCAAATGTGCGGATTCCCTCGCCCGCGTATCCCGGCAGCTGATGACCACGAGCGGCCAGGCATCGCCCGAGAGAATCGCGCGGTTCGACGCGGTGCAGGCATACTATCAAAGTCTTCTGGAGCAGGTGGAGCGCGCAAGGCAGGGAAAGGCCGTAATCCCGGAGGTGCCTCCGCGTTCCGAACTGGACTTCATCGACGGCTGGCTGGTGTGGAAGGGGCGGCCGGTGTGGTGGTCCGGGTACCGGCCGGACGGCGCGTCCGCACCGGTAAGCAGCACGGCGGCCCCCGCAGCGGGTGATGCCGCGCATCCGTCGACGCGCGAGCGCCCCCGGCTGAGGCGTCTCCTCACGCTCCCCTGGCGGCGCGCGGCGGCTTGAGACGGACCGGGGGCCGCTCGCCTGAGTTGCCCCGAATCCGCATCCGCGACAAGCAACCGCGCACCGCGCAGCCCTCATCCTGCCTTCCTCCAGATCCGAGATGCGCTTTCCCTCCCACTCTGCTCGCCTGATTCGCCACGCGTTTCTGCTGACGGTGTGCGCGCTCACCGCCTCCCCCTCGTTCGCTCAGGACGCGGTGAGCGCGACCAGCGGGAGCCCGGCGGCGATTGCCCGCATCCGCGCGCAGTTCGCGCAGATCGAGCGTGAGGGCCCCGGCTACCGCCAGACGACGCACGACGTCTACGACTTCTCGCTCGAAGGTGGCGTGCTGACCGGCTTCTATCACGGGGGCGAGCTTCGGAAGCTGCACGCGCGGCTGTTCGGCGAGACGTGGCAGGGAACGGAGGAGTACTACTTCGCGGGCGGCCGCCTGATCTTCGTCCACGTCGTGCACGGGCTGTATGACGAACTGCTGAGCGGGCGCGTGCAGCGGACGATCGAGCACCGATTCTACTTCGACGGCGGGCGGCTCATCCGGCGCATCCGCGCCGTCAGCCCCGCCGCCGCCGGTGCCGAAGATCTGTCGGCGTACGAGCCGGACATCTCAGTGCTGCTCCGGACGGCGCAGCTGTTTGCCGCGTGCGCCGCGGCCGCTGGGACGGATCCGCCCGAATGCACGGCGCCCGAGTCGATTTTACAGTGATGTAGTGCGGGGGGATCGGTACCTGTTCATGCATTCGTGCGAATGACGACCCCGTCGCGCCGCGGGCTTTCCGCGTTTCCGCCGGGACTCGCGCATCCCGCCCCGTGCGCGCAGATTAGGGCGGCTCATGGAACCACGATCAACGGAACAGGAGATGGAGAGAGATGCCGGTCCAATCGACGATGCTGGAACTGGGCACCCGGGCGCCGCACTTCGCCCTGCCGGATACGGATGGACGCACTGTCGCGTCGGATGATTTTGCGGACGCGCCGGCGCTGCTGGTGATGTTCCTTTCCAACCACTGCCCGTTCGTAAAGCACCTGACGCGTGCCCTGGCGGACCTTGCCCGCGACTACGCGCCGCGCGGCGTGGCCATCGTCGGCATCATGTCCAACGACGTGGTGCGCCACCCCGCCGACGCGCCGGAGCGCATGGCCGAGGCGCGCGCGGCGTGGGGGTGGACGTTCCCGTACCTCTACGACGAGACGCAGGAGGTGGCACGGGCGTACCGCGCCGCCTGCACGCCCGACATCTATCTCTTTGACGGCGAGCGGCGGCTGGTGTACCGCGGCCAGGTTGACGACAGCCGCCCCAACAACGGCATGGCGCCCACCGGCGCGCACCTGCGCGCGGCGCTGGACGCGGTGCTCGACGGCCGGCCGGTGCCGGCCGAGCAGCGCCCCGGCATTGGCTGCAACATCAAGTGGAAGCCCGGCGCGGAGCCGGAGTGGTTCCGCTGACGGTAGGCGCAACGGGATTCTCCCGCGCGCGTCGCGGAAACTTTCGCCCCGGACCGGCGTACCCAACCGGGCCCGCGCCGTCGTGCAGAACGGCGGCGCGGGAGATCTTCCCCGATTCACCCGCACGGCCTGACCCGGCGGCTCGCTCCGCGCGCCGCCCTCGCGGGCCGTCTTTCAGCTAGATCGCGCCATCGTGTCCAACTCCCGCAGCCGCAACGCGCCCAACGGCCGGCCGCTCCCCGCCGGCAACGACGCGGCGTCCGGCGATTCCGTCCCCGCCACACCGGCCGCCGCGTCCGCGGAGCAGGAGCGGCGCGCGGAGCTCAAGGGCATCCTTCGCGGCAAGGATCGGTCGAAAAAGGCGAAGAAGGACGCGAAGCCGGCGTCGAACGACAACGGCGGGCCGCTGGAGGGGCTCAAGTCCATCCTGGTGGCCGTGCTGCTGTTCTTCGTCATCCGCACCTTTATCGTCACGGCGTACTCCATCCCCTCCGAGAGCATGGAGGAAACGCTGCTGGTGGGCGACTACCTGATGGCGAACAACGCGCTGTTCGGCGCCACCATCCCTTTCACCGACATCAAGCTCCCCGCCCTGCGCGACCCCAGGCGCGGCGAGATCGTGGTCTTTCGGCCCACGTACAACGAGCCGCAGATCGACGTGGTCAAGCGGGTGATCGGGGTGCCGGGCGACACGCTGCAGATGGCCAACGGGCAGCTGTTCCGCAACGGCGACCGGGTGAACGAGCGGTACGCGCACCACGACCAGGCGTACGACGACGCCATCCCGCTGGAGGGCTTCGGACTGATGGACCCCACGATCCGGCCCGAGGCGTACGGCGCCAAGAACCACCTGCCGCTGCTGCTGAGCACGGTGGACCCGCGCGGGTACCAGCCCACGCGCAACAGCTGGGGCCCGCTGGTGGTGCCCGCCGGCCACTACTGGCTGATGGGCGACAACCGCGACCAGTCGCTGGACTCGCGCTTCATGGGGCCCATCCCCCGCCGCACCATCCGCGGCAAGCCGCTGTTCATCTACTACTCGTTCGACAAGCAGCTGGGCGCGCCCTTCCCGGCGTTCGTCACGGCCGCGCGGTGGAAGCGCATCGGCACCCCCATTCACTGAGCCGATGAGCCTGGCGCCGCCGGAGCCTCGCTCGGCCGCCCCGTCCGCGGGCGGCCCCGACCCCGCCACCCTTCCCGATCCACCCGGCCCGCACGGCCGCGGAAGCCTGCTCCGCGCCGTCCGCTTCGGGCGCAACCCGCTCACGTCCATCCACCGGCTCAAGGCGCGCTGGGGCGATGTGGTGATGACGCAGCTGGGCCGGCGCCGTCTCTACGTCCTCAGCCATCCGGAGATGGCGCGGGACGTTCTGGTCACCAGCAACCGCAACTTCATCAAGAGCTTTGCGCTGCAGCGCGCCCGCGTGCTGCTGGGCGAGGGGCTGCTCACCAGCGAGGGAGACTTTCATCTGCGCCAGCGCCGCCTTTCGCAGCCCGCCTTTCACCGCGAACGCGTCGCCGCGATGGCGGGGACGATGGTGCGCTACGCGGAGGACGCGGCGGACCGCTGGAGCGCGGGGATGCAGGTGGATGCCACGCGCGAGATGAACCGCGTCACGCTGGCCATCGCGGGGATGACGCTGCTGGGGGTAGACGTGGAGGGCGAGGCGGACGAGATCGGCCGGGCGCTTACGGACGCGCTGGGCTTGTTCGACCGGCTGCACAACCCGCTGGCGCCGCTGCTGGACCGCCTTCCCGTCCCTGGCACGCTGCGGATGCGCCGCGCCCGCGAGCGGCTGGACGCCACCATCTACCGCGCTATCGCCGAGCGCCGCGCGTCAGCCGAGGACCGCGATGACCTGCTGGGAATGCTGCTGGCCGCGCGCGACGACGAGGGCGACGGCGGGGGGATGACGGACCTGCAGCTGCGCGACGAGCTGCTGACGCTCTTTCTTGCCGGGCACGAGACCACGGCCAACGCGCTCGCCTGGACCTGGCACCTGCTCGCCAGGCATCCGCAAGTCGAAGCGAAGCTGCACGAGGAGCTGCGCACCGTGCTGGCCGGCCGCGCTCCCACGGCGGCGGACTACGGCGCGCTGCCGTTTACCCGCGCCGTGCTGGCGGAGTCGATGCGGCTGCATCCGCCCGCGTGGACGGTCGGGCGCCAGCCGCTGCGGGACTTTGCCGCGGGCGGATACCGCATCCGCGCCGGGAGCATCGTGCTGCTTAGCCCGTGGATCATCCACCACGACGCGCGCTGGTGGGGCGACGACGTGGACGTGTTCCGCCCGGAGCGGTGGATGCGGCCGGACTTCGAGGCCAGCCTGCCGCGCTTCGCCTATTTTCCGTTCGGTGGCGGACCGCGCAAGTGCATCGGCGAGGGGTTCGCGTGGATGGAGGGGGTGCTGGTGCTGGCGACGCTCGCCCGCCGCTGGCGCCTGCGCCACCTCCCCGGCGCCGACGTGAATGCCAAAGTGGGCATCACCCTGCGCGCCGTGGGCCTGCGGATGCGGGTGGAGGCGGTGTAGGGGCGGGGACGCCACAGGTTGAGAACGGTGAGTTGTGGATGGAGTAGCGGGATGGTGAGCCGCCCCCCATCCCCGGCCCTTCCCCCACAAACTGCGTGGGGGAAGTCGATCCCGCTGCGACAGGCTTCATCCGAAAACTCCTTTCATTGCGCGCCAAAGATTCGGTGCGCGTCACCTCTCCCCCGAAGTTGGGGGAGAGGCCGGGAGAGGGGGCCGCCCGCGGACGCAGTGCGATGCCTGCCGGAGCGGTGCCGGCGACTCTCCTCGCGCAGCGGTTGCCGTTCCGCAGTTGAAGCCCCGCGCTGTTTGCGGGGCTTTCCGCTTTCGTTGCCGCGAGTCCACTCGCTCCCGCGCCGCGCTCCGTCCCCCACCCTCGCGCGCGCGGAACTCCCACGGTAAGTTGCCCGCTTTCCACGGCCCTTTTGGCGCGACGAACGGAGCGGAGATGAGCGACAGGCGTGTTTCTACCATGGCGGGCGGCCTTGTGGGGTCGGAGATCCTCAAGATCGCCGCCGACATCCGCACGCTGGTGGGCGGCGGCGCCGAGGTTTGCAACCTCACGGTGGGCGACTTCTCTCCCAAGCAGTTCCGCATCCCGGCCGCGCTGGAGAGCGAGATCATCCAGGCGCTGCAGCAGGGCGAAACCAACTATCCGCCCTCCGAAGGCGTGCCGGACCTGCGCCGCGCCGTGGGCGAGTTCTACCAGCGCTGGCTGGGGCTGACGTACGGCGTGGAATCCATTCTGGTCACCGGCGGGTCGCGGCCGGGGATCTACTCCGTCTACACGTCCATCGTCGATCCGGGCGATACCGTGCTGTACCCCGTGCCGTCGTGGAACAACAACCACTACGTGCACATGGCGGGCGCGCGCGGCATCCCCATTGTCTGCCGCGAGGAGGACGCGTTTCTCCCCACGCGCGCCACGCTGGAGCCGCACATCCGCGGCGCGCGCCTGCTGGCCCTGAACTCGCCACTCAACCCCTCCGGCACCTGCTTTACCGCCGAGGCGCTGAGCGAGATCTGCGACCTGGTGCTGGAGGAAAACGCGCGCCGCGGCCCGGACGAGCGGCCGCTGTACGTGATGTACGACCAGGTGTACTGGATGCTGACGTTCGACGGCACGCAGCACGTGAACCCGGTTTCGCTGCGGCCGGAGATGCGGGAGTACACCATTTTTGTGGACGGCATCAGCAAGGCGTTCGCGGCCACGGGCGTGCGGGTGGGATGGACGGTCGGGCCGGCGGACGTGACCGCGCGGATGGCGAGCGTGCTGGGCCACGTGGGCGCCTGGGCGCCGCGCGCGGAGCAGATCGCCACGGCGCGGGTGCTGGAGGACACGGCCGCCATCGAGGCGTATCACGCGGAGATGAAGGCCGGCGTGCAGAGCCGGCTGCAGGCGCTGTACGAAGGCGTGCAGGCGCTGGCCGAGGCGGGCTACGCGGTGGAGGCCATTCCGCCGATGGGCGCCATCTACCTGAGCGTGCGCTTTCCGCTGCACGGCTGGACCACGCCCAACGGCGCCGTGCTGGCCACCAACGCCGACATCCGCCTGTACCTGCTGGACGCCGCCGGGCTGGCGGTGGTCCCGTTCCAGGCCTTTGGGTTCACGGATGACACGGGCTGGTTCCGTACCTCGGTAGGCGCCGTGTCGCTGGACGAGATCCGCGCCATGTTCGCGCGCCTGACCCCGGCCCTGGCCGCGCTGAGCCGCCCGAACTCGTAGATTTTCCGCCGGCGGCCAAAGAAGAAGAGGCCTCACGCAGGGTTGGCGGAGTCAGCAGAGCAAAAACTCTGTTGACTCAGCTAACTCTGTGTGAGGCCTTGTCTTTTGCCGTTGCCGAGGCGGCGAAATGGCGAGGAAGTAAACGAAGGGCCCAGGGTTTGCCATCCGCCGTTCGCATGGACAAACCCGATGCATTGCGCGAGTTCGCGCTCCTGGTCCACGATCGGCTGTGCGCGGCGTACGGGTGCCCCATCCCGTACTTCCACGACCTGGACCCGCTCAGCGAACTGGTGTCGTCCATGCTGTCGCACCGCACCACCAACCGCAGCTCCGGACAGGCGTTCCGCGAGTTGCGGCGGCGTTTGCCCACCTGGGAGGAAGTCCGCGACGCGCCGACCGAGCAGGTGCAGGACGCCATCGCCCCCTGCACTTGGCCGGAGCAGAAGGCGCCACGCATTCAGCAGGTGCTGCGCGACGTAACGACGCGGCGGGGCGAGCTGTCGCTGGACTTTCTGGCGGAAATGCCGGTGCCGCAGGCGCGCGCGTGGCTGGAATCACTCACCGGCGTGGGGCCCAAGACCAGCGCGGCGGTGCTGCTCTTCAGCCGGCTGCGGATGCCGGCGCTGCCGGTGGACAGCCACCACCACCGCGTGGCCGCACGGCTGGGGCTGCTGCCGGACGGCGTGCCCGTGGGCCCCGCGCACCGCCTGCTGGAGGCGCTGCTGCCGCCGGACTGGTCCGCGCAGCAGGTGTACGACCACCACGAGGCGCTGATGCTGCACGGGCAAAAGTGCTGCTTCTTCCGCAATCCCGGCTGCGCGCGGTGCCCCGTCCTGGACCTGTGCCCCACCGGACAGGCGCGCCTGCATCCCCCCGCCGCGCCGCCCGACCTGTTCGGCTGAGGCGGGTGAGACGATCACACACGGGCCGAACGACCAGGAATGGGCGGGTAAACCTGCGGCCCCGCGGCTACGAGGCCAAGGAAGAAGGGTGAACCCGCGGCTACGAGGCCAAAGATGGGCGGGTAAACCCCCGGCCCCGCGGATACGAGACCAAGAAAAGGCGGGTAAACCCGCGGCTCGAAGGGCCATAAGCCCCGTCCGGCTCGCAAAGCTCGCCGAACGGGGCTTCACCTGCTCGTGAGGTGTACGCCTGTCGCCAACCTCAAAATTGTCATTTCCAAGGAGCGCCGCACCTACCTGTCGGTTCTCTACGAATCCGGCGCGCGACTGAGAAATCTAGCGTCGGTGTGCTCGTGGATTGCCCGGCGCGACGAACCCGCGGCTGCAGTCCACGCAGGTGGACTTTGCGATTTTCCAGCGGCGAATTCATTCGCTCCTGGAGGCGAGGCGCGCCCAAAATCTCGACCTGGATCCCATAGGCTCTGTCCGGCGATATCGAACGTGGTTCGTCGGATTCGTACGATCCGGATCTGCGACGCGCGGCACGGCGGCCGAGCCTCCACAATTGACCTCATCTCCTTTTCATCACTGCACTTGCGCGACTTGCGCCAACGCTATGCAAACGTTAAATTTCGGCTCCTGTTCGGTGGATGGAATCCAGGGGCTGGACCACGATGGAGATCGCGCAGAAGCTCGCCATTCTGGCGGACGCGGCCAAGTACGACGCCTCGTGCGCCAGCAGCGGCGCAAAGGGGCGCAAGGCGGGGCCGGGGGGCATCGGCAGCACGGAGGGCACGGGCATTTGCCACAGCTACACGCCGGACGGGCGGTGCGTGTCGCTGCTGAAGATCCTGCTCACCAACTACTGCATCTACGACTGCCAGTACTGCATCAACCGCCGCAGCAGCGACGTTCGCCGCGCGCGGTTCAAGGTGCAGGAAGTGGTGGATCTCACGCTGGACTTCTACCGCCGCAACTACATCGAGGGGCTGTTCCTGAGCTCCGGGATCATCCAGACCCCGGACTACACCATGGAAGCCCTGACCGCCGTGGCGCGGACGCTGCGCGTGGAGCACGGCTTCGCGGGATACATCCACCTCAAGGCCATCCCGGACGCCTCGCCGGAGCTGCTGGACGAGGCGGGGCGCTGGGCCGACCGGCTCAGCCTGAACGTGGAGCTTCCCACGCAGGAAAACCTGGACCGGCTGGCGCCCGAAAAGCAGCTGGTGCAGATCACCGGCGCCATGGACCGCATGCGCGACCGCATCGCCGAGGCAAAGCAGGATGCCGAGCCCCGGCGCCGCCTCCCCGTGTTTGCGCCCGCCGGCCAGAGCACGCAGATGATCGTGGGCGCCACGGAGGCGACCGACGCCACCATCCTTTCCACCGCCTCGGAGCTGTACAACGGGCCGCGGCTGCGGCGCGTGTACTACAGCGGCTTTTCGCCAATTCCCGACGCCTCGCCCGGCCTGCCGCCGATCGCCGCGCCGCTGGTGCGCGAACACCGGCTGTACCAGGCCGACTGGCTGATGCGCTTCTACGGCTTTGGCGCCGAAGAGCTTACGACGGCCGAGGCGCCGAATCTCGATCTCTCCATCGATCCCAAGGTGTCGTGGGCGCTGCGCAACCGCGAGCGCTTTCCCGTGGACGTGAACACCGCGCCGCGCGAGGACCTGCTGCGCATCCCCGGCCTGGGCGCGCGCAACGTAAAGCGCATTCTGGCCGCGCGCCGCTGGACCCACATCCGCACCGACGACCTGCGCCGCCTGGGCGTCCCGCTGCGCCGCGCGCTCCCCTTTCTGGTCGCCGCGGATCATCGTCCCACGCTGCTGGGGCTGGATGCCGTGGACTTGCGCGACCGCATCGCCCCCAAGCGCGCGCAGATCGACCTGTTCGAGACGGCGACCGCCGCCGCGCACGGGGAGCTGTAGGGAAGTGCGAGAGTGAAGGGTGTTGATGTGGGACCGAGGATCTCACCACCACGCGCTGATGGTTGATGGGACGTTTATACCAGATCCGACAAAACTGTCATTCTGAGGGAGGCGCCGCGCAGCGCTCTCCGTTCGCGCAGGAGCATGGCGCCGACCGAAGAATCTCCATGCTGAAACGCGCGGTTCTTTCCGTCACGACGGGGTTCCCGGGCGTTGCCCGGAAAGGGGTTCCGCGCGAGGGGAGGGAGATTCTTCGGTCGCGCCACTGGCTTCGTGGCGTTCCCGAGAGGCCGGCGAGGGCGCTCCCTCAGAATGACAGGTGTTTTCCCGGATTCCGTAGTCTACGCTCTCCCGCTTGCGGGAGAGGGTGCGAGCCTGAGCGAGCGGGTGAGGGCCCCGCGGGTGAGGGTTCATGAGGGCCATCACCATCGAACCCTCGTTCGCCGCCTGGCGGCAGGCCGCGCGCGGGCTGCTGCTTGAGGGCGTGGAGCCGCGCGACGTGGAGTGGCGCGAGGCAGAGGACGACCAGGCGTCGCTGGGATTGTCGATGGACGCGGCGCCGGCGGGCGGCACGCAGCCGTCGCCGGGGCTGCGCGTGTCGCGCCGCTTCGTAGAGCTGGCGGAAGCCGCGGCGTGCCACGGCGACGCGGAGCGCTGGGGGCTGCTGTACCGCCTGCTCTGGCGGCAGACGCACGGCGAGCCGCGGCTGATGGAGGTGGCTTCGGATCCCGACGTGCACCGGCTGCTGCGGATGGAAAAGGCGGTGCGGCGCGAGATTCACAAGCTGCACGCGTTCGTCCGCTTTCGCACCGTGGAGCACGAGGGCGGCACGCACTACGTGGCCTGGTTTGAGCCGGAGCACCACGTGGTGGAGCGGGGCACGCCCTTCTTTGTGGACCGCTTTCCGTCCATGCGCTGGAGCGTGCTTACGCCCCGCCGGTGCGCGCACTGGGACGGCGAGCGGCTGTCGTTTACCCCCGGCGTGCCGCGCTCGCAGGCGCCGGACGAGGACCGGCTGGAGGCGCTGTGGCGGACGTACTACGCCAGCACCTTCAACCCCGCGCGCCTGCGCCCCGCTGCCATGCGCGCCGAGATGCCCAAGCGCTACTGGAAGAACCTGCCCGAGGCGCGCCTGATCGGCCCCCTGACCAACGAAGCGCCGGCCCGCGTCAAGCAGATGCTCGAACGGCAGGCCGGCGCTCCCGAAGACTGATACCAGATCCGGAAAAACACCTCACCTCAAGTCGCGCTACGGGAAACAGAGGCCAGGGTACAGAGGAACAGACAACAGCCAGAGGAACAGAGGACGGAAGGATCGCCTCTGTTCCTCTGGCTGTTCTTGGTCCCTCTGTACCTTCCGAGGTTGTTTTTCCGGATTCCGTACAATCTCGCGGTTCAGCCGCGGCAGGTGGCGTTGTCGAAGCGGATGGCCACCCCCGACAAGGGGCCGAACCCTCCCGGCGTGAGCACCGGATCCAGGATCACCGCGTTCGCGCGCATGTTGAACGCCGCTCTGCGAATCTGGGGCTCGCGGACGCCCGCCACCCGCCCCAGCTCCTGATAGGGACACCGGGGCAGGGAGTTGCTGTAGAGCCAGATGGAATCGGTGTTCCGCGGCTCCAGCGAGCGGGTGCTCTCCTGGCGTGAGGCACAGGCCGCCAGCGTCACGGCGGCGGCGAGAAAGGCGATGGGGATTCGCATGGCGTCCAGTCGGTTGGATGAAAGCGTTACGATCACGTTTCCCACCTGCACGTGGACGGCCACACCGCCGGATAGTATCAACCGGATGCGGCGCAAGCAGTTCGGCTTCGGTGCCTGCTGATCCGTGAATCCACACTGCCCCTGATTGTGGACATCTCCGGCGCCTCGTGGCGACGCCGCGCGTCCGCATCGTTCCACGTCCACCTTCATGCCTCACGAACACGAAGCGCGACGGCCACCAGCCCGTCGCGCTTCGCATCATCCTCCTGACGTTCTAGCGGCGGCAGTCGACGCTGAGGAACTGGATGGCGGTGCCGATGATGGGGACGCCGTCCCGGGGTGCGCCTTCCACCGCTTCCATTAGCACGGCGTTCGCGTGCAGCCTGTACGCCGCCAGCTGAACGTCCTGGATGCCGCGGCCCTGCACGTGTCCCACGTCACGGAACGGGCAGGTCGGCAGCTGGTTCTGGTAGATCCGGATTGAGCTGGCGCTCCGCGGCTCCAGCCGGGCAGCGGGTCCCTGACGGGTACCACAGCCCGCCAGCGTCATGGCGGCGGCGAGAAAGAGGATGGAGATTCGCATGTGGCGTCCACTCGTTGGATGAAACGTGTCGGGTCACGTCTATCGGCCATGCACATGAACGGCCAGCGAGCCGGTCCTCTCCAACCACATCCGGCATAAGCGCTTCCGTGCCAGGCCCGGCGTACCCGCACGTCCGCATCGCCCACAATCGGGGACGCTGCCGTGACGAGACGATGACATAGCGCGCCAGCCTCGCGGCCCGGCGCGCTTCGCCATCCATCAAACGTACTCTCGTACCCCGTACTCTCGTACCCGTACTCTCGCACCCCGTACTCTCGTACTACCTCTCGATCGGCAGCCGCACCGCGTTGCCCCACTCCGTCCACGAGCCGTCGTAGTTGCGCACGTTGGGGTAGCCCAGCAGGTACGAGAGCGCGAACCAGGTGTGCGACGACCGCTCGCCGATGCGGCAGTACGCCACCGTCTCCTCCCCAGGGTTCAGCCCGGCGCCCTGCTCGTACAGCTCGCGCAGCTCGTCGGCGCTCTTGAACTCGCCGGTGTCGGGGTTCACGGCGCGCGCCCAGGGCACGTTGGCCGCTCCCGGGATGTGGCCGCCGCGCATGGCGCCTTCCTGCGGGTAGTCGGGCATGTGCAGCTTTTCGCCGCGATACTCCTCGGGCGAGCGCACGTCGATCATCTTCCCCTTCTTCTTTACGTGCTCGATCACGTCCTCGCGAAAGGCGCGGATCTTCTCGTCGTCGCGCGTGGGCACCGGGTACTCCGTGGCGGGATACGACGGAAAGTCGGTGCTCATGGGGCGCCCTTCGTCATCCCACTTCTTGCGGCCGCCGTCCATCACCCGCACGCGCTCGTGGCCAAAGAGGCGGAACACCCACAGCGCGTACGTCGCCCACCAGTTGTTCTTGTCGCCGTAGAACACGACGACCGTTTCCGGCGAGATCCCCTTTTCGCCCATCAGCCGCGCAAACGCCTCGGCGTCCAGGTAGTCGCGCATCATGGGGTCCTGCAGGTCCGTGTGCCAGTCGATCTTTACGGCGCCGGGAACGTGGCCCACGTCGTACAGCAGCACGTCCTCGTCGCTCTCCACGATGCGCACCGCGGGATCGTCCAGGTGGTCGGCCACCCACTGCGTGCTCACCAGCGCCTCGGGGTGGGCGTACCCGCGCTGCTCGATCGGCAGGCTCTCAGTCGACATCCGTGATCTCCCGTGAGATTTTTTTGATGCAAAGGCGCCGAACGGCGGCGCCGCTGCCGCGTAAAAACAACGCCCGGACGCTGGATGCAGCGGGCCGGGCGGGGGAAGCCGTTAGAGCCGGGCGCTCAGGCCCGGCCGTGTGCGCTAGCCGCGCGTCACGCGTCCCGCCGCGCCCCCCGCGGGGAGCCGGCAGAAACTACAGCGTTTGCGGACGTGGGCGGCGGCGCGCATGGGCCTGATGCTACGCGCGCGGACGGCGCTTGTCAAGAATGATTATTGATAAGCATCCACCCGGATGAAGCAACGGAGTCCACGGAGACCTTGCTCCGCTGACTCCGTCGACTCCATGCGAGGCGTCCGTCCGATCAGGCCGCGCCGCCCGCATCCGCTTCACGAACCGCGCGCTCGGCAGCCGCAAATCCCATCCGGCTGTGCGTGCCGTCGCAGAACGGCTTGCGGGTGGATGCGCCGCAGCGGCACAGGTTGTACTTCTTTCCCGCCTCGAGCGGATACTCGTTGCCGTCCGCGTCAATCAGCCGAAACGGGCCCTCTACCAGGAACGGCCCGTTGTTCTTGGCTAGGATGGTGACGGGGGGCGTGGCGGCCGGGGTCTGCTCGGTTCCGTCGGACATGGTTCTCTCTGAGCGCGGGAAGTCAGGGTTTACGGTCGATGGGATTCGTCAGGCGGCCCCGGCGGCGTTCACCATCCACAGAACGCCGATGGCGGCGCTGCCCACGGCGGTGAGCGCGCGCAGGGTGCCGGCCAGCGCGGGCGCGCGGTGCGCCGCGCGGTCAAACACCAGTCCGGCGGCCAGCGCGTACAGCGCCATCGCGAGGGTCGTGCCCACCCCGAACAGCAGCAGGTACCCCGCGGCCCGCAGCGGCGACCCGCTGAACGAGGCGGAGAGCGCGGCCACCAGCGGCGCCGTTCCCGACAGGCCGTGCGCCATTCCCACCCACAGCGAGCCGCGTCCGCCGTGAGGGTGCGGGTGCGAATGCGCGTCGGCGCCGGCGGCCAGGCGGTGGGCGCGATCGTGCAGCACGCTCCACAGCAGCCACAGGCCCAGCCCCAGCAGCATGGCGCCCACGCCAAACTCCAGCCCACGCGCCACGCCGTCCGGCAGCCGCACCCGCAGCGCGATCAGCACGCAGCCGACGACGACGATCGCGCCCGCGTGTCCCGCGCCCCAGCGCAGCCCGAAGCCGGCCGCCTGCAAGGGCCGCGGGCGGCGCGAGACAAAGGTGGTGACGGCGGCCATGTGGTCCGGCTCCAGCGCGTGCGCAAAGCCCGCCACCAGCGCCGCGGCCGGCGCAAGAACGTCCAGCGAATCCATCGTTCCGCTTGCCCGATCGCCCAAAAGGAAGAAGCCCGCGGATGCGCGGGAAGAGGTGCAGTCTACCCGTGCACGGGCCCTTCCGTCAATCGCGCCGGGCGATCAGCGGACGTTGAACGTCGGGTTGAAGCGAAAGCGCACGTCGAACGCTTCTCCGTCCAGTATGGCGGGGCGCAGGCGCATGGCGATCGCCTCCAGATTCTGGTCGATGAACGCGTCGCCGTGGCCTGGTCCACCTCCACATACGCCACGCGCCCCTCGCCGTCGGGAGCGGGCGTGATCCGGTAAAATGCCGCGCCGCCTGCAGGAGCGAATAAAAATTCGCCGCTACAACGTCGCAACGTCCGCCTGCGCGGACTCGGCGGCTGGGCCGTTTGCGGCGTTCCCGGTACTTGTGTGTCCGCAACCGCGAAAACCTCTGATCTGGACGCTATCTGGATCGACCCGGGCATCAACACCGCGGGCGCCAGGCGCGCCGGGCCGTGGCTGCCGGGAGCGGGTGAAGCCCTGTTCGTGCCGCGCCTCGGCGCGAGACAGGGCTTGCGGCCGTCATAGCCCCGGGCTTGAGCCCGGGGTGGCCGACGCGGTGATGGCGGTCGTGGACGCGGTGGAGGTACTGGCGGCCGCAGACGCGATGCCGGACGCGGACGGGGTCGCGGCCGCGGTCGGAGCCGCGGTGGCGGGTGCCGCGAGACGCGCGGCGGCGCCGGGGACCAGGTATTCGTCCACGATGCGGTGGATGGCGGGCAGGTGGCCGGGCGCGCGCGGGCCGTCGGACTCGGAGATGAAGACGGCCACCAGCTCCAGCTCCGGCACCACGAACACGTACTGCCCGCCGTAGCCCCAGGCAAAGAACGCGCGCCGCCCGCCGGAATCCTTGCTCCACCATCCCAGCCCGTAGCCGTGCCCGTTGTACGGCGACGAGGTGCGCGGCCGCACGCTCTCTTCCACCCACGCCCGCGGCACGATCTGCCGTCCCCCGTACGCACCGCCGTCCAGGTACATCTGCCCAAAGCGCAGCATCTGGCGGGGGGTAAGGTACATGTCGTTGCCGCCAAAGAAGATGCCCTGCGGGTCGCGCTGCCAGGGGCGGATGCGGAATCCCATGGGCTCCGCCAGCTTTTCGTTGGCGTACGCCCAGGTGCTCTTGCCGGTGGCGCGCGTGAGGATGGCGGAAAGCAGGTGCGTGCTGCCGGTGCTGTACAGCATCCGCCCGCCCGGCGCCTCCACCACCGGCTGGTCCAGCGCGGCGCGAACCCAGTCGCGGCTGCTGACCCAGGCGCCGTACTCGTTGAAGCTGGTGGATTCCAGCCCCGACTGCATGGAAAGCAGGTGCCCCACCGTGATGGCGCGCTTGCGCGGATCCACGTCGCCCCGCGCAAAGTAGTCGGGGAAGTAGTCCGAGATGGGCTGGTCGATCCCGCGGATGTGCCCCTCCTGAATGGCGATGCCGATCAGCACCGACAGCACGCTCTTGGACGCGGACTTCACGTTGGTCGCGCGGTCCGCGCCGGCGCCGCCCGTGTAGCGCTCCATCACGATCTCGCCGCGCTGCGAAACCAGGATGCCGCGCAGCCGTGGCAGCTCCGCCGCGCGTTCCAGCGCCTGCGCCAGCAGCACGGTATCCGCCGACGACACGCGCGGCGCGGCGGCCGTCGTGGCGGCGGGCGGCGGAGTGGCATCCGCCTTGGCGCCGGTGTCACGCGCGGCGTCGCATCCCGCGAGCAGCAGAAGGAGGAGTGCGGTCGATCGAACCATCATGCGGCGCGTGGATCCAGGCGAACGGCAACGGCTTTCGGCGGGTGATACACTCGCGTGGCGGGCCGGTGCGGCGCTTCATCATCTTCTCATCGAACGAAGAAGATAAAGCCTCACACAGAGTCAACAGAGTTTAATCGTCGCGCAGAACAGACTCGGTTGACCCTGTTAACTCTGTGTGAGGCATGCCGTTGCCGTGTCAGCGCATCGGCTGCCAGCGGCCCACGGCGGGCGCGCGGACCGGTTGCGGAACCGACTGCAGATAGGCGATGACGGCGTCCAGGTCCACCAGCTCCGTGCGCGTGGTGCGCCCCCGCGTAAAGCTGGTGTAGCGGTCGCCGCCGGTGGCGATGAACTCGGAGAGGCCCACCGTCACCAGGTCGTCCGCATCCACCACCCGCCCGTCGTCCAGGCGAACCTCCCGCACCCGCTGCCCGGCGGGCGCGGCGGGATCGTAGCGGACTGTCAGCCCCGAGAGGTGCGCGTCGGGGCGGTCGCCGCTGACGGCGTTCTCCAGCGCCTCCTTGAGCTGCGCGCCGGTGACCTCTACGCGGACCAGCGCGTTGGCGAATGGCTGCAGCTCGTACAGCACGCCCCAGCTCACGGGGCCCCCGGGGAGCGCGCGGCGCACCGAGCCGTTGTTCACCAGCGACGCCTGCGCGCCCGTCTGCACGCGCAGGGCGTCGGCGATCAGGTTGCCCAGCGGGTACTCCGTTCCTTCGCGCTCCATGGGCTGGGCCAGGGTGGCGATCACGCGCTCGGTGATGGGGCGCACGTTGCGCTCCCACTCCGCCACCACGCGCGCCACCTGCGTGTCGGGCGTCACCTCGTCGGCGAACGGCACGCGCACCTCGCGGCTCAACACGGTGGCTCGCCCGGCGCCGGCCTGCAGGTCGGTGACGCTGTACGCCAGGGAGTACGACGACGCCTCCACGATGGGGATGGAATCCTCGGCCGTGAGCACGCGGCGGTGCGTGTGGCCGCCCACCATCAGGTCCACCGGCTCCGCCAGCTCGTCGGCGATCTCCAGGATTTCCCCCCGGCAGCCGGTGGACGCCTCCGCGGGCGCGGTGCCGGACTGCTCGCAGCTGGCGCCCACGTGCGCGGTGACGACCACGAAGTCCGCCCCGGCCGCGCGCGCCTCTCGCGCCGCCTGGTCGATGGCTGGCGCCTCGGCGCCGAACTCCAGCCCCGCCGTGCGGCCCACCAGCACGATCTCGGGCGTGGTGCGCAGCGCGATGCCGATGATGGCGGTGCGCACGCCGCCGCGCTCGATCATCACCCACGGCCGCACCCATTCCGGGTGCCGCCGCGTGCCTTCCACAAACACGTTTGCCGCCAACCAGGGAAAGCGGCTCTCGCGCACGCGGGCCACCAGCGTGTCCTGCCCCCAGTCGAACTCGTGGTTGCCCAGCGCGGCCGCGTCGTACCCGGCGGCGTTGTGCGCGGCGATGGTGGCGCGCCCCCAGCTAAGATTGCTGATGGCCGTCCCCTGCATGTCGTCGCCGGCGGAGAGGACGATGGTGGGCCCGCCAAAGCGCGCCGCCGCGCTGTCGAAGTGCGCCGCCAGCACCGCCGAGCCCCCCGCGGCGCGCCCGCCCACCTGCTGCGGCAGCAGGCGCCCGTGAAAGTCGTTGGTGTGCACGATGCGCACGCGCTTGGGGCCGTTGGACTCCGGCGCCGGGCCGGACGCCGGCGGGGCGGGGGCGCACGCGGCGGCCAGGCCGCAGGCCAGCAGCGCAGGCAGGGGAAAACGGTGGCGTCGGCTCATCTGATATCCAGGGAAGCAGGGCGGCGGGGGTGCCGCGGCACGGAGTTGCCTTGCGTGAAAGCGGGGCGCAAGCGCCGCGCCCGGGCGCGGATCATGCAAGTAATTTCTCCAAGCGAGCGCACCGGGTGGAAACAAAAGGCTTGCGTTTCCCGACCTGCCTGAGCACCTTCTCACGACTGCGGTTCCTTTGTTCATTTCACCGGAGGCGTTGATGATCGACACCGGAGGGTCAAACCTGCCGCCGCTGCTCCCGCCCTCCCCCGCCCGCGAGTGCCGCAGCGCGGGCGGATACGAAGCATGCTTCTATCCGGGATTCGTACGGCGGCTGTCGGTTCAGGAAGACGGGTCGGAAACGCTCATCTACGAACAGAAGGGCGTGTTCGTGCTGCCGCCGGGGCAGTTGCTCCCCTGGCCCAGCAACACCCTGGAGCTTCGCGGCAACGGCCGTGACATCGCCATGCAGCTGTACGATCCCCTTCACGAGATCGAGCGCGTGGAGATCGTCCTGAAGCCGCGCGTCGTGGGCGGCAATCCGGAGCGGGTGGTCGTGGAGGATGGGCCGGTGCTGTGCCCGCCCCTGTGCCCGGGTTCCGGCGGAATATGAAGCCGTACGTCCAGCAGCTTTTTTCCAGCGCGCTTCTGCTGGTTTTTGGCGTGCTGGCGCTGCTGGTGTGGCGCCGCTTTGGCCCCGTGCGCCGGGATCGGCCGGCGCTGGCCTGGTCGCTGACCGCCACCAGCTTTCTGGTGGTGGGCGTTTATTCCACGCTGCAGTCGCTCCTTTCCGCTCTTGGTGCATTCATCGGGCTGGAGTCGCCGCTGTACCAGTTCGTCACGCAGTGGTCGCCCGCGGCCAACCTGGGGCGTGGCGTGGTGAGCGTGGTGTTCGCCGCGATGCTGCTGGTGCTGATGGTGTCGAGGCGGCGGTGGGGTGCCCGGATGGCGGCCGCGGCGCCGCTCGTCCTGACCGCCACGGCGGTGCTTTCCACCCTGGTTCTGCACCAGGTGCCGTACACCGGCGCCTCGGCCCTTCTCACCGGGATGGCGCTGGTGGCGGCCCTGACGGCCATCGTGCTGATGGGGGCGCTGTTCGCGGCCGTGCACCGCGACGGGCTGGACCAGGTGCTCTGGCTGGCGCTGGCGGCGTACACGCTCAAGGAAACGATGACCGTAAGCATCATGGCGGTCATGGCTGCCTGGACCATGACGTATGCCCGCACCTACTTTTCGGTGCTGTACTGGGTGGGGATCGTCATCGGCCTGTGCATGGTTGGCTTTGCCGCGCGAAGGCTGCAGCTGTCAGCGGGGGGACGGCGCGTGCCCCCGGCGTTCGAGGCGGTGCACTCCATGCGACGGCCCGTCCACGGCTGAGCGGTGCTCATGTAGCAGTAAGCAGCAGTTGGACTTGCCGGATCGCGCACGATGGTGCACTTTGTTGGCCGTGCAGTCCCCCTCCTGTGTTCCCACCCCGCCGCATTCAAAACGACCAGAGGAAGCATGAACAACAACCACAAGACCGTTACCGCCGATTCCGAGTACGACGTTACGTTCCATCCCGGCTTCGCCAGCGAGTGCACCATCACCCGCAAGGGCGAAAAGGCCGGCCGGCAGCTTTACAAGCAGACGGAGCAGCACAACTGCGGCTCGGAGGGGCACCCCAAGAAGCACGTGATCAAGCTCAAGGGAAAGAACGGGAAGAAGCGCGACATCACCATCACCATCGACGATCCCGAGCACAGTGTGCACAGCCTGTCGCTGGAGCTGTACGACGAGTCGCGCGATCCCGCGCGGAAAGCGACCTTCAACCCCGGCACCACCGAAACCTTTACGGTGATGAACTCGGCCGACACCTGCCCGCCGTACTGCGACGACGAGTAAGGCTCACGCCGGCACCCGCCCCCTATCCATGCTGACCCTCGTCCTTCAGAACGTCTCGACGCTGCTGATCGCGGTGTGCGCCATCGCGTCGCTGCTGGTGTATGGCGCCGCCAGGGCGCAGGCGCCGGTGGAGCATCGCGGGATGTGGCTGCTGACCGGAACGGCACTGGGTACGCTCGCCCTGGTCAAGGGGATACACGGCGCGCTGGGCATCTGGGCGTACGCGGCGGGTCCCAAAACGGCGATCTGGGCGAACTACATGGCCTGGACGCCGGCGTTCAACCACAGCAGGACGCTCCTGCTGCTGGCGTACTGCATCATCCTGGCGCACTTTTCGGTTCGCCCGGTACCGTTCAGCCGGCGGTACTACCGCGGCGCCCTGGCGGCGATGGCGGTAGCGTTTCTGATGGGGGCGGGGCTTGGCGCAATGGAGCCGCGGTACACGGCGCTTACCCATTTTACGGCCGTGGCCCAGTGGGACGTGGTCGAGCTGCTTGTTCTGCTGGGAACCCTGATGGCTGCACTGCTGGGCGGCCGGATGGACCGGGTGCTCTGGTCGCTGCTCTGCGTCTACGCGATGAGCCTGGCCTTCAACGTGTTGTGGTTCGCCGCCTCGTCGCGCGCCGACATCGCGGGGCAGTGGGTGCCGCGGCCGTGGGTGCTGCAGGCCGTGCGCACCGCGCTGTACGCGGGGATGGCGCTGCTGGCGCTGTACCGGCTTCGGCAGGCTCGCGGCGGCCGCTCCGTCCCTCCGCTGGCGCCGGGCAGCGGCGGATACCGCACCAGCCTCAGCGGCTGACGAGGCGCACGTCCTTGCCTGCGAGCGACGGGGCTCCCGCCAGGGAGCCCCGTCGCGTTTTCCATCTGCCCGCTTCTGCCGGCTCCTTCGCATTTGGGCAACGGCGGAGGTCCGGCTCCCGCTCACCCTGGGGCGTGGAGTGGGCGGATGGTCTTCCCGATCGCGCATCAGGGGGTGCGATCGGCCTGTTTCCATGCGCTCCGGACACCATCCACCGCTCCTCATCCCTCGCTGCCTGCAGCGCCCGCGCGGAGATGGCGGGAATGGTGTTCCTCCAGAAAACGCGGATGGCCCCCTGCCGCATTCCATCTGCTGCCCGTTTCCGACACCTCTACAAAGGAGCCTGCCTCGTCGACAGCCCTTCCCGCACCCGACACCTGGGACTTCAGCTTCACCACGCGCCCGGAGGAGACAGCACGAGAAAACTCTGTTGACTCTGTTAACTCTGTGTGAGGCCTGTTCTTTTGCGGATCCGGATGACGATCAGGGCCAGTCGCGCAGGCGGAGCAGAAGCCCCGCCATCAGCAGCCAGAACACGCCGTAGCCGGCCGTGAACGCGCTGGCGCCCCACACAATCTCGCCGCGGAGCAGGCCGTCGAACACGTCGTTCAGGGCCAGCTGCGGGGGGAGCAGGATGGAAACGGCGTCGTTCAGCACCGGCGGCAGGGGCTGCACGCCCAGCGAGATGGCGTACAGCCAGAAGTAGTTGAAGAGAAACAGCACCAGCGCCACCCACGCATCCCCCCGCGTCAGCGCCACGGAGAGAAAGGCGATCATCCCTCCGTACGCGAACGCGGCCAGAAACGCCAGGTACAGCCCGCTCCATCCCCCCTCGAACTGCCCCCACGCCGCCACCTGCCCCACCACCAGGAACACCGTGGCCGCCGCCATCGCCATCAGCAGCCCCAATCCCCAGCGCAGTCCGTAAAAGGCAAGCGGGCGCGTGGGCTGGGAAAAGTACAGGCGGTAGTAGCCCTGCCGCCGGTCGTTGGAGACAAAGCCGCCCAGCAGCACCAGCATCGACAGCCCGGCCAGGTTCGCCAGGCTGGCCGCGATCCCCATGTACCCCAGGTTGAGCGCGAACTCCTCCGACGCGGCGGCCTCCTCCGCGTGGGTGTGAAAGCCGGGCTCCAGGAAGTAAAAGGCGACGCACAGCAGCGCCACCAACGCCAGGCGCGGCAGCATTCCGCGCAGCAGGATGGGGATCATGCGCCCTCCTCCGGCTCCGCCGCGTCCACGGATACGGCGCCTTCGCCGACCGCATCGAGGGCGGCGGCGATCCGCGCGGCGCCTTGCGTGCGCCGGGCCAGGCCGTGCTGGTAGCGTTCACGCAGGGTGCCGGCCTCCGGCGTCACCGCGCGCACGATGGCGCCGGCGCCGATCAGCGTTCCCAGCCGCCGCGTCAGGTCGCGCGCGCCGCCGGCCTCCACGCGGAAGGCGTGCGCCGCACCGGCGACCGGGAGCGCGCCGGGAAAGGCCTCGGCTACGCGGCGGGCGCAGTCCGCACCCTCCACCTCCAGCCGGTACGCGGGGCGTGGGCCTCCGCCGCCGCGCAGGTCCACCACCTCGCGCACCTTGCCCTCGGAAAGGATGATGGCCTGGTCCGCCACGCGCTCCACCTCGTCCAGGTCGTGCGAGGCGTAGATCAGGACGCGCTCGGGGTCCGCGCGGCGCCACTCGGCCAGCATCTCGCGCACGCGCGCCACCCACTCCGGGTCCAGCCCGTCCGTCCCCTCGTCCATCACCATCACCTTGCGGTCGCCCAGCAGCGCCTGCGCAATGGCCAGGCGCTGCAGGTTGCCCTTGCTGAGCGCGGCCACGCGGCGCCCGGCCAGCTCCGTCAGCCCCAGCTTTCGCGTCACCCGCTCGATCCGGTCCGCCGGACGCTCCACCTCGCCCAGGGCGGCGAACGCCTGCAGCGCGCCGCGCACCGTCCACACGGGGGGAAGGGCCACGCGGTCCGGGACGTACGCCACGCCGCGCCGCTCGGCGTAGTCGCGCGGAAGCATGCCGCCCACCTGCACCCCGCCCGCCGTGGGCGACAGGTAGCCCAGCAGCAGGCGGATGATGGTGCTTTTGCCCGCGCCGTTGGGGCCGACCAGGCCCACGGCGGCGCCCGGCGGGACGTGCAGCGTCACCCCGTCCAGGGCGCGCACCCGCTCCCCCCGCAGGCGCGCCAGCGGGCCGCCAAATTCCTTGACCACCTTCTCTAGCCGGATCATGGCGGGAGCGTACCGCCCGCACCCGTGGGAACGCAAGTGCGGCATGGAGCGTGCGCGGGCCGTGCGGCATGAGACCGCGGACCCAGCCTCCCGTCTACGACCGGCGCACGCTCCCCCGCAAAGGGCCGCAGCGTCCGCTGTACGACCTGCTCTACCGGCTGCTGCGGTGGATCGGATCGCACGTGCAGGGCTTTTACCGGGCGGTGGGCGTGTTCCTGATCATCGGCCTGGCCGTGGTGCTGCTGGCGGCGGTGGGGTTCGCCACGCTGGCGGAGCGGGTGATGGCCGGCGACACGCTGCACATGGACGAGTCCATCCTGCGGCTGATGGAGCGGATGGGCTCGCCGTTCATGGACAACATCGCGCTGGAGGTGACGGCGCTGGGCGCCCGCGTCGTCGTCTGGATGGTGGTGCTGATCGCCAGCGTCTTTCTATGGTCCAGCCGGCACCACTACTCCGCGGCACTGCTGTGGGTGTCCATGCTGGGCGCGGGGTTCGTGAACGCGGCGCTCAAGGTGTCGTTCAACCGCCCGCGGCCGGACGTGTTTCCCTGGCGGACCACACACGTGGGGCTGGCGTCGTTCCCGTCCGGCCACGCAATGACGTCGGTGGTGGTCTACGGCACGCTGGCGTTTCTGATCGCCCGTCTGGCGCCCACGCCGCTGCTCAAACGGCTCACCTGGCTGCTGGCGATCCTCGTCATCCTGCTGATCGGCTGGTCGCGGCTGTACCTGGGCGTGCACTACCCGTCCGACGTGCTGGCGGGGTTCGTCATGGGCGCGGCGTGGGCGGTGATCTGCGGGCTGGGGATCGAGGCCGTGCGCTACTTTCGCACCCGCCGGCCCATGGTGGCGGTGGAGGAAAAAGACCTGGACACCAAGGGACCCGTCGCGCCGCCCAATCCCGCCTGAGCGGTTTCGCTACACTCGATCCGAGCGTTGATTTCCTGAGGGGGCGCCACCCCGAACCTGAACTTTCACAACCGCTTGCGCGCGACCGAAGGATCTCGTCTGCCCCACGCAGGGCTGGAATCCGGGCGTGGAATCAAACCCCACGCTTGTGCCGGCGAGATTCCTTCGGTCGGCGCCAATCCCCATCGCCCGAGCAGGTTCTGCGCGGCGTCTCCCCAGGAAATCAACGCTTGGGGCGGCTTCGTAACATCTTGATACCAGTTCTCGCGGTTCGTTGTGCAATCAGAGGAACGACGGAAAAGCATCACGCGGAGGCGCGGAGGAACTGATGAGGCGCGGAGGCGTTTTTTGGCGTTCCCTCCGCGCCTCTTCTGTTTCCTCCACGCCTCCGCGTGAAAATCGCTCCCCTCACTGCACATCGAAATCCGGCAGATGGTATGACGCGTCCCGCGAGGCGCACCTGGGCGGAACGGACGTTTTCTCCGGCACGGCCCGAGTCGGACGGAAAAGGGCGCGTTGTATCCCGCCGCATATTCGTTTACCTTCCGTAACTCCGCGAACAGTCCGCCCCCTCCGGAACGGCACCCGCGCGTTCTTCCCTTCACCGGCGATGCACGTCCCACCGCCGGGTGCACTACCCATATGACCATGCACGACTCCACGCCGGCGGCGGGCATCCACCTGCCCCACGTCTCCATTGCGCCCGCGCCGGCCGCGGGGGTAGACGGTGCGCTGGCGGATGCGCTGTTCACGCAGTCGCCGCTCAGCACGGTGATCTACGACCCCGCGGGGCGCCTGCTGGCGGTGAACCCCGCGTTCGAGCGGCTGTGGGGCTGTGACCTGGCCCGCGGCATGGGCGGCGACCTGGTCGCGGCGAGCACCGTGGGTACCGGCTCGGTCTTCACCCTCCTCGTCCCCCGTGCGCAGCCGTAGCGTGCGCGCGCTGCCGCGGATCGCGCTGATGGGCCTCGCCTTTGCCGCCGGCTGCGTGCACCGCCGCCCGGTCGTCGCGCCGCTGCCGGCGTGCGCCCCGGCACCCGCTTCCACGGCGGGGTGGGAGACGAGGAACGGCGTGCTCTTCACGTTCCGGGTCCCGCCCGGCCTGCGCTACGCCCGCGTTACGGGGATCGATTCGGGGATCGATACCTACACCGGCCGCGCCGTGCGCATAAGCCACGAAGAGGGACCGTACGCCGGCCCCGCCCCGGGCGGGTCATCCGACGCCCGCAACTACTCCGAATGCACCACGACAATTGGCGGCGCCGAGGCGCACGTGGCATCGTGGAACACGCCGCGTGGCGGCCTGGTGCTGCACGCGGCGTGGCGGCGGATCGCGCCCGCCGGGCCGATGGGCGACACGAACCTGGCCATTTCCATCCGGACGCGCGCGTCGGACCCGCACAGCCAGGCCGTCGCCCACGCCATCCTCCACAGCGTGCGGTTCCGCTCGCCCCCACCGTGGGCGCCGGGCTGGCGGTAAGCGCCATGGATGGCACCGGCCGATGGCGTTGGGTCGCGATCTGATGCGGCGGCGGGACCGTCCGCCTGCGGGAGCACATGGATGTTTCGCTGATCCCGGGTATTGCGCGACGATAAGCAGGACAGCAATCCTCTACCCGCCTGCACGTCCAGCCATCTACCCCCAGCCCGGATTCCCTGCCGATGCCATCGATCCTCCGCGCCACCTCGGCCCTCGCGTTTCTGGTTCTGGCCGCCTCCTGCGCGGCGAACGTCAACGTACAGCGGGACCGGGACCCCGAGGCGGAGGCGCGCGCATTCATGGAAAGCTATGCGCAGGACCTGCGCGCCGGCGCACGCGAAGCGATCATCGCGCGCTACGATCCGCGCGGTTCGTACCGGGTGGGCAATGGCCACAAGTCGTTCGAGCCGCTGGATTCCACCCGCGCCATGTACATGAGCCGGTGGGAAGCGCCCGCCGTGTTCGAGTGGCGCGACCTGTCGTACGAGGTGCTGAGCGACGACGCGGTGATGGTGGTAGGGCGCTTCGAGTGGACCGACGCGCAGGGAAAGATGCTGCCCATCTCGTACACCGGCCTGCTGCTGCGCCAGGACGGCCAGTGGCGCATTCGCCTGGAGGACGAGTCCATATCTCCGGCGGCTGTCCGCGACCAGCTGTGCGCCACGGCGCCGGCGCCCGGCTGAGGAAGCAGGCTCGCGCGGAGGCGCACGGGCGCGGAGAGGATGGGTTCTCTCCGCGCCTTTGGCATCCTTTTCAACCGGATGGCGCTCGACGCATCGAGCGCCATCCGCGTACAGTCCCTGTTTGCCTGTCGGTGAGAATGCCGGACGCAAGGCCGCGCGTGGAGACGTGAAGGATTTACGCGCGGGATTCGCATCGATCAGCAAACATTCGGGGAGGCGGAGCGCCCACCCGCGGTGCCCACACGGTTCGGCGGCGCACCGCGCGCCTCGTCGGTGCCGGCAGCGGGGCCCCGAGCCGGCCGGTACCGATCCGGGACTTCCGCCGATCCAGGTGAGCCAGACCTGATCGGTTCCATTCAACAGCCAGAGGGCCCCCGTCATCACGGACGGGGGCCCTCTGCGCATTCATGCTCCCGCGGTCGTATGCGGGGGGGACGGTGCCGCGTTTCCGTTGTCTGAGTGAATGGATGAATCGGCGCAAACGGTGTGCACAAGTACGGTAGCAGAGCAGCGGCGTCGGCTCATCCGCGGAAACGTTCATGTGCCAAGACAATGTGCGCCGAATCCCGCCCCGCACCCGCGTGCACGCACCTGCCGTGCGCGTTCCGATGGGAAGGCAGTTTCCTGGCCGATCTGGCCCGTGCCGCCGCCCGGGGCGAAGCCCCTGCTCTCAACCAGCTTCTGCGCGCCGTGCAGGACCCGGTACACCACTATCTGTGCGGCCGGCTGGCGGCGGCGGGGGACTGCGACGACCAGGCCCGCGACCTGGGGCAGGAGGTTCTGCTGCGCGCCGCCGCCGCGCTGCCGCGCAGCCGTTTCGCCGACGACCGCCGGCTGATGGCCTGGATGCTCACCATCGCCCGGCGCGTGCTGATCGATCACGTGCGGGCGGAGCGCGCGCGGCGAGCGGTGGTGGCCCCCGGCGACGTGAGCGCACTGGACGGCCGCGTGGCGCTGGACCACTGGCGCACCCCCATGGCGGGCCGCGCCCGCGGTGATTCGCTGGCGGCCGTGGTGGCCGCGGCCCTGCGCGCGCTGCCGGAGCCCACGCGCGAGCTGCTGCGCCTGCGGGTGCAGCTGCGATACACCTGGAAGGAGGTGGCGCTCGCCCTGGACACCACGCAGGCTGGGGCCAAGCGCCGCTACCAGCGCGCCCAGGCGTCGCTGCGTGCCCGGGTGCGCGTGGAGGTGGGCGCCCTGCCGCCGCGCGAGCGGGCGCGGCTCCCCGCCTGGGCCGCCGCGCTCGCGGCCCCCACCCCGGGCGGCACCCCCACCGACGATGACCTTAGCTGATCCCGGTACCGTTCATGGCAGACGTCCTTGTGCTTTCCTGCTCTCCCGCCGCCTTCGACCGCCTGCGCGGCGCCATCCGCATGACGGCGGCGGGCGGCGTTCCCCACGCGCTGCGCACCGCCGCGGGGTGGGCGGAGCTGTTTGAACTGGCCGCGCGCACGCCGGCGGGGCTCGCCTTTGTCGACCCCTACGTGGGTGGCCGGCTGGCCGAGCCCGAGATCCGGTGCCTGCGCGAGCGCCACCCGCGCCTGGAGGTGGTGGCGTACGCGGACTTCACCGGCCGCGCGGCGAACGACCCGTTCACGCTGGCGCTGCTGGGCGTGCGCGCCGTGGTGTCGCTGGGGGCCGGGGACGAGCCCGCCGCGCTGGCGGCCTCGCTGGACCAGCACCTGAACGCGGGAGTGCTGGACGGGGTGCTGGCGCGCATCGCCCAGGGCGCGCCGCCGCACGTGCGGCCGTGGCTTTCGCGGGCGCTGCGGTCACCCACCACGCCCGCCACCGCCGCGGAGCTGGCGTCGCTGGCCCGCTGCAGCCCGCGGACGCTTCGCCGTACCCTGCGCGCGGCGGGGCTGCCCCCGGCGGAGCAGCTGCTGGCCTGGCGGCGCCTGCTGCACGCCGCCGCGCTGCTGGAAGATCCGCGGCGCAGTGTGGAAAGCGTGGCGCGGTCGCTGGCGTTCTCCAGCCCCTCGGCGCTGCGCAGGAGCCTGCGCACGCTCACCGGGCTGCGCCGCGCGGAGCTGGTGGCCGGCGGCGGGGTGCGCCTGCTGGCGGAGCTGCTGCTGGCCCGCTGCGGCCGCCCCGCGACGGAATAAGAACGTGAATGGCCGGTGCGGCCCCCCTGGTGGCCGCGCGCGGCCGGGCGGTGTGCGCGTGGGCGGCGCACCCTGTGGAGGGGAGCGGCGCCGCTCCCTTCTTCGCCGCCCGGATCCGCCATTCCCGGCCTCGCGCCGCGGCGGCGTTCACCTCCCCTCCAGGACCGAATCCATGTTCACCATCACCATCAACGTGCCCCAGGACGTGCTGAAGGACGGCGGCCCGGTGCAGGCGGCCATGTACGGACGGCTGCTGGCGCCGTACACCCCCACGGCCGGTGCCTCGGCCGGTACCGCGCTTCCCGTGGGCCAGTGGGTCTGCTTTACCGGCCAGGACTACGCGGCGGCGTCGGGTACGGTACCCCCGTTCGCCACGTACACGGCCGCGGGAGCGCAGACGCTGAACCTGCCGGACGTGGCCATCCAGGCCGCCCACGTCGTATTCGGCATCGGCACCCTGCCGGCCATCCCGGTCATCGGCGGGCAGCCGCAGGAGCCCAGCCCGCTCTCCACGCCGGGGATCTATGACTTCGTGGAACTGACCTACGGCGTGGACGGCGTGCTGTACCTGAACACCACGATGATCGACCAGTTCGGCATCCCCATCCAGATCCAGGTGCAGCCGGCCGAGGCGGCGCTTCCGGCCGGCGCGGGGGTGACGATGCCCCGCGCGCAGGTGCTGGGCACGTTCGCGGGGTACGTGGCCGGCAACGGGTTCCTGCAATGCGCGCAGGACCCGTTTGGAAAGCCGCTTGCCACGCGCATCCTTTCCCCCGCCAACGCACTGGTGGCCAACGCGCCCCAGGGGGTGGTGGCCGGCGCGTTCGACGGCCCGCCCTCTACCCTGGCGGCGGGAACGTACTACTACGTGGTCACCGCGCTGGACGGCACCGGGGCCGGGGCGGCCGAAAGCTACGCGCAGGCCACCGTGGCCCGCGCCACGGTGACGGCCGGGCAGGCGGTGCAGGTGGCCTAGGCGCCCAACGACGACCAGCCGGCCGGAACGGCGAGCTAGAAGGTCTACCGCGGCACCCCGTCGGGAGGATCGACGGCGTGGGGACTGCTGGGAAGCGTGCAGGCAAGCGCGCTGACGGGCGGGGGGGCGCTCACCGACACCGGCCAGGCCTCCACCACCGCCACCCCGCCGCTCAACCCGCTGGCCACCTGGTTCGACGCGCCGATCCAGGCGTTCTTTGCCCGCTACACGGCGCCGCAGCCGCCGCTTTCGCTCACCGCCACCGACGGCACCTCCGACGGGTACGTGTACGCCTTCCAGGGCACCACCACCACCGACGCATCGGGCCTCCCGTGCCTGCAGCTGGTGCTGAGCGCGGTCACGCAGGCGGGGGTGGCCGTCGCGCAGCCTCCCATCGCGGTGGGAACGCCGTTCAACGTGTACTCCCCGTACTGGAACACCAACACGTACGACGACGGCAATCCCGCGCCCCCGGCGTGGGCGCCGTATCCGCAGGTGCCGGCGTCGATGATGGTGCTGGCGGCGGAGGGGGTGTTCGCCGACGGCGCACAGCAGGCGGCATCCAACCTGCCCCCGGGCGTGCCGGCGACGAGCGCGGCCCGGTACGGCACGCTGCTGGGCTCGCTGGAAAACCAGATCGTGGCGGCCCTGGTCCGCGGCATCGCCACCTCCACCCTCGCCCCGGAAAACTGGGGAAACGGGACGGCGCCGGTGCAGCTGTCCCCCACCCTGGTTACGGGAACGAGCACGCTGGCGGCCGGCACCCCGTACTTTTACGTGGTGACGGCGGTAAACGGAGGCGGCGAAACGGTGGGAAGCCTGGAGTTCTCCGCCACACCCACGGCCGCCGATCCGTGCGTGCAGGTGAACTGGCTGCCGATGTCGACCGCGCAGGCCCAGTCGTTCAACGTGTACCGCGGCACGGCGTCGCGGGGGGAGAACGTGCTGCTGGCATCCGTCCCCAACACGGACGGAGTCTGCGCGTACGTGGACGGCGGCGGCGCGGGCACGCCCCAGAGCCCGCCCTCGTACTTTCCCGCGGACGTCCCGTCCAACGCGTACGACGCCTTCTTTCACCAGCCCGCGGTCAGCGTGAACGGCGTGGCCTACGCCAGCCCCTACGACGACCAGGGCGGCCAGTCGTCCACCCTGTCGGTGGCAAACCCGACTTTGGTGTCCATCACGCTGGGTCCCTGGGCGACGGCGGGGACGGATGAAGGCGGCGCGCACACGGCGGCAAAGCCGGGGACGCGGCACGCGCGCGGCTAGCGCCCGTTCCCGGAGTGCATACGGCCCCGCCACGCGGTGTTCACCGCGTGGCGGGGCCGTCCGCGTTCAACGGGCACGGCGGCGGGGAGGCCGCCGGGGAACGCAGCCGGCCGAAGGGCTGTCCCTTTCAGCCCCTCGCGTGGCCGGTCGGGGCCCGGTAGCCCAGGCGGCCCGAACGCACATTGGGGATGGGAACGGCGCCGTTCCCGTTCGCAGCGCACCGGCCCGGCCACCTCCGCGCCCGGCCACAACCCCACAGACCCGAGGAGCAGGACAATGGCATCGGCATACAGCGTGAACCTGGCCCTGACCGGCGAGACGGTGGCCACCCTGCAGGAGTACGGCTTCAGCCTGTACGGCTTCAGGGTGGTGGCGGGCTCGCCCGGCGCCAAGCCGGTGGTCTGGTTTCAGACCAGCCAGTTCGAGCTTACCAACACCATCTCGTGGACGGAGCAGTACGAGGCGTACACGTCGCGCAGCAGCCTCATCCCGCAGGGCCAGATCGACACGGCGGCATCGTACGCGGCAGACCTGGGTGAGGTGCTGCAGGTGAACAATCCCATGGGCATCGGCGAGGTGAGCGAGGTGGGCGGCACGGCTGGCGCCATCTGCATCGTCAACCTCACGTCCAACCGCTTTACCTGCGGCATCTCGCAGACCCGTCCCGACGGCTCGTCCGGCCCCATCTGCGCGTTCCCGCTGCTGGGCAACAACATGGACGAGATCATCCCCATCGAGAAGGTGTTCCTGATGTTCTCGTCGATCCCCCTGAACACCGGGGTCGTGCTGGAGCAGGGGTACGGGCCGGGGATCCTGATCGACCTCACGGGCGTCGGCAGCCGGTCGGTGACGTACGACGCGGACGGCGGCTGGGCCTGGGCCGACCAGGCGGACTGGGCGAAGTCGTATCCGCCCAACCAGAACCTGGTGCCCCTGCTGGTGCAGCCCTCGGCGTGACGTACGGGGCGCCTTTCCGGCCGGAAAGGCGCCCTCTCCCCGTCCGCGCATCCATCCTCCCCATCCTTTTCATCGGTACCACGGCCATGGCGACCTTCTACCTGAACCACCTGGGACGCAACGTGATCTCGATGGCCGGCCGCGCGGGCCTGGTCGTACGGAACGTGAGCGGCCGGCGGGCGGCGGTGTACGTGGACGTAAAGTGCGGGTCCACCTGGACCCCGTGGAGCGGCCGCGTGACGCTGGAGCCCGACGAGGCGTGGAGCAGGACGTGCGGGGAGGTGCCCGGCGAGCTGCTGCTGGTGGTCGCGCTTGCCGTGGCAGACGGACGGAATGGGGACGACGGAGGGCGCGCGGACAACGGACGGAACGTTGTCGAGGTGGAGTACTGAGGCTGAGGCGCCCACGTCATGTTTACCCTGCAGCTGGGCAACGGCGAGCGCCGCGTGCTGGACCTGCGCGCCACGCGCCGGCTGGCGGTGACCAACGTGAGCCACGCGCCCATCCGGATCTGCGTGATGGGACGCGCCGAAGGGGGCTGGGTGCCCGTGAGCGGCGACGTGTGGCTGCCGCCGCGCAGGCGGTGGTGGCGCTGCAGGGACGAGATCGGACATCACAACGCGACGGTGGAGGCGCACGGCAGCCCCGGCGTCCCCCTGGCACGCGTGACCTTTTAACGCCGCGCCGCTCCAGCGCGCGGCTCTGATTCAAGGGGATCGAACATGCTCATCGTTTGCACCACGGACCGCACCATCGTCCGCACGGCCCAGGACGCGCGGTCGGGCGCTCCGGCCTGGGGACAGCTGGTGGTGGTGGACCCGGAACTCTCGCAGGAGGGAGCCACCGACGTGATCGAGGCGGCGCTGGGCGCGCTGGGGGCGGCAGACCCCCTCTGCTTCTCGGCCCATGGCAACAACGAGGAGATCGGTGACGAAGACGATCACTGGACCTGGACGTACCGGCAGATCGGCGAGCTGCTGGCGCGGCAGGCGCCGCGGTACGCGGGCAAAATCCTCATCCACGCCTGTGCCAGCCAGATCGTGAACTTTTCCAGCAACCTGGCGGTGACGCTCGAGCGTCAGGGGGTGCTGGCGGGTACGTGGATCTACGGGTACAACCGCGCGCTGCCGGCGGACGCGCCGTTCCCCCGCCCCGACCAGCTGGACCGGCAGGTAGACCTTCAGGGGACGCGCGTGAGCTGAGACGCCGCGCGCGGAGGGGTGGGGCGGGGTAGCGATCGATGCGGGGGCGTGCGGCCCGCGGGCCAGAGCGCCGCCGCCTTTTCGCATGCGCGCCGGGGACCGTTTCTCACGGTTCGTCGTGCATTCGGCGAATCCGGGTGAACCCCGACTGCACCTCCAGAACCGGAGATTTCAACCGCATCCGCCAACTCACGCCGTATTCCCCAACTGCAGGTTCTCACGCAGACGGAGCACAGGAAGCAGATTTCCTACATGCAAGTTCTCTGCTTCCTCCGCTTCCTCTGCGTGCCCAATCTTTTTGCGGCTTCGGTCTCACACGGGGTCAACAGAGTCAACGGTAACGATCAAAGCCGTTGACCCCGTGTGAGACGAGTCTTTTCCATAATCCGGGATCGGGTGCACAATGAACAGCGGGATTCGTAGGAGGTTCCGACGCGCGGCCTGTTCTACCCGCCAACCCTCGTGCCACGCGCAACACCTCGCATGTATCGCCGGAACCGGCACGCCCCGCACGGCCGCCAGCGCGTCGATCTGCGCGTCCGTCAGGGGCGGCGGCAGCTCCAGGCGCTCGGCCTCGCCGTCCTCATCCACCCACGCGCGGCCGTCCAGCGACCGGAGCAGCCCGGCGACCCGGGTCATCGCCGGCTACCGGTCGCGGTCCAGCATGCCGCCTTCGTGCACGGCGTGGTCGCGGGCGCTCTCCTGGCTGCTCTCGTTGCGCTCGGACTTTTCGTACTCGTCGCGGATGCGCTGCATCATGGCCTCGCGGCGGTCGTACAGGCGCTTGGGGGTGCGCGGCGCGTGGTTGTCGAAGGCGTACGCCGTAAGGATGGGCAGCGCGACGGTGGAGTCCAGGTAGCACACCACGGCGTCGGGCAGCCGGTCCGGGTCGATCTTTCCCCAGCTCACCGCCTCGGCGGGCGTGGCGCCGGACAGGCCGCCGGTGTCGGGACGGGCGTCGGTCACCTGCAGAAAGTAGTCGTGGCCGCGCTCGTCGATCCCCATCACCTCCTGGATCTGCGGCTCCGTCTGCAGGGCGAAGTTCTTGGGCGATCCGCCGCCCAGGATCCAGATGGCGCTCTTGCCGCCGCTGCGCTTGGCCTCGAGGACGATGGACGCGGTTTCGTTGACGTCGGCGTTCACGTCGAACATCAGCTTGTTTCCCTGCAGCGCCTTGGCCGCCACGTTCATCCCGATGGACGAGTCGCCGGGGGACGAGGTGTAGATGGGCACCGCGTGCTCGTACGCGGCCGCCAGCAGCGACTTGCGGCCGATGCCCAGCTCCTGCTCGCGGGCAGAGACGTACTTGCCGCACAGGTAGTGGAACTCCGCCGACGACATGGGCTTCTGAAACTCGTCGGCCGTGATGATCTGGCGGAAGAACGCGTCCGTATCCAGCAGCACGGAGTAGTCGAAGAAGATGTCGTAGATGCGGACGACCTCTTCTTCGCGCAGCACGGTGTCGCTGATCTGCGCGCTTCCCTGCCGCAGCTCCAGCCCGATGCCGAAGTGCGTGTCGTGGTACAGGTTGGCGCCCGTGCTGATGATCCAGTCCACAAATCCGGCTTCGATGAGCGGGATGACGGAGCTCATCCCCAGCCCCGCCGGCGTGAGCGCGCCCGTCATCGTCATCCCGACGGTCACGTCCTCGTCCAGCATCTTCCTGGTGAGAAGGTGACACGCCTCCCGCAGCCGCGCCGCGTTGTACGCCTGGAACGTACCGTCCACCAGGTCGGTGACGGAAAGCCCGGCGGCGATCTTCCTGGGCTCGATGCGCTTTCCGCTGAGAAACTTGCTTCGCGACATCCGCTGCGTCCGGGTTGAAAGTACGAAAGTACGAAAAGTACGAGAGTACGTTGGTACGGAACTGCTTCGAACGAGATCGAACTGCGTCGGCGGGGTGCCCCGCCCCCGGCCCCTCCCCGTTCGTTCCTCACGGAGAGGGGAGACCTTCGATCGTGCTGCGACAGGCTTTCGGTTACCCAACCTCCCCCAGTCTTTTTTGGGGGAGGTGGGCGAGGTTTACGAGCCCGGAGGGGGCGCTGCCCCTCGCGCCATGCTCAGCCTCAACGCACCACAGCCCGTGCCGTGTATCCCCTCTCCCACGCAGTTTGTGGGAGAGGACAGGCGAGGAACGAGCCGGGTGAGGGCCGCCGGCTACTGCGCGTCGTGCTTCTCCGGCTCCGCGGGGGTGTTGGCCGGCGTCGCGGGAACCTCTTCCGCCTGCACCTCCACCACCTTTTTCTTCTTCCGATGGTCGGGGCGGCCGCCGGCGGAGCAGCTTTGCTCGTAGCAGTCCACGATGACCTTGACCGCCTCTTCCAGCGAGTCCGTTACCGTCACCAGGTCCACGTCGTCGGGGCTGATCTTGCCCTCGGCCAGCAGCGTGTCGCGGATCCAGTCCGTAAGGCCGCGCCAGTACTCGGTGCCGATCAGCACCACCGGAAAGTCGCGCACCTTGCCGGTCTGGATGAGCGTCATGGCCTCGAACAGCTCGTCCAGCGTGCCAAACCCGCCGGGAAAGATGACGAACGCCTCCGCGTACTTTACGAACATCGTCTTGCGGACGAAGAAGTACCGGAAGTTGATCGCCACGTCCACGTAGGGGTTGATCCCCTGCTCGAACGGCAGCTCGATGTTGCAGCCGATGGACTGCACCCCCGCGTCACGGGCGCCGCGGTTGGCGGCCTCCATGATCCCCGGCCCGCCGCCGGTGATGATGCCGAACCCCGCCTCGCCCAGCAGCCGCCCCATCTCGCGCGCCGCCGCGTACTGCGGATGGTCCGCCGGCGTGCGCGCGCTGCCGAAGATGGTGACCGCCGGCCCGATGCGCGCCAGGTTGTCGAACCCCTCCACGAACTCGCCCATGATGCGGAACACCCGCCACGGGTCGCTGCGCGTAAAGTCGTCCGTCTGCGGCGCCTCTACCGGCGACTGCAGCAGCCGCTCGTCTTCGGTGGCGGTGCGCGTGCGCTGCGCCACGTTCAGCGTGGGGTTGTCCTGCGGCTGCTTTTCCGCCATCTGCATCCTCGTGGGGCCGGTTTGCGCGCCGCGCGGGGCGCCGGCGCGGGGGGATGATATGAAAGGGGCTGCCCGCACGCAAAAGCGGGACTCGCGCGCGCGGCTCCCCGACGCCATGTTGGGGGGGCTGTGGATCGCGTTCACCGGGCGAACGGAAGACGGATGCGGAGGATGACGGGGAGGCTCGCGGGGATTGGATGGATGCTGCTCGCCGCGCTGGCGGCCGGCGCGTGCCGCGACCGTGGCGACGCGCCGGCGGCCAAAGGTGAGGCGATGCAGCTGGATTCCGTCCCCCGCCAGGTGGAGGTGCGGCTGTACGTGGCCACCGACTGGGCCTGGAACGAGGAAGACACGCTGGCCGTCACCGTGGCCAACGGGACGGAGCAGCCGTTGTCCGGCGACCTGCACCTGTTCGTGGGCGCGCCGGTGGAGGTGCTGCGCGACTCGGCCCGCCCCGCCGATGCGCCGCCGGCGCCCGCGCTCACCTCGTCCGGCGAGGGGACGCGCCTGACCTTTGCGCTGGGCACGCTGGCCGCCGGCGCCAGCGCCGAGTTCCGCCAGGCCGTGCGCATGCCCCCCGCGCCCCGCCAGCGCCGCCCGGCGGCGGTGGACGACACCACGTCGCGCTTTGCCGTGCGGGCCTGGGTGGCGGCGGCGGACGGGCGCGAGGTGGCGGTGGCGGCGGACACCATCCGCATCCGCGCGGGAAGCGAGGTGGTGGCGGGCGGGTGCGGCGGCGTGGACGACGTGAGCGTCACCCGCTACGGCATCGGCCCGCTGCGGCTGGAGATGCAGGCCTCCGACGTGCGCACCCTGTGCCCCGAGGCGCGCGACACCACGTGGAAGCAGGAGGGGAGCACGGAACGGGGGATGAACGTGCGCCTGGCCGGACGCCCCGTGACCCTGGTTCTGCAGAACGACCGCGTGCAGCGCATCGTCGTGGACACGGCGGGGGTGCGCACGGGGGTGGGCGTGGGGGTGGGCTCCACCGTCGCGGAGCTGCGCGGGCGCTACGGTCGGATGTGCGCGGGGGCGGGCGAAGGGCGCGTCGCCGTCTGGTTCCCCGCGGCGCCGGGAATCAGCTTCGGGCTGGATTCCACCGTCTCGATCGCGGCGCCGCTGGACCCCGAGGCGCTGCCGGAGGCGGCGAAGGTGGACCGCATGTGGGTGCGCCAGGGAACGGACGACTGCCCGGCATCCTGATCATCAAACCGAAAGACCGATCCGTGAAGATCCGCATGGCGGTGCTGGCCGACGAGGCCAACGTTTCGCAGGAAGGCAAGCTGAACCTGATGGGGATCTTCGACCGCATCGCCGCGGCCGAGTTCCCCGTCATCCATCCCAAGATGGTGTTCGCCTTTCGCGTGGAGGCCGATTCCGGCGACGGCGGCCGTGCCTTTCCCGTGAACGTGTCGATGGAAAATGAGGACGGCGAGCCCCTTTTTCAGGCGGAGGGGGAGATGATGGCGCCGCCGGTGCCGCCGGGCGAGTTTACCACCGCCAACCAGATCTTTGCGCTGGTGGGCGTGCAGTTTCCCACTCCCGGCACGTACCGCTTCGTGGTGCGGCTGGGCGATTCCGTGCGCCACGAGGCACCGTTCCTGGTGCAGCACAGCGCGCGCGACTCCTCGATGAACTAGCGGCGGGCCGGACCCCTCCGGCACGCCCAGCCAGATTGACGGAATGCTCCGGCTCCAGAACCTGACACGCCGCTTCGGAGAGACGACCGCGGTGGACGACGTGTCGCTCGGCGTGGCGGCGGGCGAGTTTCTTACCCTTCTTGGCCCCAGCGGCTGCGGCAAGACCACGACGCTGCGGATGATCGCCGGCTTCGAGCAGCCCACCTCCGGCCGCATCACCGTGGGCGACCGCGACGTGAGCGCGCTGCCGCCGCAAAAGCGCGACGTGGGGATGGTCTTTCAGAACTACGCCCTCTTTCCCCACCTGGACGTGTGGGAAAACGTGGCGTTCGGCCTCAAGTCCCGCGGCGAAGGCCGGGACGCCGTGGGGCCCAGGGTGGAACGCGCGCTGGAGCTGGTGGAGATGGGCGGATACGGACGGCGCAAGGTGCAGGAGCTGTCCGGCGGGCAGCAGCAGCGCGTGGCGCTCGCCCGCGCCCTGGCCCCCGAGCCGCCGCTGCTGCTGCTGGATGAGCCGCTGTCCAACCTGGACGCCGCCCTGCGCGAGCGCACCCGCGACGAGCTTCGCGCGCTGCTCAAGCGGCTGGGGATGACGGCCGTCTTCGTCACGCACGACCAGGAAGAGGCGTTCGCGCTCTCCGACCGCGTAGCCGTGCTCAATCGCGGTCGCCTTCAGCAGCTGGGGACCCCGGAAGAATTGTACGGCGCGCCGGCCAACGCGTTCGTGGCCTCGTTCCTGGGGCGCGCCAACTTCTTTCCCGCGGCGGTCGCGTCGGTGGAGGGCGATCTCGCGGTCTGCCGGCTGTCGGGCGGCGCCGCGTGGCGCGCGCGGCTGTCGGCGGACGCGCCGCGTGCGCCCGGCGCGGCGGTGCGGCTGATGGTGCGGCCGGAGGCGCTGGAGCTGGCGGCGGAGGGCGCGGCGGACGCCATCCCCGGCGTCATCGCGGACCGCCGCTTTGCCGGCGCGGCCACCTTCTACCGCGTGGAGACGGAGGGCGGCGCCGACGTGCTGGTGCAGGGCCGCCCCCACGACGCCAACCCCGGCGACACCGTGCGCCTGGCGCTGCACCCGCGCGCGGAGCCGGTGGCCTACGCGCCGGAGGCGGGCGACTGAACGCGAACCGCCGCCCCCGTGAACCGAGGCGGCGGCGCGATGGCTCCACGGTGATGCGACCGGCTCGTGGTAGAGCGGCGAGGGAGAGGCCGCCGTCAGTGTGGTGAGCAGTCAAACTCGGTGGGGAAGCAGTCGTTCTGGCAGGAGTTGCCGCACGTGTTCAACGGGTAGGCGGTCGGGGGGCAGGTATGGCTGTCGGGGTCGGAGCACGCGCCGATTACGATGCTGAGGTACGCGTCCACCGTTCCACGCGCCGGCGCCGTCAGGTTGTCTGAGGCGAACGACTCCACGCGCAGCGTCTCGGGATCAAGCCTGAGCTTCTTCATCGGCTCCTCGTGGGGATAGGATGTCCGGAGGTCGCACCGTGCGAATCACCGGGAATTAGAATGGTGTTGATTGGCGGGATATGCAGGTCAACCGGATGGGTCCGAGTACATGATCCGCTCGGCCCCTGTGCCGTGCGCGGAGTGATGGTCTACGCGATGGAGGAGGTATGACGCTCGACGGAATCCGCATCGTCCCGCTGCGGGCGGAAGACAGGGAGGTGGTGCGGCAGGCGGCGGAGCTGCTGGTGGAGGGCTTTCGCGCCAACTGGCCGGACGCGTGGCCGCGCATCGAGGACGCGCTGGCGGAGCTGGCCACCTTTGCCACCGACGACGAGCGCGTGGCCTGGGCGGCGACCGACGCGGACGGGCACGTCCTGGGCTGGATCGGCGCCATCCAGGGGTACAGCGGCAACGTGTGGGAACTGCACCCGCTGGTGGTGCATCCGGACCACCGCGGCCGCGGCGTAGGGCGGGCGCTGGTGGAGTTTCTGGCGGATGCGGCGCGTGAATCCGGCGCGTTCACGCTGTGGGTGGGAACGGACGACGAGGCGCAGATGACCAGCCTGGGCGGGGCGGACCTGTACCCGGATCTGCTGGACCACCTTCGCGACCTCCGCAACCTCCGCCAGCATCCGTTCGGCTTCTACCAGAAGCTGGGCTTTCAGGTTGCCGGCGTGGTGCCCGACGCCAACGGCTTCGGCAAGCCCGACATCCTGCTGGCGCGCCGCCTCCGCGGCCCGGCGGACGCCTGAGCGGCCCAGCACGTAAGAAGCCCGCTGTCATCCTGAGGGAGCGCACACCCGTACGGTCATGACCACAGAAGGTTGCGCGCGACCGAAGGATCTTTGTCGGTTCGCGCGAGATCCAGCCGTCGGGAGCCGTTCAGGTCCGGAAGTCGGGCAGACAAGGTGCTTCGGTCGGCGTCAAAGCATTCTGTAGAAATAGGATGCGGAGCGGCGCCTCCCTCAGGATGACTGATCGCGTGGGAGCGGTTCGCGCCGCATTCTGATGGCGCGGGTGCGTCGGCGCCGAAAGAAATTCCGGGCGCCGCCGCGAAGTGCGCGGTGGCGCGCCGGCGGCATCCATCATCACATGGATCCTCTGAAATGCAATCCGGGAAGGTGGTCGTGAGGGAGAGGGGACGATGAGCGGGCGCGGCGGATTCCGGCGGCCGGGCGCCGTGGCGGTGCTGACGGGGATCGTCCTCGTCATCCTGCTGTGGCTGGTGCTGTATCCCAACCTGTTCGTGCTGGCCGACAGTTTTCTGGACGGCGGCCGGGTCACGGGCGAGCACTACGCGCGCTTTCTGGGCAGCCGCAGCGAGCGCGAGGCGCTGTGGAACAGCGTGTGGATCTCGCTGGCCAGCGTGGTGCTTTCCGCGCTGATCGGCGTGCCGCTGGCGTTTCTGTTCGCCAAACGCGACTTCCCGGGGCGGCGCGTGCTGGGCGCGCTGGCGGCCATGCCGGTGCTGCTTCCGCCGCTGGTGGGCACCATCAGCTTCATGTTCCTGTACGGCGAGAGTGGATTCCTGACGCGCGGCGTGCAGGCGCTGTTCGGGATGGAGCAGGCGCCGTGGCGGCTTTCGGGCGCGTGGGCGGTGCTGCTGGTGCACGCGTACACCATGTACGTGTACTTCTACATGTTCGTCTCCGCCGGCCTGTCGCGGCTTGACGCGGGGTACGCCGAGGCCGCCGCGGCGCTGGGCGCGGACCGCTGGACCACGCTGCGCCGCGTGACCCTGCCCATGCTGGGGCCGGCGCTGGGCGGCGCCGCGCTGCTGGTGTTCATGACGTCCATGGCCAGCTTCAGCGCGCCGTACGTGTTCGGCGGCGGCTTTCGCGTGCTCACCACGCAGCTGTACAGCAGCAAGCTGAACGGCGAGGACGGGCTGGTTGCCGTGGAGGCGGTGGTGCTGGCCGCCGCGTCGCTCCTCTTCCTCTTCCTGCTGCAGCGCTACGAATCCAACCGCGAGTACACGGGGGCGGGAAAGGGATTGGGCGCGGGGCGGCGGGAGAGCGGCGGGCGGGGATGGCTGGTGGGGCTGGGCGCGGCGGCGTTCGTGGGATTTCTGCTGCTGCCGCACCTGACGGTGCTGCTGGTGTCGTTCGTCCCCGAGGGGACGTGGACCATCCAGGCGCTGCCGCCGGAATACTCGGCGGAGAACTACGGCCGCATCTTCAGCGACTCGCAGCGGCTGGTGCCGGTGATCAACTCGCTGCGGATGGCGACGATCGCAACGGTGGCCAACGTGGTGTTCGCGTTCGGGGCGGCGTGGCTGCTGGCGCGGCGGCGGGTGCGCGGCAAGTGGCTCATCGGCGCGCTGGTGGCGCTGCCCTGGGCGTTGCCGGGGACGGTGCTGGCCATTGCCCTGGCGTACACCTTCAACGTGCACCAGCCGCTGGCCGGCCGCTTTGTTCTCGTCGGCACGTTCGCCATCCTGCCGCTGGCGTACTTTGTCCGCAACATCCCCCTGGTGACTCGCGCGGCCCTGGCCAGCTTTCGCCAGCTGGATCCCTCGCTGGAAGAAGCCGCCGCCTCGCTGGGCGCCTCGCGGGCTACGACGGCGCGCCGCGTGGTGCTGCCGCTGGTGCTTCCGGGGCTCGCCGCCGGTGCGCTGCTGGCGTTCGTGACGGCGCTGGGCGAGTTCGTCGCGTCCATCCTGCTGTACACGCACCGCACGCGGCCCATCTCGGTGGAGATGCTGTCGCAGCTGCGCGGCTTTGACTTTGGCGGCGCGGCGGCGTACGGCGTGATCCTCATCATCCTGGTGGCGCTGGTCTTTTCCTCCGGATATCGGAACGTCGGCGGCACGGGGTGAGGCGGAGCGCCTCGCGCATGACCCGCCAAGGGCGAATGATCCGCGGCTCGAAAGGCCATAAGCCCGGTCTCGCTCGTGCTCGCCGAACCGGGCTTCAACCACAAAATCGAAACACACCGAATGGCTGGTGCCGTTGAGCCCCTCTCCCACGCAGTTTGTGGGAGAGGGGCAGGCGAGGAACGAGCCGGGGTGAGGCCCGGTGTGTGAAATCGACGCGGTGGCGGCCTGTATCCTATGGACACGGCACCGTGGCGTGGTCCATGGAATGCGGCACCGTCCATTCCGTCCTCCCGTTTGATCCGCAGACCCAGGAGCGGCCTATGGTTCCTGCCATCGTTCGATGCACGGTCGTCGCCGGTTCCCTTCTCATCACTCCCACACTGGCGGGTGCACAGGCCGATCGCCTCGCCGACGGCCGGACTCCGCAGTTCGCGGGGCAGGACTCCGCGACGGTGCTGGCGCGGGCCCGCACGGCGCAGGCGTCGTTCGAGCGCTTTCGCTTTGCGCGGCTGCCGCGCAGCTACGGAGGGTCGTCGGGGCGGTGCGATGAGACCATCGGCCGCTTCTGCTTCTTTTTCAGCGACAAGGAAGAGGGCGACCAACCTCCGCCGGAGCCGCCCGTGATCGCCGAGCGCCGCCGCGGGCTGCTGGCCGACTTTGCCCAGGCCTCCGCCGTGCTTCCCGGGGATGCGTGGATCGCCGGGCAGCGGGTGCGCTACCTGGTGGAGGAAGGGGATGACGACGGCGCCGTCGCGGCCGCGCGCGCCTGCCAGGCGGAGCGCTGGTGGTGCGCCGCGCTGGAGGGGATGGCGCTGCACGAGGCGCAGCGGTTCGACCAGGCGGAGCAGGCGTTCGGCGCCGCGCTGGATGCCATGCCGGCGGAAGAGCGCGCGCGGTGGACGGACGTGGAGGTACTGCTGGAGCCCGCCGACAAGCGCGCCTGGCGCACGGTCGCGGACACGGACCGCGCGCGGCTGCTGCGGCGCTTGTGGTGGCTGGCGGACCCGCTGTGGTCCGAGCCGGGGAACGACCGGCTTACCGAGCACTACGCGCGGTGGACGATGGACCGCATCCAGCAGCGCGCGCGCCAGGTGGACGTGGTGCGCTGGGGCGACGACCTGACGGAGATCCTGCTGCGCTTTGGCTGGTTCACCGCGTGGGAGCGCCAGGAGCCCACCTCGCCCAGCAACGGCCAGGGCTCCGGCATCGGCTACCACGAGCCGCGCACCTGGGAGTTCATCCCACCGCTCACGACGGTGCGCGACCCCACCCGCCTGCGTGGCGACGAGTGGCCGCTCTCCGAGCCGGAACCCACCGTTACCCGCTACGCGCCGGAGTACGCGCGGCACATCATGGCGCTGCCGCACCAGCTGGCCGTGTTTCCCCGCCGCGGCGCCGCGCTGCTGGTGGCCGGCTACGCGCTTCCGGAGGACAGCCTGCCCGCCGACGCGCGCCTGCACGCCGCCCTGGTGGCCATGGACGACGTGGGCGGAATCCGCACCGAGTCGCCCTGGCAGCCCCAGGCGGCCAGCGGCGCGCTGTACGTGGAGCTGCCCACGCCCAACACCGTCATCAGCCTGGAACTGCGGGAAGATTCCACCCGTTCCGTCGCGCGGCGGCGGCAGGCGGTGGCGTGGGACGCGGAGGCGCGCGTATCGGACCTGCTGCTGCTGGCCCACCCCGACGCGCGGCCGGTGGAGGTGATGGAGGCGGCCCGCATCGCGCGCGGATCGGCCATCCTGGCGCCGGGTGAGCGCGTGGGTGTGTTCTGGGAGATGTACGACGTAGAGGCGAGCGATTCCGTGCAGGTGCGCGTGGGGCTGATCCCCGGCCGCGCCGCATGGGGCCGCCGCCGGCTGGAGGCGATCGGGATCGTGAAGGGCGCGCGGACGGTGCGGATGGGGTGGAACGAGGGGATGGAGGCGGGGCCCGTGGTGGGCCGCTCGCTGTCCGTGGGCATCCCCGCCGGCCTGCGTCCCGGCGACTATACGCTGGAGGTGACCGTCACCGCCCCCGGCATGCCCGCCGCCACCGCCCGCCGGCCGATCACCGTGCGCCGAGCAGACTGAGGCAAAAAGATGGGCCTCACACAGAGTTAACAGAGTCAACAGAGTTTGCTCCTCGCGCAGAACAAACTCTGTTGACCCTGTTGACTCTGTGTGAGGTCACTTCCTAGGAGGTTTACACCACCTCGTGCAGCCAGCCGAGCAGGCTCTGCATGGTAAAGCGCCAGTTGTTCTCCAGCACCGGCACAGCGCCGTCCACGTCACCCGCGGACACCAGCTCGGCGATCTGCTCGTGGGTGCGGGTAGAGACGGGACTGTAGCCGGCGTTCTGCATGTACGCGTACTCGTAGCGGCGGATCACGGCCTTGAGGCTGGCGATCAGCCCCATCAGGTACTCGTTGCCGCACGGCTCCAGCAGCGTGCGGTGCCAGTCGCCGTCCAGGTCAATGCGCCGCTCCGGATCGTCCTCGGCCTCCAGCGCGGCGTTGATGCGGTCCATCTCTGCCCGCCGCTCGGCGCTGGGCGCGCCGGCACTGCGCAGCGCCAGCACCTCCAGCGTCCACAGCACGGGATACACCTCGCGCACCTCGGCCACGCTCAGCGGCTTTACGAAAAAGCCGCGGCCAATGTCGGCCTCCAGGAACCCCTCGCGCTCCAGCCGCAGCAGCGCCTCGCGAATGGGCGTGCGGCTCACGCCCAGCTCGCGGGCCAACGCCGTGTCGCTGATGCGCGCGCCGGGCCGCAGCTCATCGCGCAGAATGCGGTCGACGATGGCGTGGTGAACCTGGTCGCGCAGCGGAACGCGGGTAATGGCCCGGTCCCGGCGCACACCCGACGTGCCGACCGCGTCTGAGAGGGAAGTCATCCGGATTGCCTGGGGGGAGAGACATACCTGAACCGACAAGATCGTGGCACTTTCGCCGATTCGCAACCGTGTGCGACGCGGGGACAGGATCAAGTGTCGAGTAACCTTGTGAAGAGGTGTGAGATGAGGGCGTCCGCCATCTCACCCGCGCGATCCAAGGTTTGTCCTCTCCCGCAGGGGCGGGGGGGCACGATAGATTCCCGGACATGGAGACCTCGCCTCTTTCGGCGCGGGGCACATGCGTGCTCTGCGACCGCACGTTTCGCGCGGACCGCCCGCACACGGGCCCGCCCATCGGATTCTGCGCCGGCTGCGCGGCCGAGCTGCAGATCGTCCCGGTTGAAAACCTGCTTTCGCTGGATGCCGCCGCCAGCGACCGCCTGCCCGTAGGCTTCATCACCGTGGACCGTGATGGGATCATCATGGGGTTCAACGCGATGGAGACCACCTACAGCGGGTTTGCCGCCGCCGACGTGGTGGGCCGCAGCTTTTTTCACGACGTGGCGCCGTGCACCTCGGTCAAGGAGTTCGAGGGCCGCTTTCGCACCATGGTGGAGACGGAAACCGCCGGGGTGGCGCGCTTTCGCTACGTGTTCCGCTTCCGGGGCGGCGCGCGGCTGGTGCAGATCTCCATGACGTACGTCCCCGCGGAGCAGCGCGGCATCATCATCGTCCGCGACCTGGACGCCGCCTGACGGCACGCGGACCCCTGGTCCACACCCCGAAAGCAACGTGACGAAGTCCATCCACCGGTCGCTGGCCGCCGTGCTGGCGATCGCCTGCGCGCTTGCCGCCTGCGACCGCTCCCGCCCCGCCAACGCCAAGGGCCAGTGGGCGCCCACCACCGTCAGCGGCCTTACGCTCTCCTCGCCCGGTCGCCTGCTGCGCATTACCACCGAGGTGCCCGCCGCCCTGGACCCCGCCGTGCGCGACGCCGTGCAGCGCATCGACAGCCATGGCCGCAGCCAGGGTGAGGCAGAGATCCGCGTTTCGCGCGTCACCTACACGCCGGGCGTGGCGCTCAGCCTGCGGAACTCCGCGCAGGGCGCCGTCGACGCCATGCGCGCCAACCCCGCCGTCGCGGGGATGACGCACACGCACGCCGCCGCCCAGACGTCCGGCCAGCCCTCCCTGCGCACCTCCCTGCGCATGGCCGTGCAGGACCGCCCGGCGATGGGTGAGATGCTGTCGGTGATCCGCGGCCAGACGCTGTGGCAGGTTCAGGTGCTGGGCCCCGCCACCGCCGAGACCGACACCCTCGCCCAGCGCGTAATGCGCTCCATCACCCTGGAGCCCGAGCAGCCGGTCGCGAAGCAGTAGCGAGTGGAGAGTGGGGATTCCGAAGTGATCGTGGCGGCGGCAGGATGGAAGCCGTCCGCGCCCCATCTGTCATTTCGAAGAAGGCGCCGCATAGAAGCGTCCGCTGCCCCACGGCTTGGCGCCGACCGAAGGACCTCGGCTGGCTGAGGGATCGGAAACGTCCCCCAAGGCTGGGCCTCGCCCGACCCGACAGAGGTCCTTCGGTCGCGCGCAAGCTTCTGTGGTCAGGCGAGTTGCGGGCGTGCGCTCTCTCAGGATGACAGTGGGGCTACCGTCGACGGCAGGTGAGGCGTTTGATGACGCGCCTCTCGAAAGTTCAAAGTTATCCTCTACGCAAATAAGGCTCGGAAAACCTCTCATCGGTTTCGCGCCTCTTCTTTTTCTCCGCGGCTCCGCGTGAACCGCCGTTGCCGGGGCCAGCCGCCGCACCTCCGCACCCAGCCGCAGACGCTCGTTACAATCCATCGTTACACGAACCTCATTGCACCTCCCGCGTGTACGCACACATACTTACGATGTGTTTTCGTTACACGGCGGCGCCGCGTCACTGAACCTCCTGGCGTCGTTACAAAGTTTCTGCCTTCCGTATGCGCGCACAGGAAACGCCCGTCACGGTGGATGACCTGGCGGCGGAACCCGCCCCGTCCCGCCCGCCGCTGCAGGCCGTGCCGGCCATCACTCCGCAGCAGCCCACCGCCGTCAAGCCGCAGCCGGTGCCGCCCGACGCCGACCTGGACCACCCCTCGCTGTACTTCAACCGCGAGCTGGGGCTGCTGGACTTCAACTGGCGCGTGCTGCACCAGGCGCGCGACGGGCGGGTGCCGCTGCTGGAGCGCGTGCGCTTTCTGGCCATCACGTCCAGCAACCTGGACGAGTTCTTCCAGAAACGAGTCGGCGGCCTTAAGCGGCAGCTGGACGCCAACGTGCAGGCGCTGTCGCAGGACGGCCGCAGCCCCGGCGAGCAGCTGGCCTTTATCGCCGAGGCCGCGCAGGAGATGTACGCCGCCATCACCCACGCGTGGGACCGCGAGCTGCGCCCCCTGCTGCGCACGGAAGCCGACGTCGTCATCGCCGACTGGACGGAACTGGACGGGGCCCAGCAGAAGGAGCTGAACCAGTACTTTCGCGAGAACATCTACCCCATCCTTACCCCGCTGGCCGTCGACCCCGGGCACCCGTTCCCCTTCATCAGCAACCTGAGCCTTTCGCTGGCGGTGCTCATGCGCCACGGCGCGCGCAACACCATGCACTTTGCGCGGCTCAAGGTGCCCACCACGCTGGGCCGCTGGCTGGCCGTTCCCCACTCGCCGCACCGCCACCACGTGCTTCCCGTGGAGCAGCTGATCCAGGCCAACGTGGCCGAGCTGTTTCCGGGGATGGAGATCGTGAGCGCCAGTGCCTTTCGCGTCACCCGCAACGCCGACGTGGACCGCGACGACGACGACGCCGAGGACCTGGTGGAGATGATCTCGGAGGAGCTTCGCGAGCGCCGCTTTGCGCCCGTGGTGCGGCTGGAGGTGGAGCGGGGCATGCCCGGCGAGGTGCGCGACCTGCTGTGCCGCGAGCTGGAGCTGGATACGACCGACGTGTACGACGCCGCCGACCTGGTGGACCACGCCGACTGCATCGCATTCGCCGACCTGGATCTGCCCGCCTTCAAGTACGACCCGTGGGAGCCCGTGACCCCCGAGGCGCTGCAGCACGAGGGCGAGACGGAGGACGAGCGCAACCTGTTCGCCATCCTGCGCAACGGCGACCTGCTGGTGCACCACCCGTACGAGTCGTTTACCGCCAGCGTGCAGCGGCTGCTGAACGAGGCTGCGGACGATCCGGCGGTGCTGGCGATCAAGATGACGCTGTACCGCACCGGCGTGCAGTCGCCCGTGGTGCAGGCGCTGCTGCGCGCGGCCGAGCGGGGCAAGCAGGTGGCCGTGCTGGTGGAGGTCACCGCGCGCTTCGACGAAGCCAACAACATCGTCGGGGCGCAGATGCTGGAAGACGCCGGCGTGCACGTGACCTACGGCCTCGTCGGCTACAAGACGCACAGCAAGGTCACGCTGGTGGTGCGGATGGAGGAGGGCCGGCCGCGCACCTACTGCCACATCGGCACCGGCAACTACCACGCAAAGACCACGCGTCTGTACACGGACCTGGGGCTGCTGACGGCCAACCGCGAGATCGGCGCGGACCTGGTGAACTTCTTTCACTTCCTTACCGGCTACGCCCCCGACCAGCACTACCAGCGGCTCATCGTGGCCCCGCGCGACATGCGCCGGGTGATGGAGGAGCGAATCCACCGCGAGGTGCAGGCGCAGCGCGCGGGCGGCCGCGGGCGCATCGTGGCCAAGATGAACGCGCTGGACGACACGGGGATCATCCAGGAACTGTATCGCGCCTCGCAGGCCGGCGTGCAGGTGGACCTGATCATCCGCGGGCACTCGCGGCTGCGGCCGGGGCTGCCGGGATACAGCGACAACATCCGGGTGATCAGCATCCTGGGCCGGTTTCTGGAGCACGACCGCGTCTACTATTTCCACAACGGCGGCGACCCGGAGATCTTCATCAGCAGCGCAGACTGGCGGGGGCGCAACCTGAACGAGCGGGTAGAGACCATGGCGCCGGTGCTGGACGCCGCGCTGCGCGAGCGGATCGTGGAGATTCTGCACTACGCGCTGAACGACAACCGCCTTGCGTGGGACCTGCGCTCCGACGGCCGCTACGTGCAGCGCCGCCCCGCCCCCGGCGAGCCCGAGGTGAACTACCAGGAGATGCTGATGCGCGACGCCCACACCCGCAGCCACGCCCCCTCCGCCCGCCCCTGGGAGCTGACGGTCTAAGGTTGCGCCGGAACTTGAGTGGGCAATGCAAATGCATTACCTTTGAACAAGAGAATGCGACATCGCTGGAGGGGATCATGCTGGAGAGCTCAGTAACGGACAGATATCAGACCACCGTTCCCAACGGCGTTCGCAAGGCGCTGGGAGTTCAGGGCAAAGACCGCCTTGCGTGGGAGATCCGGGGTGACCAGGCCATCGTGCGGCGCGCTCCCCAGATGACGGAGGAAGAAGAAGATGATCCGGCTCTCGAGCCGTTTCTGCGCATGCTGGCGGATGACATCGAAGCCCACCCGGAGCGTCTTCAGGGAATGCCTGAGCATCTGTACCGCAGCATTCTGGAGCTCACCGACGGTGTGACCCCGGATCCCGACGACTCGTTCGAGGGGTCGATTGTCCTCTGAGGGCGGACGGGACGAGAAGACCCCATCTGCACCGGGAGCCGGCGTTTCCGGTGCTCTGGTCGTGGTCAACGGCTGGACGCTTCTTTTCCACCCTCGCCTGATCGATCAAGTCGAACGCCTTCGTGACACAGCCCGGGGTGAGCGTACCAAGCGCCCGGCCGGTGCGCCTGCCGGGCCCAACACCAAGCTGCTGGCCACGTTGTGGGATCAACTGGTAAGGGAAGTGCCGGAGGATCCATCCCGCTCCGCGTACCGCCAGGGCAACACGCTGGGGCCCGGGTTTCGGCACTGGCAGCGCGTCAAGTTCGGCAACGGCCGGTTCCGTCTCTTCTTTCGATACCACAGCAAATCCCGGGTAATCGTGTATGCCTGGGTGAACGACTCCGAGACGCTGCGGACGTATGGGAGCCGTACCGAGGCCTACGCGGTGTTCCGGGACATGCTCAACTCAGGAAACCCGCCGGATGCCTGGGAGGAACTTGTGCGCGCTTCCGCGAGCGCGGACGTCATCAGGCGAGCGCGTAACCTGATCGGTGATCCAGGGGACCTTCTACCAACGTCGAACACAATCTGAGGACGCTGAGAAAACTCGGCGTCCTCTTTCTTTTTGTCTCCGCGCCCTCCGCGCTTCTGAGTGAATCGTTCCCTTGCGGACGTATCGTTCATGTGATGCGGCGCTGCAGATTTGGGCCAGTTGCCACGTTTTTGTGCAGCGGTGGAAGGCTAAACCTTGTGCAATCCCTGATCCTTGCAGGATCCGACATCCCTTTTGGCATAGGCCTGGATCCTGCACTTCCGGCGCAGATTTTTCTCGAAGTCACTACGCATCCCACTGGATAAATATACCGAAAAAGTCTAAGTGGTTGCCAGGCAACCGGTTCTCTCGCGCCTCTTGCGACATGATGTTTTCGGACATAAGGTGTGAGTGCTTCCACATTATGCCGGGGCGCTGCGCGGTCTTCGCGGGCGCCACACTTCCCACCCGTCAGGAGGACGCATGGGCAAGCTCCGCCTTGTGGCCACGTCACTGCTGTGCATCGCCGCGCTCGCGGCGTGCTCGGACGAGGCTACCACACCCGACTCCACCGCCGCTCCGCAAACGCCAGGCACCGCCCAGCTCGACGCCCTGTTCGACGAGGCGGCGCGCGACTACGGAGTGCCGGCGGGGCTGCTCAAGTCCATCGGCTACGTGGAAACGCGCTGGCAGATGGTACGCGGCGAATCGGAGTTCCCCGGACAGGAGCCGGCGTTTGGCGTGATGGCGCTGCGCGGCGAGAACCTGCGCAAGGGCGCATCCCTCGCGAAGCTGGACGAGCGCGCGGTGCAAAACCAGGCACGCGCCAACATCCGCGCCGCCGCGGCGCTGCTTTCGTCGTGGGCCGACGGGGCCGGGATCGGCGCGACGGACGTGGCCGCGTGGGGGCCCGTCGTGGCGCGCTACAGCGGCATCGGCGACGTGGACGGGCAGGCCAACTACGTGCACAACGACGTGTACGCCACACTCAACCAGGGCGTCGTGGGCCGCACGGCCACGGGCGGCGCGGTCGCGTCCATCATGCCGGTCAAGGTGACGGCCAACTTTCAGCTGCCCAAGGGCGGGGCCGCGCTGGCGGTGGCGCCCGACTACCCGGTCAGCGGCACCATCTGGCGCCCGTCGCCCAACTACAACGCGCGTCCCGCGGGCAGCCTGGGCGGCGTGCAGATGGTCATCATCCACACCTGCGAAGGAAGCTACACCAGCTGCTGGAGCTGGCTTACCAACTCGGCCTCGCAGGCCAGCGCGCACTACGTGGTGAACGAGAGCGGCAGCGAGATCAGCCAGCTGGTGCGTGAGAGCAGCCGCGCCTGGCACATTGCCGCCACGTACAACTGCTCGCTCAACAGCAACGTCAAGTGCGGGCTTAACGGCTACAGCAGCAACAACTTCACGGTGGGCATCGAGCACGGCGGCTTTGCGTCGCAGACGTCGTTCCCGGTGGGGCAGATCGACCGGTCGGCGCAGCTTTCGTGCGACATCAGCAAGGCGTACGGCATTCCGCGCGACCGCTATCACTACGTGGCGCACGGCCAGCTGCAGCCGTACAACCGCACGGACCCGGGCCCCAACTGGCCGTGGACCGACTACATCAACCGCATCAACTCGCACTGCGGCAGCACGCCCGTCACCGGGATCGTGGTGGACAACAACAACGCGAACAACAACGCCTCGGTCGCCAGCTTCTCGTCGTCCGCCACCTGGCAGGCTTCGACGGGCACGGCGGGCTACTACGGCAGCAACTACGCGTTCGCGTCCACGCAGCCCGTCAGCGACGGCGCCACGTTCTCGTTCTACCTGTCCGCAGCGGGTGCCCGGACCATCGACGTGTGGTATACGTCGGGGACCAACCGCTCGGCCACGGCGCCGTTCATCGCCTACAACGCCGCCGGCACCGAGGTAGGCCGCGTGAACGTGAACCAGCAGTCGGGCGGCGGCGCCTGGCGCACCATTGGCACCTGGAACTTCAGCGCGGGCTGGAACCGCGTGGTGCTGTCGCGCTGGACCACCGAAGGCTACGTGGTCATCGCCGACGCCGTCCGCGCGCGGTAACGCGGAAGGGAAGGGAGGGGCAGCGTCCGGCAGGCTTCGCCGCGAGCGGCCGGCGCCCCCCTCCCCGGCCCTCCCCCACAAACTGCGTGGGGGAGGGAGAACGGCAGAAAAACTCGTCGTGGCGGGATCGAATTTCTCCTCTCCCCCCTGCAGTTCGGGGGGGAGAGGCCGGGAGAGGGGGGGCGCCAGCGGACGCAGTTCGATCTCGTTCGACGAGCCGTGGATCCGTCTGCATCGTTCCCCTCCACGCACGGTAACAACCAGATGCATCCGCCGATGATCCACATCCTCCGTACCTCCGTCCTGCTGCTCGCCCTTGCGGCGTGCGAGCGCGCGTCCGCCGAATCAGGCGGTACCGCGTCCCTTTCGCGCGGCGAGCTGCGTGGGCTGGAGGGGCGCATCGTCTTTGTTTCCGAGCGAGACAGCCAGCCGGAGATCTACTCCGTGCGGCCCGACGGGCGCGACCTGCGGCGGATGACCAACGCGGCCTCGCACGACTATCCGGCCGCGCCCGCGCCGGACGGATCGGCGCTGCTGACGGTGTCGGTGTCGGGCGAGGGGCAGGACATGCAGGAGCGGATGGCGCTGCTGGGGGAGGACGGCACCGCGCGGGCCATCGGGCCGGTGAGCGCGCGCGTGCGCTCGCCGTCGTGGTCGCCGGACGGGCGGTGGATCGCGTTCGAGAGCGACACCGCCAGCTTTCGCGACCTGTACCGCATGGCCAGCGACGGATCGGGGCTGGTGCGGCTGACGAACAACCCGGAGGGGAACTACGAGCCCGCGGTGTCGCCGGACGGGGCGTCCATCGCGTTCGTCAGCAGCCGCGACGGCGACGCGGAGGTGTACGTGATGCGCGCGGACGGGAGCGAGCCGCGCCGGCTGACCGCATTCCACCGCGACGACTGGGGGCCGCGCTGGTCGCCGGACGGGCGGCGGATTGCGTTCCTGAGCAACCGCGAGAAGATGGACCGCGTGTTCGTGGTCGGCGCGGATGGCACGGGGCTGCAGAGGCTGGATGCCGCCGCGACGGATTCGCTGATCATCGAGGCGGATCCGGCCTGGTCGCCGGACGGGATGCGGCTGGCGCTTACGGTGCGCACGCGCGAGGGCAAGGCGCGCATCGCCGTGCACGACCTGCGGACGGGAAAGCGTGCGTTCGTCAGCGCGGCGGACGTGGTGGCCAGCATGCCCGCGTGGTCGCCCGACGGCCGGCACCTGGTGTACGTCGCCGACCGCGGCGGCGACCCGGACCTGCGCGTCGTCCGCGCGGACGGCAGTGCCGGCGCCGTCATCGTCCGCTCCCCCGGCCCCGACTGGCTGCCGCGCTGGATCCCCTGATAAAACACCTTACCTCGAGTCCGACTACTGAAACAGAGGTCAGGGTACAGAGGAACAGTGAACAGCCAGAGGAACAGAGGACGGAATGCGGATCTCCTCTGTTGCTCTGGCTTTTCTCTGTTCCTCTGTACCCCCCAGCTGTTGCTTCCCCTCAGACCGCGCGTGAGGTGAGTTATCCCGGCATCACGCTGGCCGTGAAAGGGCGCTCGGGCACGCCGGAATCCTGTAAGGAAAACCACCACAAGCGGGATGTTCGCCATCAGCGCTTTTCGGACGGGCTGACGCGCGAAATTCGTATTGTGACGGGGGTTGCGCCATGGTAGATTCACCGCGTGCCGAAAGCCCGGTGACGGGGCCGGCACCGACGATCATCAAAACCATGGAGACGGATTGAAGATGTCCATTCGCAAGCTGCCCATCCTGGGCCTTCTGGCGCTCGCGGCCGCCTGCGGCGGCGGCGACAACACCGAGACCGCCGAGACCACCACCACGGACGCGCCGGCCGCTTCGGGCACGCCGACCGTGACCACCACCGCGCCGGCCACGCCGGCCCCCGCGGCGGGCGCCCCGGTGACGCCGGACGCCGGCGGCCAGGTGCACGAGGTGAAGATGGTCACCACCCAGGGCGGCGCCTCCGGCGAGTTTCAGCCCAAGACGCTGACCGTCAAAAAGGGCGACGTGATCCGCTGGGTCATGGCCGACGGCCAGGCCGTGCACAACGTTTCGTTCACGATGGCGCAGGGCAACCCGGGCGGCTTCACGCCTCCGGCCGACAGCCCCATGTACACGCAGGCCGGCCAGAGCTACGAGATCAAGGTCGACATGGCTCCCGGCACCTACAACTACGTGTGCGTCCCGCACTCGATGATGGGGATGACGGGCTCGATCACGGTCCAGTAACCGCTTCGATCCGCGGCAACAGAAGGGGAGCCGTCCCAGCCGGGGCGGCTCCCCTTCGTTCATCCGCCCTGGAAAAGAACGATCACGCGGAGCCGCGGAGAAAAAGATGAGCCGCGGAAGGGGATGCACTTCCGCGGCTCATCGGTTGTCTCCGCGCCTCCGCGTGAGATCCCTTTCTTCAGAGCCCCAGCGCGGCGCGGATCGTGGGCGGAATGCGGTCCGCGGTCCAGGGCGGCGTAAAGGTGAGCTCCACCTCGGCGCGCTCCACGCCGGGCACGCTCTCCACCGCCTCGCGCGCCTTTTCCAGCAGCTCGCCCGCCACGGGGCACATGGGCGAGGTGAGCGACATCGTCACGTCCACCCGTCCGCCGTCGATCTTCAAATCATAGATCAGCCCCAGCACCACCAGGTCCAGGTTGAGCTCCGGGTCCTTGACCTTGCGCAGGGCCTTCTTGACTTCGGCTTCGGTAACCATCGAACTCCTCCAGAGAAACGGGCGCGGCGCGGTGCCGCGCGACCCGGAACATCGGCCAACGGCGCGGCGCAGTCAACCCGCGGCGCCTTGCTTGCACGCATGGGAGGCGGCGGTATCTTCCCCGCCGCCCGACATCCGTCCAATCCCGCACACCGCGCCGCCCGATGACCGAATCCACGCCGCCGACGGTACGCCGCATCGCCATCAACACCGGCGGCGGAGACGCGCCGGGCCTCAATGCCGTCATCCGCGCCGCCACGCTGGCCGCACTGCGCGAGGGGTGGGAGGTGCTGGGGATCCGCCGCGGCTACATGGGGCTGCTGGAGCCCGAGGTGGACGGCGAGCCGGGGGTGATGCAGCTGACGGCCAACGCGGTGCGCGGCATTACCCACCTGGGCGGGACCATCCTGGGAACCACCACGCGCGGCAACCCGTTCGGCCTGGAAGTGCGGCAGCCGGACGGCACATGGGGCAAGGTGGATCGCTCGGACGAGATCGTGGAGTGCTTTCGCAAGCGCGAGATCGACGCGCTGATCGCCATTGGCGGCGACGGGTCGCTGAGCATTGCCCACGCGCTGTACAACAAGGGGCTGCCCGTGATCGGCGTGCCCAAGACCATCGACAACGACCTGAGCGCCACCGACGTCACCTTTGGATTTCAGACGGCGGTGGAGGTGGCGACGGACGCCATTGGCCGCCTGCACAGCACGGCCGAGGCCCACCAGCGGGTGATGGTGGTGCAGCTGATGGGGCGCCACACGGGGTGGATTGCGCTGGAGAGCGGGATTTCGGGCGGCGCGGACGTGATCCTGATCCCCGAGATCCCCTACCACGTGGACCGCATCGCCGAAAAGGTGCGCGAGCGCGACGTGCAGGGCCGCCGCTTCAGCATCGTGGTGGTGGCCGAGGGCGCGCAGCCGGCGGACGGGGTGGCGAGCTACGCCGACGCCAGCGGCCGCTACGGCGGGATCGCCGACCGGGTGGCGGAGCAGATCACCGAGGTGACGGGAAAAGAAACGCGCACGCTCGTCCTGGGCCACATTCAGCGCGGCGGCGAGCCGATTGCCTACGACCGCAGCCTGGCCTTGCGCTTTGGCGCGGCGGCGGTGCGCTGCATCCGCGAAGGAAGCCTGGGAACGATGGTGGCGCTGCAGGGAAACCGCATTCGCGCGGTGCCGCTGGGCGACGCGGTGCACGACATCAAGCGCGTCCCCGCCGATTCGGAGCTGGTGATGACGGCACGGCAGCTGGGGATCTCGTTCGGTGACTGACGCTGGCGCATTCTGCACGACCCCATGCGTTTCTCCCCGATGGGCAAACATTTGAAGTAAGCCGTGCGTCGGAGGAAGCGCACGGGGTGAACTTGGCGCAAACAGGGCGCTGAGAGGCAGATCGGGGCAAATGGCCGAACAGAAGTGACCGTTTTCGTGTGGTTCGGCCTCTTTCTCGCTCGTAGGGGGTGTCTGCGACGAAACGTGCTACGTATATTGCATCCGTTTCGCGTAGCAGTCTGATCCGCGGCGTATCCGCCGCGCGACTTTCCGCCCCCCGTTCCCCATGCCCACATCGATGGAAGCGCCGGCGCGACCCGCACCGCACCGGGAAGGCCATGTGCCCGACCCCGCGGCGGTGGCGCTGGCGTTTGCGTCCGTGCCCCTGCTGGGCTCGCCCGACCAGGCGGCGCGGGGGTGCGTGGACGCCGTGCGCGCGCTCACGGGCGACGCGGTGCGCCTGGAGGTGCCCACACGCCCCGTGCCGCTGGGCGTGGGCGACCCGCGCGAGGGGCTGCAGAGCGTGGCCCGCTTTTCCGCGCCCGGCGGCCAGGGCGAGCTGCTGTGCGGCCGCGCGTTGTCCGCGTGGCCGGCCGCGTCGCGCGCGGCGCTGGTGGAGCAGGTAGAGCGCGTGTGGAGCCTGCACGAGCAGCGCGCCGCGCAAACGCTGCAGCTTGACCAGCTGCGCTTTCACCTGGGCGCGCTGCAGCAGGTGGCGCGCACGCTGGCGGTGGTGCGCGGGGCCGAGGAGACGGAGCGGCTGGTTCTGGACTCGGTGGGCGAGGTGTTTTTTGCCTGGTGGGCGGCGCTGTACCACACCGACGGCGAGCAGTACACCTGCCGCGCCGTCCGCTCGCTGCGCGGCGAGTCGGTGGCGTACGCCATCCCCGCGCGGGTGGTGCGGGCCATCGCGGCGCCGGGCCAGCCGCCGGTGATCCCCGGCGAGGACGCGGAGATCCGCGACCACGTGCCGGCGGAGGTGGCGGTGGTGGCGCCGCTGGACTTTGGCGAGGGCGACGCGGGGCTGCTGATCCTGGGCCGGCGGATGACGGACGCCCCTTACGAGGCGCACGACCTGGCGCTGCTGCGGGCGCTGGCGGACTCGTCGGCCATCGCGCTGCGCAACGCGGAGCTGCTGGACCGGCTGCGCGCGCAGGCCACCATCGACCCGCTTACCGGCTGCCACAACCGCCGCGGCTTCGACGAGATCCTGGCGCAGGAGGTCTCGCGCGCCAAGCGGTACGGGCGGCCGCTGTCGCTGGTGCTGCTGGACATCGACCACTTCAAGCGCATCAACGACGACTTTGGGCACGAGGTTGGCGACCACGCGCTGCAGCGCATCGGCCGGGCGGTGCGCCACACCTTCCGGACCACGGACAGCGCCTGCCGCTACGGCGGCGAGGAGTTCGCGCTGATCTTTCCGGAAACGCCCAAGGACGAGGGATTCAAGCTGGCGGAGCGGCTGCGGGGGCTGGTGGCCTCGCTTCCCCCCAACGCCGAGGTGCCGCGCACGCTGACGGCCAGCTTTGGCGTGGCCTGCTTTCCCGACGACGCCGAGACCATCCCCGACCTCATCCGCGCCGCCGACCGCGCGCTTTACCAGGCCAAGACGAACGGGCGGGACCGGGTGGAGGCGGCGCAAGGTAGTGACGCGGTGAACGGGTGAACGGGTGAACGGGTGAACGGGTGAACGGGTGAACGGGTGAACGGGTGAACGGGTGAACGGGTGAACGGGTGAAGGGGTGAAGGGGTGGGCGCGTTTCCGCGGGCCCTCTCCCCCGACCGGCCTTTTGCTCGTTCCTCGCAACGGCGGTCGACCCCTCCCCCAACTTCGGGGGAGGGGTTTTTTCATCTCGGGCCCTGGGGGCGCCCCGCCGATGCGCGCCTCATTCGTTCACCCCCTCATCTTCACACCCCGTTCACCCGTACACCCGTTCACCCGTTCACCCCAACACCCCAACACCCCAACACCCCAACACC
>NZ_JBMDXM010000128.1:0-4406 GCF_048594345.1 Longimicrobium sp.
CCCTCCCCCGGCCCCTCCCCGTTCGTTCCTCACGGAGAGGGGAGAACTTCGATCCCGCTTCGACCAGGTGCGTCGCACCTCCCTCCCCCGCGCAGTTTGCGGGGGAGGGTCGGGGAGGGGGGCGGCCCACCATCTCGCGCCAGATCTTCCCCCCCGCCGACGATCCAGCCCCACACCCAACCTCCCCCGGCAGTTTCGGGGGAGGTGGGCCGGTGGTGCCGGCCCGGAGGGGGCGCCGCGGACGCAGCTCGACGCCGCTCGTCCCCGCCCACTCGCCTGCCCCGCCCTACGGCCGCCGGTCGATCCCCTCACCCGCGCGGTGGTGCGGGGGGAGCGAGACGGGAAGGCGGCCGGTGATGGGGATGGCGCCCAGCAGCGCCCGCGCGGCGGCGGCCTCGGCGGCGGCGCCGGCGTCCCAGGCCAGCAGGTACGCGGGGACGGAGGGGAACGCGTCCAGCAGGTACGGGCTTCCCAGCGACACGGCGACCACGGGCTTGCCCGACGCGGAGAGCGCCTCCACGAACCCGGGCATCCCGCCCCCGATCCCCAACGAGCGGTACTGGAACGGCGCGATGGCGATGGAGGCGATCACGACGTCCGCCGCCGCGGCGCGCGTACGCAGCGAGGTGAAGGTGGCGGCGGGGGTGGCGGGGCCCACGCGCACGTGCTCCGCCGTCACGCCGCCCGCGGCAAGCTCGCGCTGCAGCACGCCGCCCGCGGTGCCGCGCCCGTTGTCGGTGTACGTCACGTGCAGCACCCGCGCGCCCCGGCGCAGCGGCACCGCATTCGCCCGGTCGCGGGCCAGGGTGATGGAGCGCGCCGCCACCGTGCGCGCGAGTTCGCGGTGCGCGTCCGTGGCCACGGCGCCCGCGACCGCGCCCAGGTCCACGCGCGCACCGCGGTGCAGGCCGGCGGCGGCCTTGGCGGTCAGCACCCGGCGCGCCGCCTCGTCGATGCGGGGGCGGGGGATGCGGCCAGACTCTACCGCGGCCACGATGCCGTCGATCACCTGCGGGTGGCCGGGCGGCTGCAGCAGCGCATCGGCCCCGGCCAGCAGCGCCAGGATGCTCGCCTCCGTCACGGAGTAGCGGCGCGTCACTCCGCCCATGTTCAGCGCGTCGGTAAAGACGATGCCGCGAAACTCCATGGGTCCGCGCAGCATTCCGATCATCCGCGGCGACAGGGAGGCGGGGGGCGCGCCGGGCCCCTCGATCCCCACGGCGGCGATGTGGCCCACCAGCACGCCATCCATCCCCGCCCGCATGGCCCCCCGGAACGCCGCCAGCTCCACCTGCGCCAGCCGCGCGGAGTCGCCGCTGATCTGCGGCAGCCCCACGTGCGAATCCACGTTGGTGTCGCCGTGCCCGGGAAAGTGCTTGCCCACCGAAAGCAGCCCCGTCTCTCGCGCGCCCAGCAGCCACGCCGCCCCCAGCCGCGCCACCCGCTCCGGCGACTCGCCAAAGGAGCGGACGTTGATGATGGGGTTGGCGGGATTCGAATTGACGTCCAGCACCGGCCCCAGGGTGAGGTGGATGCCCACGGCCCGCGCCTCGGCGCCGGTGGCGCGGCCGGCCTGCCGCGCCAGGGCCGTGTCGTCCGCCGCGCCGAACGCCATCGCGGGCGGCATGCGCGTGCCGCCGGGGTTCAGGCGCATCCCCGGCCCCGTCTCCAGGTCGCTGACGATGAGCAGCGGCACGCCCGCCCGCATCTGCGCCGCGTTCAGCTTCCCCGCGAGCGCCCCGGGGCTGCCGGTGGAGACGATGAGCCCCCCCACCTCGTCGCGCGTCACCCAGGTGAGCATCCGCTGCTGCTCACCGGGATTCGCCGAAGCGGACTGACCGCTGATCCACGGAAACACCAGCTGCGCCACCCGCTGCCGCAGCGACAGGCCGGCCAGCGTGCGCTCCACCCACGCCTGCCCCGCGGTGTCGGTGCGCAGCGGCGGGATGGCCGGGATCTCCGGCGCCGCGGGCACGGCGGCCCTGGCGGCGGCGGGCGGATTCTCCGCCCGGTCGGGCGCGGAGCAGGCGGCCAGCGAAAGGCACAGCGCCCACAGCGGGCGCAGAAAGAGCGAAGAGATCATCACCGGCAGGGTTGGGGCTCGTCAGGATCGAACGCGGCTCGCGCGTTGTGTTGCAAGCACGCGGCCTGCGGGGAAAGAAGTACGAAAGTACGAAGGTACGAAAGTACGAAGGTACGAAGGTACGAAGGTGCGGGAGAATGTGGGTTCCGGTTGCGGACGCGCAGGTGCCTGGAACGCCGCACACCCTCAGCCGCCGAGTCCGCGCAGGCGGACTTTGCGATTTTCCAGCGGCGAATTCATTCGCTCCCCCGGACGGGATGCACGCTACTCTCGGAATCGCGCCCGGTTGCGAACGCGCAGGTGCCTGGAACGCCGCACACCGCCGGGCCGCCGAGTCCACGCAGGTGGACTTTGCGATTTTCCAGCGGCGAATTCATTCGCTCCCCCAGGCGGGATGCAAGCTACTCTCGGAATCGCGGGCGGATGGCACGTCACCGTGCGAGACTGCGGAGCGCATTGCGGGAGCCTCGTGGCGTGGGTAGCGTACCGATGCTTCTTCCCATCTACCTGATCATCTACTCCTGTGAGCGAATACTTCGAGATTTCACGGCAACCGGCGGGTCAATTCGATGCGGTTGCGGTGGTGAACGCATGCATCGAGAGTGGGACGGACCGCCTGCTGCTGGACGATGGCGCGCTGCCGCCGGAGTTCTTTGACCTGAGCACGCGCATCGCGGGCGCGATGGTGCAGCGGCTGACACAGTACGAGATCCGCATGGCGGCCGTAGTCCCCGATCCATCCATCCACTCGCAATCGTTCCAGGACTTTGCCCGCGAGGCGAACACCGGCAGGTCGTGGTTCCGATTCTTTCCCGATCGTGAACAGGCCGTGGCGTGGCTGACGGCGGAGTAATTCTCCCTCGCGGCACCCATGAAACGCGCGACTACACGAACGAGGACGCGGATGAGCCCATCATCCACGTCCTCTCGCGTTCCATCACACCATCACACCATCACCGCAGGTACGGCGCGACGTTGTCGGCGATGGCGGCGAACTCGGCGTCGGTCAGCGGGAGCATGACGCGGAAGTCGGTCCAGGCGCGCCGGGGCGGCACGGCGGGGTCCAGGTCCGAGCCAAAGAGCAGGCGCTCCACGCCCAGCTGCCGCAGCCGCCGCGTGGCCAGCTCCACCTGCGCGTCCGTCAGATCCGCACTGATGAGGGTGGCAAAGTCAAACCACAGGTTGCGGACGCGGGGGTCGCCGGCCTGGGCCGCGTCGGCGAACACCCCGATCGCTTCGTCAGAGTGGTAGCCGGGGCCCGAGGCGCCCATGTGCGCGATCTGGATGGGAATGTCGGGCGCGGCGGAGGCGATCTGGTCCAGGAAGATCTCCGAGTGCTCGGCCCCGTACGCCGGATCCACCGTCCACAGGTGTGCCACGATGGGAATGCGGGCCTGGTTGGCGGCCTGGAACACGCGGCGCACGGCCTGCACGTGCTCCGGGTTGCGCACGTCAATGGCCGAGTTGCCAAAGTGCAGCTTGAGGCCGCGCATGCGCGGGTTGCGCGTGCACCGTTCCAGCTCCCGCACCGCGTACTGCCGCAGCGGATTCACGCTGCAGAAACCCACCAGCCGGTCCGGATGCCGCGCCACCTGCTCCGCCGTCCAGTCGTTCTCCGCGCGCACGCGGTCGTATTCGTCCGGCCCCGTTGCGCGGAGCGGCGAGCCGAAGATGTAGCCCAGCGACAGCACCACGCCGCGGCGAATGCCGGCCGCGTCCAGCAGGCGAACCAGCGAATCGGCCAAGAACGGTGCGTTGAAGCGCGCCGGCGACTTTACGCTCGCGTTCTCCGCGGCGATGCGCCACACGCCGTCATCCCCACGGCGCAGCGCGTACAGCACGTTGGCCGTGTACCGCACGGCGGCCCCCTCGCCCCGCCGCGTGGTGGCGGTGACGTACGCGGACGCGCCGTCGACCCGGTAATGGAGGGGGATGATGCGGTACCCGGGACGCTGCTGCGACGCCGTGGCGCGCGCGGCTTCTTGCCCGCGGCTCCACGTCGTTTCGCCGTTGTCCACGACCAGCGCATCGTCGGTGAACACGTCGGCGGCCTCCGTGGTCCCCGCGATGCGCTCTCGCTCGCGCAGCACGCGGTCCAGCTCCGGAGGAAGCGCCACCGGCACGGGCGGCGCTTCGGCGAACAGCTCCACAATGGCGGGGCTTAGCAGGTGCAGGTGATGGTCGGCCGCCGGCTGGCCGGGCTGCCCGGCCAGCGGCGCGGCAAGTACCAGCGCGGCGGCCAGCGGTGCAAGGATGCGTTTCATGGGCATGGGACGAGGGCGGCGAAGGAGGGAAGTGCTAGTACACTAGCATATGCTAGTGT
>NZ_JBMDXM010000129.1:0-11216 GCF_048594345.1 Longimicrobium sp.
ACGGGGTGGGGGAGGTTGCGGCCACGCACCGGGCGCAGGCGGTAACCGCTATCCCCCCCCCGTGCGAACCGACCGGGGTGGGGCCGGGGGCGGGCCACCCCGTCGGCCGCCAGTTCGATGCCCTTCGACGAACCTTGAACCCGTCGGCTCCCTCCCTCTCGCGCCGCGCCCCGCCGCCCGGTATCTTCGCATGTAACGGTTTACCGTGATTTCGTCGGACCTTCTGACGGCCAACCGTTACTCGTCCCAGATTCAGCCTGGCTCCACCGCACCGCAGTCGTCATCGAGCATGTCGCAGATCGCACCCGCCACCCTCGAGGGGTGGTACGCGCTTCACCAGGTGTTCTCCACCGACTGGCCCGCCCTGCGCGCCCGCGACGCCGCGCACCGCATGGACGTGGGCGAGGCGGCGTGCGCGCTGTTCAACCAGATCGCGCAGGGGCCCAACGGCGGCTGGAGCGCGGCGTTCCGGCTGGTCGGTGGCGGCGGGGACTGGATGTTCGTGCACTTTCGCCCCACGCTGGACGAGCTGGCCGACGTGGCGCTCCGCCTGCGCGACACCGCCCTGGGCGAGCTGCTGCGGCTGGAATACGACTACCTGTCCGTGACCGAAGCCGGCCTGTACCACGCGACCGCGGAGGCGGCGAAAGAGTCGAAGCCCGGCACGCCGGCGTTCCGCGCCGCCATCGACGCCGCGCAGCAGGCCGAGACCGGCTCGGACCACATCCGGTCGCGGCTGTATCCGCAGGTGCCGGACGGGATGCGCTACGTCTCGTTCTATCCCATGAGCAAGCGCCGCGGCGAGCAGAACAACTGGTACGCGCTGCCGGTGGACGAGCGCAGCCGCCTGATGCGCGAGCACGGGATGACGGGGCGCACCTTCGCGGGGCGCATCTTCCAGGTGATCACCGGCTCCGTGGGGCTGGACGACTGGGAGTGGGGGGTCACGCTGTTCGCCCGCGACCCGCTGGAGTTCAAGCGCATCGTCACCGAGATGCGCTACGACGAGGCCAGCGCGCTGTACGGCGAATTCGGGAGATTTTTCACCGGCATCCGTTTTGCGCCCGGTGACTGGCCGGCACTGCTTGGCGCGCAGGGGGCCGGCGCCTGATCGCAGGACCTCCGGACGCCCGAGCGGGCCCGGGCCCGGCACATCGGGCCCGGGCCTTTTTGCATCCGCCGGACGCGGCCCGCGAATGACGCGACGCCGCCCCGGCGCGGGAGTTCTGGCCTAACCCCGCCGCGAGCCCCTACATTCCCCGCATGAACTGGACGCTTCCCCTTACAATCGTCGGCGCCGCCGTGCTGCGGCTGCTGTCCGACTTTGGCCGGTTCAGCGGCTTCGTGGGCGAAAGCGGGCGCGCGCTCGCGGACCTGCGCACCTGGCCCGGCCTTACGGTCATGCAGATGCGCAAGCTGGGGGTGAACTCGCTCCCCATCGCGCTCTTCCTTTCCGCGTTCACCGGCATCGTGCTGGCGCTGCAGGCGTCGTACACGTTCACGGGCGCCATTCCCATGTACTTCGTGGGCGCGCTGGTGGGCAAGACGATGATCCTGGAGCTGGGCCCCGTGCTTACCGGCCTGGCGCTCAGCGGCCGCATCGGCGCCAACATCGCGGCGGAGCTGGGGACCATGCGCGTTTCCGAGCAGATCGACGCGCTGGAAACCATGGCGTACAACCCGGTGTCGTACCTGGTCGTCCCGCGCGTGATCGCGGGGACGCTCATGGTGCCGGTGATCGTCGTCTTCGCCAACGTCATCGGCATCATCTGCGGATGGGCCACGGCGCTGCAGATGCTGGAGATGAGCACGTCGCAGTTCATCCGCGGCCTGCGCCTGTTCTACGACCCGTTCGACATCACCTACTCGGTGCTCAAGTCCTGCTCGTTCGGCTTCGTCATCACCATCGTGGGCTGCTACCAGGGCTTCAACACCCAGGGCGGCGCCGAGGGCGTGGGCGTGGCCACCACCCGGGCCGTGGTGATCGCCAGCGTGCTGATCCTGGTGCTGGACGCCTTCTGGGCCGCAACGCTGCTGCAACAGTGAGCATCCAGCTTTCCGGTGTCCACAAGTCGTTCGGGCCCAAGCAGATCCTGCGCGGGCTGGACCTGGATGTGGAAGAGGGCGAGACGGTGTCGCTGGTCGGCTTTTCCGGCGCGGGCAAGTCCGTCACGCTCAAGCACATCGCCGGGCTGCTGATGCCCGACCGCGGCACCGTGGTGGTCGACGGCAAGGAGGTGCCCAAACTCAGCCGCAACGACCTGTACAAGATGCGGCTGGACATGGGCTACGTCTTTCAGTTCGCCGCCCTGTTCGACTCCATGACGATCGGCGACAACGTGGCCATGGGGCTGCGGCAAAAGGGCGGGATGTCGGAGAAGGAGATCCAGAGCCGCATCGCCGAATCGCTGGGGCGCGTGGGGCTGGACGGCTTTGAAAAGCGGCTGCCGGCGGAGCTGTCCGGCGGCCAGCGCAAGCGCGCGGGCCTGGCGCGGGCCATCGCGTATCGCCCCAAGTACCTGCTGTACGACGAGCCGACCAGCGGCCTGGACCCGGTGACCACGGAGGTCATCGACCGGCTGATCATCCGGATGAAGGAAGACCTGGGCGTCACCAGCCTGGTGATTACCCACGACATGAAGAGCGCCTACGCCATCAGCGACCGCATCGCCATGCTGTTCGAGGGGCGCGTGGTAGAGGTGGGCACGCCCGACGAGATCAAGCGCACGGAAAACCGCATCGTCCGCGGCTTTGTCGAGGGGCGGCCGGAGATGATCGAGGAGGCGGAGGCCAGGGCGGCGGCGGACGCAAACGCGCCTTCGTCCGCGCGCGGCCCGCGGGACGCGGAACAGCAGACGGACGGACACCACGCGGGGCGCGCCCCGCACCGGAGGGATGCATGAGACTCAAGAACGAAGCGCTCGTGGGGCTGGTGGTCATCCTGGGCATCATCACCGCCCTGATGGGCGCGGTGTGGCTCAGCGGCCGCTCCTTTGGCGAGCAGTACAAGACGGTCCAGGCCAGCTTTACCGCCGTGGGCCAGCTCACGGAAGGCAACCCCGTCACCTACCGCGGCGTGAACGTGGGGCGCGTGGCGGCCATCGAGCTTTCGCCCGGCGGCACCGGCGTGTACGTGACCATGTCCATCCGCCCCGACGTGGAGCTGCGCGGCGACGTGGGCGTGCTGCTGGGCAGCGCCTCGCTGTTTGGCGACTGGCAGGCGCAGATCGTCTCCCAGGCCGAGTTTCCGGACCTGTCGTTTACCACCGCGCCGCGCCGCAACATCCTTCCCGGCGCCACGCTCCCCGACATCTCGGAGCTCACCGCGGTGGCCGCGCGCATCGCGTCCGACATCGAAACGCTGTCGGCGCGCATCCAGATCGCGTTCACCCCCGAGACGGCGCTGGAGATCCGCAACACCATCGAGAACGTGGGCGAGGTGAGCGACCAGCTGAGCGGCTTCATCGACGCGCAGACGCAGACGTACGGGCAGGTGGGCCGCAACGTCCTGGCTTCGACCGAGAACATCCGCCTGGCCACCGCGTCGGCCCAGACCACCATGAACGAGCTGCGGGGAAGCCTGCAGGGCGGCGACGTGCAGCAGATCATCGCCAACGCACGCAGCGCCACCGAAAACCTGAACGCGCTCACCACCGAGCTGCGCGGCGCCGCCAGCGGCGTCCCCGGCCTGGTCGCCCGCGCGGATTCGACGATGGGCGCCTTTGGCCGCACGGCGGAAACGCTGAACACCACCATCGCCGGCGCGCAGCCGGGGCTGGCGGAGCTGGGGCCCACGGTGACGCAGGCGCGGCTGGCGATGACCAACTTCAACACCCTGCTCACGCAGCTGTCCTCGCAGCAGGGCACCGTCGGCCGCCTGATGAGCGACCCGGCGCTGTACGAGGAGTTCCAGCGCCTGGTGACCACCATGCAGCGCCTGATGGCCGACATCCAGGCCAACCCGGCCAAGTACATCGGCGAGCTGCAGGTGTTCTGAGGGAAGTGCGGGAGTGCGGGAGTACGGGAGTACGGGTGTAACTGATTTGTCGGTATGCCTGGAGTGCGCTTCGGCTGGCTCTGGCGCAGGCCCCCTCTGGGCGAGCACCACTCGCCTACCTCCCCCGAAACTGCCGGGGGAGGTTGTTGTTAGGGAGGGATGGGTTCGCTTCGGAGAGCGGTGGTGCGAGATGGTGGGCCGCCCCCCTCCCCGGCCCTCCCCCACAAACTGCGTGGGGGAGGGAGAACGGCAGAAGGCTTGTCGCCGCGGGATCGAAGTTCTCCCCTTTCTCCCGCGCAGCGGGGGAGAGGGGCCGGGGGAGAGGGGGCCCTGTCGGACGCAGTTCGATCTCGTTCGTCGAGCCGTGATACCGCGGTAACGTCTCCCCTCTCCGTGAGGAACGAACGGGGAGGGGCCGGGGGAGGGGCACCGCGTCGGACGCCAGTTCGATGTCCGTCGCCGAGGCTGGATCCGTCGGGCGCGCCGGGACGCGGCCGGATGCTCGTCGGGCGCGGGATGACCGCTCCGGCACGGTGAGCGCCAAAACCGCCCCGCGAGCACGAACCCTGCTACACGCCGTCGGTTTGTTGCAGTTGCTGGCTATTCCCTATTCCCTGTTCCCTATTCCCTGCTGTATGGCCCTGCTGGTCCAGAAGTACGGCGGCACCTCGGTTGGCACGCCGGAGCGCATCCGCGTGGTGGCCGCGCGCGTGGCGCGGGCGCGCCGCCGCGGCGACAGCGTGGTGGTGGTCGTCAGCGCCATGGGGCACAGCACCGACGAGCTGATCGAGCTGGCGCAGGCTGTCACCGGGGCAAAGGACCCCGGCGCGGAGCACGCGCGCGAGATGGACATGCTGCTTACCGCAGGCGAGCGCATCTCCATGGCGCTGCTGGCCATGGCCATCTGCCGCGAAGGCGTGGAGGCGCGCTCGCTCACCGGCAGCCAGGCCGCCATCATCACCGACCAGTCGCACACCTCCGCCCGCATCGTCGACGTGCGCGCCGACCGCGTGCGCGAGACGGTGGAAGCGGGCTGCGTGGCCATCGTCGCCGGCTTTCAGGGCGTGAGCACGGCTCGCGAGATCACCACGCTGGGCCGCGGCGGATCCGACACCACGGCCGTCGCGCTGGCCCGCGCGCTGGGGGCCGACCGCTGCGAGATCTACACCGACGTGGACGGCATCTTTACCTGCGATCCGCGCCGCGTGTCGGACGCCCGCATCATCCCCCGGATCTCGCACGACGAGATGGTGGAGCTGGCGCAGTCCGGCGCGCAGGTGATGCACGCCCGCGCCGTGGACCTGGGCGCGCGCGAGCCGGCGCTGGACATCCGCGTGCTGTCGTCCTTTGTGGAAGGGCCGCTGGAGGACGATCCCACGCGCGGCACCCTGATCACCGAAAATCCGATGGTACGCGAAGACCAGGTGGTAACCGGCCTCGCGCCCTCGCGCGGCTACGCCAAGCTCATCGTCCACGGCCTGCCGCGCGGCATGCGCACGCCGACCGAGCTCCTTGTCGCCCTGGCCGACGCGGGGGTGAGCGTGGACATGGTAACGGAGGCGCCGGACGCCGACGACGCCATCCTGCTGCAGCTGACCGTGCGCGAGGACGACCTGCCGCGCGCGAGAGAGATCGCGACGGAAACGGCGGCGCGGCTGGGCGGCGGCGGGCGGATGGAGGAGCACACCGGCCTGTCCCGCATCGCCCTTGTGGGGCGCGGGATGAGCGGGCGCCCCGGCGTGTACGCGCAGGCGTATCGGGTGCTGATGGACGCGGGTGTCGACGTCGAGGGCGTCTCCACCTCCTCCATCTCCATCACCCTCCTGGTCCCCACGCACAAGGAAGATGACGCGCTGCGTGCGCTGCACGACGGCTTTACACTGGGCCAGGCGGCGGAAGCCCCGGCCACCGCGGGGGTGGGCTGACCGATGCACATCGCACTGCTGGGCGCCACCGGCGCCGTGGGACGCACCATGCTGCAGGTGCTGGCGGAGCGCAAGCTCCCCGTCGACCGCCTGACGCTGCTGGCCTCGCCTCGCTCCAAAGGCCGTTCCGTCCACTGGGGCGGGCGCGACTGGGCGTGCTCCGTGGCGGAGCCGGGCGCGTTTCGCGGGGTGGATTTCGCGCTCTTCTCCGCCGGCGGCGACCGCAGCAAGGAGTGGGCGCCCATCGCCGCGGGCGAGGGCGCCATCGTGGTCGACAACTCGTCCGCGTGGCGGATGGACCCGCAGGTCCCCCTCGTCGTCCCCGAGGTGAACGGCGACGCCGCGCGCGAGCGGCCAAAGGGGATCATCGCCAACCCCAACTGCTCCACCATCCAGATGGTGGTCGCGCTGGAGGCGGTGCGGCGGGCGGCGGGCCTGGCGCGCGTGGTGGCGACCACCTACCAGTCCGTCAGCGGCGCGGGCGAGACGGGGCGCAGCGCCCTGCGCGACGAGCTGCTGGGCAACCGGCCGGAGGATTCGCCGTTCGCGCGGCAGATCAGCGGCAACGTCATCCCGCAGATCGGTGACTTCGACGCGGAGGGGTGGACGGGCGAGGAGCGCAAGATGATCAACGAGACGCGCAAGATCCTCGGCCTCCCCGACCTGCCCGTCGCGGCGACGTGCGTGCGCGTGCCGGTGGAAGTGGGCCACTCGGTGCAGGTGATGGTGGAGACGGAACGGGATCTTTCGGTGGATGACGCCCGCGCGGCGCTGGCGGCGTTCCCCGGCGTGATCGTGGAGGACGGGGCCAGCCGCTACCCCACCCCGCTGGAGACGGCCGGGCGCGACGAGGTGTTCGTGGGGCGCATTCGCCAGGACCTGTTCCTGCCGCGCACGCTGCACCTGTGGGTCGTCTCGGACAACCTGCGCAAAGGCGCGGCGACCAACGCCGTGCAGATCGTGGAGGAGCTCTCGGGTGCCTAGACGGCGGCGCGGCGGCGGCGCCCGTACACGGGCGGTGATCGAGACCAGCGCCGGCGGGGTGATTTACCGCTGGCGCGACGGCCGCGCACACGTGCTGCTCATCCGCGACGCGTACCACCACTGGGGCTTTCCCAAGGGCCACGTGGAGCAGACCGAGACCGCCGCCGACGCCGCGCTTCGCGAGGTGGAGGAAGAGACGGGGCTCAACTGCCTGCGCCTGGGGCCGCGGCTGCAGACCATCGACTGGTTCTTCCGCTTTCGCGGCAAGCTTATCCACAAGTACTGCCACTTCTACCTGATCGAATCCCCCGAGGGCGACACCTGCCCACAGCGGGAGGAGGGGATCACGGAGTGCATCTGGCTGCCGCTGGACGAGGCCATCAGCTCCATCAGCTACGACAACGCCCGCGAGGTCCTGAAGCGCGCCGCCGAACAGCTGGAAGCCGCCCTCCGCCGTGCCGCGGAAGAAGACGCGGCGGAAGAGGCGGCGCGCTTGGCGTTGCGGCAGGGGTCGTCGTCGTAACTCGCGTGGGCGGCCACGGGCCGGTGGGCGGCTAAAGCCGCGGCTCGAAATGCCATAAGCCCCGCCCAACGCTCGCAAAGCTCGCCAGGCGGGGCTTCACCTGCATGACGGTGATGGGGTCGGGCGCGGGATCGAACTTCCGTCGAAGCGCCGCAACGCCTTTCGATCCCCGGTTGCGGACGCGCAGGTGCGTGGAACGCCGCACACGGTCGGGCCGCCGAGTCCACGAAGGTGGCACGAAGGTGGACTTTGTGCAGTTGTAGCGGCGAATTGATTCGCTCCTGCAGGTGGACGGCACGTTGCCGGTTCAGATTCTCAACGGGCATCATTCGCTCCTGGTGGCGGATCGCACCGCATCCCATCCTATCGGCGCAGCGATTCGCTTCACCTCGTCGGGAGATGATCCGGCCGTATAACGCGCGAGGCCGCCCCGGCGATCCGGGGCGGCCTCGTAGCGCTCCTGGGAGCGCGACCGGCTACGGCAGGGTGCCGCGTCCGGCGCGGCGGTTGCGGTACTGGTCGTACGCCATCATCCCCAGCGGCAGCGCCCAGCCCACCGTCCCCATCATCCGCGAGCCCCGCGTGCTGCGGCGCGCCATGCGGTTCATCGCCCAGGTCGCGGCACCCGCCATCGCCATCCCCTTCATGCTCCGGCGACGGGGGCTCAGCATCGTGATCAGACCTAACATCGGCACGCCTCCTGTTCGTTGGCTAAGTGCTTGTTTGCGTGATGCTTGTGCACGATGCGGGCCACCACGCGCGCATCGCCGCTCTGGCCTGTGGACGGGTGCCGCGCTACTCTGTGCGCACCCTCCACTTCCTTGATCCATACCCGGATTCCATGATCGAAAAGGCGCCCGATCCGTTCAACTGGCGTACCTGGCACGCCGTTTTTGTCCTGGGCGTGCTGGGGCTGTTCCTGTTCAGCATCCGCAGCATCCTCAATCCGTTCATCCTGTTTCTGCTCCTGCTGTTTCTGGTGCAGCCGTATTCCGGCACGCGCTTTCACCTGATGCTGGTGAGCACTTCCGCGCTGCTGACCTTTATCTGGGTGCTGGATACGACCGGGTTCCTGCTGGCGCCGTTCGTCCTGGCGCTGGTGCTGGCGTACATCCAGCACCCCCTGGTCGCGCGGCTGGAGCGGCGCGGCCTGTCGCGGCTGGTCGCCACGGTGCTGCTGGCGCTGCCGGCCATCGCCATCATCGGCCTGGCGCTGTTCGTGGGCATTCCCGCCCTCAGCGCGCAGATCGCCGAGTTCATCCGCGGCACGCCGGCGTTTCTGCAGACGGCCACGACGCGGCTGGAGACGTGGCAGGCGCAGCTGCAGTCGCGCGACCTGCCCTGGCTTGACGAGCAGGCGCTGGTGGACCGGCTGCGCTCCATCCAGCCTGAGGCGGTGATGGCGTGGATGCAGCAGCGGCAGGCGGCCATCATGCAGGGCGCGTGGACGGGGCTGCTGGGCGTGGGCAAGGGGCTGGGCGCCGTGCTAAGCCTGCTGAGCTACGTCTTCCTTACCCCCATCATCACCTTCTACCTGCTGCGCGACTGGTCGGCCATCCAGGCGCGGCTGCGGGACCTGGTGCCGGCGCCGTACCGTGACCGCGTGGTGGGTTTTGCGTCAGAGTACGACCGGCTGCTCGCGCGCTACCTGCGCGGGCAGGTGCTGGCGGCCGCCATCGTGGGCGTGCTCACCTGGCTGGGGTTCCTGATCGCGGGATTTCCCTACGCGCTGCTGCTGGGCGCCGTGGCCGGCGTGTTCAACATCATCCCCTACATGGGGCTGGTCGCCAGCCTGATCCCGGCGCTGATCATCGCGCTGTTCTCCGCCAGCCCGCTCATCGCGCTGGTCAAGATCGCCGCCGTGTTCGCCGTGGTGCAGGTGCTGGATTCGTCCGTCATCGGCCCGCGCGTGGTGGGCGAGGCCGTGGGGCTGCACCCCGTCTGGGTGCTGCTGGCGCTGGCCGTGACGGGATACTTTTTCGGATTTGTGGGGCTGCTGATCGCCGTGCCGCTGGCCGTGCTGGTAAAGCTGCTGCTGGGCTACGCCCTCAACCGCTACCGCGCCTCCACCCTGTTCCGTGGCGAGCGGCCGCTGGTGGCGCTGGATTGATGCGACGAAGTGCGTGAGTGCGTGAGTGCGGAAGTGAGATGACGATGATGACGAGCAGGTGACGCCACCCACTCCCCGTGGAGCGGCGCGACGAAACCCTTCCGGGAGGTCAGACATGACCCGCAGGATCATGCCGGATCGCGGGAAGTACCGTTGGGCCGCGCCGCTGTGGGCGCTCCTTCTCCCCCTGCTGCTGGCGGCGCTCGCCCCCGCCGACGCCGAGGCGCAGCGCCGTCCCCGGCTGCTGGGCACCCCCACCACCCCGCCGGCCGACACCCTGCGCATCGCGGACGTGCCGCCCGCGCCCGATGGCACCGGCGCGTCGGAGAACGCGGAGCCCGCGGCCACCTCATCCACCGTCGCAAGCCGCGGCGTCTTTCCCGTGCAGCGCGTGCTGCAGATGCGCTCCACCGCGTACTGCCTGCGCGGCAACATGCGCACGGGCGTCCGCGTGCGAGACGGAATGGCGGCGGGTGATCCCAGCGTGCTGCCGCTGGGCTCCGTCGTGCGCGTCTCGCACCCGGACGGGCGATTGATCGGCATCTTTGTGATCATGGACACCGGCGGCGCCGTCCGCGGCAACAAGATCGACCTGTGGTTCGACAGCTGCCGCGAAGCCAGTGACTGGGGCACCCGCTCCGTCGTGGCCGAGGTGCTCGACATCGGCCGCGCCTGAGAGGGTGTTGCCAGCCCGCGCGAACTGAGCGGTGCCATCCTGAGACTGAGCGTGTGCTGAGCACACTGTCATCCTGAGGGAGCGCACACCCGCAACGTACGCAACCACAAGAGCTTGCGCGCGACCGAAGGATCTTTGTCGGGTCGCGCGAGACCCAGCCCCCGGGAGCCGTTCAAGGCTCCTGGTTCCGCGGCCAAGGTCATTCGGTCGGAGCCAAAGCATTGTGTATCAGCAGATTGCGGAGCGGCGCCTCGTGTTGAAACCTCAGTTTTCCCCCCGAAGCACACTGTCATCCTGAGGGCGAGCGCACGACCGAACCATCTTGGCCACATGAGTTTGCGCGCGAACGAAGGATCTTTGTCGGGTCGCGCGAGACCCAGCGCCCGGGAGCCGTTCAAGGCTCCTGGTTCCGCGGGCAAGGTCCTTCGGTCCGGCGCCAAAGCATTGTGTATCAGCAGATTGCGGAGCGGCGCCTCGTGTCGAGACCTCAGTTTTCCCCCAGAAGCACACTGTCATCCGGAGGGAGCGCACGACCGAACCATCTTGGCCACGTGAGTTTGCGCGCGACTGAAGGATCTTTGTCGGGTCGCGCGAGACCCAGCCTCCGGGAGCCGTTCAAGGCTCCGGGTTCTGCGGGCAAGGTCCTTCGGTCGGCGCCAAAGCATTGTGTATCAGCAGATTGCGGAGCGGCGCCTGGTGTTGAGACCTCAGTTTTCCCCCCGAAGCACACTGTCATCCTGAGGGAGAGGCCGTTTCAAAACTCCATTCTGAGTCTCTAACGACGGCCGCCGCGCCTCGCGCGCGCGAGGAAGGCGCGATTTTCAGCCGATGAGCCGTTGAGGGCGCCTCAGAGGCCGTAGGGGGCTCCTCAAAGCCCGGAAAAACGCGCCGAAAGGGCTCACACGGGCTGCGGGACGGGCATCTTGCCCGTCCTGAGTGCTTCCAGGAGACACTCCACCCCAAGCAGGCTCAAAACCCGCCTCAGGTTGTACGCCAGCGTC
>NZ_JBMDXM010000013.1:0-76859 GCF_048594345.1 Longimicrobium sp.
TCCAGCCGCGGACGGGTGTCGAACTCGCTGACCCCCGACAGCAGGTAGGGGTCACCCTCCTGCGACATCAGGTGATGGAAGAGGATGCCTTCCTGCAGCGGCGCCAGCGGGTAGATGTCCTGCACGTTGGCGGCGCCACCCGGCACCGCCGCCACGATGCGGTCGATCTCAACCTGGTCCAGCTCCACCAGCGGCAGCATGTCCGGGGTGATGGACTCCGCCCCGTCCGGGATGGCGTTCGCGGGGATCTCCAGCTCCGGCGCCGCGCCGCCCACGGATTGGGCCAGCTCCGCCAACACCGGCGTGGTGAACAGCGCGCGGACGTCCGTGTGCAGCCCCGCGCTGCGCATCCGCCCGATGAGCCGGATGGCCAGCAGCGAGTGCCCGCCCAGCTCGAAGAAGTGGTCCCACCGCCCCACCCGTTCCACGCCCAGCACCTCGGCCCAGATCTCCGCCAGCGCGGTCTCGGTCTCGCCCAGCGGGGCCTCGTAGCTGCGCCGCGCGTAGGCATCGCCTTCCGGCGCGGGGAGGGCCTTGCGGTCCAGCTTGCCGTTGGGGGTCAGCGGCAGCGCGTCCATGGGGACGAAGGCCGCGGGGACCATGTACTCCGGCAGGCTCTGCAGCAGGCGCTCGCGCAGCGCCTCGGCCTCCGCGTCGCCGACGACGTACGCCACCAGCCGCCGGTCGCCCGGCCCGTCCTCGCGCACGATGACGGTGCCGTCGTCCACGCCGGGCGCCTGGCGCAGCGCGGCCTCGATCTCGCCCAGCTCGATGCGGAAGCCGCGGATCTTGACCTGCTCGTCCAGCCGGCCCAGGAACTCCAGCTCCCCGTCCGCGCCCCACCGCACCAGGTCGCCCGTCCGGTAGAGGCGGGCGCCGGGGTCCAGGGAGAACGGATCGGGGACGTACTTCTCCGCCGTGAGCGCCGGCCGCGCCAGGTAGCCGCGACCCAGCTGCCCCCCGCCCACGTGCAGCTCGCCGGGCACGCCGACGGGCGCGGGCTGGCCGGCCGTGTCCAGCACGTAGAGCGCGGTCCCCGGCGAGGGCCGGCCGATGGACACCGCGCCCGCCGGGGCCTCGGACGCGTAGAGCGTGTGGATGGAGCAGCCGACCACCGTCTCGGTGGGGCCGTACTCGTTGGTGATCAACACGTTCGGCGCGACCTGCCCCCAGCGCGCCACCACCTCGCCCGCCAGGCTCTCGCCGCCGACGACGAACCGGCCCGTGGCGCGTGCCGCCTCCTCCGGCGACAGCTGCTCCAGCAGCAGCGACAGGTGCGCGGGGGTGATCTTGACGAATCCGAAGGTGCCCGACGAGCGGATCACCCCCGCCAGCGCCTCGACCCCTTCATCGGCCGCGAGCACGACGGCTTCGCCCGCCAGCAGCGGGACGAAGAGGCTGGTGACCGTCAGGTCGAAGGAGAGCGACGAGTGCACCGGCGCACCCTCTCCATCGCCCGCACCGTACGTGGGACCGGCCCACGCCAGGTAGCGCGCGAGGCCGCCGTGCGGAATGGCAGCGCCCTTGGGCCGCCCGGTGGACCCCGAGGTGTAGATGATGTACGCCAGGTTCCGCAGGTCCACGCCACTCTCCGGCGCGTGGCCCGGCTCCTGGCCGATCGCGGCGGCGTCCGCGTCCATCCGCACCACGCGCGCGTCGTGCGCGGGGAGCTTCGGCTCCAGCGCGGAGTGCGTCAGCAGGACGGGCACCGCCGCGTCGCGGAGCATGAACGCCAGGCGCTCGGCCGGATACGCCGGGTCCAGCGGCACGTAGGCGCCGCCGGCCTTGAGCACCCCGAGCACGGCCACGACCATCTCCGGGCTGCGCTCCAGGCACAGCCCCACCCGCACCTCCGGCCCCACGCCCAGCGCGCGCCGGTGGTGCGCGAGCCGGTTGGCCCGCGCGTCCAGCTCCGCGTACTTCAGCGACTCCGCGCCGAAGCGCACGGCCACCGCGTCCGGCGTCCGCGCCGCCTGCTCCGCGAACAGCTCGTGCGCGCAACGGTCCGCGGGGGCGTCCGTTTCCGTCCGGCTCCACTCGCCCACCACCCGCGCGCGCTCCGACTCCGGCAGCACGTCGATGCTCCCGATCGCCCGGCGCGGCGCGCACTCCAGCGCCTCGGCCAGCCCCTCCAGCGCGGCGTGCATCATCCGGCACACCCGCTCCGCGTCCGCGGGCGCCGCCACCTGCGCGACGAGCGAGAACGCATCTCCCCAGTCGTCCACCGCGAGCGCCACGGGGTAGTTGGTCCGCTCCTGCGCGCCGATGCCCCGCACGCCTTCCCTGCCGGGCCCCGCCTGCCGCGGACGCTTGGTCCCGCCGTAGCGGTAGTTCAGCACCGAGGTGAAGAGGGGCGCGGGTGCCGCCACGCCGCTGCTGCGCTGCGCCAGCGCCAGCGAGGCGTGCTCGTGCCGCAGCAGGTCCGCCAGCAGCGCGTGCGTGCGCCGCACCGCCGCCTCGGCCGCCTCCTCGCCCACCCCGATCCGCACCGGCAGCGTGTTGATGAGCGGGCCCATCACCCGGTCCGCACCCTCCCCGCCCTGCATGCGGCCGAAAAGCAGCGTCCCGAAGACCACGTCCTCCCGACCGCTCAGCCGCGCCAGCACCTGCGCCCACGCAAGGTGGCACAGGCTGGCCGCGCTCACCCCCAGCGTGCGCGCCCGGCGGCGCAGCCGCGCGGCGACGTTGTCCGCCACCGGAAGCCGCGCCTCCGCGATCCCGCGTCCATCCCCCCATACGTCGAGCAGCCCGTACGGCGCCGTCGGCTCGTCCACGTCGCCCAGCATCCCGCGGAAGAACCGCTCGTGCTCTTCGCGGCTCACCCCCAGGCGCGCCTGCGCCACGTAGCCGCGGAAGGGCAGCGGCGCCGCCAGCTCGGATTCCACGCCCCGCAGGTGCGCCGAGATCTCCTCGCGCTGCACCTCCAGCGACTCGTGGTCGCTGGTCAGGTGGTGCGTAAGGACCAGCAGCAGCCAGCGGCCCCGCGCGCGGTCCTCGGCGATCGCGGCCCGCCGCAGCGGCGCCTGCCCCAGGTCCATCCGGTACCGCCGGGGGTCGTAGCGCCGCCACAGCTGCCCGGCCGCATCGCCCAACTCCACATCCAGCTCCACCTCCTCCACCGGCAGCCGCGCGCGGCGCCAGACCACCTGCACCGGCTCGCGCAGTCCTTCCCAGGCCACGGCCGTGCGCAGGACGTCATGCCGGTCGATCACCGCCTGCAGCGCCGCCAGGTACTGATCCAGGTGCGCGCGCGTGTCGAACTCGGTCGTGCTGGACAGCAGGTAGGGATCGCCCTCTTCCGACAGCAGGTGATGGAACAGGATCCCTTCCTGCAGCGGAGCCAGCGGGTAGATGTCCTGCACGTTCGCGGCTCCGCCCGGCACGCCCGCCACGATGCGGTCGATCTCCGCCTGCGTAAGCTCCACCAGCGGAAGCATGTCCGGCGTGATGGATTCGCTCCCCGCGGGAATCGCGTTCGCGGGGATCTCCATCTCCATGGACGCCCGGCCCACGGCCAGGGCCAGCTCCGCCAGCACCGGCGTGGTGAACAGGGCCCGCACGTCCGTGTACAGCCCCGCCCGCCGCATCCGCTCGATCAGCTTCATCGCCAGGAGCGAGTGCCCGCCCAATTCGAAGAAGTGGTCCCACCGCCCCACCCGCTCCACGCCCAGCAACTCGCCCCAGATCTCCGCCAGCGCCGTCTCGATCTCCCCCAGCGGCGCCTCGTAGCTGCGCCGCGCGTACGCATCCCCTTCCGGCGCGGGGAGCGCCTTGCGGTCCAGTTTGCCGTTCGCCGTAAGCGGCAGCGCGTCCAGCGGGACGAACGCCGCCGGCACCATGTACTCCGGCAGCTCCCGGCGCAGGTGCTCGCGCAGCGTCTCGGTTTCCGCTTCACCCACGACGTACGCCACCAGCCGACGGTCGCCCGTCTCGTCCTCGCGCGCGATGACGGCGCAGTCGACGACGCCCTCGCTGCGCCGCAGCACGCCCTCGATCTCGCCCAGCTCGATGCGGAAGCCGCGGACCTTTACCTGAAAGTCCAGCCGCCCCAGGTACTCGATGGCGCCGTCCGCCCGCCAGCGCGACTTGTCGCCCGTGCGGTAGAGGCGCGCGCCCGGACGGGCGGAGAAGGGATCGGGAATGAACCGCTCCGCGGTGAGGCCGGGGCGGCCCAGGTAGCCGCGCGCCACCTGCACCCCGCCGATGTACAGCTCTCCCGGCACGCCCACGGGCGCGGGGGTGAGCGCCGCGTCCAAAACGTACAATTGCGTGTTCCAGACGGGGCGGCCGATCGGCACCACGTCGGCGGCGTCCTGGCGCGCGCACGCCCAGTGGCTCACGTCCACGGCCGCTTCGGTGGGCCCGTACAGGTTGTGCAGTTCCACCGGAGCCGGGAAGCGCTCGTGAAAGCGCGCCACCAGCGCCGGCGGCAGCGCCTCGCCGCTGCAGATGACGCGGCGCAGGCTGGTGCAGCGCGCCGGGTCCGCCGTCTCCACGAACTGCTGCAGCATGGAGGGGACAAAGTGCAGCGTGGTGACCCCGCGCCGCTCGATCACATCCTGCAGGTACAGCGGGTCGCGGTGGCCGTCGGGCCGCGCCATCACCAGCGTTGCGCCCTGCTGCAGCGGCCAGAAGAACTCCCACACGGAGACGTCGAACGAGAACGGTGTCTTCTGCAGCACCACGTCGTCCGCACCGATCCCGTACTCCGCCTGCATCCACCACAGCCGGTTCACCACACCGCGGTGCGCGTTCATCACCCCCTTGGGCCGGCCGGTGCTGCCGGAGGTGTAGATGACGTACGCCAGGTTCGACGGCGTTACGGCGGGCGCCGGGTTCTCCGCGCTCTCCGCAGCGATGGAATTCCACGCCGCATCTACGTCCAGCGTCGGCACGTCGGAGGCGGGGAGGATGCCGCGCAGCCGCGACTGGGTAAGCAGCACGGCCACGCCCGAATCCTCCAGCATGTACGCCAGCCGCTCCGGCGGATAGCCCGGATCCAGCGGAACGTACGCGCCACCCGCCTTGAGCACGGCCAGGATGGAAACCACCATCTCCACGCCGCGCTCCAGGCAAAGACCCACGCGGGTTTCCGGCCCCACGCCGCGGCGGGCCAGGTGGTGCGCCAGCTGGTTGGCGCGCGCGTTCAGCTGCGCGCAGGTGAGCGACGCCTCCTCCGCGATCACCGCAACCGCGTCCGGCGTGCGCGCGGCCTGCGCCTCGATGAGCTGGTGGATGCACTGGCCGGCGGGTACCTCCGCTTCCGTGCGGTTCCACTCGTCCAGCACCCGCGCGCGCTCCGCCTCGCCCACCAGCTCCAGCCGCGAAAGCCGCACGTCCGCGTCGGCGGCCACCTGCTCCAGCACCCGCTCAAGGTGGCCCAGCATCCGCTCGACCGTGGCGCGCTCAAAGAGGTCGGTGCTGTAGTCCAGCGCGCCGCGCAGACCCTGGCCGGTCGTCCAGAGCGTAAGGGAGAGATCGAACTGGGCGACCTCCCGGGCCGTTCCCGCTCCGCTCACCTCCAGCCCGTGCAGCGTGCTCGCCCCGCCCTCCGCGTTCTGCAGCGCGAACAGCACCTGGAAGAGGGGCGAGTGGCTAAGGCTACGCTCGGGCTGCAGCTCGGCCACCAGCTTTTCGAACGGAAGCTCCTGGTGCGCGTAGGCACCCAGCGTGGCCTCGCGCACCCGCCCCAGCACCTGGCGAAAGCTCGGGTCGCCACCGAGGTCGGTACGCAGCACCAGCGTGTTGACAAAGAAGCCGATCAGCGCTTCCACCTCGCCGCGCGTGCGCCCGGCGATCGGGCTGCCGACCACCACGTCCTCGCTGCCGGCGTATTTGGAGAGCAGCACCTGGAACGCGCCCAGCAGCGTCATGTACAGCGTCGCGCCTTCGCTGCGCCCCAGCCGCTGCAGCCGCTCCAGCAGGTCGGAGGAAAGCGCCACCGGGACCGTCGCGCCGCGGTACGTCTGCACCGGCGGGCGCGGATGATCCGTCGGCAGCTCCAGCAGCGCGGGTGCGCCCGCCAGGCGCTCCCGCCAGTACGCCAGCTGCCGGTCCAGGGTCTCGCCCGCCAGCTGCTCGCGCTGCCACACCGCGTAGTCGGCGTACTGCACCGCCAGCTCCGCCAGCGGCGATTCACGCCCTTCGGCGAACGCGGCGTACAGCGCCCACAGCTCGCGGAAGAGCACACCCATGCTCCACCCGTCGCTGACGATGTGGTGCATCGTCAGCAGCAGCACGTGCTCCTCCGCCCCCAGCCGCAGCAGCGCGGCGCGGAAGAGCGGGCCCGCGGAAAGGTCGAACGCCCGCCGCGCCTCCTCGCCGGCGCGCCGCCTGACCGCCGCCTCGCGATCCGCTTCGTCCAGCGCCGACAGGTCCTCCACCGCCAGCGCGAACCCGCCGAAGGGCGCGATCACCTGCACGGGCGAGCCGTCCAGTTCAGCGAAGACCGTCCGCAGCGCCTCGTGGCGCCGCACGATCTCGCCCAGCGCGCGCTCCAGCGCCGGCCCGTCCAGCGCACCCTTCAGCCGCCGCGCCACGGGGATGTTGTAGACGGCGCTCCCCCGCTCCAGCCGGTCGATGAACCAGAGCCGTTCCTGCGCGAACGACAGCGGCAGCGGGTCCGTGCGCTCGGCCGGCACCACGGGCGGCAGCACCGGCAGCTGCGCGCGGCGCATCTCTTCCACGCGCCCGGCCATCTCCGCCACCGTGGGTCCTTCGAACAGCGCCCGCAGCGGCAGCTCCACGCCGAACAGCCCGCGCACCCGCGACACCACCCGCGTGCCCAGGAGCGAGTGTCCGCCCAGGTCGAAGAAGCTTTCCTCCACGCCCACGCGGTCCAGGTGCAGCACCTCTGCCCAGATCCCGGCCAGCACCTCTTCGGTCGGTGTGCGCGGCGCCACGTACCGGTCCGCGCCGGCCGCGTACTCCGGCACCGGCAGCGCCTTGCGGTCCACCTTTCCGTTGGCGTTCAGCGGCAGCCGGTCCATGGCGACGATGGCCCGCGGCACCATGTACTCCGGCAGGCTCTGCCGCAGGTGCTCGCGCAGCGCGTCCGTTTCCATCTCACCGACCACGTACGCCACCAGCCGCTTGTCGCCCGGCTGGTCCTCGCGCATCATCACCCGGGCCTCGCGCACACCCGGGAACGCCGCAACCGCCGCCTCCACCTCGCCCGGCTCGATGCGGAAGCCGCGGATCTTCACCTGGTCGTCCACGCGGCCCAGGAACTCCAGCTTCCCCTCCGCCTTCCACCGCGCCCGGTCGCCGGTGCGGTACATCCGCGCGCCCGGCTGGGCGGCAAAGGGGTCGGGGACAAAGCGCTCGGCCGTCTGCGCCGGGCGGCCCAGGTAGCCGCGCACCACGCCGTCACCCCCGATGCACAGCTCGCCGGGAACGCCCGCCGGGAGCGGCTGGCCCGCGGGATCGAGGACGTAGGCACGCGCGTTGGGGATCGGCTTGCCGATCAGCACCGTGGGCGCGTCCTCCGCCACTTCCTCCACCACCTCCAGCGTGCACCACACCGTCGCCTCGGTGGGACCGTACTCGTGCAGCACGCGCGCAGGTTTGCCCTCGCGCAGCATCCGGCGCACGCTGTCCGTCCCCACCGCCTCCGCCCCGAACACCAGCTGGCGCAGCGTCGCGTACACGTCCACCTGCTCGCGCACGTGCTGGGTGAACAGCGCCGCGGTCTGATAGAGGTGCGTGATCCCCTGCTCGCGCAGCGCCTGCCCCAGCAGCGGCGCGGAGAGAAGGACGTCGCGGTCGATGCCCACCAGCGTGGCGCCGTGCACGAGCGCGCCCCAGATCTCGAACACCGCCGCGTCAAAACTCGCGTTCGATGCCTGCGCCACGCGATCACCGGGGCCGAGCGGCATCGTCAGGGGGAGGCAGTACGCGTACTGCACCACCTCGCGGTGCCCCATCATCACGCCCTTGGGCCGCCCCGTGCTGCCGCTGGTGTAGAAGACGTAGGCAAGGTTCCCCGCCGCCACGTCCGTCGACAGCGGGTGATCCGGGTGGGCAGCGAGCAGCTCCGCCGCCTGATCCAGGCGGATGACGTGAAGATCCGGGGCGGCGATGTCCGCGTCGCTAAGCAGGATGCGGACGGCGGAGTCGGCCAGCATGAGCGCCATGCGCTCGGCCGGATAGCTGGTGTCGACGGGAACGCAGCAGCCGCCGGCCTTGAGCACGGCCAGCGTGGCGACCACGTTCTCCACGCCCCGCTCCACGCGCAGTCCCACGCGGCTCTCCGGCCCCACGCCCAGCCCGGCCAGGTGGTGCGCCAGCCGGTTGGCACGCGAGTCCAGCTCCCGGTACGTCAGCTCCTCCGCACCCCACACCAGCGCCGCCGCGTCCGGCGTGCGCCGGACTTGCTCCTCGAACAGCTGGTGGATGGGGAGGTGCGTGGGATACGCCGCGTCGGTGCGGTTCCACGCCTCCACCACCACGCGGCGCTCGGCTTCCGGAAGCACGTCGATGCTCCCGATCGGCCGGCCGGGAGCAGCTTCCAGCGCTTCGACCAGCCCGGCGAGCGCCGTGTGCATCATCCGGCACACCAGCTCCGCATCCGCTGGGGCCGCCACCTGCGCCAGCAGCGAGAACTCCTCGCCCCGGTCGTCCACGGAGAGGACCACCGGGTAGTTGGTCCGCTCCTGGCCGCGAATGCCCCGCACGCCCTCCGCAGCCTGCCCCGCCTCCCGCGCGCGCGCCGCCCTGCCGCCGTAGCGGTAGTTCAGCAGCGAGGTGAACAGCGGCGCCGGCGCCGCCACGCCGCTGCTGCGCTGCGCCAGCGCCAGCGAGGCGTGCTCGTGCCGCAGCAGGTCCGCCAGCAGCGCGTGCGTACGCCGCACCGCGCTTTCGACGCCCTCCGCTCCGACCCCGATTCGCACCGGCAGCGTGTTGATGAGCGGACCCATCACCCGGTCCGTGCCTTCCCCGCCCTGCATGCGGCCGAAGAGCAGCGTGCCGAACACCACGTCGCGCCGGCCGCTCAGCCGCGCCAGCACCTGCGCCCACGCCAGGTGGCACAGGCTGGCCGCGCTTACCCCCAGCGCGCGCGCACGCAGGCGCAGCCGCGCGCCCACGTCGTGCGCGACCGGCAGCCGCGCCTCGCCGATCCCATGGCCCTCGCCCCACACGTCCAGCAGACCGTACGGCGCCGTCGGCTCCTCCACGTCGCCCAGCATCGCGTGGAAGAACCGCTCGTGCTCCTCCCGGCTTACCCCCAGCCGCGCCCCCGCCACGTAGTTGCGGAAGGGGAGCGGTGCCGGCAGCTCCGACTGCAGGCCCCGCAGGTGCGCCGAGATCTCCTCCCGCAGCACCTCCAGCGACTCGTGGTCGTTGGTCAGGTGGTGCATGAGCATCAGCAGCAGCCAGCGGCCGCGCGGCCGGTCCTCGGCGATGCACGCCCGCAGCAGCGGCGCCCGGCCCAGGTCCATGCGGTACCGCCGGGGGTCGTAGTGGCGCCACAGCTCCCCGGCCGCATCCCCGGCCTCCGCATCCAGCCGCACCTCCTCCACCGGCAGCGGCGCGTGCCGCAACACAACCTGCACCGGCTCGCGCAGCCCGTCCCAGGCCATGGCCGTGCGCAGGATGTCGTGGCGGTCGATCACCGCCCGCAGTGCCGCCAGGTACTGGTCCAGGCGCGCGCGGCTGTCGAACTCGGTGGTGCTCGACAGCAGGTACGGGTCGCCTTCCTCCGACATCAGGTGGTGGAAAAGGATGCCTTCCTGCAGCGCGGCCAGGGGGTAGATGTCTTGCACGTTCGCCGCGCCACCCGGCACCGCCGCGACGATCCGGTCGATCTCCGCCTGGCTCAGCTCCACCAGCGGCAGCATCTCCGGCGTGATGGACGCGGACCCCTCGGGGATCCCGTTCGCGGGGATCTCCACCTCCGCGGACGCTCCGCCCACGGCCAGGGCCAGCTCGGCCAGCACCGGCGTGGTGAACAGGGCCCGCACGTCCGCGTGCAGCCCCGCGCTCCGCATCCGCCCGATCAGCTTGATCGCCAGCAGCGAGTGCCCGCCCAGCTCGAAGAAGTGGTCCCACCGCCCCACCCGCTCCACGCCCAGCACCTCGCCCCAGATCTCCGCCAGCGCCGTCTCGATCTCGCCCAGCGGGGCCTCGTAGCTCCGCCGCGCGTAGGCGTCCCCCTCCGGCGCCGGGAGCGCCTTGCGGTCCAGCTTGCCGTTGGCCGTCAGTGGCAGCGCGTCCAGCGCGACGAAGGCGGCCGGCACCATGTACTCCGGCAGCTCCCGGCGCAGATGCTCGCGCAGCACGTCCGCCTTCGCAGCGCCCACCACGTACGCCACCAGCCGCTGCTCGCCCGCATCCGCGCGAACCAGGACCACGCAGTCGGTGACGCCCTCGCTGCGCCGCAGCACGCCTTCGATCTCGCCCAACTCGATGCGGAAGCCGCGCACCTTTACCTGGAAGTCGAGGCGCCCCAGGTATTCGATGGCACCGTCCGCCCGCCACCGCGCCCGGTCGCCCGTCCGGTAGAGGCGCGCGCCCGGCTCCGACGAGAACGGATCGGGGATGAAGCGCTCCGCCGTCATCGCCGCGCGGCCCTGGTAGCCGCGCGCCACCTGCACGCCGCCGATGTACAGCTCGCCCGGCACGCCGACGGGAGCGGGGTTGAGCGCGGCGTCCAAAACGTACAATTGCGTGTTCCAGACGGGGCGGCCGATCGGCACGACGTCGGCGGCTTCATCGCGCGGGCAGGTCCAGCAGCTCACGTCCACGGCCGCTTCCGTCGGGCCGTACAGGTTGGTGAGCACCACGGGGGCGGCGAAGCGGTCGTAGAAGCGATGCACCAGCGCCGGCGGCAGCGCCTCGCCGCTGCACACGACGTGGCGGAGCGACGCGCAGCGCCCGGCCTCCACCGCCTCGACGAACGACTGCAGCATGGAGGGGACGAAGTGCAGCGTCGTCACCCCCTCGGCCTCGATGACCTCCTGCAGGTAAGCGGGGTCGCGGTGCCCGTCCGGGCGCGCCATCACCAGGGTTGCGCCCTGCTGCAGCGGCCAGAAGAACTCCCACACCGACACGTCGAACGAGAACGGCGTCTTCTGCAGCACCACGTCGTCCGCGGACAGGCCGAAGTGCGCCTGCATCCACACCAGGCGGTTCACCACGCCCCGGTGCTGGTTCATCACCCCCTTGGGGCGGCCGGTGGAGCCGGAGGTGTAGATGACGTACGCCACGTTCGACGGCGTGACGTCAGGGGCCGGATTCTCCGCGCTCTCCCGCGCGATCGCATCCCACGCCGCGTCCACCTCCAGCGCCGACAGTTTGGAGTCCGGCACGATGCCGCGCAGCCGCTCCTGCGTGAGCAGCACGGCCACGTCCGCATCCTCCAGCATGTACGCCAGCCGCTCGGCGGGCAGGCCCGGGTCCAGCGGCACGTAGGCTCCCCCGGCCTTCAGCACCGCCAGGAGGGAGACCACCATCTCCAGGCTGCGCTCCATCAGCACGCCCACGCGCACCTCTGGACCCACGCCCTGGCGGCGCAGGTGGTGGGCGAGCTGGTTGGCGCGCGCGTTCAGCTGCGCGCAGGTGAGCGACGCGTCCTCGAAGCGCACGGCGACCACGTCCGGCGTCCGGGCCGCCTGCGCCTCGAACAGCTGGTGGATGCAGCGGTCCGCCGGCGCCTCCGCTTCGGTCCGGTTCCACTCGTCCACCACCCGCGCGCGCTCCGCCTCGCCGAGCAGTTCGATTTCGGACAGCCGCACGTCCGCATCCGCGGCGACCTGCTCCAGCACCCGCCCCAGGTGCCCCAGCAGCCGGACGATCGTGCCGCGCTCGAACAGGTCCGTGGCGTACGACAGCCCGCAGCGCAGACCCTGGGGCGTGGTCGCGACGGTCAGCGACAGGTCGAACTTGGCGCTGGCGAAGCCCGCGTCGACGCGCTCCGTGCCCAGTTCCGCCAGGCCACCGGCCGAGTCGCGGGTGTCCTGCAGCGTGAACTGCACCTGAAAGAGCGGCGCGTGGCTCAGGGAGCGCTCCGGCTGAAGCTCCGCCACCAGCTTTTCGAACGGCACCTCCTGGTTCTCGTACGCCCCCAGCGTTCCCTCGCGCACCCGGCCCAGCAGCTCGCGGAACGACGGATCGCCCGCGAGGTCGGTGCGCAGCACCAGCGTGTTGACGAAAAAGCCGATCAGCCCCTCCACCTCGCTGCGCTCGCGCCCGGCGATGGGGCTGCCCACCACCACGTCCTCGCTTCCGCTGTACCGGGACAGCAGCACCTGAAAGGCCGCCAGCGCAACCATGTACAGCGTCGCCCCCTCGCCGCGTCCCAGCGCCTGCAGCCGCTCCAGCAGCTCGGCGGAAAGCTCGATCCGCTCGACCGCCCCCCGGAACGTCTGCACGGCCGGGCGGGGATGGTCCGTGGGCAGCTCCAGCAGCACCGGTGCGTCCGCCAGCCGCGCCCGCCAGTAGCCCAGCTGCCGCTCCAGCGCCGCGCCTTCCAGCTGCTCGCGCTGCCAGGCGGCGTAGTCGGCGTACTGCACCACCAGCTCCGGCAGGGGAGACTCCCGCCCCGCGCGGTACGCCTCGTACAGCACCGAGAACTCGCGGGAAAGCACCCCCATGCTCCACTCGTCGCTGACGATGTGGTGCATCGAAAGCAGCAGCACGTGGTCGTCCTCGCCCAGCCGCAGCAGCGACGCCCGGAACAGCGGGCCCGTGGCCAGGTCGAACGGCCGCGCCGCCTCTTCGCTGACGCGGCGCCGCATCTCGGCCTCCCGTTCCCCCTCGGCCAGCCGCGACAGATCGACGGTGTCGAGCGGGAAGCCGGCGAAGGGCACGACCACCTGCACGGGAGCGCCGTCCACCTCGCGAACAACGGTGCGCAGCGACTCGTGGCGCCGGACGATCTCGCCCAGCGCGCGCTCTAGCGCACCGGTGTCGGGCGCTACCCGCAGCCGGAGCGGCCAGAGCATGTTGTAGGTGGTGCTCCCCGGCTCCAGGCGGTCCAGAAACCACAGCCGCTCCTGCGCAAAGGAAAGCGGAGCGCCGTCGCGATGGCCGCGGGGGACGATGCTGAACGAGCGGACCCGTCCCTTGAGCCTGGCCTGGACGAGCGCGCGCTTGGCGGCGGAAAGCTCCGGGCGCGGAGACTCGACCGTCTTGTCCGAGGACATCTCAGATCCCTGCAATGGGGTTGGACTCGACCAGCTGAGCGGCCTCGTCTTCGGACATGCCGGCGACGTCTTCGTAGAGCATGCGCTCGATCTCTTCCGCCATGGCCTCCAGCGTGGGCATCGAGAACACGGTGCGGATGGAGATCCGCAGGTCCAGCGTGTCCCGGATGCGGGCCAGCAGGCGCATGATGAGCAGCGAGTGACCGCCCAGCTCGAAGAAGTTGTCGTGCACGCCCACCCGCTCCACCTTCAGCACCTCGCCCCAGATCTCCGCCAGCAGCTCTTCCGCCTCCGTGCGCGGCGCCACGTACCGGTCCGCGTCGGCCGCGTACTCCGGCGCGGGGAGCGCCTTGCGGTCCAGCTTGCCGTTGGGCGTAAGCGGCAGCGCCTCCAGCCCCACGAACGCCCCCGGCACCATGTACTCCGGCAGGCTGCGCCGCAGGTGCTCCCGCAGCTCGTCCGCCCCGACGCCGCCCACCACGTAGGCCACCAGCCGGTTCTCGCCGGGCGCATCCTCCCACACGATCACCCGCGCCTCCCGCACCTGCCCGTGCGCCGACAGCACGGCCTCGATCTCTCCCGGCTCGATGCGGAAGCCGCGGATCTTCACCTGAAAGTCGGTGCGCCCCAGGAACTCCAGCGTCCCGTCCGCCCGCCAGCGCGCCCGGTCGCCCGTGCGGTACAGCCGTGCCCCCGGCTCTCCACCCAGCGCGTCGGGAACGAACCGCTCCGCCGTCAACGCGGCGCGCCCCAGGTAGCCGCGCGCCACCCCCGCCCCGCCGATCAGCAGCTCGCCCGGGACGCCCGCCGGCTGCGCGTTTCCAAACGCGTCGCACACGTACAGGCGCACGCTTCCCAGCGGGCGGCCGATCGGGTGCCCCTCCACCGTTCCGTGCGAGGGCAACGGGTGCGTGGACGCCAGGATGGTTCCTTCGGTGGGGCCGTACAGGACGTGCGTCTCCGCGCCGGAAAGCGTCTCACGCATCTCCTCCAGCAGGTCGGCGGGCACCCGGTCGCCGCCCACGAAGGCGCGCCGCAGCCGGGCCAGCCGGGGCGTTTCGCGCTCCGCGTGGACCAGCTGCCGCATCAGCGCGGGAACGCCGTGCACCAGCGTGGCGTCGGCGATCTCGTCCACCAGCGCGTGCGCGTCCAGCACCCGCTCACGCGCCACCAGGCGTACCGCGCCACCCGAGGTGAGCGGCAGCAGCGCCTCGAAGAGCCAGATGTCGAACGCGTACGAAGCCAGCGCCGGCATCACGTCCCCCTCACCGACACCGAACGCCTCGCGTGTCGCCGCCAGCAGGTTGGCGAGTGACCCGTGCTGTACCTGCACCCCCTTGGGGCGGCCGGTGGAGCCGGAGGTGTAGATGACGTACGCCAGGCTCGCGTCGATCGCCGGCAGCTCCGACGTCGCATTCGTCATGTCCGAGGCGACATCCGGAAGCTGGTCGACCCGCACGAGGGTGGCGCCGTGCTTCGGCGGCACCCCGGCCGTGCCCGCCGTGGCGACCACCACCGGAAGCGCCGCGTCGGTGATGATCCACCCCAGCCGATCCGCCGGGTAGCTGGGATCCAGCGGCACGTAGGCGCCGCCCGCCTTCCAGATCCCCAGCACGCCCACCAGCAGCTCGGGCGTGCGCTCCATGCACAGGCCCACCGGCGTCTCCGGCCCCACGCCCAGCTCGCGCAGGTGCCGGGCGAGGACCGCGGCGCGACGGTCCAGCTCTCCGTACGTCACGGTCGTCCGGCCTTCCAGGAGGGCGACCGCGTGCGGAGCGCGGCGTGCCCACTCGGCGAAGAGCAGGTGGGCCGGCGGGTCGCTGGCTCCGAGCTCCGTGCGGTTCCAGGCATCCACCACCAGGCCGCGCTCTTCCGACGAAAGCAGGTCCAGCTGCGAAAGGCGCACGTCCGCGTCGGCGGCCACCTGCTCCAGCACCCGCTCCAGGTGCCCCAGCATCCGCCGGACGGTGGAGCGATCGAAGAGGTCGGTGCTGTACTCCAGCGTGCCGCGGATGCCGCCCTCGTGCGGCACGGCGGTAAGGCCCAGGTCGAACCGGGTGGTCTCCACCTCCGCGGCCACCGCCTCCATCCGCACCCCCTCCAGGCCAAAGCCGGAGCGGTCGGCGTTCTGCAGCGAGAACATCACCTGGAACAGCGGCGCGTGGCTCAGCGAGCGCTCGGGCTGCAGCTCCGCCACCAGCCGCTCGAACGGCACCTCCTGGTGCTCGTACGCGCTCAGCGTTCCCTCGCGCACCCGGCCCAGCAGCTCGCGGAAGCTCGGGTCGCCCGCAAGGTCGGTCCGCAGCACCAGCGTGTTGACGAACAGGCCGATCAGCTCCTCCACCTCGCGCCGCGTGCGCCCCGCGATCGGCGATCCGACGACGACGTCTTCGCTTCCGCTGTACTTGGACAGCAGCAGCTGAAAGGCGGACAGCATCACCATGTACAGCGTGGCGCCCTCGCCGCGCCCCAGCGCCTGCAGACCGTCCAGCAGCGCACGCGGCAACTCGAACCGTTCCCGCGCGCCGTGGTGCGTCTGCACGGGCGGCCGGGGACGGTCGGTGGGCAGCTCCAGCAGCGCCGGCGCGCCCGCCAGCCGCTCCTTCCAGTAGCCCACCTGGTGGTCCAGCACCTCGCCCCGCAGCTGCTCGCGCTGCCACACGGCAAAGTCCGCGTACTGCACCGGCGGCTCGCCCAGCGGCGAATCGCCCCCCTCGCGATACGCCGCGTACAGCGCCGACAGCTCGCGCAGCAGCACGCCGCTGCTCCACCCGTCGCTCACGATGTGGTGGATGCACAGCAGCAGCACGTGCTCCTCGTCCGCCAGCCGCAGCAGCGCGGCGCGGATGAGCGGGCCTGCGGTGAGGTCGAACGGACGCGCCGCATCTTCCCGCGCGCGCCGCCGCACCTCCGCCTCCCGCGCCGTCTCGTCCAGCCCCGTCAGGTCGTCGACGGGGAGCGCAAAGCCGGCAAAGGGGGCGATCACCTGCACCGCGCCTTCGTCCGCCTCGCGAAAGACGGTGCGCAGCGACTCGTGGCGGCGGACGATCTCGCCCAGCGCGCGCTCCAGCACCGCGGCGTCCAGCGGGCCGGCAAGGCGCAGCGCGGCGGGGATGTTGTACTGCGCGCTCCCGCCCTCCATCCGGTCGATGAACCAGAGCCGCTCCTGGGCAAACGAGAGCGGGAGGGGACGACCACGATCCACACGTACCACCGGCGGCAGCACCGGAAGCCCGGCGCGGCGCATCTCCTCCACGCGCACGGCCAGCTCCGCCACGGTGGGCCCCTCGAACAGCGCGCGCAGCGGAACGACGACGCCCAGCGCGTTCTGCACCCGCGCCAGCAGCCGCGTCGCCAGCAGCGAGTGCCCGCCCAGCGCGAAAAAGTCGTCGTGCACGCCCACGGATTCCCGGCGCAGGACCTCGACCCAGATCTGGACCAGGATCTCCTCCGCCGGCGTACGCGGCGCGGTGGGGCGGGTCTCCTCCGCCGAGATCACCGGCTCCGGCAGCGCGCGGCGGTCCACCTTGCCGTTCGCCGTCAGCGGCACCGCGGCGAGCGCCACGAACGCCGCGGGAACCATGTAGTCGGGGAGGATCGCCTTCAGGTGCGCCCGCAGCGCCTCGGCGTCGATGCCGGCGCCCTCGCGCGGGACGGCGTACGCCACCAGCACGCGGTCCGGATCCTCCCCGCGCACGGCGACGACGGCCTCGGCCACGGCGGGATGCTTGGCCAGCGCGGCCTCGATCTCCCCCAGCTCCACGCGAAAGCCGCGCACCTTTACCTGGCCGTCCACGCGGCCGGCGGGCTCCACGGAGCCGTCCGGGCGGTAGCGGCCCAGGTCGCCGGTGCGGTACACGCGGTCGGCCGGGTCGCCGGTCAGGGGATTGGGGATGAAGCGCGCGGCGGTCAGCTCCGCGTCGTTCAGGTAGCCGCGCGAGAGGTACGGCGTGCGGACGGCGATCTCCCCCCGCTCGCCGATCCCGGCCAGCGCCCCGGACGGCGTGATGACCAGCAAGTCCACGCCCTCGATCCCCCGCCCCACGGGCACGGCCGCGCCCAGCTGCGCCAGGTCGGCGGGAAGGCGGAACCAGCCCATGGCCTGTGGCGTCTCGGTGGCGCCGTAGAAGTTGACGGCCTCCGCGTTGGGCGCGGCGGCGCGCAGCCGCTCCACGTCCGCCGCGCGCAGCACGTCGCCGCCAAAGCAGGCCAGCCGCAGCGCGGGAAGCCGTGTATCCCCCGCCCCCGTCGCCAGCACCTGCGCCATCGCGGGGGTGAGATGCGCGACGGTGATCCCCTGGTCCGCCATCCACCCCGCCAGCCAGCCGGGCGTGCCCACCTGGCCGGGATCGGGGATGGCGATGCTGCCGCCCACCGCCAGCGGGGCGAACACGTCGCGCAGCAGCGGGTCGTGCGCCAGGCCGGAGAGGAGGGAGAATCGGTCCGCCGTGCCGATCCCGAGCTCCCTCGCGTACCAGCCGAAGAAGTGCGCCAGCGGCCGGTGCGTGCCGGCGATCGCCTTGGGCGTGCCCGTGGTCCCCGAGGTGAACGCGACGTACGCCAGGTCGTCGGCTGCGACGGAAACCGCGGGCGCGGCCGACGGGAATCCACCGAGCCCGTCGTCCTTGCTGTCCGCCGCCAGAACGACGGTGAGCCGGGTGCTCTCCGCGAGCGCGGCGGCCACCTCCGCCGGTACTTCGCCCGCGGCGGAAATCCGCAGCAGGGCGGCGGGGCGCGCCGCGCCGGCCTGCGCCGCCAGACGCGCGGGCGGATACGCCGGATCCAGGACGGCGAACGCCGCGCCGGCCTTCCACGCGCCCAGCAGCGCCCGCACCAGCGCCGGCGAGCGGTGGGCGTAGACCGCCACCACGTCGCCCGAGCGCACCCCGCCATCGATCAGCCGGTGGGCGATCCGGTTGGCCGCCGCGTCCAGCTCGGCGTACGTCCACGTCTCGCCCGCGGCGGAGATCGCCAGCGCGTCCGGGGTCGCCGCCGCCCGCGCGGCGAACGTCTCGTGCACGGCGCCGCGCCACGGTTCGGCCTCGATCGGCCGGGCCGGGTCGGGGAGGACGCCGCGCGCCGCGTCCGTCGCCAGCGACAGCGCGCCGATGCGGGTTTCCGGCGCGGCCGCGGCCTGGCGCAGCACCCCTTCAAGCTGCGCCAGCAGCCCGCGCATCCGCGCCGCGTCAAACAGGTCGGCGGCGTAGACCAGGTTGACGTGGATCCCCCCGTCCCGCTCCCTCACGTACAGCGTAAGGTCGAACTTGCTGGCCGCGTCGGCGCCCGGGCTGGCCTCCGCGACCTCCAGCCCCTCGGCCTTGAGCGTGCCGCGCTGGAAGTTGCCCAGGTTGAGCATCACCTGGAACACCGGCGCGTGCGCCATGCTGCGCTCGGGACGCACCTCCTCCAGCACCCGCTCAAAGGGGAGATCCTGGTGCGCGTACGCGTTCAGCGTGGTCTCGCGCACCCGCCTCAGCAGCTCGCGGAAGCTGGGATCGCCCGACAGGTCGGTCCGCAACGCCAGCGAGTTGAGGAAGAGGCCCACCATTCGGTCGGTTTCCGCCCGCGTCCGCCCCGCGATCGGCGTCCCGATCACCACGTCCTCCTGCCCGGCCAGGCGTCCCAGGACCACGTCCAGCGCGGCGAGAAGGACCATGAACAGCGTCGATCCCTCGCGGCGGGCCAGCGCGTGCACCTCCGCCGTCAGGCCCGACGGCACGACCAGGCGCTCCAGCGCGCCGCGGTGCGATTCCACCGGCGGACGGGGACGGTCCGTCGGCAGCTCCAGCAGCGCCGGCGCGCCGGCCAGCGCCTGCCGCCAGAACTCCACCTGCCGTCCCTGGGCGTCGCCGGACAGGCGCTCGCGTTGCCACACCGCGTAGTCCGCGTACTGCAGCGCGGCCTCGGGCAGCGGCGACGCTTCGCCGCGCGAAAAGGCGCCATACAGCGCGGAAAGCTCCTCGCGCAGCACCCCCAGCGACCACCCGTCGCCGATGGCGTGGTGGATGTTGAGGAGAAGGTGGTGCTCGGCGTCGGCCATGCGCACCAGCGACGCACGGAAGAGCGGCCCGCGCGCCAGGTCAAAGCGGTGCCGCCGGGCCTCGTCCTCCAGGCGCCGGGCCTCCGCCCGCCGTTCGTCCTCGGGGAGGTGCCGCAGGTCGGCGACGGGCAGGTCGAACGTGGCCGGCGGCGGGGCGATCCGCTGCACGGGAGCGCCGTCCACGGCCGGCAGCGTGGTGCGCAGCGGCTCGTGGCGGCGCACCAGCTCGGCCAGCGCGCGGCGCAGCGCGTCGGGGTCCAGGCGGCCGGTGATCCCGTACGAGAAGGGGATCGCGTACACCGGGCTTCCCGGGTCCAGCGCGTCCACAAACCACAGCCGCTCCTGCGCGAACGTCACCGGCAGGTCGCCCTCGCGCGCGGCGGGGGCAATGGCGCCGTCGCCGGCCGCCGCGCCGGTGCCGCGCAAACGCTCGACCTCGGCCGCCAGGTCGGAAAGCACCGACCGCTCGAAGACGGCGCGCAGCGGAAGGTCCACGCCAAAGACCGCGCGGACGCGCGCGGCCACGCGGGTCGCCACCAGCGAGTGCCCGCCCAGCTCAAAGAAGCTGTCGTCCGCGCCCACCCGCTCCACGCCCAGCACCTCGGCCCAGATCCCCGCCAGCACCTCTTCGGCCGGCGTGCGCGGCGCTACGTACGCCTCCTCCGCACCGCCGTACTCCGGCGCGGGGAGCGCCTTGCGGTCCACCTTGCCGTTGGGCGACAGCGGAAGCGCGTCCAGAAAGGCGAACGCGGCCGGGACCATGTACTCCGGCAGGCTGAGCCGCACGTGCTCGCGCAGCGCCTCCGCCCGCGGTTCGCCCACCACGTACGCCACCAGCCGCTGGTCGCCGGGCACGTCCTCGCGCACCATCATCACGCAGTCGGCGACGTCCTCGTGCCGGCGCAGCACCGCCTCGATCTCGCCCAGCTCGATGCGGAAGCCGCGCACCTTTACCTGCCCGTCCATCCGCGCCACGAAGTCCAGCAGCCCGTCCGCGCGCCAGCGCACCTTGTCGCCGGTGCGGTACATCCGCGCGCCGGGAGCCTTCGCGAAAGGGTCGGGAACGTAGCGCTGGGCGGTGAGCGCCGGCCGCCCCAGGTAGCCGCGCGTAACGCCGGCGCCGCCCACGTAGATCTCGCCGGGAACGCCGATGGGGACGGGGCGTCCCGCCGGGTCCAGGACGTAGTGCGTCACGTTGCCCAGCGGCCCCCCGATCGGCGGCAGGCAGGTGCCGTCCGTGGCCTGAAAGGCGGTGGAGCGGACGCTGACCTCGGTGGGTCCCCACCCGTTGAAGAAGCGGCGGCCGGGCGCCCAGCGCTCCACCAGCTCGGCCGAGCAGACCTCCCCGCCCAGGATCACCACCTCCAGCAACGGAAGATCGGCCCACGGCGTGGCCGCCAGTGCGCTTGGGGTGAACTTGGCGTGGGTGACCCGCTTGCGGGCCAGCAGGGCGGTCAGCTCGTCGCCCGGGATCGTCTCTTCGCGCGGGGCCACGATCAGCGTGCCGCCGTTGGCCAGCGCGGTAAAGACGTCCAGCACCGACGCGTCAAAGTGCAGCGGGGCAAAAAGGAGCACCCGCGACGCCGGCCCGTTCTCGTACAGCCGGGAAAAGGTGGCGATGGTGTTGCACACGCCGCCGTGCTCCACCAGCACCCCCTTGGGGACGCCGGTAGAGCCGGAGGTGTAGAGGACGTACGCCAGGTGGCGCGGCCCGATCTCCACCGCGGGCGGCGTGGCGGGGTAGCGCTCCAGCTCCGCGTCCAGATCGGCGCCGGCGACCAGCACCTCGTACCCCGCGGTCCAGGGGCGCGCGGCGCTCGCCGCGTCGGCCAGCACGATGCGGGCGCCGGATTCGGCCAGCATGAACGCGGTGCGCTCGTCCGGCGCCGCGGGGTCCAGGGGAACGTAGGCCGCGCCGGCCTTCATCACCCCCAGCAGCCCGGCGATCGCCGCGCTGCACGGCTCCATGCACAGCGCCACCCGCCCCTCGGGACGCACCCCCAGCTCCACCAGCCGGTGCGCCAGGCGGTTGGCCCATGCGTCCAGCTGCGCGTAGGTCAGCGACTCGTCGCCGAACTCCACCGCGGTGGCGCCGGGATCGCGCGCCACCTGCGCCTCGAAGTGGCGGTGGATGAGGACCAGGTCGGTAAAGGGCTCGTCGGTGCGGTTCCACACGTCCACCACCAGCGCGCGCTCGCTCTCCGGCATCAGCGCCAGCCGCTCCACCCCGCGCGCGTCGTCGGCCACCATCTCCTCCAGCACGCGCCGCAGGTAGCCCACCCAGCGCTCCACCGTCTCCCGCTCGAACAGCGCGGTGGCGTAGGTCACGTTCCCCACGATGCGGCCGTCCGCCTCGCGCAGGGCGACCGTGAGGTCGAACTTGGCCTGCACCTGCGTGGAACCGTCCACGGGGTCCACGTCCAGCCCGGCAAGCGACAGCGCCTCGACCCTGGCGTTCTGCAGCGCGAACAGCGCCTGGAACAGCGGGCTGTAGGAGAGGCTGCGTTCGGGCTGCACCAGCTCCACCACCTGCTCGAAGGGGATGTCCTGGTGGTTCTGCGCCTCGAGCGCCCGCTCCTTGACCCTTTCCAGCAGCTGCGCCACCGTGGGCGCGCCGGACAGGTCCAGGCGCAGCGCCAGCGTGTTGACGAAGAACCCGATCAGCCCCTCGATCTCCCGCCGCCCGCGGCCGGCCGTGGGCGTGCCGATCACCACGTCGTCCTGCCCCGAAAGCCGGCCCAGCACGGCGGCCCACCCGGCCAGCAGCGTCATGTAGAGCGTGGCCCCGTGCCGGCGCGAGAGGGCGTTCAGCCCCGCCGTGAGCTCCGCGTCCAGCTCCAGCGGGAACATCGCCCCGGCGTGGTCCGTCTCCGCCGGCCGGGGGCGGTCCGTGGGCAGCTCCAGCAGCCGGGGGGCGTCCGCTAGCGTGCGCGTCCAGTACTCCGCCTGCTCCCGCAGCACGTCACCCTCCACCCAGCGCCGCTGCCACACGGCGTAGTCCGCGTACTGCACGGGAAGCGGGGCCAGCCGCGGGTCCCTGCCCTCGCGATGGGCGGCGTACAGCGCCGAAAGCTCGTCGAACAGCACGCCCATGGACCACCCGTCGGTGACGATGTGGTGCATGGTCAGCAGCAGGACGTGGTCGTCGTCCGCCAGGCGCACCAGCCGGCCGCGGATAAGGGGGCCGCGCCGCAGGTCGAAGGGCGCGTGCCGCTCCTCGGCCATCACGCGCTGCAGCTCCGCCTCCGGGCGGCCCGCCAGGTCCAGCTCCTCCAGGTGGAATCCCGCGTCCGCGGGGGCGATGCGCTGCTCCGGCGCGCCGTCCGCCCCGGTGAACGTGGTGCGCAGGGCCTCGTGGCGGGCCACCAGGCCGTCCAGCGCGCACCGGAGCGCCGCCCGGTCCAGCGCGCCGCGCAGCCGCAGCCGCTGCGAGGCGTGGTACGCGCTTCCCAGGCCGCCCATCTGCTCCAGGAACCACAGGCGCTGCTGCGCAAAGGAGAGCGGCAGGTGCCCGGCGCGGTCCACCGGCTCGATCGGCGGCAGCTCCGCACGCCCGGCCCCGGCCAGCGCCTGCGCCAGGTCCTTGAGCACCGGGCACTCGAACACCTTTCCCGGCTCCACCTCCAGCTCCAGCACCTGCTCCACGTGCGAGGCCATCTGCAGCGCGAGCAGCGAGTGGCCGCCCAGCTCGAAGAAGTCGTCGTGGCGGCCCACCCGGTCCACGCCCAGCACCTCGCTCCAGATCTCGGCCAGCGCCTGCTCGGTGTGGCCCACCGGCGCCTCGTAGCCCTGCCGCGCGAACGCCTCGCCGTCGGGCGAGGGCAGCGCGTTGCGGTCCAGCTTGCCGTTGGGCGTGAGCGGGAAGGCGTCGAGCCGCACGTACGCCGCCGGCACCATGTGCTCCGGCAGCCGCTCGCCCAGGTGCGCGCGCAGCGCCTCCACGTCCGCGCCCGCCTCGCCGGTCCAGTACGCCACCAGCCGCTTGTCACCCGGCGTGTCCTCGCGCACCAGCACCACCGCCTCCCGGACGCCGGCGTGCTCGGCCAGCCGCGCCTCGACCTCGCCCGGCTCGATGCGGAAGCCACGGATCTTCACCTGAAAGTCGGTGCGCCCCAGGAACTCGATCGTCCCGTCCGGCAGCCACCGTCCCAGGTCGCCCGTCCGGTACAGCCGCGCGCCCGGCTCGCCGCCGAACGGGCTGGGGACAAAGCGTTCCGCCGTCTGCGCCGGCTGGCCCAGGTAGCCGCGCCCCACGCCCACGCCGCCCACGTACAGCTCGCCCGGCACGCCCACGGGCGCCGGCTGCATCCCCGCGTCGAGCAGGTCCGTGCGCACGTTCGCGATCGGCCGCCCGATCGGGGGATGTGCGGTGATGGAGGGGTCGATGGAGACCGTCGCGCAGACGGTGGTTTCCGTCGGGCCGTAGGCGTTCACGAAGCGCCGCCCCGCACCCCAGCGCGCCACCACCTCCGCGGATACCGCCTCGCCGGCGGAAACGATCGTCCGCAGCGCCGGCAGGTCGTCCGCCGGGAGCGTGGCCAGGAGCGCGGGCGGCAGCGTGGCGTGGGTAACCGCCTGGTCGCGCAGCAGCGCCAGCAGCTCGGGGCCGGCCTGCCCAGGGCGCGCCATCACCAGCGTGGCGCCGCCCAGCAGCGTGTGCGCGACCTCCGCCACCCCCGCGTCGAACGAGAACGAGGCGAACTGCAGCACGCGCGCGCCGGGCTCGATGCCGAACGCCACGCCCTGCGCCGCCGCCAGGTTCCCGATCCCCCGGTGCGGCACCACGACGCCCTTGGGCCGCCCGGTCGATCCGGAGGTAAAGATCACGTAGGCGGCGTTGTCGACATGGACGTCGACCGCGAGATCGCCGTCATCCTCCGACTCCATCTCCGCCGCGATCCGGTCCAGCGAGACGATGGCCGCCCCCGTCTCCGGGAGATCGGCGGCGAGCGCGGAGGTGGTGAGGATCACCGGGGCGGCGGAGCGCTCCAGCATCCAGCCCCGGCGCTCGGCGGGATAGGCCGGGTCGACGGGGAGGAACGCGGCGCCGGTCTTGGAGACGGCGAGCAGCGCGATCACCATCTCCGCCGAACGCTCCAGCGCCAGCGCCACGATCGCCTCGGGCGCGGCGCCCAGCGCGGCCAGCCGCCGCGCGAGCCGGTTGGCGCGGGCGTTCAGCTCCGCGTACGTCAGTGATCCGTCACCGGAGATCAGGGCCACCGCGTCCGGCGTGCGCCGCACCTGCGCCTCGAACAGCTGGTGCATGCACAGCCCTCGCGGGTACTCCGCGCCGGTCGCGTTCCACGCCTCGACGACGAGCCGCCGCTCGGATTCCGGCAGCAGCGGGAGCGCGTCCACGGCCTGCAGGTCGTCGGCGACCATCGCCTCCAGCACCCGGCGCAGGTACGCGAAGTGGCGTTCGACGGTGGCCCGGTCGAAGAGCGCCGTCGCGTACTTGACGTTGCCCAGGATGCGGTCGTCCGCCTCCCACAACCCCAGCCAGAGGTCGACCTTGGCGTCCACGTTCGCCGACTCCACACCCACGCCGGCTTCCAGCCCCGGAAGCCACAGGGTGTTGCCGTCTCCGCGGGCCATGTTCTGCCACGCGATCACCACCTGAAAGAGCGGGTGGTGCGCCACGCTGCGAACCGGGTCGGCCAGCTCGACCACCTGCTCGAAGGGGATGTCCTGGTGGTGCTGCGCCGCGAGCGCCCGCTCCTTGACCCGTTCCAGCAGCTCCGCCACCGTGGGCGCGCCCGACAGCTCCATGCGCAGCGCCAGGGTGTTCACGAAGCAGCCGATCAGCCCCTCGATCTCGCGCCGTCCGCGGCCCGCCGTGGGCGTGCCGATCACCACGTCGTCCTGGCCCGACAGCCGGCCCAGCACCACGGCCCACGCGGCCACCAGCGTCATGTACACCGTGGTGCCGTGCCGCCGCGCCAGCGCCTTGAGCCCCGCCGTGAGCTCCGCGTCCAGCTCTACCCCCAGCAGGCCCCCCGCATGGTCCACCTGCGCCGGCCGCGGGCGGTCGGTGGGCAGCTCCAGCAGCGCCGGCGCGCCGGCCAGCGTCCGCGTCCAGTAGTCCGCCTGCTCGCGCAGAACGTCGCCCTCCACCCACCGGCGCTGCCAGACCGCGTAGTCGGCGTACTGCACCGGCAGCTCGGGAAGGTGCGCGTCCTTGCCCTCGTGATGGGCGGTGTAGAACGCGGAAACCTCGTCGAAAAGCACGCCCGTGGACCAGCCGTCGCTGACCAGGTGGTGCATCGCCAGCACCAGCACGTGGTCGTCCGCCGCCAGCCGCACCAGCCGGCCGCGGACCAGCGGCCCCCGCTCCAGATCAAAGGGCGCATGCGCCTCCCGGGCGATCAGCCGGCCCAGCTCGGCCTCCGCGTCCGCCCGACCCTCCAGGTCGTGCTCCACCAGGTGAAATCCGCTCGCCGCCGCCGGCGCGATCCGCTGCACGGGAACGCCGTCCACCTGCGCGAACGTGGTGCGCAGCGCCTCGTGGCGCGCCACCACGCCGTCCACGGCCCGCGCCAGCGCGTCCACGTCCAGCGCGCCGCGCAGGCGCAGGGACTTGTGCAGGTGGTACACGCTGCCCGGGCTGCCCAGCTGCTCCAGGAACCACAGCCGCTGCTGGGTAAACGACAGCGGCAGCGCCTCCGTGCGCTCGGCCGGAACGACGGGCGGCAGCACCGGCAGCCCCGCGTGGCGCATGTCCTCCACGCGCACGGCCAGCTCAGCCACCGTGGGCCCCTCGAACAGCGCCCGCAGCGGCAGCTCCACGCCAAACAGCTCGCGGACCCGCGACACGGCCTGCGTGGCCAGCAGCGAGTGCCCGCCCAGCTCGAAGAACGAGTCGTGCACGCCCAGCCGCGCGACGCCCAGCACCTCTGCCCAGATCCCCGCCAGCACCTCCTCCACGCCGGTGCGCGGCGCCACGTACGTTTCCTCGTCCGACGCATAGTCCGGCGCCGGCAGCGCCTTGCGGTCCAGCTTGCCGTTGGGGTTCACCGGCAGCGCGTCCATGTGGACGAACGCGGCCGGCACCATGTACTCCGGCAGCCGCTCCGCCAGGTGCGCGCGCAGTTCCGCCTTTACCGCCGGGTTGCCCACGTAGTAGGCCACCAGCCGCGGATCGCCGATCTCCCCGTCGCGCGCCACCACGACCACCTCGTGCACGGCGGCATGCTCCGCCAGCCGCGCCTCGATCTCGCCCAGCTCGATGCGGAACCCGCGCACCTTTACCTGCGCGTCGCTCCGCCCCATGAACTCGATCGTTCCGTCCGGCAGCCACCGCCCCAGGTCGCCCGTGCGGTACATCCGCGCACCGGGCGTGGCCCCGAACGGATCGGGGAGGTAGCGCTCCGCCGTCTGCGCCGGGAGCCGCCGGTACCCGCGCGTCACTCCGGCACCGCCCAGATACAGCTCCCCCGTCACCCCCACCGGCACCGGCTCTCCGGCCCCGTCCAGCACGTAGATCTGCGCGTTGGCGATCGGGCGCCCCGGCGGCATGGCGCGGCTGGAGTAGCTCGACAGGTCCACCCGCGCAAAGTGATGCGTTGTGATCCCGGTGGCCTCCGTGGAGCCGTACGGGTTCAGGAACGCGGGACGCGGCTCCGGCACCTTCGCCAGCTGCCGCGGATACAGCGGCTCGCCGCCGAACACCACGATCCGCAGCCCGCCGATCGCATGCCCCCCGTCCGCTTCGACCAGTGCCTGGAAGCCGGTCGGCGTGACGTTCATCATGGTGATGCCCGACGCGATGATCTGCGCCGCGATCCGGTGCGGCTCGAACGGCTCCCGCGCCAGGTGCACCCGCCCGCCCACGAACAGCGGGGCCATCAGGTTGCGCTGCGTAAGGTGGAAGCTGAACGAGGTAACGACCAGCACCGCGTCGCGCTCCGACATCCCCGTGGCCCCCAGGTACCAGTGCCGCAGGTTGGACGCGCCCCCGTGCGTCATCTCCACACCCTCGGGCCGGCCGGTGGAGCCGGAGGTGTAGATCACGTACGTCAGGTGCTCCGGCGTCAGCGCCGCGCGCTCCGGGTTGCTATCCGGCTGCGTCCTCCACCACGCCGCGTCCTCGTCCAGCGCGAGCAGGGGCAGATTCAGCCCTCCGAGCCGTCCCGCCAGCGCACCCTGCGTCAGCATCACCACCGGGGCGCAGTCCTGCACCATGTCCAGCAGCCGCTCCCGCGGATAGCCCGGATCCAGCGGCAGGTACGCGCCACCCGCCTTCAGCACCCCCAGCACCGCCACGACCAGCTCCGGCTCGCGCTCCACGCAGATCCCCACGCGCACGTCGGGACCGACGCCCAGGGAGCGGAGGTGGTGCGCCAGCCGGTTGACGCGCCCGTTCAGCTCCGCGTACGTCAGCTGCAGGTCTTCGTAGACCACCGCCACCGCGTCCGGCGTGCGCCCCGCCTGCGCCTCGAACATCTCGTGGATGAAGGTCGCGGGATACGGCGCCTCCGTGCGGTTCCACCCCTGCGTCACGCGGCGGCGCTCCTCGGTGGACAGCAGTGCCAGCCGGTCCACGGGCCGCGTCTCGTCCCCCGCCATCCCCGCCATCATCCGGCGCAGGTAGCCCGCGTAGCGCTCGACCGTTTCCCAGTCGAACAGCGCCGTCGCGAACACCACCTCGCCCGCGATCCGGCCGTCCTCCTCCCACAGTTCGAGCGAGAGGTCCAGCCCCGCCGTGGAGCGCGCCTCCGGCCCGCTCTCCGGCGCGTCCCGCCACGCGAACGCCGCGCGAAACAGCGGCGTGGCCGAAGCGTCGGCGCCGTCCGGCTGCACGAGCTCCACCACCTGCTCCAGGGCAAGCCCCCCGTTCCGCAGCGCTCCCTGCACCCGCGCCTCGACGCGCTCGACCAGTTCCACGGCCGTGGGCGAGCCCGACAGGTCCACCCGCACCGGCAGCGGGTTCACGCCGCCCATGGACGTGCCGATCACCAGGTCCGTCTGCCCCGACAGCCGGCCCAGCACCGCGGCCCACCCCGCCAGCAGCGTCGTGGACAGCGACGCACCGTGGCGGCTTCCGAGCACCCGGAGCGCCGCGGCCACCTCCTCGTCCAGCTCCAGCCGAACGACGGCACCCGCGTGGTCGGGATGCGCGGGGCGCGGGCGGTCCGCGGGCAGCTCCAGCGGCTCCGGCGCATGCGCCAGCATCTGCCGCCAGTACTCCGCCCGCTCCCGCGGCACCCCGTCCTCCATCACCGCCACCGAAAGCGAGGTGGAGGATGTCCGACCAGCAAGCACGTCCATGGAACTGTATCCCCTCAGAAAATCTCAACCGGGACGTAAAACCGCGGGGCCCAGGTGCCCCGCGGGATCCCTTGTCTTTCCAGCTCACGTGATGGGTGAGGCGCGGGCCCCACCCGCGCCTCAGTTCCCCGCCGCCGCGGACGCACGGACCGCGCGGGAGATCGCCGCCCCCACGATCTCCACGTTCCCCTTCGTCCACATCGTGTTGTGGTTGCCGGGAACGCGCACCACCCGGAACGGAGCGCCACCCGGCAGGTCTGCCCAGCCGCGGCGCAGGTCGCCCTCCGCCTCGGCATCGTCGCTGCTGAACAGGTGGACGGGAACCGGGAGCGGCCCGGGAACGTTGTCCACGTAGCTGCGCTCCAGGAGAACGAGCCGGCTGTCCGCCTCTTCGGCCTGCGCCACGGTGACCGACTGGGGAAGGAGCGCCCGCGCCTTGCACTCGGCGATGAAGCCCGCCATGTCCAGCCCGTCGGCATCGACCCGGAGCGCCATGATCGCCTCGGGCGTCGGCCGCATCTCGCCGGTGGCCCAGGCCAGCACCCCCAGCACCCGGTGCTGCCGCATCACCGGCGAGTCCGGCCCCGCCAGCGGGCGCGGGTAGACGGTGTCCAGCAGCCCCACGAACTCCACCTCCCGCCCCGTGCTGATCAGCCGTTCCGCCACCGCGTAGGCGAACGCCCCGCCCGCGGACCACCCGGCCACGCGATACGGCCCCTCCGGCTGCACCTCCGTGATCATCCGCACCAGCCGGGTCACCAGGTCGTCCAGCGAGTGGAGCTCGTCCGGATCGTTGAGCGGCCCCGGCAGGGCGTAGACGGGGATCTCCGGGTCCAGGTGCGGGCGAAGGACCTGCGCGTAAAACACGAACCCCAGTACGTCGTGCACCAGGAACAGCGGGCGCTCGGAGCCGGTCTCACGGACCGGGATGGCGCGGGTGGCGCCCAGCCACTCGCCGCTCCGCTCCAGCCGCGCCGCCAGCTGGTAGAGCGTCGGGTACGCGAACACCTCGTCCACCGTGGCGGCCGGGTTCAGCGCCTCGCGCACCCGGGCGATCACGCGGACGGCGAGCAGCGAGTGGCCGCCCAGGTCAAAGAAGTGGTCGCGCCGGCCCACCAGCTCAACCCCCAGCACCTCGGCCCAGATCTCCGCCAGCACGTGCTCCGTCATGTTGCGCGGCGGCTCCAGGCCGCGGCGCGCGAACGCCGCGGCGTCGGGCACCGGGAGCGCCCGGCGGTCCAGCTTGCCGTTGCTGGTGAGCGGAAGGGTTTCCAGCCGCACGTACACACCCGGCACCATGTAACCGGGCAGACGGGCCTCCAGGTGCGCCTTCAGCGCGTCGGCCGGGGCCTCGCCCACCACGTACGCCACCAGCCGCTTTCGCCCCGGAACGTCCTCCCGCGCCAGCACCGCCGCCTGGCGCACCGCCGGGTGCTCGCGCAGCCGCGCCTCGATCTCGCCCAGCTCGATGCGAAAGCCGCGGATCTTGACCTGAAAGTCGGTGCGCCCCAGAAAGTCCAGGACGCCGCTTTCCTTCCATCGCACCCGGTCGCCGGTGCGGTACAGCCGCGCGCCGGGCGCGGTGGAGAACGGATCGGGGACAAACCGCTCGGCGGTAAGCGCGGGGCGGCCCAGGTAGCCGCGCGCCACGCCCGCGCCGCCGATCAGCAGCTCGCCGGCGACACCCACCGGCTGCGGCTGGCCCAGCGGGTCGCAGACGTACAGGCGCACGTTGCCCAGCGGCCGGCCGATCGGGTGCCCGGCGACCGCGCCGTCCGCCGGCACCGCGTGGGCGGAGGCCAGGATCGTGGCCTCCGTGGGGCCGTACAGGATGTGCGTCCGCGCGGCCGGAAAGGCGGCGCTCATCTCCGCCAGCAGGTCGGCGGGAACCTGGTCACCGCCCACGAAGGTGCCGCGAAGGCGGGCCAGGCGCGGCGCCCGGCGCTCGACCTCCGCGATCTCGCGCATCAGCGCGGGGACGGCGTGCAGCAGCGTGACGTCCGCGATCTCGCTCATGAGCGCGCGGGCGTCCATCACCCGCTGCAGCAGCACCAGGCGCAGCTCCGCGCCCGCGACGAGCGGGAGAAGGAGCTCGAACAGGGAGATGTCGAAGGCGCTCGACGCCAGCGCCGGCATCACGTCGCCGGGGCCCACGCCAAACGCGGCGCGGGTGACGGCCAGCAGGCTGACCAGCGACCCGTGCCGCACCAGCACGCCCTTGGGCCGTCCGGTGGACCCGGAGGTGTAGATGACGTACGCCAGGTGCTCCGGCCGCACCCCGGACCGGGCCCGATCGGGGTTGGAGGCGGGATACGCGTCCCACGCGGCGGGCGCGTCCACGTTCACGATCCGCATCCCGGCGTCGGCGAAGCGGGCGACGAGCGGCCCTCCCGTCAGCAGCGCGGCGGGCGCGCTGTCGGCCAGCGCGTAGCGCAGGCGGTCCTCCGGATTCATGGGGTCCAGCGGCACGTAGCCGCCGCCGGCCTTCAGCACGGCCAGCAGCGCGACCACCGTTTCCATCCCCCGCTTGACGCACACCGCCACCCGCACCTCCGGCCCCACCCCCAGCGCGCGGAGGTGGTGCGCCAGCCGGTTGGCCTGCGCGTTCAGCTCCGCGTAGGTAAGGCGCTCCCGCTCGAACGTCACCGCCACCGCGCCGGGCGTCCGCTCCACCTGGGCTTCGAACAGCTCGTGGATGCACGCGTCGGCCGGGAACGCGGCGCCGGTGGCGTTCCACGCCTCCACCACCGTGTGCCGTTCGGCCGCGGAGAGCAGCTTCAGCCGGTCCACCGGAGCGGCGTCGTCCGCGGCCATCTGCTCCAGCACCCGCCGCAGGTAGCCCACGTGCCGCTGGACGGTGGCGCGGTCGAAGAGCGCGGTGGCGTACTCCACCACCCCCGCGATCCGCCCGCCCTCCTCCCACAGCGTCAACGACAGGTCGGTCTTTGCGCTGGCGGGAAACGGCGAGCCGCCGGAGCCCGCCGGGTCCAGCGGGCCCAGTGCCAGCCCCGGCATCGCCAGGCTACCCCCCGGCGCGTTCTGCCAGCCGAACATCACCTGGAACACAGGGGTGTGCGCCAGGCTGCGCACGGGGTGAACGTGCTCCACCACCTGCTCGAAGGGGATGTCCTGGTGGTGCTGCGCCGCGAGCGCCCGCTCCTTGACCCGCCCCAGCAGCTCCGCCACGCTGGGCGAGCCCGACAGATCCACGCGCAGCGCCAGCGTGTTGACAAAGAAGCCGATCAGCCCCTCGATCTCGCTCCGCCCGCGGTTGGCGGTGGGGGTGCCCACCACGACCTCGTCCTGGCCCGACAGCCGGGCCAGGACGGCGGCCCACCCGGCCAGCAGCGTCATGAACAGCGTGGTGCCGTGCCGCTGCCCCAGCGTCCTGAGCGCGGCAGCCAGCGCCTCGTCCAGCTCCACGTTCACCGAGGCGCCGGCAAAGTCCTGCTTGGCCGGGCGCGGGTGGTCCGTCGGCAGCTCCAGCAGCTCCGGCGCGCCGGCCAGCGTCTCACGCCAGTACTCCGCCTGCCGCCGCAGGACTTCGCCCTCCACCAGGCGCCGGTGCCACGCGGCGTAGTCGGCGTACTGCACCGGCAGCGGCGGCAGCGGATCCGCCTGGCCGCGCGCAAAGGCGGCGTACAGCGCGCCCAGCTCGCGGTGCAGCACGCCCATCGACCAGCCGTCGCTGACGATGTGGTGCATCGTCAGCAGCAGCACGTGGTCGTCCGCCGCCATGCGCACCAGCCGCCCGCGGATCAGCGGCCCCTGCGCCAGGTCGAACGGCGCGCCCGCCTCGTCCGATACCAGGCGGTGCAGCTCGTCCTCCGCCTCCGGCGCGGCCTGAAGATCGTGCTCCACCAGACGGAACGCGCTCTCCGCGGCCGGCGCGATGCGCTGGACGGGCTCGCCGTCCACCGTGGGAAACGAGGTGCGCAGCGCCTCGTGACGGGCCACGATGCGGTCCAGCGACCGCGCCAGCGCGCCGCGGTCCAGGCCGCCCCGCAGCCGCAGGCGCATGGGGATGTGGTAGGTGCCGCCCAGGTTCCCCATCTGCTCCAGGAACCACAGCCGCTGCTGCGCGAACGACAGCGGCGGCGCCTGCGTGCGCTCGGTGGGCACCACGGGCGGCAGCACCGCCATCCCCGCGCGGCGCATCTCCTCCACGCGCACGGTCAGCTCCGCCACCGTGGGCCCCTCGAAGAACGCCCGCAGCGGCAGCTCCACGGCAAACACCTCACGCACCCGCGACACCACCCGCGTGGCCAGCAGCGAGTGCCCGCCCAGCTCGAAGAAGCTCGCCTCCACGCCCAGCCGCGCGACGCCCAGCACCTCGGCCCAGATCCCCGCCAGCACCTCCTCCACGGCGGTGCGCGGCGCCACGTACGCCTCCTCGTCCGACGCGAACTCCGGCGCCGGCAGCGCCTTGCGGTCCAGCTTGCCGTTGGGGTTCACCGGCAGCGCGTCCATGTGGACGAACGCGGCCGGCACCATGTACTCCGGCAGCCGCTCCGCCAGGTGGCCGCGCAGCGCCGCCGCGCGCGTCTCGTCACCCGTGTAGTAGGCCACCAGCCGCGGGTCGCCGATCTCCCCGTCGCGCGCCACCACCACCACCTCGTGCACGGCGGCATGCTCCGCCAGCCGCGCCTCGATCTCGCCCAGCTCGATGCGGAACCCGCGCACCTTTACCTGCGCGTCGCCGCGGCCCATGAACTCGACCGTTCCGTCCGGCAGCCACCGCCCCAGGTCGCCCGTGCGGTACATCCGCGCACCGGGCGTCGGTGCGAAGGGATCGGGGAGGTAGCGCTCCGCCGTCTGCGCCGGGAGCCGCCGGTACCCGCGCGTGACCCCGGCACCGCCCAGGTACAGCTCCCCCGTCACCCCCACCGGCACCGGCTCGCCCACCCCGTCCAGCACGTAGATCTGCGCGTTGGCGATCGGGCGCCCCGGCGGCATGGCGCGGCTGCCGTAGCTCGACAGGTCCACCCGCGCAAAGTGATGCGTCGTGATCCCGGTGGCCTCGGTAGATCCATACGGGTTCAGGAACACGGGACGCGGCTCCGGCACCCTGGCCAGCTGCCGCGGATACAGCGGCTCTCCGCCGAACACCACGATCCGCAGCCCGCCGATCGCATGCCCCACCAGCGCCTGAAAGCCAGTCGGCGTGACGTTCATCATGCTGATGCCGGACGCGACGATCTGCGCCGCAATCCGGTGCGGCTCGAACGGCTCCCGCGCCAGGTGCACCTGCCCGCCCACGAACAGCGGGGCCATCAGGTTGCGCTGCGTAAGGTGGAAGCTGAACGAGGTGACGACCAGCACCGCGTCGCGATCCGACATCCCGGTGGCGCCCAGGTACCAGTGCAGCAGGTTGGACGCGCCCCCGTGCGTCATCTCCACCCCCTTGGGCCGGCCGGTGGAGCCGGAGGTGTAGATCACGTACGTCAGGTGCTCCGGCGTCAGCGCGGCACGCTCCGGGTCCGTGTCCGGCTGTTCGGCCCACCACGCCGCGCCTTCATCCAGCGCGAGCAGGGGCAGATTCAGCCCGGCGAGCCGGTCAGCCAGCGCATCCTGCGTCAGCATCACCACCGGCGCGCAGTCCTGCACCATGTCCAGCAGCCGCTCTCGCGGGTAGCCCGGATCCAGCGGCAGGTACGCGCCTCCCGCCTTCAGCACCCCCAGCACCGCCACGACCAGCTCCGGCTCGCGCTCCACGCAGATCCCCACGCGCACGTCGGGACCGACGTCGAGGGAGCGGAGGTGGTGCGCCAGCCGGTTGACGCGCCCGTTCAGCTCCCCGTACGTCAGCTGCCGGTCTTCGTAGACCACCGCCACCGCGTCCGGCGTGCGCTCCGCCTGCGCCTCGAACATCTCGTGGATGAACGTCGCGGGATACGGCGCCGCCGTGCGGTTCCACTCCTCCGTCACACGCCGGCGCTCGTCGGCGGGCAGCAGCGGCAGCCGGTCCACCGGGCGCGTCTCGTCCGCCGCCATCCCCGCGAGGACGCGGCGCAGGTACTCCGCGTAGCGCTCCACCGTCTCGCGGTCGAACAGCGCCGTCGCGAAGACCACCTCGCCCACGATGCGGTCCTCCTCCTTGCGGAGTTCGAGCGACAGGTCAACGCCGGAGGTCGAGCGCGGCTCCCGCACCGTCGTCGCGCGCGCGGAGACATCCCGCCACGCGAACGCCGCGCGGAACAGCGGCGTGGCCGAAGCGTCGGCGCCGCCCGGCTGCACGAACTCCACCAGTCGCGCGAGGGGAAGATCCCCGTTCCGCAGCGCTCCCTGCACCCGCGCCTCGACCCGCTCGACCAGTTCCACGGCCGTGGGCGAGCCCGACAGGTCCATCCGCACCGGCAGCGGGTTCACGCCGCCCACGGACGTGCCGATCACCAGGTCCGTCTGCCCCGACAGCCGGCCCAGCACCGCGGCCCACGCCGCCAGCAGCACCGTGGAGACGTGCGCACTGTGGCGCATTTCGAGCGCCTTAAAGGCCGTAACAAGCTCCTCGTCCAGCTCCAGGCGGACGAGGGCTCCGGCGTCGTCCCCGTGCGCGGGGCGCGGGCGGTCCGCCGGCACCTCCAGCGGCTCGGGCGCGTCCGCCAGCACCTCCCGCCAGTACTCCGCCCGCCGCCGCGGCAGGTCGGCGTCCACCGGCAACTCCGCCCCAACCGCGCTCACCGCCACCGGGGATGTGGAGGATGTCCGACCAGCAAGCACGTCCATAAGCCTGTTTCCCGCAAAAAATCTCATCCGGGACGTAAAACTGCGGGGCCCATGTGCCCCGCAGTATCCTTGTCTTGTCAGCTCACGTGATTGCCGCCACTCGCTGATCGGCCTGCCTTGAGAGGGGGACAGCCTCCCACGATGGAGGTGGCCCATTTCCTCCGGCGGCACGGCCTTTGGTCTGGAGGACTTGAACTGCGTGGTGTCCAGAAATGTAGGGAATAAATGATAACCTGGGGCTTGTACTTGCGTCAACGCTTCCCGTCAGATTTGGCGCAACACTTTGTTACGTTCTGACTTGATGTCAGATAAGGAGCTTGACGGGAAACAGACGATTTCGGCAAAAGTGAAGAAAAGCGAAAAGTTGGGCAGCGGCGCGGGCGGGATGGCGCGGGAGAATGGTTCGCGTGCTACGGGGGAGCGGGATCCGTACGGTGCGGCAAATCGAACAAATTCCGCGGGTGAAGCGAGCAAGGCCGCGTACGGCACGCCCGGGGTGACCCGCGGCACGTGATGCCGTGCTCCCAGCGCAGATGAGGCCCCCGCCAGCACCGGAACGCCGATCCCCTCCGAGCAGGTGACCGGCACGCCGTCGTGGATGATCGCCGCGGCTCCGGCTCCGCCTGCGCCGCGGCCCGGGCTGGCGAACAGCCTGGCTTCAGCTACACAGGCACGGGTAGGACCGGTAGCCGCCAAGGTTGGGGTTGGGGTCCCATACCGGCGGCGCGGACGGATTGGGGCCCAGCGTCTCGAAGGTCGCCAGCAGCGTCTCCAGGGCAATCTGGATCTCCGCGCGCGCGATGCTCGCCCCGGGGCAGCGATGCGGGCCGTGGCCAAACGCCACGTGCGGGTTGGGCTGCCGCTCCCACTTAAGCTCATGCGGGTCGGGAAAGCGCGCGGGATCGCGGTTGGCGGCCTCAAGGAAGAGGATGACCCTCTGCCCCGCCCGGATCACGTGGCCGGCGCCCCACTCGCCCGAAAGGTCCACGTCTTCGATGGCGTGCCGCCCCACGTAGCGGGTGGGCGTGATCATCCGCAGCAGCTCCTCCGTAAGCCGCCGGCTCACGCCTGGCGTCTCCGCCACCATCTGCCGCCAGGTGGCCCACTCCGCAAACAGCATGGGAACGCCGTCTCCGATCAGCTTCTGCGACGTCACCCTGCCGGCCGCGAAGGCCGCCATGCAGTTGATGACCAGGTCCTCGTCCTGGGCAAAGGTTCCCGCGGTCAGGAACGAGCTGACCAGGTCGTCGGACGGCGACGCTCTGCGCGCGGCGACCAGCTTGCGGAAGTACTCGCCGAAGAGCGTGATCTCCTGAATCCGTATGTTCAGGTAGCCGCTGGTAAGGTCCGCCATGGTCGAGGACCAGCTCGCCAGCTCGGCCACCCGCACGGGGTCGTCCACGGGGATGCCGAACACCCGGCAGACCGTTTGCAGCGCGTACGGCAGGGAAAAGTCGCCCACCAGGTCAAACGCGCCGCGGGGACGCAGCGGCTCGAGCAGCCCGGCCGCAAGCTCCCGGATCCAGCCGGACAGCTCCTGCATCTTGCGCGACGACTCCTGCAGGATCACCCGCTGCGCGCCGTGCTGCTCCGCCCCGTCCGACAGGACGATCTGCTTCTCCACCACGTCCTGGATGAACAACCGACGGCCCGGCCGCGCCTTTCCCCCGCTCGCGAAGCGCAGGTCCGAGGTGAACCGCCGGTCCTCGAGAATGCTCCGAACGGCCCGGTGGTCGGTGACCAGCCAGCAGTTGCCGGCCGGGTCGAACGCGACCCCGTCCCCAGCTCTTGCACGGTCGTAGAGCGCGTGCGGAGCCTGGTAGGCCCCCAGCATGGCGGCCATGGTGGGGCGATCGGGAGTGTCGAGACTGGACATGCGCGCGTTGAATCCGGCCAATGGCGGATGATGGGGATGTGCACGAGGGGCCCACAACAGCTCGCGGCCCCCCGCTCCGTGGTCACACCGTCGCGGCGACCACCGACACGCGGGGCGGCGCCTCGAACCCGTCGGTGCGGTTCGCGTAGTAGCGCCGCTGGGCCTCTTCGCGCGAAAGAAAGCGGGTGCCGGAAAAGCCGAGTGATCGCAGCATCGCCTCCACTTCCTCGGGCGTAAAGTAGCTCACCCACGGCTCGCCGTCCGACGCGGATCCCCGGGCGAGCTGCGACGCCAGCGAGTCCGTGTGTGCGTACGTAAACACGATCCCGCTCCCCCTGGGGAACGACAGCACGGTGCGAAGCGTCGCCTCGATCGCCTCGCGGGTGAGGTACATCGTCACCCCCAGCCAGGAGAAGAACGTGCGCTTCGACGTGTCCACGCCAGTGCGCGCCAGGCCGTGGGCCAGCGTCTCGCGCTCAAAGTCGACGTCGGCAAAGCGCACGTTGGGCGGGATCTCGACCCCCGCCGCGGCAAGCACCTCGCGCTTTCCCGCCTGGCTGGACGGGTGGTCCACCTCGATGATGGAGAGGCGGCGCGCCCACGAGGGCTGGCGGTACGCAAAGGAGTCGAGCCCCGCACCCAGAAGAACGTACTGCTCCACGCCGTCCGCGACGGCGTCCATCAGCGTGTCCTCGGTGAACCGGCTGCGCAACAGCACGTGCGAGCGCAGGCCGCGGTTGGGCGGCGTCTGCAGCTCGTCGGCGCGTGCGCGGATCTGCGCCAGGGTTTCGCCGCCCAGCAGCCGCGCGGCGACCGTGTCGTTCAGCACGGGGGGCTGGCCGTCGATGATGAGGTGTGCCGCCCGCAGCACGGCGACAAAGAACGCGGTGCCGCTGGCCGCGCGCGGCGCGGGGCGGTCGGTGCCCTGCGTGTGCCGCTCGTCCCGGCCGGTCGCCTCCGTTTGATCCACAGCGCACTCCCTCCCCGTCCCGGTGAATGATCGAATCGACAAAGGCGGCTGGTCCATGGCCGGCCGCGGCCGTGCGCCGGCCGGGGCGGATCCATGCCCCTGCGCGCCGTCAGAGCGACGCCAGCTCCAGGCGCTCGGGGGGCGCGCCCATCACCTCGGCGTACGTGCGGCGGCCCCAGCGATAGTACGCCCACGGCTCGGTGCCGTCGTGCGGGCGGTCCCACTCCACCGGCCCCGCGGGGGGCGCGTCCAGCCGCAGCCCCTTTTCCTCCAGCCAGGCGTTGTCGTAGACCGTGTCCTGGTATCTGTAGCCCTCGTCCGGCAGGATGACGGCGGTCAGCGAGTCGGGATGGGTGCGGGCGTGCCAGTCGGCCACCAGGAACGCCGCGCCGCTGGTGGGGCCCATGAACACCGCGTGCTCCGCGTGCAGCCGCCGGGTGGCGTGGTAGGCCTGGGCGGCGCCCACCCAGTGCACCAGGTCCACCGCCGCGTGGTCCACGTTGGGGGGCACCAGGCTGTTCCCCAGGCCGCGCAGCGTGCGCCGGCCTTCGGTAAGGCCAAAGATTACGCTGTGGTGCGTGTCCACCGCCACCACGCTCAGCCCGGGAGAAAAGCCACGGAGCGCCGACGCGGTGCCGCACAGCGACCCGCCGGAGCCCACCGGGCCCACCAGGCAGTCCACGGTACCGGCCGCCCGGGCCAGATGCTCGGCGCAGGGGGCAAAGCTGGCCGGGTTCTGAGGATTGGTGTACTGGCGGGGGCAGAACGCGTCCGGATTGTCCGCCAGGATCCGCTCCAGCAGCTCCAGCCGGGCGATCTGAAAGGCGCCGGACGGGCCCGGGTCGCTCACGATGTGGACGGTGGCCCCCAGGTCTTCCAGCCGGCGCCGCAGCGGCGGCTCGATGGAGGGGTCGCTCACCAGCTCCACCGGGTGCCCGTGCAGCCGCGCCACCATCGCCAGCGACAGCCCGAACGTCCCCGAGCTGGTTTCGGCGATCACGGCGCCCGGCCGCAGCTTGCCCTCCTCGCGCGCTTTACGGACGATGTAGCGCGCGGGAAGCAGCTTGGACAGGGTGAACACCATCCCCACCAGGTTCGGCCGCAGCCACACCAGCCGGGGAAGCACCAGCGCGTCCACCACGTTGGCGTTGATCACGGAACCGCTCACGACCTCTCCTTCGTCATCGGGAGCGCGATGGAATCCACCGTGCCGGGGGTTGATCAGCGTGCCGCTCACGAAACTCCCTCCCGCCGCGAGGCGAAGTCGGTGGAAAACTCCCAGCTCTGCAGCCCCAGCAGGTCGATCGCGGCGCGGGCCTGCTCCATGCGCTCCGCGGCGCCGGCTCCGGGCTCGAAAAGAAGCCCGGCCACCGTCCCGCTGTGCGCCACCTGCACTCCCAGGGCGCCGCTCTCCTTCGCGATCCGCAGCAGCTGCGGCATGAAGTGCTTGGGGCGGTGGCGCTGGGTGATGGTGGTGCTGGCGGTCGCCACCCGGCCCAGCAGCGCGGGATCCTGGTCCTCCACGGCCCGGCGCAGCAGCCCCAGGATGGTCCGGAAGGCCTCCACCTCCCACGCGGAGTACGGCATGGGCGTCAGGGCGAGCGTCTCCACCCCGCGCTCCCCCTCGGTGTTCACGCCCAGCACCCGCACCGCGGGAAGGGGTCCGCCCAGGTCCAGCAGCACGCTTCCGCGGCGCTGGGCAAAGAGCACGGCACGGTCGACCCCGTACATCAGCGAGTCCGACGCGGTTTCGGAGGCCACGGAAAGCCGCGCGATCCACGCCGGCTCCAGCACGACACCGAACGCGTCGGCCACGGCGCGGATGGTGGCCAGTACGTCCGTGGTCGACGAGCCGCACCCCCAGCGCAGGGGAACGTCGCTCTCCAGGCGCAGCGAGCCGCCCCACCCGGTGCGTCCCAGTGCGTCCAGCGTGAGCCGCGCGGCCAAACGGGCGCGGGAGCGGTCGCCGGGCTCCACCGTCAGCGGTCCTCCGCGCAGCGGGCGAAAGCGGGCGCGCGCGTTGAAGAGACTGCACGGCAGCGTCACCAGCCCGTGCTCCAGCGTTCCATCGCAGGAATAGAAGAGCCCCTGGACGATCTCGCCGTGGTGCGCGTGCACCTCGCCGCGCCCCACGCGGCACGGCTCCGCGCCGGGCGGAAACAGCCCCCGGGCAGGCGCGGCGCGCTCGCGCTGGGCGATGCTCCCGAAAACGTCGGGTTCCTGTATCATGACCGTCGCCAAAGGGGTTTCCTCACGTCTGTGGCATCCCGCGGCGGGCGCCGGACCATCCCACCGTCACCCCACGCGCCCGCATCCTCACCCTCGGTTCCGTCCGGGACGGATCGAACTCCGCGCCCATCCCCGCCCTCGTGCCGTCGCATGCCTGCGCCACGTGCAGATCCGCGCTTCCGCACGGCACCTCAAGCCGCATCCGCAGATTTACTCCGCATTCCCTCACTGCAGGTTCTCACGCAGAGGGAGCAGAGGAAGCAGAGGTTTCTACATGCAGTTCTCTGCTTCCTCCGCTTCCTCTGCGTGCCCGATCTTTTTGAGGATTCGGGATCAGCCGTCATAAGCCGCGCTGTCGATTCATGGCTCCCGGTGGCGGAATGGGAGCCGTCATCGGCACGCGAGCACTGCGGCTTCGAGAGCAACGCCGTCGCCCCCAAGGCGCCAGCGCTCACGATCCGTTCATCTCGTCACAACATCAGGAAACGGCGGCTGGCTTCGCGGCAGAAAAAGAGGAAAACCGCGGCACGGGGTGCGCCTCCCGTGGATCGCACGGGTGGGATCTGGCGCACATTTCCGGAAGGCATGTGGCAGGATACCAAGGCACTGCGGACGTTGTCAAGCCGATGTTCTTCCGTTGCCGAACCCCTGCGAACAACCGTCACGCCGAACGCGGCGCCGCGCTGCATCGTGCGCGTACGCAAGGCTCTGTGCCGGCCGAAAGACCTCGACGGCAAAGCCGGCGGGCTGGCTCCGTCCGCCCCGACGGGACGACAGGTCTCTCCTTCTCCTCCGCGAGGTTGGGCGACACCCTCCCGGACCGGGTTCACCCCGGACGCGGCATCACGCCTCTTCCAGCGCCGGCACGCGCGCCCGTCCGGCGTCGGTGGGAGGGCGAACGGCGTCCTCCGCCAGCACCCCGGCCACCCCGGCGTCCAGGGCGCGCTCCCCTTCGCTCCACGCCCGCGCCCGCTCGCGAAGCCGGCGCGCGGCGTCCGTCCACCCGGCCCGCAGCTCCGCCACGATCCGCCCGAGCGACTCCGCGGCGGGGCCGCCCCCGTACGCGGCGGCGGCCGCCACCTGGGCCGGCTCCGTCCAGGCCGCCTGCGCTTCCAGGCCGTGCTCGGCCAGCAGCCGTCCGGCGGCCGCGGCCAGCGGCTCGCCGCCGTCCAGGGCCTCGCGCACGGCCTCGCCCACGCGGTGGTGCGCCCGGCGGAACGGCATCCCCGCCTCCATCACCAGCCGGTCCGCCAGCGCCGTGGCGGTGGTGAACCCTTCCACGGCGCGCCGCCGCATCCGCTCCGGCTGCGGCCGCGCCCCGGCGGCCACCAGCCGCGCCAGCAGCACCGACTCGGCAACCTGGTCCAGCGCGTTCCACAGCGGCTTGACGCCCTCGGTGCCCACGGCCACCGAGTTGCTGAACGGGGTGGCGTGCATGGCCGTGGCGGCGGCGGTAAAGGCACCCAGCGCCGCCCCGCCCCGCCCCTGCAGGTGCTCCAGCAGAAAGGCGTTGCGCTTCTGCGGCATCATGGAGCTGGAGCCCACCAGCTCGTCGGGAAAGCGGACCAGGTCGAACTCGGCCGTGCTCCACAGCTGCAGGTCGCTCGCCAGCCGGCTGAGCGTAACCCCCAGCACCGCCGCCGCCGCCAGCAGGCGCAGCGCCAGGTCGCGCGAGGCCACCGCGTCGATGGAGTGCAGCACGCCCGCGGAAAATCCCAGCAGTTCCGCCGTGCGCCCGGTGTCGATGGGCACCGTGGTTCCCCCCGCCGCGCCGGCGCCCAGGGGGCAGCGGTCCAGCCCGGCGGCGGCCGCCTCGATCCCCTCCAGGTCGCGCAGCAGGGCCACCGCCACCCCGGCCAGGTAGTGGCCGTAGGTAACCGGAAGCGCCGCCTGATAATGCGTGTAGATGGGCATCGTCACCGCGGCGTACCGCTCCGCGCGGCGCACCAGCACCGCCACCAGGCGCAGCACCTCGCGCACCAGGCGGTGGTAAACCGGCCGCAGGCGCAGGCGCAGCACCGTGGCGTTGATGTCGTTGCGCGAGCGGCCCAGGTGGATGGCCCCGCCCACCTCCTCGCCCAGCGTCTCCGCCAGCCACCCCTCGTAGAGCAGATAAAGCCCGCGCGGCGCCTCGCGCCCCCGCAGCGGCCCGTACCCCCCCGCCGACAGCTCGTCGATGGCGGCCAGCAGGCGCCGCCCCGACGCGCGGGGAAGCAGTCCCCGCTCCACCAGCATCACCACGTGCGCCCGGTCCACCTGCACGTTGGAGGGAAGCTCCTGGTCGATGCCACGGTCCGCGTTGTCGCCAAAGACGATCCGCCGGGCGCGCCGGTCCAGGGTCTTGCGGATGCGGCCGGTGTCTTCCGTCACGCCGCCCCCTCCCCCGCGCCCACCAGCGCCGCGTCGTCCGCGGATTCGGGCGCGGCGACGACGATGCGGATCGCCCCCCGTGCCCCTTCCGCCGCCGTGCAGGCGGCCTCCGATTCGTCCGTGCAGGCGACCACGTGGCCAATGCGGTCGCGAAAGTCGCCCTCGATGGTCAGCTCGGAGCCGACGGGACGGTACAGCGACACGTCCACCACGCCCTCCCGCGCCCGCGCCTCGTCCAGCCCCTCCACCGCCTCCAGCCGCCCCGCCGCGGGCGCGAACAGAAAGCGGATGGACGCGTACCGGTGGCGCGCGGCGGCGGGTTGCGGCGCCTGGCCCACCACCAGGCGCAGGGTTTCGCGGATCAGGTCGATCCCCTGCGCGTGGCGCACCAGCTCGGGGATAAAGCCGCCGGCCAGCCGTGGGTTCACCTCCATGGGCACCGCCCGGCCATCCGCCGTGATCCGCATCTCCCAGTGCAGCGGGCCCCAGCCCAGCCCCAGCACCTCCGTCGCCCGGACCACGGCGTCCGTCAGCGTCCGCTCGATCTCGGGCGATTCCGCCGCCGGGTAGTCGTGCCCGGCCTCCACAAAGTAGGGCGGGCGTCCCAGGTGCTTGCGGGTGATGCCGATCACGCGGCCCGAGAACACCTCCACCGAAAACTCGTGCCCCTCGACGAACCCCTCCACCAGCAGCCGCGTCTCCGCCCCGCCCGCCGCGAACAGCGGCGCGGCGTGCTCTTCTACCTCGCGCTCGCCGGCGCAGGCGCGCACGCCCATGCTGCCGCTGCCGTCCACCGGCTTCACCACCACGGGAAAGCCGATCTCGCGCGCGGCGGCGACGGCTTCCGCCGCCGAGGCGGCCACGCGAAAGGCGGGCGCCGCGATCCCCGCGGCGGCCGTCGCCCGGCGCTGGTGCGACTTGTCGCGCGCCGCGCGGACGGACGCCGCGTCCGGGCCCGGCAGGCCAAAGCGCGCCGCCAGCGCCGCCGCCGTGGCGATAAAGTACTCGGAGCTGGAGGTGATGCCCGCCACCCCCGCCCCGCCGTCGAACCGTTCCCGGATCAGCGCATCCAGCGCGTCCTCGTCCACCCGCGGCACCACGATGGTCTCCGGCGCCCCGGCCTGGGACAGGTAGGCGTACTTCTCCGGCTTCGCCGTGATCAGCACGGGGGCAAAGCCCAGCTCCCGGGCCGTGTGGACGAAGAGGCGCCCCGTCCCGCTGGTGTTGCTTTCGATGAAGAGCAGCGCCCCGCCGCCGTTGCCCGCGCGCGTCACGCGACCGGCTCCAGGCGGCCGGCCTCCGCGCCCATCACCTCGTCGAACGAGCGGCGGCCCCAGCGATAGAACGCCCACGGGTCGTCGCCGTCGTGCGGGCGGTCCCACTCCACCGGGCCGTCGGGAAGCACGTCCAGACGCGCGTTCTTCTCCTCCAGCCACGCGTCGTCATAGATGGTGTCCTGGTAGCGGTAGCCCTCGTCCGGAAAGATGACCGCGCCCAGTGCGTCGGGGTTGTTGCGCGCCCACCAGTCCGCCACCAGGAACGCGGCGCCGCTGGTGGGGCCGCAGAAGATGGCGTGGCGCTGGTGCAGCTCGCGGGTGGCGCGAAACGCCTCGGCCGCGCCCACCCAGTGCACCAGGTCGAACGCCGTGTGGTCCACGTTGGGCGGCATCAGGCTGTTGCCCAGCCCGCGCAGCAGCCGCCCGCTCCCCGCGTCGCTCTGCCCAAAGATCACGCTGCGGTGCGCATCCACGCCGATCACCTGCAGCTCGGGAAAGAGCAGCCGCAGGTACGACGAGGTGCCGCACACGGAGCCGCCGGAGCCCACGGTACCGATCAGGCAGTCGATGCCGCCGGTGGCGTGCGCCAGCAGCTCGGCGCAGGGGGCGTAGCTTCCCGGGTTGTTGGGGTTGTCGTACTGCCGCGGGCAGAACGAGCCGGGGTTTTCTTCCAGCACCCGCTCCAGCACCTGAAGCCGGGCCGTCTGGTAGCCGCCGGAGGCGCCCGCCTTTTCTACGATGTGGACGGTGGCGCCCAGGTCTTCCAGCCGCCGCTTGAGGGGGGCGTCGATGGCCGGGTCGCTCACCAGCGTGAGCCGATGGCCGCCCAGCCGCGCCACCATGGCCAGCGCCAGGCCAAAGGTGCCGCTGGTGGTCTCGGCGATCAGCCCGCCCGGCGTAAGCTCGCCGCTTTCCAGCGCCTTGCGGATGATGAAGCGGGCGGGAAGCAGCTTCATCAGCGGAAAGGCCAGGCCGATGAGGTTGGGGCGCAGCCACACCACGCGCGGCAGCGCGATGGCATCCACCATGTTTGCGTTGATCAGCGTACCGCTCACGAAACTCCCTCCCGCCGCGAGGCGAAGTCGGTAGAAAATTCCCAGTTCTGCAGCCCCAGCACTCCAATCGCGGCGCGGGCCTGCTCCATGCGCTCCGCAGCGCCGGGCTCGAAGATAAGCCCGGCCACGGTCCCGCTGTGCGCCACCTGCACTCCCAGGGCGCCGCTTTCCTTCGCGATCCGCAGCAGCTGGGGCATGCACCGCTTGGGGCGGTGTCGCTGGGTGATGATGGTGCTGGCGGTCGCCACCCGGCCCAGCAGCGCGGGGTCCTGCTCCTCCACGGCCCGGCGCAGCAGCCCCAGGATGGTCCGGAAGGCCTCCACCTCCCACGCCGAGTACGGCATGGGCGCAAGGGCGAGCGTTTCCACGCCGTGCATTCCCTCGGTGTTCACGCCCAGCACCCGCACCGCGGGAAGGGGTCCGCCCAGGTCCAGCAGCACGCTTCCGCGGCGCTGGGCAAAGAGCACGGCCCGGTCGGCCCCGTACATCAGCGAGTCCGACGCGGTTTCGGAGGCCACGGAAAGCCGCGCGATCCACGCCGGCTCCAGCACGGCTCCAAAGGCGTCGGCCACGGCGCGGATGGTGGCCAGCACGTCCGTGGTCGACGAGCCGCACCCCCAGCGCAGGGGGACGTCGCTCTCCAGGCGCAGCGAGCCCCCCCACCCGGTGCGTCCCAGTGCGTCCAGCGTCAGCCGCGCGGCCAAACGGGCGCGGGAGCGGTCGCCGGGCTCCACCGTCAGCGGGCCTCCGCGCAGCGGGCGAAAGCGGGCGCGCGCGTTGAAGAGACTGCACGGCAGCGTGACCAGCCCGTGCTCCAGCGTCCCGTCAGAGGTGTGGAAGAGCCCCTGGATGATCTCGCCGTGGTGCGCGTGCACCTCGCCGCGCCCCACGCGGCACGGCTCCGCGGCGGGCGGAAAGAGCGTCAGAGCGGGCGCGGCGCGCCCGCGCCTGACGATGCTCCCGGGGATGTCGAGGAGCGGTACGGCTTCCTGTATCATGACCGTCGCCAAAGGTGTTCCCGCATTTCCGCGGCGTTCCGCAAGGGAGCCGGGCCTCCACCCCATCACCAACTCGCCCGGATCCGCGACGCCTGTCCTCGCGGTGGCCTGATTGACTTGCCCACCAGTTCCGCCGCCGTGCAGCCATCGGGCTGCGTTACACGGTGGATCTCCGTTTCCGCCCGGACTTCCCCCCGTCACGGGGCGGCGCGATCAGCCGACGCCCGATGCGCGCCCGCTTCGTTGACGGCCGGCCTCCCGCGCCCACGGCCGCGGACCGTCACGATCAGCCGCGTCTCCGGCAGTCAGGGCGCGAGCGGAAGGTTCGCCAGATCGCGCCACGGGTGGTCCGGGGGGCGGGGTGCGGCGCGCTTTCGGAAGCATCGGCGTGGATACACGCCTCTCCAAAAAAATTCGCATGGCACCCTGCCGCACCGAATCCCTCTGCCAACCCGACAGTCTAACGGAAGCGTGGTGCGCAGCGACGGCCAGTGGCGGCCGACACCGCGGCGCGCGATCAGCCTTCGTCCTGCACGCCCGCGCCGCACCACTCCACCACCGCCATGGCGCTGAACATCTTGTGCTGCGCCTGCACCCAGGCAAGGCTGCGCGGCCCATCCAGCACCTCGTCGTCCACGTCCTCGGCGCGCACGGCGGGAAGGTCGTGCATGAAGACGGCGTCCGGATTGCCCACGCGGTCCATCAGCGCCTGCGTCACCCGGAACGGATGAAAGTGCGTCTTCCACTCCGGATCGGCCTTGCTGACGCCCATCTCCTGCCAGCGGCTGGTGTAGACCACGTCGTAGCCGGCCTGCACCCCCTCGATGTCATGCGTCTCCTCGATCGTCGCCCCGTGCACCGCGGCCAGCGACTGCGCCGTGGCCAGCACCTCGGCATCCAGCCCGTAGCCGTCCGGCGTGGCCAGAGTCAGGCGCATCCCCGGAACGCGGCTCATGGCCAGCGCCAGGGCGGCCGCCGTCTTGTTCCCCTCGCCGCAGTACAGGACGGAGACGCCCTCCAGCCGCCCGAAGTGCTCCAGGATGCTGGTCAGGTCCGTCAGCGCCTGCGTGGGGTGCTCTTCCGAGCTGAGCGCGTTCACCACGGACATGGACGGGTGCGAGGCGTAGACCTGCATCTCCTCCACGCTCTCGTTGGTCCGCATCACCAGCACGTCCAGGTAGCCGGCCAGCGTACGGGCCGTGTCCCCGGTCGTCTCGCCGGTGGTGGTCTGCAGCTCGTTGGGGCCAAAGTAGACCGTCGTCGCCCCCAGCCGCCCGGCGCCCACCATGAAGCCGGCGCGGGTGCGCGTGGACGTCTTGCGGAAGTAGACGCCCACGGTGCGCCCCTTGAGCGTCTGCGGGGCGCTCCCGGCGCGTTTGATGGCCAGCGCGCGGCGGCAAAGGTAGACAACCTCCTCGGGCGACAGGTCCAGGATGGACAGAAGGTGCCTGCGCCCCCCGGCGGGGACGTGGGCGGCCACGGGGGGAAGCCGGAGCTCTCCGGGCGCGGCGGCGGACGGAGCGTCCAGCTCCAGGTCACCTTTCATCTGCTCTCCTCGTGCGGTACGTTGGATCGTTGGAGCCGGTGGGCCCGTACTCGTTCATCAAGCCGCACCCCCGGCGCGTGCTGCCGCCAGGATGCGGTGGGTTCGACGGAAAGGAAGTCGGCGCGGATCACCAGCGAATGGCAGGTCCTGCGGGGCCACGTGAATCGGGGTGATCGAGATGAGCCTGGATCGGGGTAATCTGGATGAGCCCGAAGCCCGTTCGCTCCTTACGCGACAACGCGAGCGCTTCAACGCGCAACGCGTCCGGGAGCAGGCGAACCCCCGGCCGACGAAAACGGGAAAGCGGCTGGTGACCGTCAGGTCTATCGCCATGGGGGTAGAACCGGCGTTCCACATCGGACCCCGCCCCCACGTCCGCACACCGGTACGCGCCAGTGAATATAATTGTAAACGCCCGTGTGCTGCAGGGCTACCCCCCCTGAAAGTCCCGTGCTGCCGGAGGTGTAGGCGACATGGCAGAGCTTTGCGGTCCGGACCGCGCCTCAGGCGCCATCACGCTTTCCGCCGAGATGCGTGCCTCACGCCCGTCCAGTCCCACGATCTCCTCCCGGGCGCGGAGAGAGAAGCGCGGCGGCCGCTCCTGCGTCAACGGAAATGGGGGGAAGGGTCCTGAATGCTGAAACCCCCGCGGGCGCTGCATCTGCAGCAACCGCGGGGGTTTAGCCTCCACGCGCCAGGCTGGACTCGAACCAGCGACCTACGGCTTAGAAGGCCGTTGCTCTATCCAGCTGAGCTACTGGCGCCTGTCCCTGTTCTGCTCAGTCGGGGCGCCCGGATTCGAACCGAGGACCTCCTGCTCCCAAAGCAGGCGCGCTACCGGGCTGCGCCACACCCCGATCGGAGCAGAAAAACGTAGACAACCGCGCCCTTTTCGTCAACCCCTGCGGGGATGTTGGCGGCCTGCTCAGAACGACGTTGCCAACCCTGATACCGTTTCTGCGACTTCCATTCGCTGTGCAGTCACGCCTTCACGAAATTCCACGCGGAGGCGCGAAGAAGCGTAGCGTTTCTCCGCGTCTCCGCGCCCTCCGCGTCTCCGCGTGAGCCCGGCAGTACAACTCCGAGTGCACGACGAATCATGGAAACCGGTATGACTGGAGCGTTGACTGCCAGCGTCATCCCAGGTTCCGCCGGCGCTGTGGTTGTAAAAAACCACGCGCACCACAACCTGTGGGCTGAGGAAGATCGGTGGCTCGTCAGCCCTCCCCCAGCGCCTGCAGCAGCGCGCGCACGGCCTTGCCGCGATGGCTGAGGGCGTTCTTGCGATCCGGCGGCAGCTCGCCGAATGTCTGCCCCTCGGTCTCCAGGTAGAAGAGCGGATCGTAGCCGAAGCCGCCGGTGCCGCGGGGCTCGCGCAGGATGGCGCCGCCGCAGGTACCGGTGCGCACCAGCTCGCGTCCGTCCGGCCACGCGGCCGCCGCGGCGCAGACGTAGCGCGCGGTGCGGCGCTCATCGGGGACGTCCGCCAGAAGCGCGAGCAGGTAGCGGTTGTTGGCCGCGTCCTGCCGCTCGCCGCGCGCCTCGTCCACGGGGGCAAAGCGGCGGGAGCGGACGCCGGGCGCGCCACCGAGCGCGTCGACGCACAGGCCGGAATCGTCCGCCAGCGCCAGCTCGCCCGTCTTTGCGGCGAAGTAGCGCGCCTTCGCCAGCGCGTTCTCCTCGAACGTCTCGTACGCCTCGATGTCGTCTTCCGCCGGCGACTCGGGGATGGCCAGGTCAGCCAGGCCCACGACCTCGTATCCACCGACACCGGCCAGCATCTCATGGATCTCCCGCACCTTGCCCGCGTTGCGGGTGGCGACCACCAGCCGCGTCATCCGCCCACGGCGGCGCGCTGCCGGGCATTCAGCTCGCGGATGGCGCCGGCGCTCAAGCCCACCAGCGCCGTCAGCTGCTCCGGCGTAAAATCACCGTGCTCCCCGGTGCCCTGCACCTCGATCAAGCCCCCGCCCTCGCGCGCGACCACGTTCAGGTCCACCTCGGCGCGCTTGTCCTCGGCGTAGTCAAGGTCCAGCACCACCTGCCCGTCCACGATGCCGCCGCTGATCGCCCCCACGAACTGGCGAAAGGGCGAGGCGGAAAGCCCCGCGCGCTGCTGCAGCCAGGCGCAGGCATCGTACAGCGCCACCGCGCCGCCGGTGATGGAGGCGGTGCGGGTGCCGCCGTCCGCCTGCAGCACGTCGCAGTCGATGGTGATCTGCCACTCGCCCATGGCGGCAAAGTCCACGCAGGCGCGCAGCGACCGGCCGATCAGGCGCTGGATTTCCTGCGTGCGCCCGCCCACCTCCTTGCGCTCGCGCTTGTTGCGGGTGTCCGTCGCGCGCGGCAGCATGCCGTACTCCGCCGTCACCCACCCCTGGCCGCGCCCCTTGCGCCAGGACGGCACCCCCTGCTCCACCGACGCCGTGCACAGCACCTTCGTCCGCCCGGCGGTGATCAGGCACGAACCCTCGGCGTACAGGCCTACGCCGCGCTCCAGCGTCACCGGGCGCAGCTCGCCGGGCGCGCGGCCGTCGGCGCGGACCGTCTCCATCGACCCCTCAGCCATCCTCCCCTCCCCTCCTCGCTCGTTCCAGAATGGACGTGGTCGATCGCCCCGGCGTGAGCGGGATGATCTCCACGCGCCCGCCGGCCGCCATCACCTCCCGGGCGCCGGCCACGGTGTCCACGGTGTAATCCCCGCCCTTCACCAGCACGTCCGGCAGCAGCGCGGCAATCAGGTCGCGCGGCGTGTCTTCGTCGAACAGCGTTACGCCGTCCACGCAGGCCAGGCCGGCCAGCACGTAGGCGCGGTCCGCCTCGCCGTTCACCGGCCGGTCGCTCCCCTTTCCCAGCCGCCGCGTGGACGCGTCGGTGTTGACCGCGACCACCAGCGCGTCACCCAGGGCGCGGGCGGCGCAGAGATACTCCACGTGTCCGCGGTGCAGCAGGTCGAACACGCCGTTGGTGAAGACGACGCGCCCGCACCGCGCCCCGCCAAAGCGGTGCAGCACCTGGTCCCGCGACAGGATTTTGTCCGAGGGATGGACGGGCGGCTTCACGGCGCGGCGGGCTGGGGCGAGAGCGAGGCGCGGATGGAGGCCAGGATCTCCCCCGCCCCCCTGGCCATCAGCGCGTCCGCCGCGCGCCGGCCCACGTCCTCTGCCTCGTGCATCGAACCCACCTCCTGCACGCGCAGGATGCGGCGGCCGTCCAGCGCCGCCACCAGCCCGTGCAGCGCGATCACCCCGTCCGCGTCCACCGTGGCCAGCGCGCCGATCGGCACCTGGCAGCCGCCCTCCAGCGCCCGCAGCAGGGCGCGCTCCGCCACGGTGCAGGCGGCGGCGTGCGGATCGTGCAGCGGATGCAGGCGGTCGATGACGTCGGGCCGGTCGGCGCGCGCGACCACGGCCAGCGCGCCCTGGCCCACCGCCGGAAGCCACGCCGGCGCGTCCAGGTACTGTCCGATCCGCTCCGCCCAGCCCAGGCGCAGCACGCCGGCCGCGGCGAGGATGATGGCGTCGTACGCGCCGGCATCCAGCTTGGCCAGCCGGGTGTTCAGGTTGCCGCGCAGGTCGGTGATGTCCAGGTCCGGCCGCAGCGCCTGCAGCTGCGCGCGGCGGCGCAGCGAGCTGGTGCCCACTTTCGCGCCGGACTTGAGGTAGTACAGCCCGCCGCGTCCCCCGGGCGGGAGGATCACCACGTCGCGCGGGTCCTCGCGCGACGTGACGGCGGCGAGGGTAAGCCCGTCCGGCAGGCGCGTGGGGACGTCCTTGAGCGAGTGGACGGCCAGGTCCGCCGCGCCGGAGAGCAGCGCGGCGTCCAGCTCCTTGGTGAACAGCCCCTTGTCGCCGATCTTGGCCAGGGGGACGTCCTGGATGTTGTCGCCCGTGGTCTTGATGACGTCGATCTCCACCTGCAGCGCGGGATCGGCGGCCGTCAGGGCGGCCTGCACGGTGCGCGACTGCCAGAGCGCCAGCTCGCTGCCGCGCGAGGCGATGCGCAGCGTATCCATCCTCACCACTGCGACTGCGCTCCCTCCACGATCTTCTGCACCACCAGCTCCAGCGCCTTCTTGCGCCCGTCGTCCACGTCCTCGCGCCCCGGCTCAAAGTTGCCGATGGCGGTAAGGCCGCTCCCCCGCCACAGCACCTTGTCGTTGCGCACGTCAAAGATCTCGGCGTCGAAGCTCACCTGCACGCGCGCCTCCAGCCGCTGAATGCGCCCCGTGGCGTCAGGCTGGGGGTCGAAGTTGGTGGTCTGCTCCTCCGCGGAGCGGATGGTGCCGCGGACCACGGCGTCCGCCGTCTGCTCCGCGGACAGGCGCACGCCCAGGCTTCCCGGCAGCCGGTCCTGCATTTCGCGCAGCAGGTCGGAGGTCAGGTTCTGGTACGGCGTTTCGTTCTCGAACGGCTGGATGTACACGCGGTCCACGTGGCTGGGAAGGCCCCCGCCGGTGAAGCTGTACATGCACCCCGCCAGCATCGACAGCGCCAGCAGGGCGCCGGCCAGGCTACGTGCCCGCCGGGCGCCAGGTATCTTCAGGAAACTGCAGGACATCGGTGGATGACTCGATGGTCAGGTTGAGCGAGCGATAGGCGGCCCAGTCGCGGTACTGCGCGCGGGACAGCCCCTGGTCGTTGTACGTCAGGTCGATGGACTCCGCCACGGCGCTCCCGCGGCGGCGGCGCACGGACTGCAGCCGGCCGCCCTCCGCGCGGTACTCGATGACGTCGTCCCCCGCCTGGTAGCGCAGCGTGGTCACGGCGCCGCGGTTGGACGCCTCCAGCAGGCGCGCGCCCGCCGGCGGCTCGATCACGCCCACGGCGCCCCACAGCAGCGCGGGGGACGGAAGCTGAAAGCGCCCCATCAGCCCCGGGGGCACGCGCGGCTCGCCGTCCACCAGCGCGGCCGCCAGGTACGTTTCGCCCCGCGGGCCAAACAGGTCCAGCCGCGAGCGCCGCGGCGCCTCGTAGCGCGCCACGCCGCGGCCCTGAAAGCGCGCGCCCGCCTCGTCCAGCTCCCAGCCAAAGTTCACCTGCCGCGGCGCGTCGGGCACGGTGGCGCGCCGCGCGTCGGCCGCGAGGGTCTGCATGTCCTGCGCGGAGGGCGCGGGCTGTCCCGGCTGCGCGGTGGAGCCCGGCTCCGGCGCGGGCCCGGTGGCCGGCGCCGGGGGCGGCGTGCAGGCCGCCAGCGCGCCGGCGATGATCAGCGTCGCAAAAAACTTCAACGGACCTCCCGAATGCGGATGATGCGGTCGCCCGGCAGAATGGTGTCCGCCACCTCCATCCCCCGCACCACGTGGCCGAACACCGTGTAGGTGCCGTCCAGGTGCGGCTGGGGGGAATGGGTGACGAACCACTGGCTCCCCCCCGTGTCCGGGCCGGAGAGCGCCATCCCCAGGCTGCCCCGCAGGTACAGGTGGCGATTGATCTCGTCGCGGATGGCATACCCCGGACCGCCGGAAGTGTCCCCCCGCGGATCGCCGCCCTGGATGACGAAGTTGGGCACCACCCGCGGCCACTCCTGCCCGTCGAAGAATCCGCTCCGCGCCAGCGACAGGAAGCTGCGGACCGTCAGCGGTGCGTCGTCGGCGAACAATTCCAGCTCCATCTCGCCGCGATTGGTTTCGATCACCACGCGCGGACGAGGCCGCGCGCGCGACGCGGCGGCGATGCGCGCGTAGTCCCGCATCGTCAGCTCCGCCTCGATCGGCAGCGGCTCGCCCCACGGATTGGGGATGGAGTCGCCGAACAGCGCGTCGACCCGCTGGCGCACCAGGTAGTCGCCGGAGCGGGGGAAGCGCGCGGCGAACGTCCGGGCCGCGGCGGGATCCTTCTTCGCGATCGCGTCCACGGCGCCGATGGCGGCCAGCGCGGCGTCGTTCAGCGAGTCCGCCTGGGCGCGCTCGTACGCGTCCAGGATCACGGGAAGCGTGACGGGATCCGCCAGCGTGACCAGCCCGCCCAGCGCGTTGGTGCGCGCGATCACGTCCCGGTGCGCCAGGCCGGCCAGCAGCAGCTCGCGGATCGTGCCGATGGCGGAGTCGCCCGCGACGGTGACGGCCTCCTCGAGGGCGGCGGACGCCACGCGCCCGTCCGGATCGCGGAGCACGGCCGTGAGATCCCCCAGCGGAAGGGGTCGTGCGTGCGCGACCGCCCGCGCCGCGGAGGCGCGCAGGCGCCATTCCGGGTCGCGCGCGAGGGGAGCCGCGGCGGCGACGGCGGCCGCGGGGTCGATGATCGTCAGCGTGGCGAGCGCGGTCTGGCGGACGAAGACGGGGCGGCGCGCATCCGCCACCATCTCCCGCAGCAGCGGCACGGCGGGCGCCGCATCCGTCCCCATCCGCTGCATCCCCTCCAGCGCGGCGATCACCAGGTACGGATCGTCCTGCGTGGGAATGTTGTCCATGAACATCCGCACGGACCGCTCGCCCGGGTAGGTGCCCAGGGTGCGCAGGGCGTTGATGCGGACGATCTGCGTGGGGTCGCCCGTCGCCAGGAAGGTGAGAAAGTCCTGCGCGTGCTGCTTCTCCACGCCGGCCGAGTCCACCATGGGCCCGGTGATCGCGCGGACCGCGAACGAGCGGACGAGCGGATCCGGATCGGCGATGACGGTGAAGAGGGCGGCGGCGGTCGCGGGCTCCGGGCGGCGGGCGAGCGCATACGCGGCGCGCCAGCGGATCCCCGGGTCCGCGTGGCGCAGCCAGGGCTCGATGACGCTCACCGGCACCGGCCGCCCCTGCCGCCAGATGGAAAGCAGCGCCGCCGCGGTGACGAGGTTGTTGCCGATCCCCTCGTCATCCAGCGTACGCAGCAGGTCCTCCAGCGCCGCGCGCGCCTGCGGATGGCGGATCTTCCCTAGCGCGTACGCCACTTCGGTCCCCACCGTCGGCGCCGTGGCGGCGCGGGCGGGGTCGGCGTAGGGGACCAGCAGCGGCACCGCGGTGGTGTCGGCGATCTGGCCCAGGGCAAAGGCGGCGGCGGCGGCCACGGAGGTGTCCGCGTGCGCCAGCGCCGGCCCCAGCAGGGCGACGCCCTCGGCGCGGCGCAGGTTCGCCAGCACGAACGCGGCGCGGCGCGCGATGGCCGGATTGCGGTGCGCCAGGGCCGCGCGCAGGTACGGCTCGTCCAGCTCGCGGCGGTCCGCCAGCCGCAGCAGTCCCGCGTGCGACACGCTGCCCACGGGCGACGGGGACGACGACGGGGCGGCGGGGGCGCAGGCGGCAAGAAGGAGCGCGGCGGCGGCCAGGCGGACTGCGTTCATCGTCATGCCGGTTGCGGGGATGCGGCGCGAAAGGCGGCCAGCACGTCGGCGGGCAGCTTTTGCGGCCGGCCGGAGCGGTCGATGGGCGTAAGCCCGGTGCGCGCGGTCACCAGGCGCGTGGTGGATCCGTCCGCCTCCACCCGCTCGATCAGGTACGAAAAGCCAACGGCGCGCGAACGCACGTCATCCACCGTGGTCGTTACGCGCACCAGGTCGTCGTAGCGGGCGGAGGCGTGGTAGCGCAGCGCGACCTCCGTCACCGCCAGCAGCACGCCGTCCTTTTCCACCTCCGCGTACGATTTGTACAGGCGGCGGATAAGGTCCGTGCGGCCGATCTCGCACCAGGCCAGGTAGTTGGCGTGGTGGATGATGCCCATCTGGTCCGTTTCCGCGTAGCGCGTGCGGAACTCGACGGTGGACGAGGGGCTCGGTAGCGCGTCGGACGGCATCGGGTGCGAAGGTACGAAAGTACGAGGGTACGAAAGTACGGGAACCGGGGACGATTCTACCCGGCGGCGCGGGGGGAGTCAAACGGGTGCGGCAGGCCCGGGGTCGCCCGCGTGCATCCGCGGCGAATCCCGGGGTGATGCGGATGATGACGCGCGGGCGGCGGGTGAATCCTTCCGGCGACGAATTGGGCCGCGGGTGAGCGGCCGCGCGGCGGGCATCGTTGGAAAACGGATCGAGTGCGCGCTTGTTTCAGCCACGGGCGCCGGGTAGCTTCCCCGCCCCATGGACACCAAGCCCGTCTACGTTGTATCCGACATTCACCTGGGCGCCGTTCCGGAAGCGACGGAGCGCGCGTTTCGCCGTTTCCTGGACCACGTGGCCGGGGAGGCGTCGTTCCTGTTGATCAACGGCGACCTGTTCGACTTCTGGTTCGAGTACCGCCACGTGATCCTGGCCGAGCACTACCGCGTGCTGGCCAAACTGCGCGACGTGGTAGAGGCGGGGGTGCCCATCGCCTTCGTGGGCGGCAACCACGACGCGTGGGCGGGGCCGTTCCTGCGCGACACCATCGGCATCCAGCTGCTGGACGGGCCCGTGGAGATGACGCTGGGCGGGCGCCGCACCCTGGTGGCGCACGGCGACGGCGTGGGGCGCGGCGACCTGAAGTATCGCGCGCTCAAGAAGATGATCCGCAACCCGGTGACCGTGGGCGCGTTCCGCACGCTGCACCCGGACCTGGGCCGGCGCATCGCGCTGATGGCCAGCACCACCGAGCACAAGGCGGATACGGGCGACGTGGCGGCGCGCGGGCGGGCGGCGTTCATCCAGGCGTGGGCGCTGGAGCAGATGCGTGCCGATCCCGGCATCGACCTGATCTTCACCGGCCACGCCCACCTGGCGTCGGTGACGGAGGTGGAGCCCGGCCGGTTCTACGTGAACTCCGGCGACTGGCTGAGCACCTTCGATTACGTGGTGCTCCCGGTCGGCGGCGGCGCGCCGGAGCTGCGGCGGTGGGAGGGGTGAAGGTGATGGGGTGAACGGGTGAAGGGGTGATGCCCAAGTCCCACACTGGGGAGCGCACCGGCACGGCACCATGGGCGTCACGGCCCGGCAAGGGCGGCTAAAGCCGCGGCTGGAAAGGCCATAAGCCCCGTCTCGGCTCGCTTGCGCTCGCCAAACGGGGCTTCACCTGCTCCGGTAGGCGGGGGCCTGCGCGCCTGGATGATTTTCGCCCGCCGACAATCGGCGGAAACGAACCCGCGGGTCGTCGTGACAACAATCCCCTCTCCCACGCAGTTTGTGGGAGAGGGGAAGGCGAGGAACGAGCCGGGGTGAGGCCTACCGGATCTTCGGCGCGGGGAGCTGGCGGCCGCCCTGGTGCAGGATCAGGCGCGTGGCGGCGCCGAACGCGTCCGTCTCGAACACCACCGTGGCGTTGGCCTCGCGCACAAAGAAGCGCGTGTCGCTCTCCGGCACCAGCGCCGTCTCCGGCTGGTTGGTGGGCGTCGCCCGCAGCACGTCGCCGTCCAGGCGCACCGTGACCTCGAAGCCGGGCGCCAGCTCGTACACGCCCACGTAGCGCCGCAGGGTCTCCACCGGCACCGTGACCGTCGCGCTCGCGGCGGCCAGCACCGCCTCCGCCGACTCGGCGGTGCGCGGGGCCATCTCCTCCGGCCCGATCCGCCCCCGTACCACCATCCCCGTAATCTTTCCGTCTCCGCCGCGCACGAAGCGCGCGCGGGTGCCGGAGGCGAACACGAACTCGTCGCGCCCGGTGGGCGTCATCTCCTGGCGCGGGTTGCGGCCGCGCTGGCCGTAGATCTTTCCGCCATCGATGATGATCAGCCGGTTCTCCGTCTCGCTGATCCGGTACACGCCCGCGTACTCCCGCAGCGCATCAACGGTGACGGCAAAGGGAGCGGGTGCCGCGGGTGCGCCCAGGACGCGGGTGGCGATCTGCCGCGAGATGTCGTCGGGGTTGCGCTCGCCCTCACGCTCGCGGTTGCTCAGCACGATCACGTGCAGGCGCTCCGACGGAATCCACAGGCCGTTGCTGGAAAAGCCGTTGATGTCGCCGCCGTGCTCGATGCTGGGCCGGCCCGCCGCCTCGCCCACGAACCAGCCGTAGCCGTATCCCGCGTTAAGCCCGCCGCTCAGCCGGTACGGGCTAAAGGCGCGGTGCCACGTCTCCGGCTTCAGCATCCGCCCCTCGGCCACGGCGCGCTGCCACACCAGCTGGTCATCCACCGTGCTGATGAGCGAGCCGGCCGCGTACGGCTGCGTCATGCTCAGGTAGTTGGCCGCGCGGATCCCCTCCGGCGTGCGGTCGTAGCCCGACACGCGGCCGGGGACGATGGCGTTGGCCGTTTCGTAGTAGCTGTTGCGCATCCCCAGCGGCTCAAAGATGCGCGTGCGGATGAAGTCGGCGTACGACATCCCCGACACCTTTTCGATGATGCCGCCCAGCAGCGCGTACCCCGAGTTGTTGTAGTTCCACCGCTCGCCCGGCGCGAACTCCATCGGCTGGTCACGGAACAGGGCGATCAGCTCGTCCGTCGTCAGGTCGCGGCGCATCCCGGCCACGTACGTCGGCATCCCCGTGTAGCTCTGGATGCCGGAGGTGTGCGTGAGCAGGTGCTCCACGGTGATGCGGCGCCCGTGCGTGGGGTAGTCCGGAAAAAAGCGGGTGACCTCGTCGTCCAGCGACACCTTGCCCTCGTCGACCAGCATCAGCACGGCGACGGCGGTGAACTGCTTGGTGATGGAGCCCAGGCGGAACACGTGCTCCGGCCGCAGCGGCACGCCCAGCTCCACGCTGGCGGAGCCGTACGCCTTGCGCATGAGCACCTGCCCGTCGCGCGCGACCAGGATGGCGGCGCCGGGCTCCGCCGCGGGGTACAGCGCGGCCAGCATGGAATCGATCCCCGCCAGCGCGGGATCGACGACGATGGCGCGCGCCTGGGCCACGGCGGGCGCGGGGGCCTGGGCGTGGACGGCGGGCGCGGCGACGGGCAGCAGAAACGCTGGCAGTACGGCAAGCCGGCGCAGCGTGGAAGAACGGATCATCGGTCGATGGTAGTGCGGGTGTCGGGGGCGCGGGGGGTGCGCCAGCCGGCGTACGGCGGGCTCGCGGGCCGGGTTTCACCATTGGGGAACGAGAGAAGATTGCACGCGGAGGCGGCAGAGGTAAAGAGCGAGGCGCGGAGAACGACGATCGCTCTCCGCGCCTCCGTCCGTTTCCCCCACGTACTCCGTGTGATGTTCTCAGCGGTCGCGGTGCTTGCGGTGCTCGTCGGGGCCGTGGGTGCGGTGCCACTCCATCTCCTCCCCGCTCACGGGGCGGATGAGGATGTCGGACGCCAGCCAGATGGCGTGCCCGAACGGGTAGAACAGGAACGGCGCGATCATGGCCAGCCCAAGGCTTACCCAGGTGAGCACGTTCCACGGCACGTCCGGCCACAGGGCGATGGTCGCGCCCACCACGGCCAGCACCACCAGGAACTCCGCCAGCACCAGGTTGAACATCATGGCGCCCAGAAAGAAGTCTTCCTCGCCGCGCTCGGTACGCAGGCCGCAGACGGGGCAGTTGCGCTTCATCTTCATCCACGAGCCCTTGATGTGCCCTTCGCCGCAGTGCGGGCAGCGCAGGCGCAGCGCGCGCAGGTACAGCGTGGTCCCCCGCCCGACCGACGCTTCCGCGGGATCCTTGTGAGCCGGCATGGTGGCGACGTGTGCGTTCATTCTTCCGTCCGCATCCAGGGGCTCTCGCCCGTGTTATCCCTTTGTGCGGAGGTAAGATGGAGAATAGCACCCCGCCGCGTAGTCGGGGAATGCCTGACGTGGGATAAGCCGATGGGAGGGGTGAGTGGGGCGAGGATGGCGGTGAGGATGGCGGTGAGGGATGAGCGGATAAATCCGCTGCTGGGAAAGCGATAAGCCCCGTCTCGGCTCGTTACACTCGCCGGACGGGGCTTCACCTGCTCGGGTCAGCAAAGGCCTGCGCGGCCGGTTGGTTGGAGTGTGTCGAAAGCGCCGACCCGCGGAAAGGCGCCGAAGGTATTTGCGACGTTTATCCCCTCTCCCGCTTGCGGGAGAGGGTGCGAGCCCAAGCGAGCGGGTGAGGGCCCCGGGTGAGGGTCCTTCACACCTCCAGCCGCTCCACGTCCTGGACGGCGCCCCAGAGGCGGTGGACGATCGTCGTCACCTCGGCGGGGTCGCCGGTGGTGAGTATGCGCATGGTGCCGAGGCCGCCCTCCGCGAGCGCGCCGCACTCTTCCAGGATCTGCCGGGTGCGCCGGGCGATGGCCTCGCCGCTGTCCAGCAGCTGCACCTCCGGCCCCAGCGCGTCGCGGATGGCGTCGCGGACAAAGACGTAGTGCGTGCAGCCTAGCACCACCGTGTCCACACCGGCCTCGCGCAGCGGCGCCGCATACGCCTCCATCCGCCGCGCCAGCTCCGGCCCCGCCAGCAGCCCGTCCTCCACCAGGTCCGCCAGGCCGGGGCACGGATCGCGGACCACCTGCACGCCGTCCGCGTAGTTGTCCACCAGCCGCTGAAAGCGGGCGGAGCGCAGGGTGCCGCTGGTCGCCATCACCCCCACACGGCCGTTGCGCGTCTGGCGGACGGCGGGCTTGAGCGCCGGCTCCAGGCCGATGACGGGGATGGTGAGCGTCTCGCGCAGCGCCTCCAGCGCCGCGCCGGACGCCGTGTTGCAGGCCACGACCAGCACCTTGGCGCCCTGCGCCTGAATCCACTCGCCGATGGCCAGCGTCCGTGCGCGCACCTCTTGGTCGCCGCGGTCGCCATACGGGACGTACGCGGTGTCGGCCACGTACAGCAGGTGCTCGGCGGGGAGGGCGCGGCGGATCTCGCGGGCCACGCTAAGCCCGCCCACGCCGCTGTCGAACACGCCTACGGGTGCCGTCACGGGCCTACGGGCACGGTGGCGCGCAGCTCGGTGCCGCCGCCGGGGCGCGGCACCGCGTTCACGTGCACGTCAAAGTCCTGCAGGTGCGCGGCGACAAACGCATCCGCGCCGGAAAAAAAGAGCCAGAAGATGGACAGCGTGATCCAGTCCTCCCGCTGGTTCTCGCGGTCGCGGACCAGCGGAAGCTTGGTCGTGGGGCCGATCTCCCCCGTCTCACGGGCGATGGTTTCCAGCCGCCGGGCCTCGCCCAGCTTCTGGTTGGTCTTCAGGACCATCCACAGGCTCCCCGCCTCGAGCATGAAGTACACGCCGCCGCGTCCCGGGGCGCCCAGCTCGGACTGCCCCCACCCCGGCAGCACCAGCGAGCGCAGGAACGCGCTGCGCGGCGAAATGGGGAGCAGGCTGTCGGGGACGCTGGGCATCAGCGTATCGCCGCGCACCTCGAACGGGCGCGGAGTGCTGTCGTTCTGCGCGGCGGCTGTGCGCGGCGCCAGGCACACGACCGCCAGCGCGAGCGCGAGAAGAATGCGGTTCATCCGCGAGGGCATCAGAAAAGCCGGACGGTTCGGCATGGGGTTCGATGATGGATTCGCTGCGTTCGCCGGGTTCGGTGCAAGGCACGGTCCCGCGCGGCGGGAAGGAACGTAGCGGGGAAGTACGAGAGTACGAAAGTACGGAGTACGGTACGAGGGTACGAGGGAGAGCGCACGCCCTCATACTCTCGTACCCTCGTACCCTCGTACCCTCGTACCCTCGTACCCTCGTACCCTCGTACCCTCGTACCCTCGTACCCCCGTACCCTCGTACTCCGTACTTCGTACCCCTACCGCACCGCCCTCGCCGCCCGGCAGACGGCGTCCAGCCCGCGCGCGTAGTGGCTGTCCGGCTGGCGCACCGCCGTCCACGGCTGATTCTGCGGCCGGTTGCTGGCCTGCCGGCTGCCGTCCAGGAACGTTGTCCGGCTGATCAGGCGTGTACGGCGGCCGGCGCAGTCGAAATCCATCTCGTACTCCACCGCGTCCAGCGGATCCTGCGCGACGCCCTCCACCGAAGGCGTAACCGGCTGAAAATATTCGATGCGGACACGGCCCCGCATGGCCCCCGCCGCGCGCGGGACGCGAACGGTAGTGTCGACCGCGATCCGGACGAACGGCGTAAGGCTCACGGTGGTGAACCCGGCCGGCAGCGGCGGGCGCGAGGCGCGGCGGTCCATCTCGTCGTACCAGCCCGGGCCGCGCCACGCCACCTGCACCCGCCGCTCCCCCGCCGCGCGCGAAATCTCCACGCGCACCGACGAGAGCCCCGCCTCCCACACCCGCGCCGGCGGCTGCCCTTCTGCGCCCATCTCGTCCGGGGCGCCCAGCTCCGCCTGCAGCGAATCCGCCAGCACGTTGAAGCGCTCCTGCACAGAATTGCCGCGCGCCGGATCGATCAGCGTGAACCCCACCAGCCGCCCCTCCCGCACCTCCGCGCGAAGCCGCGCGCCATCCGCCCGGTTGAACTCGTGGTCCCCCTGGTCCACCTCCGAGCTGAAGGTGAACCCCAGCGCCTCCACCGGCGTCCGCACGCCCGCCACCGGCATGTGCCAGGCGATGCCGTGATAGGCCATCTTCTGCGCCGCCGCAGCCTGCACGCCCGCGCAGAGGCAGAACGGCACGATCAGCAATCGGATCGGGAGGATCATGGCTGGAATCCTGAGGAAATCGCGAAGGAGGTGAGTCCCGACAACGAATAATACGGCCTGTTTCGCGCTACAAGCCATCCATCACCGCGGTTCTCCCCTCTCCGTGAGGAACGAACGGGGAGGGGCCGGGGGCGGGGCCGGGGAAGGGGCACTCCGTCCGGCGCCAGTTCGATGTACTTCGAAGCTCACCCGCTGCGACAGGCCCTCTCCCCCGACGGGCCTTTTGCTCGTTCCTCGCAACGGCCGTCGACCCCTCCCCCAACTTCGGGGGAGGGGTGGTGTGGGCGGCGAGTGCGGTGCGCTCCGGAGGCGGTCGAAGCGGGATCGACTTCTCCCCTCTCCGTGAGGAACGAACGGGGAGGGGCCGGGGGAGGGGGCACACCGCCCGGTTCGGAACGTGCGGACCTGCGTGGGAGGCGCCGTGTACCAGCGGCCCACCTGAAAAACCGGATGACGAGCGAGATGCCTGCTTTGCGACGATGGACGGCGGCGCTGGCCCTGGCCGCGCTGGCCGGGTGCGCCGGCGCGCCCCGGACGGATCCCACCCCGGCGCCCGCGGTGGCGACGGAGGGGCGGCTGGTGCTGATGGGGACCACCGACCTTCACGGCTGGGTGCTCCCCTACGACTACTACACCGGCCAGCGCACCGACAACGGCCTGGCCGCGCTGGTGCCGCTGATCGACAGTGTGCGCGCCGCCCATCCCCAGCGCACGGTGCTGGTAGAATCGGGCGACCTGCTGCAGGGGAACGCGATGGACTTTGTGCATCGCGAGCTGCTGGCGCGCGAGCAGCATCCCCTGGTGCACGCCATGAACCTGGTGGGATACGACGCCGCCGCCATCGGCAACCACGAGTTCAACTACGGCATCCAGCACCTGGAGCAGGCCGCCGCCGGCGCCAACTTTCCCTTCCTCAGCGCCAACATCTTCGACGCGGGGACGACGGACCACGCGTACCCGGCGTACACGCTGGTAGAGCGGACGGTGGGCGGGCGAAAGGTGCGCATCGGAATCACCTCCGTCACGCCGCCGGGGGTCCTGATCTGGGACCGCGACAACGTGCAGGGACGCCTGGACTTTCGCGAGATCGTCAGCAGCGTGCGCCCCGTCGTGGCCGAGATGCGCGCGCGAGGGGCCGACATCGTGATGGTCGCCGCGCACAGCGGGCTTGAAGGGAGCAGCTACGACACCGCGGCCACGGGCGTACCCACGGAAAACGCGTCGTCGGCCATGGCGCGCGAGATCCCGGGGATCGATGTGATCTTCATGGGGCACACGCACCGCGAGGTGGTGGACACCACCATCAACGGCGTCCTGGTGCAGCAGGCCAAGAACTGGGGCACCTCGCTGGCCGTGGCGGAGCTGGACCTGCGCTTCGACGGCAGCCGCTGGGCGATCGCGTCCAAACGCGGGCGCATCCTGCGGCCGGCGCCGGGAAGCACGTCGCCGCGGCTGGAGGCGGAGCTGGCCCAGGCGCATGAGCGGACCAGGGCGTACGTGGCGCAGGTGATCGGCACTAGCGAGGCGGAGTGGACGTCCGCGCTGTCCCGGACGCGCGACACGCCGATCCTGGACCTGATCAACGACGTGCAGACGCGGGTGACGGGCGCCGAGCTGTCCGCCGCCTCCGCGTTCTCGCTGACGTCGCGCATCCCCCGGGGGCCGGTGACGGTGGCCGACGTGGCGGGGCTGTACGTGTACGACAACACCCTCAAGGCCATCCGCATCAGCGGCGCGCAACTGCGCGCGTACCTGGAAAAGAGCGCGGAGTACTACCTTCCCTGCCCCGGCTCCGCCTGCGGAACGCTGACGAATCCCGCCGTCCCCGGCTACAACTACGACGTGGTGAGCGGGGTGGACTACACGCTGGACCTCACGCGACCGGTAGGCCAGCGGCTCACCCGCCTGGAGCGCAACGGCCGCGCGGTAACGCCGGCGGACAGCTTTACCATCGCCATCAACAACTACCGGGCAAGCGGCAGCGGCGGATTTTCCATGCTGCTGGGCGCGCCGGTGGTGTACGACCGAGGCGAGGGGATCCGCGACCTGCTGATCGAGGAGATCCGCCGCCGCGGCACCCTGCGCCCCGCCGACGTGTTTCGCCAGAACTGGGAGATCGTCCCCGCCGCGCTCGCCGAGCGCGCGGCGGTGGAGCAGCGCCCCACCACCGCCCCCGGCGGCGAGGCCCACGGCGGCAGCACGCAGCAGCGCCCGCGTAACCCGTAGCGATCCGCGCGACCCGCCGCGCCCCCTCCGGGCGCGCACCACGCGCCCACCTCCCCCGTAACTGCCGGGGGAGGTGGGTGTTGGGCCGGGTCTGGAGTGATTTGGGGCAGAATGGAGCGAGAGGGTGGGCCGCCCCCCTCCCCGGCCCTCCCCCGCAAACTGCGCGGGGGAGGGAGGTGTGACGCACCTTCTTGTAGCGGGATCGAAGTTCTCCCCTCTCCGCGAGGCACGAGCGGGGAGGGGCACCCCCGCGGACGCAGCCCATCCGTGCGCCGCGTCCCGACCTGGTCCGCGGCGGCCATGCATCCGCCCGTCCGCCGCGCGCGGCCGGTTGCACCCGGCGGAACCGAACGGTGCTCCGTGCGTATGGGCCTGAACCAAGGCACATCCACCCCGTGACCCCGGGCCGGTGAAGAACACGCTCCGCACCCTGTTCGCCGCTCTCGCCTGCGCGCTGGCATTGGCCTGCGTGGGCAGCGGCGCGGGCGCGGCGCGGGATGCGGGTCTGCGCGCGGCCATGGAGCAGCGGCAGCACCGGACCGAAAAGGCGGCGCATCCCATGCCCGCCGCCGCGTGGGTGCTGCTGCGGGGCGGCGGGCTTCTGCTGGACCGGCCGTCGCGCGGCACCGGCACGCCGCCCCGCGTCGCCGCCGGCACGGACCCGTCGCACGACACCTCCTTCGCGGCACGGTCGGCCGTCCGCCGGGCCATCGGCGCACGGGACTGCGGCATGCGCTCGCTGGGCATGGCCCGGCGCCTGGCCGCTGCCCGCGACGGCACCCTTTCTTCGTACTCCAACGGCGTTCCTCCCCCCGCCTCCGCGTAAATCGCGCACGCCGGCCTCTCCGCCGGCATTTCCAACGCACGCACGGCAATCGGAACCGGACCCCCGCGTAGGATCGGGTGTTCCGGCGCTCGCCTGCCCGTGCATTTACGCACACCGTTTCAAACGGGGAGGATTTCCCATGCTCGTACACATGATCGCGCTGGCCCAGGGTGGCCCGCGCCTGGACGGCGACGCGGTGAGCGTCGCGATGGGCGTTCTGGTGATCGGCGCCGTGGCGCTGGTGTTCTGGGCCAGCCGGCCCTCGGTGATGGCCCGCTACTCGGCCGCCTCGCGGCCGGAGGCGGAAACGCCCGCCCCACCCGCGGATCCGGACAACCCCGCGTGAGCCGCGTGCCCGTCCCGGCCACCCGCCGGGACGGGCACGCGCGCGTCCTATCCCCTTTCACGCGCAAGGTGTCCGGCACATGGACCACATGGTTTTCGAAGTGGGGCTGGCGCTCGCCCTGGTGGCGGGCGCGGCGCTGCTGAGCTGGAAGCTGAAGTTCTCCACCGCCCCGTTCCTGATCGTGGCGGGGATGCTGGTGGGGCCCCACACGCCCCACTTTGGCATGCTGGACCTGCGGTTTGTGGAAAGCGCGCCCATCATCGAGTTCATGGGGCGGCTGGGCGTGCTGTTTCTGCTGTTCTACCTGGGACTGGAGTTCTCGGTGGGGCGGCTGGTGCGCTCGGGGCGCTCCATCGCGGTGGGCGGCAGCATCTACATCGGCATCAACTTCACCCTGGGGCTGCTGTACCCCGCCCTGCTGGGCTGGCCGCTCAAGGAAACGCTGGTGGCCGCGGGGATCACCACCATCTCGTCCAGCGCCATCGTGGCCAAGGTGCTGGTGGACCTGCGCCGCACGGCCAACCCCGAGACGGAGATGATCCTGGGGATCATCATGTTCGAGGACGTGTTCCTGGCCGTGTACCTGTCGGTGGTGAGCGGCCTGGTGCTGAGCGAATCCACCACCGTGGGCGGCGTGCTGCTTTCCGCGGCGGTGGCGCTGGCGTTCATGCTGGGCGTGCTGGGCGTGGGCCGCCTGGCGGTGCCGTGGCTGAACCGCGCGCTGCGCATCAACAGCGGCGAGGTGCTGCTGCTGGTGGTGAGCGCGGCGCTGCTGCTGGTGGCGGGCGCGGGCGAAACCCTGCACGTGGCCGAGGCCATCGGCGCGCTGCTGCTGGGGCTGGTGCTGGCCGAAACGGAGCACCAGGCGCGCATCGAGCACCTGATCGTGCCCTTCCGCGACTTCTTTGGCGCGCTGTTCTTTTTCGGCTTCGGGCTGAGCATCGACCCGTTCGCGCTGGGCGGCGCCGTGTGGATCACCCTGGGGGCGGTGGCGCTCACGCTCGTCGGAAACTTCGCGGCGGGGATGCTGGCCGGACGCTCGGCCGGGCTGTCGCCGGCGGGCTCGGCCAACGTGGGGCTCACCGTGGTGTCGCGCGGAGAGTTCAGCATCGTGGTGGCCAGCCTGGCCGCGGCGGGGGGATTGATGCAGGTGCTGCAGCCCTTCGCCGCGCTGTACGTGCTCATACTGGCCATCCTGGGCCCCGTGCTCACCCGCCAGTCGCACTCCATCTCGCGCGCCCTGTTCCGCCTGGCCGGCGCCGTTCGCGGCGCGCCGGCGGGCGGTCCGCCGGCGCGCTGAACCCGATCGCATTCCGAATCCTGGAAACGAAAGGCATATCCATGCAGGTCAAGGAGCACGACCTTCCCGGCGTGGGAAAGAAGTTCGCCCTGACGACCAACGAGGGGGAGCGGATGACGATCGTCATCCACAACACGGGCCACCGCGAGATCTACCTCTTCCGCGACCGCGAGGACTTTCCCTCCAGCGCGGTGCGGCTGGAGGACGCGGAGGCGCGGATGCTGGGCGCCATCCTGGGCGGCGCCTACTTTCAGCCCGCCGTGGCGGAGTCGATGGAGATGGTGCTGGGGCAGCTGTCGGTGGAGTGGGTGCGCCTGGATGCGGGGTCGCCGCTGGCCGGGCGCACCATCCAGGCGTCCGCCATCCGCGAGCGCACCGGCGCCAGCGTGATCGCCATCCTGCGCGGCGGCCGGCCCTTTCCCAACCCCGGCCCCGGCGACGTGATGCAGGCGGGCGATACGCTGCTGGTGGTGGGCGACCGGCAGCAGGTGCAGCGCTTCCGCGCGGAGCTGGACAAGGGCGGCAGGGAATAAGGGAATAGGGAATAGGGAATAGGCTGGATTCGGTGAGCTTCGGACGGGAGGGCGCGGGATGGTGGGCGCCCCCCTCCCCTGCCCTCCCCCGCAAACTGCGCGGGGGAGGGAGGTGCGACGCACCTTTTGGAAACGGGATCGACTTCTCCCCTCTCCGTGAGGAACGAACGGGGAGGGGCCGGGGGAGGGGCACCGCGCGGACGCAGCTCGATGCCTTTTCCTCCATCATCCCCCGCCCCACCGGGCCCCGGCCGAACCTCTGCACCCGTTTTTGCGTACCATCTCCACAGCCGGTCCCATCCCCGACAGTATCGACCACGAGGCGCCTTGATCCCCCTGAACGACGAGAACCCCACGGAGCTCACGCCGTGGATGACCGTGCTGCTGATCGCGACGAACTTCTTTCTCTGGTTCTACGTCCAGGGGGCGGGGGCTGACTTTCAGCAGCTGGAGGCGTCGGTGGTGGTGTTCGGCGCGCAGCCGTGCGAGATCACGGGGGCGTGCCGCGTTACCGACCTGGGGTGGAGCGCCCTGCTCACGTCGATGTTCATGCACGGCGGATGGGGGCACATCCTGGGCAACATGCTGTTCCTGTGGACCTTCGGGAACAACATCGAAGACTCCATGGGCCACGTTCGCTTCCTGGTCTTTTACCTGGTCTGCGGGCTGGCCGCGACGTTCGCGCACATCGGGTTCTCGCCGGCCAGCGAGCTGCCCATGGTGGGGGCCAGCGGCGCCATCAGCGGCATCATGGGCGCGTACATCCTTCTGTATCCCCATGCGAAGGTGCGCACTTTCTTTCCCCCGATCTTCTTTCCCCGCATCCGCGCGGTGTACTTTCTCCTGCTCTGGTTCGTGCTGCAGCTGTGGCAGGCGTTCGAGACGCCGGGAATGGGCGAAGAAGGCGGCGTGGCCGTGTGGGCGCACATCGGCGGTTTTGTGGCCGGACTGCTGCTGATCAAGGTGTTCGACCGGCCCCGGCTGGTGGCCGCCAAGCGCGCGGGCGTGCAGCTGCCCAGGGACGAGGCGGCGCGGCTGCAGTGGTAGGGGCCGAAACGCGTCGCGCGGGTGGGGTTCACTTTCGCGCTCCCGCACTTTCGCACTTTCGCACTCGCCGGTAGAATACCGGCATTCCGTACACGCCGTGCTGCCGGGCGGGGGCTGATCACCCGCCCGCGGATCATCCTTCCCTTCCCGCTCCGCACCGGGCGACCTCCGATGGCACCTGCCCCCAAAAAGAAGAACCGGCTCAGGTGGATGCTTCCCCTGTGGCTGGTGACCGCGCTGCTGCTGGGCGCGGGGATGTACGCCAGCGCGCAGCAGCCGGAGACCACCGCGCCGCAGCCGGCCGCCGGCGCGCCGCAGGCCGCCAACCCGGCCGAGCCGGCGCCCCCGGGCACCAGCGCCGCGCAGCCGGGCGACGCCGCCGCGCCGATCGCATCGCCCGAAGCGGCGGAGCGGGCGCTGCAGAACCCGCAAAGCGGCATCGCGGCGGATTCGCAGCCCGCCAACGCCGGTGAGGTGGCGGCCCAGGCCCGGCAGGAGACGCGCGGCACGCCGATCCAGAAGGCCATCAGCCTGCTGGGGCTGATCGTCTTCATCGGGATCGCGTGGGCGCTCAGCGTACACAAGCGCGCGGTGGACTGGAAGCTGGTGGCGTGGGGAGTGGCGCTGCAGTTCATCTTCGCCGTCCTCATCCTGATGACGCCGTGGGGCAAGGCGTTCTTCGACGGAGCCAACAACGTCTTCAACGCGCTCATCGGCTATACGGTGGAGGGCGCCAAGTTCATCTTCGGGAACCTGGTGTTCAACAACATCCCCACCGGCCCCGGCGCCACCGGCTTTCCGCCGATGGAGCCGATCGGCCAGACGACGGGGTGGGCAGCGGCGGGCGGCTTCTTCGCGTTCAACGTGCTGCCGACGATCATCTTCTTCTCGTCGCTCATGACGCTTCTGTACTACCTGGGCGTCATGCAGGCGGTGGTGAAGGGCTTTGCCTGGGTGATGATGCGGACGATGAAGATCAGCGGCGCGGAGAGCCTTTCCACCGCCGGCAACATTTTCCTGGGGCAGACGGAGGCGCCGCTGCTGGTAAAGCCGTTCATCGGCACCATGACGAAGAGCGAGCTGCACTGCGTGATGGTGGGCGGGTTCGGCACGGTGGCGGGCGGGGTGCTGGCGGCGTACGTGGGCTTTCTGGTGGCCTACTTCCCGGACATCGCCGGCCACCTGATCAGCGCCTCGGTAATGTCGGCGCCGGCGTGCATCGCCATCAGCAAGATCATGTACCCCGAGACGGAGGAGCCCGTCACCCGGGGAAGCGTAAAGATCAAGATGGAAAAGGTGGACGCCAACGTGATCGACGCGGCGGCGCGCGGCGCCAGCGAGGGGCTTAGCCTGGCGCTGAACGTGGGCGCCATGCTGATCGCGTTCATCGCGCTGGTGGCCCTGCTGAACGGCATCCTGAGCGGCACGGCCGGCCTTTTCGGGCTGGAGCTGACGATCCAGAAGATCCTGGGATGGGTGTGCGCCCCGTTTGCCTGGCTGATGGGCGTACCGGCGCAGGACGCGCTGGCGGTGGGCACGCTGCTGGGCGAAAAGACGGCGCTGAACGAGTTCGTGGCGTACGCGCACCTGGGCAGCATGCTGCAGGAGGGCGCCGGGCTGGATCCCCGCTCGGTGGTGCTTGCCACCTACGCGCTGTGCGGCTTCGCCAACTTCAGCTCCATCGCCATCCAGATCGGCGGCATCGGCGGCATGGCCCCCGAGCGCCGCGCGGACCTGAGCCGCCTGGGCCTGCGCGCCATGATCGCCGGCACGCTGGCGAACTTCATGACGGCGTGCGTGGTGGGGATTCTGATCTGATCGTGTCGGGGTGTGAGGGTGTGAGGGTGTGAGGGTGTGGGTGTGAGGGTGTGAGGGTGTGAGGGTGTGCCCGGCGTCCGTATGTGGATGCCGGGCACTCACGTTTCTTCCGGTTTCGCAACGGATTGGGCCTCACACGGAGTCAACGGAGTTAACGGAGTTTTCTCGTGCCGTTTCCTCCACGAGCGTGTGGAATCCATGGAAAGAATGGTCTCACGCAGAGTTACCAGAGTCAGCAGAGTTTGCTCGTGCCGCTTCCTCCGCTCTCGCGCTCTGAAGCCGGGTTCCCAAGTGTCGGGTGCGGGTGGAGGATGCCGGCGAGGCAGGATCTTTTGTGAGAGCGTCGGAAACGGGAAGCAGATGGAATGCGGCAGGGGGCCATGAGAATTTTTTTTGGAGAGGGATGCAGATCGGTGGATGATCTCCGGAGCGCACGGTAGCGGGTGGATTGCACCACCTGATGCGCGATCTTGAAGACCATCCACCCGCTCCACGATCCGTGGTGACGGGCTGTCCGATCCCGCGCTTATCGAGCCTCGTACGCTGCCCGTGAATCGGTGGCGAAGGTGGCGCAAAGGCGGGCGACGCGGTACAATATCCCACCGGAGCAACGAAGAACGACGGCCTCTGCGACAGGCGGGTGCACCGGTGGTGCACCCGCCTGCGCGTTTATCCCGGAACCGGGCCGCACCAAAGCAATCAGCGACAGGACGGAAGACCATGGCGATGGAAGTTACCCGCGAGCTCCTTCACCGGCTGCCCAAGGCCGAGTTGCACGTGCACCTGGACGGCAGCCTGCGGCCGGAAACCATGCTGGAGCTGGCGGCCGAATACGGCGTAAAAATGCCGGCCGCCGACCCGGAGACGCTGCGCGACTACATGCACGTGAAGGACGCGCGCAACCTGGTGGAGTACCTGGACCGCTTTGCCATCACCCTTTCGGTAATGCAGACGGCCGACTCGCTGGAGCGCATTGCCTACGAGCTGGCCGAAGATCTGGCTGCGGAGAACGTGCGCTACGCCGAGATCCGCTACTCGCCCATCCTCAACAGCCAGGGCGGCCTGCCGCTGACGGAGACGGTGGACGCGCCGCTGCGCGGGCTGGCGCGGGCCAAGGCGGACTTCGGCATCGAGACGGCTATCATCATCTGCGGCATCCGCAACATGGAGCCGGCCACCTCGCGCGACCTGGCGGACCTTACCGTGGCGTACAAGGACCGCGGCGTGGTGGCGTTCGACCTGGCGGGCGCGGAGTACAACTACCCGGCCAAAAAGCACAAGGACGCGTTCTACACCGTCATCAACAAGAACATGGCCGCCACCATCCACGCCGGCGAGGCGTACGGGGCGGAGAGCATCCACCAGGCGCTGCACTACTGCCAGGCCAACCGCATCGGCCACGGCACGCGGCTGTTCGAGGACCCGGACCTGATGCGGTACATGAACGACTTCCGCATCCCCATCGAGATCTGCCTGACCAGCAACGTGCAGACGCGCGCCGTGGAAAGCTTTGAGAAGCACCCGCTGCGCATGTACTACGACGAGGGCCTGATCCTGAGCCTGAACACCGACAACCGGCTGATGAGCGCCACCACGGTAACCGAGGAGTACTGGCGCGCACACCAGTACCTGGACTTTACCTGGGACGAGCTGGTGAACATCACCATGATGGGCTTCGACAGCGCCTTCATGCACCGCACGCAGAAGCTGGAGATGTGCGAGCGTGTGAAGCGGGAAATCGAATCGCTAAAGCCCGCAAAGGCTTAGGTCGTTTCAGCTCACGTTGATTGTGAGGATATGACAGGGGCCGGCTCCGGATTTCGGAGCCGGCCCTTCCGTATGGGGACGCCGGCGCCGGTGTGGCGCCGCCGGCGGAGATCCCACCTCTCTGGTTCAGCCATTCGGATCCGTCCGTCTTCAACACTTTCCTCCGCCACTCCGTCTGGGAGCAACGACTGGAGAGCCCGATGCCCGCGACCGCGGTCCTCGTACTCCGCTCCCCCACGGCTCCGCGTGACTCATTCCTGGAACGGCCCTGCGCTACGGGCAGATGCGCGACGTGTGATGTACGCCGACCCACTGCCTGGCGGGTGGCAGAGCGCCGCGTACGCCCTTCATCCCGGGGCCGATGGAACGGTCCGGGTCCTCGCGCGCCCCGGGAGCACGCGCTGATGGCGGACGTGCGGGAGGGTCCACGGCTGAGGAGCGGCGCGTGGGGAGGCGGGCGGGCCGCGCCGGTCATGCTGGTGACACGGGTCCGGCACGGCGTGCAGGCTTTTTATGCGATGGCGGGGGGGTTGCTGACCGGCGGCGTTGTCCTGGCGCTGCTGGCGATGGCGGCGCTGTTCGGCCTGACCGCGGGCGTGATGGCGGGAAGGACGATCCGCTTCGACGAGGGGGTGCTGCTGTGGATGAACCGCCGCGCCAGCCCCACGCTGGACCTGGCCGCCCTGCAGGTTACCGCGCTGGGGAACGGGCTGGTCGTGGCCGCCATCTGCGTGGTGGCGGCGACCTTTCTCTGGCTGGCGGGACACCGCCCGTACGCGGCGCTTCTTACGGCCGGCGTGGGGGGCGCGTGGGTAATCTATCCGCTCCTCAAGCTGGCATTCGACCGCCCGCGCCCCCAGTTGTTCGCGTGGCGCGCGGAGTACGCCCATTCATCGTCCTTTCCCTCCGGCCACGCCACCCTGTCGATGGTGCTGCTGGCCCTGCTCGCGTACACCGTTCACCGGCTGGCCAGCCACCGCGGGGCGAGCGTCGCCGCCGTGCTGATCGCGGGCACCGCCGTGCTGCTGATCGGCCTCTCCCGGCTGTACCTGGGGGTCCACTACCCGTCGGACGTCATCGCGGGATACATCGTGGGGTTCTGCTGGGCGGTGCTCTGCGCCGTGGCCATGGAAGCGCTCCACACTCCGCGCGATCGGGCGCGGACAAAATCATCGGCTGGCATCACGACCGGTGCCGGGCGCGGCAACGCCGGATAGCGGGTGCCGGAGTCAGTGGATGGAGACAACCCCGCTGACTCCGTGTGAGGCGTTCTCTTGGGTTCGATCCGCGAGTAACCCTTATACCATCTCCCGGATTTCGATGTGCAGTGAGGGGAACGATTTTCACGCGGAGGCGCGGAGAAAACAGAAGAGGCACGGAGGGAACGCCCAAAACGCCTCCGCGTGATGTTCTTCCGTCGTTCCTCAGCGGCGGAGTGGATTCACGTTGAGGAGGCGCGCTCCCTCAGGAAATCAAACGCTGGGTTGTCTGAAGATCAGATTCTTAAACACACTCTCAGACGCGCCGGGGCGGCCTGATGCGCGGCGGCCGGGGCGGCGGCGGATTGGCGGCGGCGGCGCGCTCCGCGTCCGTGGGAGGGGCGGTGCCAATGCGCTCGGCAAGAAACTGCCAGCGGTCGATGCGTGCCTGCGGGGGAAGGCCGTGGCGGCTCTCGTACCACAGCACCGTATGGGAGGGGCCGGCGGCGCGGTGCAGCAGCGCCGCCTTGTCGGCGGGGACGGTCGGGTCGTGCCGCCCGTTCTGAAACAGGATGCTCCCCGGCGTTACCCGGTCCACGTAGCCGATGCCCTCTACCGGGCGCATGGCGGCCAGCCAGCGGTCCCGCACGTCCGGCGGCATCCGCCGCAGCGGACCCCTGAACGAGCCGTCCACGCCGGTATGGTGCGACACCATCCCGCCGTCGGGAACAACGAGCACATAGGCAGCCGGGCGCGAGTCCACGGCGGCGTACATCGCCCCCACGGCGCCGCCGTAGCTGACGCCCACGTAGGCGATGCGCGCGGGGTCCACGTCGGGGCGGGCCAGCAGCAGGTCCACGGCGCGCTGCAGGTCGATCACCAGCTGCACGTGCTCGGCACGGTCGGCCTCGGTAAACGTCGCCATTTCGCCGCCGCGGCGGGTGAACGGCGCGTCGATGGACACCACCACGGCGCCGCGCCGCGCCAGCGCCACGGAGCTGGCCGCCACCCGCCGCGCGCTTCCCGGCGCGCCGTGCATGTTCACGATCCCCGCCTTGCGTCCTTCGCTCCGCGGCACGTGCAGCAGCCCCGTCACGCGGCCGCCTTTGGGGCTGGCGAAGCTTATGGCGTGCGTCTCCACGCCGTTCCTGACGGATTCCAGCGAGTGGCCCAGCTCCAGCGGCGCGGCGGGATCGTAGGCGAAGGTCCCCGCGGCGATGGCGTCGGCGGGACCGGGTTCGATGCCAATGGACTCCGCGGCATCGTTCGCGTCTGATGACAAGCGGTTGGGGTTGAATCCAGGGGTTCTCTGCATCATCCGCAAAAGCATCGCGAGTAGGCACGGGAGACAACGACGCGTGCCTCCTCGCCCTTCTCCGCGATATCCGCGCCTCCGTGTGATCCGTAGTCTGTCCGCATCCGTCAGCAGCCGAGCACGTTCCGGGTGGGCGGGCACTCCTGGCAGGTGTACGGAAGACATTCATTCGTATCCGCCAAAAGACTAATCCTCACACGGAGTTAACGGAGTCAACGGAGTGAAGCTTCGGCGCGAGGATGAAGTCCGTCGCGCGGCACGAGAAAACTCCGTTGACTCCGTTAACTCCGTGTGAGACCAATCTTTTGAGTAGACGCGGATCAGCCCGGGAGCCGCGCTCCCTGCTCGGCCGCGCGGGCAAAGCGGCGGACGATCTCGCCCGCGGGCTCGGTGGCGCGGATGCCGGCGACGCTGCGGCCGGCCTGCCAGTAGTCCGCCGAGCTGGCTCCGGCACTCTCCCGCTTCATCGAGCGCTTGAGCTGCACCAGGGAGCGCAGCGAGTAGATCATCCGCATCCAGTGCTTGGTGCGGCGTCCGCGCAGCATCCACCGCGCGACGGGGCCGGCGCGGGTGCCCATCCGCCGCACGTGCGGGGTGTTGAGCACGGCCAGCGGCACGCCCGTAATGCGCTCCGTCAGCACCACGTCCTCCTCGCGCGCGGCGACCAGCGCCTGCTTGTACGCCTCCGGCGCGGTGCACTCGTCCGTGGCGATAAAGCGCGTGCCCAGCTGCACGCCCGCGTACCCCATCCACAGCGCGTCCGCAAAGCCCTTCTCGTCGCCCACGCCGCCGGCCAGCAGCAGCGGCACGCCCAGGCCGGACAGCTCGTCGAACAGCGCCCGCGGCGACAGGTGCCCCGCATGCCCGCCGGCGCGGTCGTTCACGGCAATCAGGCCGTCCACGCCGCCTTCCAGCGCCTTGAGCGCCCACTTTCTCGAAACCACGTCGTGGTACACAAGCCCGCCCGCCGCGTGCACGGTGTCGCACAGCCAGCGCGGGTTGCCCAGCGACGAGACAAAGAAGCGCACCCCCTCCTCCAGCGACGTGTCCACGTACCGGCGCATGCGGTCCAGGTACACCCTGGAGCTGCTTTCCAGGATGACGTTCACCCCCACTGGCTTTGCGGTGAGGCGGCGGATGTAGCGCAGCCCTTCGCGAAAGTCGTGGCCGTGCACGTAGGTGAGCGAGATGGGCTGGATGATCCCCATTCCGCCCGCTTCCGACACCGCGGCCACCAGTTCCGGGTTGCTGCACGGGTACATGGCGCCGCAGATGAGCGGCACCTCGATCCCCGCGGCGCGGGTGAATGCGGTTTCGATGGCGGTCATTTACGGGCTGCCGTCGCGAGAGATCATCCCACGAATTCACCAGATCGGAATTACGTGAGAGGATGCTGTTCAATCCGAATCCAAAGCGTTGATTTCCTGAGGGAGCGCGCCTTCTCAACTTACATTCACTCAACCGCTTGCGCGCGACCGAAGGATCTCGTCTGCCCTACGCAGGCACCCGCACGGCTCCCGAGGGCTGGGCCCCGCGCGACCCGACAGAGATCCTTCGGTCGCGCGCAAGCTTCTGTCGTCATGAAAGTTACGGGTGTGCGCTCCCTCAGGATGACAGTGTGCTCCCGTTGGGAGCAGGTGAGGTTCGGCAACAGTCGCTGGGGCCTGACGGAGCGCCCGCGACCGGGGCCATCAGCGCGCCGCCGGCTCCACGCGCGCGGACGCGACGATGTCGCCTTCCATGATCCCGTCGACCACTTCAATCCCCTCCACCACCTCGCCAAAGACGGTGTAGTCGCGCATCAGCCGGGGATTGTCCTTGAGGTTGATGAACCACTGCGCGTCGCCGGTGTCGTGGCCGCGCGTGCTCATGGCCACGGTGCCGCGGGGGTGTGCGACGGTGCCCAACTCGTCGCGCAGGTAGCTGGCGTGGCCCACGTATTCGTTGGTGCCCGGTCCCCCGCCCTGGATCACGAAGTCCGGCTCCACGCGGTGCCAGTTGCCGCCGTCGTAGTAGCCCGCGCGCACCAGGGCGAGCACGCGCGCCGCCATGATGGGCGCCACGTCGCCGCGCATCCGCACCACGAACGACCCGCCGCCGGCCTCCGGCGACATGGTCATGCGGACGCGCACGTCGTGGCCCAGCGCCAGCGCGACGGCGTCCCGCGGCAGCTCGAACCGCGGCGGCGGCGGGCGGTCGTCCGTCGCCGGGCGGCCGGCCGTCTCGAGCAGCGCCACGCGCACGTCGCGCTCCGACTCGTTCGCGCGGCGCACCCACCGCTCGAACGCCGAATCGGCGGCGGCGCGCAGGCCGGGCGCGGGCGATCCCTTCAGCGCGACGGCGGCGGCGCGGACGGCCTGCGCCTGGTCGCCGCGCAGCGCCGCCAGGTACACGTCGTCCGCGCCATGGCCCTCCAGCTTGGCCAGCGCGTCGATGGCCGACTCCTGCACGTTGCCGTCCCGGTCGCGCGCAAAGGTGCGCAGGCGGGCGCTGTCGCCAAGCACCGCGGCGGCGCGGGCGGCGTACAGGCGCACGTGCCAGTCCGGGTGCGTCGCCAGCGCGTCCAGCCGCGCCCGCGCCTGCTCAGGCGCGACCCGCGCGAGCGCCACCAGCGCGTGGGCGCCCGCGTGCCACGACACCCCGCCCGCCGCGCGCC
>NZ_JBMDXM010000130.1:0-22032 GCF_048594345.1 Longimicrobium sp.
AAGCTTCCTCCCCCACGCGGCGTCGCTGCGTCAGGCTTTCGCCCATTGCGCAAGATTCCCCACTGCTGCCTCCCGTAGGAGTCTGGGCCGTATCTCAGTCCCAATGTGGCCGATCATCCTCTCAGATCGGCTACGCGTCGTAGGCTTGGTAGGCCGTTACCCCACCAACTACCTGATACGCCGCGAGCCCCTCTGCCGGCAGTGCCTTGCAGCACCTTTCCTCAATCCCCCAATCGAAGGAAAGAGCGAATGCGGTATTAGCCCGGGTTTCCCCGGGTTATCCCCCACCGGCAGGCAGGTTGCTCACGTGTTACGCACCCGTTCGCCACTGAGCTGTCCCCGAAGAGACAACTCCGTACGACTTGCATGTGTTAAGCGCGCCGCCAGCGTTCGTCCTGAGCCAGGATCAAACTCTCCATGAGTTCAAACAGCTCTTGTTGGATCGAACGTGTTCCGTTCGTCCGGAAATTTGCCTTTGTATCCTCCTGGCACCCGGCACTCCCCGAGAGAGCGCCTGCGCCGGCACGAGGGAAGGTATACCCTCGTGCGAGGCCCACACAGACATCTTCCAACACCCTGATTGTCAATCAAAACCGTTCGAGCCGTAGCTCGCGGCAAGGCACGAAGTATAAACCACTCCACACCCTGCGTCAACCCCCCGTCCGCACATTCGTTTGCACGCGGCGGGGCGGGCCCGGATTTTCCAAAAAGCGGCGGCCGCCGGGGCGGTTTCCGGCGGCCGTGCGGTGCGGGCCCGGCGTGCTACACCGCGGCGTCAGACTTCTTCTTCGTCCTCGGCCCAGTCGTCGTCATCGCCGTCCCAGTCATCATCGTCGTCCTCGTCCCACTCGTCGTCGTCCCAATCGTCCTCGTCCTCGAGGTCCTCGTCCTCACCCCAGTCGTCTCCCTCGTCGTCGCTCCAGTCGGCTTCTTCGGTGCCTTCCTCTCCGAAGCGGGCAACGATCTCTTCCAGGTCGAGCTCCTCACCGACCGCCGGGTGAGCCATCACGTTGGGCATTCCGAAGTCTCCTTGGTAGACGCGATACTGCTGGGGGCCCACTGGCGGCCGTCACACGGGATGCCGGCCACAATCCTCATTCGGCCCGAAAGTAAGTCGGGTCCCGGTGATGTCAAGGCCTTTTTTTCGCTGCCCGGCACGCCGTTCGGCGTGAGGATACGGCGCCGCGGCGCGAAAACCGGTCCGGAACACCTGGTTACGCCGCCTTCCCGGTTCCGCGGCCGGGATGCGCCCCATGGCTCGGGATACGCGCCCCGCGTGGGAACGTTGCATCCGTCCGCGGCCAGGCGGGAGCGTATCTGCATGGATGCTCGAGAGCGCCGCAGGGTTGGCTAGCGGCCGGAAATCGGGCGGCGGAGTGCGCCCAACGGTGCCCCTCCCCCGGCCCCTCCCCGTTCGTTCCTCGCGGAGAGGGGAGAAAAGCGCCGAAGGCGCTTTGCGTGAGGGATGCGCGCCCGCAGGGCCGAGACACCGGCGCGCGTGCACCAGCGTGTAGGAAACGCGTCGAGGCCAGTGAGCGCCGGGGGCTCGGCGCCGTTGGCAACAGTTGTATCGTTGACTACGGCGCGCGCAGCTCGACCCGGAGCGCAGCGGAGGGGCACGCCCAAACCCGCAGTTGCCGTTCAGGAAGCCGTTGAGACAGAAGAAGATCGTACACATGCGGAAAGCGCCATGATGAGCACCGTGCGAGACTACTACGAAGTCCTCGGGGTCGAGAAGGCCGCCGACGGCGAAACCATAAAGAAGGCGTACCGCAAGCTTGCCCTGCAGTACCATCCCGACCGCAACAGCGGGGACAAGGATGCGGAGGACAAGTTCAAGGAGGCCACCGAGGCGTACGAGATCCTGCGCGACGCGGACAAGCGCGCGGCGTACGACCGCTACGGCCACGCCGGCGTAAAGCGCGGCGGGGCAGGCGCGGGAGGGGGCGGTGGCTTTGGCGGCTTCGGGTTCGAGGACGCGCTGAACATCTTCATGCGCGACTTTGGCTTCGGGGGCTTTGACGGGGGGCGCGGCGGCCGCGGCGGGGTGCAAAAGGGGAAGGATCTGCAGATCCGCGTGCCCATCACGCTGCAGGAGGTGGCGGAGGGAGTTCGCAAGCGGGTACTGATCCGCGCGCTGGACCCCTGCGGCACCTGCAAGGGCACGGGAAGCCCCGACGAAGGCGGCTCCACCACCTGCAACACCTGCCAGGGCGCGGGGCAGGTGCGCACGGTGCAGCGCAGCGTGTTTGGCCAGTTCGTCAGCGCGTCGGTGTGCCCCACCTGCCGCGGCGAAGGCAAGATCATCAAGAACCCGTGCAAGACGTGCAACGGCGACGGGCGCCAGCGCGGCGAGCACACGCTGGACGTGGACATCCCCGCCGGCGTGAGCAGCGACAACTATCTGACCATGCGCGGCGTGGGCAACGCGGGCCCGCGCGGCGGCCCCCGCGGCGACGTGATCGTGGTGATCGAGGTGGAGGAGGACGCGCGCTTTGTCCGCGAGGGGAGCGACCTGATCTACGACCTTCCCGTTTCCTTTAGCCACGCGGCGCTGGGGCGCGAGGTGGAGGTGCCGACGGTGTACGGCGAGGAGAAGGTGCGCATTCCCTCCGGCGTGCAGAGCGGCGAAACGTTCACGCTGCGCGGCAAGGGGCTGCCGCACCTGGGCGGCGGTGGGCGCGGCGACCAGCTGGTGCGGGTGCACGTGTGGACGCCCACGGAGCTTTCGCCGGAGCAGGAAGCGCTCTTCCAGCAGCTGGCGGAGCTGGAAGACCCCGTTCCGCAGGCGGGAACGCGGCGCGGCAAGGGCTTCTGGAGCCGCGTGCGCGACGCGTTCGCCGCGTGAGCGCGCAACCGGAGCGCTGGATGGTGCTCACCATCCGGATGGCGGACCCGGAGCTGCTTCCGCTGGCGGCAGAGGTCCTTGTGGGGCGGGGAAGCTGGGCGGTGGAGGAGGCCGACGGCGGCGTGGTGACCTACGTTCCCGAGCCGCGCGACCCCGATGCGTACGTGGCGGAGCTGCGCGAGGCCCTGGAGGAGGAGCTTCCGTCGTCGGCGACGCCGGAGATTTCGTGGCGCTGGCAGGCCAACGAGGACTGGGCGGCCAAGTGGCGCGAGGGGCTGGCGCCGCGCCAGGTGACGGAGCGCATCGTCGTAAAGCCCACATGGACGGAGTGGGAGGCGCGGCCCGGTCAGGTGGTGGTCGACATCGACCCGCAGATGGCGTTCGGCACGGGGGAGCATGCGACGACGCGCGGCTGCCTGCGGCTGCTGGACGACGCGCTGCGCCCCGGCGACCGCGTGCTGGACGTGGGGAGCGGCAGCGCGATCCTGGCCATCACCGCGGCCATGCTGGGCGCGGCGGAGGCGATCGCGGTGGAGTACGATCCCGACGCCAACCTGAACGCGCGCGAGAACCTGGAGCGCAACGGGGTGGAGGACCGCGTCCGCATCATCGAGGCGATGGCGGACCCGGCGCTGCTGGAGGAGCTGGGCCGCTTCGACGTGCTGCTGGCCAACATCCTGAGCGGCATCATCCGCCCGCTCCTTCCCTCGTTTCGCGCGTCGCTGGGCGGCTCTCCGCGGGGGCGGCTGATCGTCAGCGGCATCCTGCGCACCGAGGCGCCCGCGGTGATGCACGACGCGGAGGCGGCGGGCTTCCACATCGTCCGCATCGACGAGGAAGAGGAGTGGTGGAGCGCGCTGCTCTCTCCCGTCGGGTGAGGAAGCGCGGCTACAGATTCCGAAAAGATGTTGGGGTACAGTCAGAGGAATAGATAAAAGCCAGAGATACAGAGGATACCGACCCCACTCTATCTCTGGTCGTTTCTCTGTCCCTCTGTACCCTTGCTGTTTTCTATGGGAGTGATCGAAAGCGGCCCCGGCGTGACGTACGCCGGGGCCGTTTTTCATCTACCAGTTCCGATTCGCGTCAGGGACGGGGACGCGGGCGGATGGTGCCGCCGCCGCTGTTGGGGCGGGCCGGCTGGCTGGGCTCGTTGCGCGGACGCGGGCGGATCACGCCGCCGCCCTCGCTGGGACGCGGCTGGGGCGCCGGGCCGCTGGCCGTGCCCACCGCCAGCGTATACGCGCCGGTCTGGCCCTTGAGGAACGAGTTCGCGCGGATCTGGTACGTGCCCGCCTGCGGCAGCGTGACGTCCAGCACCGAGTTGGTGCCGTCGCCGTCGTCGTTGTTGGCCACTTCACGGTAGCGGCCGTCCACCACCTGGCCAATGGACAGGTAGGTGTCGAACGCGCCGGACGTCATGGAGATGCGCACGCGCTCGCCCGCGCGGCCCTGGTAGCTGTAGGTGTCATAGAACGAGCTGTCCGGCAGCATGGGGTCCGTGCGGGCGAGCGTGCCGGCGCGGTTCTGCCCCAGGGCAATGCGCTCGCTGCCGCCCGCCGCCTCCAGCGCGATGGTGTAGCTGCCCGCCATTCCCTCGCGCAGCGCATTGGCCAGGATGAACAGCGGACCGTCGCGGTCGACGGTGAACTCGGCGCGCGAGTTGGTGCCGCCGCCGCTGTCGTCATCGCGCACCACCAGCTCCACTTCGTCGCCGTTCATGCGCGCGACGGTCAGAAAGGCGTCGAACGCGCCCGAGGTCATGGTGAGGCGAAGGCGCTCGCCGGCGCGCGCCTCGTAGGTGTAGATGTCGAACAGCGACCCGTCGTCCATCACGTTGTCGCCCTGCTGCAGCTGGCCGGTGCGGCGCTGCCCGGCGGCGAGCGCCACCGCGTCGCTGCGCGCGCCGGCGGCGGCCTGCGGGCGGGCGTTGGTGCTGGAGGTGGTGGGGGTGGCCGCGGCCGTCTGCACGGTGCCCGGCGCGCCGTTGTTGCCGGCGAAGTAGAAGTCGCCCATGATGGACGACGATTCCCACGGCACCTGGTCGCCGTTGCTGGCCGCGGTCACGGCGATGCGCACCTGCTTGTGCATCTGCTCGATAGGCAGCCCGGGCGTGTTGATGAAGCGCAGCAGCTGCTGGGTGTACAGCCCGTTGCCGGCGGCGGCGGTGCCGTCGCTGGCCACGTCGCCCGGGGCGGTGGCGTAGGCGATGAAGGTGCCCGCGGGGGCGTTCATCATGGCCAGGCCGTTGCTGGACGAGCGGAAGCTGCGCGCGAACGGGTTGTTACGGCACGCGTCCAGGAACACGATGTTCACGCGGCTGCGGGCGGCCTCCATCTGCGCCATCACCAGGCCCACGTTCACCGTGCCGTACTCCACCTCTTCCTCGTTGGAGATGGCGGCGTCGACGGGGACCACGTAGTTCTCGCCCTTTACCTGGATGCCGTGGCCCGAATAGTAGTAGAGCGCCACGGTGTTCTGGTCCAGCCGCCGGCCGAACTCGCGGATGTCCTGCGCCATCTCGCGCTGGCTGCGGTTCTCCGTAAGCATGACGTCGAAGCCCACGCGGCGAAGCGACTCGGCCACGGAGCGGGCGTCGTTCACCGGGTTGCGCAGCACGCCGGCGTTCTCGTACTGCCCGTTGCCCACCACCAGCGCCACGCGGCGCTCGGTCTGGGCCAGCAGGGCGGCCGGGGCTGCGGTGGAAAGCAGGACGGCGAACAGGGCCGCCTGCCGCCAAAGGGTGCGGCTGGTGCGGTTCATGGGGAGCAGTGCGGGATCCAGGTGAACGAAGGCGGGGACCGCGAGTGCCATCAGAGAGCGCGCCGGGAACAGGCGCAGGGGAAATATGGGCACTCGGGAACCCTGGATCAAGGGAAAACTGCGCCTGCATCTGGAATCAGGCGAGGAGCCCGGCGATGCCGCCGCCGTGCCCGCGCCTCGTCCGGACCCCACCCTCCGGTCCGAACGGGCGCATGGTACCATCCGCGATCTGTCGCGGTTCCATGTAGCAGGAACGTGCATGCCTGACGGTGGTTCCGGTCGCGGTCCGCAGACGGTGCGCGGCGGAGAGCACGGGCGTAGATTGGCGCCCCGGGCAGCGTATCCATCCACCGATCATCCCCCGCATCGCCATGGCAGAGAAGACGATTTTCACGCGGATCATCGACGGCGAGATTCCCGGCAACTTCGTGTACCAGGACGAGCACTGCGTGGCCATCCGCGACATCAACCCCGCGGCGCCCGTGCACGTGCTGGTGATCCCCCGCAAGCCCATCCCCTCCATCGCCGACCTGGCGCCCGAGGACCACGCCGTTGCCGGCCACCTGCTGATGGTGGTGAAGAAGGTCGCCGAGCAGGAGGGCGTCGCGAAGAGCGGCTACCGCGTGGTGATCAACGCGGGCGACCAGGGCGGGCAGACGGTGCCGCACCTGCACATCCACATCCTGGGCGGCAAGCAGCTGTACGGGCACGGCACCGCCTGACGCGGGAGGGCACGATGGAACCCGTTGCCGCCGCGGCCGTGGTGGCCGAGCGAGACCGGCTGCTGGACGAGCTGCACCGCGCCTGGGACGGCGATCCCTGGCACGGCGACCCGGTGCGGCGCGTGCTGGAGGGGATCACGGCGGACCAGGCCGCCGCGCGCCCGCTGCCGCACGCGCACGGCGTCTGGGAGCTGGTGCTGCACATGACCGCGTGGACGCGCGAGGTCACCCGCCGCCTGCGCGACCGCGTGGCGCGCGAGCCGGGGGACGGCGACTGGCCCGCACCCGGCACCGGCGAGGGCGAGTGGAACGCCGCGCTGGACGGACTCGCCCGCGCCCACGCGGAGTTGCTCGCAGCCGTGGCCGCGTTTCCGCCGGCGGAGCTGGACCACGTGGTGGGCGACGAGCGCGACCGCCCGCTGGGCGCCGGCGTGTCCTATGCGGTGATGCTGCACGGCATCGCGCAGCACCACGCCTACCACGCCGGCCAAATCGCGCTGCTCAGAAAGAGCTTCGGCTGATCCACACAGATGAAAGACGAACGCGGGCCGCCGGAGCGCACCCGGCGGCCTCTCGCTTGGTACTGTTCAAGACGGCTGCGTCAGGAGCCGATCCACCACCCGCTTCAACTCGTCGACGCCGCGGTCCGAGTGGGTGACGGTGCGTGCTCGCGCGCCGGTGGAATCTTCAATCGTAATGGTGATCGTCCGGTCCTTTGGTGGTTGGGCGGAGCGCCCATTCAGCACAAGCCCAAGAACGGACAGGCTCATCATGAAGATGCTCGCGATGACGGCGGGTGTTTCGAAGCTCATCTTGCCTCCTGGTTGGCGTAGAACAGGCAGATTGCGCTCGCCACAAGCATGCCCGTGAAGAGCCAGACGGATGCCGCCAGGATTGCCTGGGCATCAGGGGCGGTACGTGATTGTATGGTCGCGAAGTAGAACGAGCATACCAGGATGCCGACCCGTGACGTACCGGCCGCGAGCAGCTTTCCGATTGCGTTGTCGCGGCCGCCAGGAAGCAGTTCGCCAAGCGCCGCCGCTCCCAGCGTGGTCGAGATAAGCAGCAGCTCACCACGGCCAAGCAGCATCTCCAGGTGCACCTGCCGCCGATCCAGCCGCAGGCCGAAGTACGTCATGGCGAGCGGCACCAGCGATACCAGCACGCTGAACATGAGCCAGCGCACGAGCTTCTCCGCGCGTGAAGTCATGCGGGCACCTCCCTGCACAACTCGACGGCTTGGCGTACCCGCTCCACCAGTTCATCCAGAGTTCGGGCCTGTGTGTGGCGCCCACGTAGCACAGGCACCGATCCGACGAGCCATCCGATAACGTCGCATACGCGCTTCATCACCCCTCCGTCCTGTATCGACCGTCGAGATTGTCCTTCCGCCATTAAGTAAAAGCAAACGAAGTACGCGCGTCAAGCCGCTGTCGGAAGCCGCCACAGGCGCGCAAAAGGGGGCGCCGCGGAAGGCAGCCGCGGCGCCCCGATCCGTCATGGACTCGACCTGTTGCGTCAGACGCCGACGGGCTCGCCCTGCGGCTCCCAGGCGACGATGCGGCCTTCCATCGCGCTGGCGGCCACGGTGTAGGGACTGGCCAGGTACAGCTGCCCGGGGCCGGAGCGCCCGGGGAAGTTGCGGTTGATGGCGCTGATCGTCACGTCCGTGGGCTTCCGCGAGACGCCCGGGCCGGCGTTGATGCAGGCGCCGCAGCTGGGCTCGATGAAGGTGGCGCCCACCTCCTCGAACACCTGGTCGTACCCCTGTTCCTGGCAGTAAGCGTACACCTCCTGCGAGCCGCTCTGGTTGTACAGCTGCACGTGCTCCGGCTTGCGCACGCCGCGGTCGTGGTACTCGCGAAGGACGCGGGCGTACATGTCCATATCTTCCTTCTTTCCCGCCGTGCAGCTGCCCGCGTACGCGATGTCGATGCGCACGTCCTCGCCCAGCTCATCCACGTACAGCCCGTTCCCCGGGTCGCCGGGAAGGGCGATCATAGGCTGCAGCGCCGACGCGTCGATCTCGATGACCTTTACGTAGTCGGCACCCTCGTCGCTGAACAGGCCGTCGATCAGCCGCTCGGCCTCGGCACGCTCCATCCCGCGCTGCTCCACCAGGTACTCCACCGTCTTGGCGTCGGGCGCCACGATCCCCGTGAACGCGCCCACCTCGGCGGCCATGTTGGTCATGGTCGCGCGCTCGTCCACGGACAGCGCCTCCACGGCGGGGCCGGCGTACTCGATGATCTGGCCGATCGCGTGCCCGTCCTTGATGTACGGGTGGCGCAGGATCTCGAGCATGAAATCCTTGGCCGACACGTTCTCCGGCTTCTCCCCGCTCACGATTACCTTGAACGAGCGCGGCACCTCCACGCGCACATCCCTGGTGATCCACGAGTTGAAGATCGCGGTCGTTCCCACGCCGAACGCCACGCACCCCACGGCGCCCGCGTGCGGCGTGTGGCTGTCGCTGCCGATGATGATGTGGCCGGGAAGCGCGTACGCCTCCAGGATCTTGCTGTGGCAGATGGCCTCGGAGCCGTGCTTGCCGTGTCCCAGCTCGCCGTACAGCCGCACGCCTTGCTTTTCGGCGAACTGGCGCTGCTTGACCTCAAGCTGGTTGGCCACGTCCAGCAGGCCGAGCTGAACGCGCTCCGCCGGCATGGCGTCCTTGAGGAACGTCAGGTGATCGCGGAAGAAGAGGATGGAGTCCGGATCGACCACCTTTTCGTCCATCCCCACGTAGTGCTCGAAGAAGATGGCCGACATGGGCGTCACGTACTCGTGCGAAAAGCGGATGTCCGTCTGCACGAAGCCGCTGTCGCCCGGCTGCACCCAGCGCACGCCGACGTCGCCCCTGGAAAGGTCCGTAACCCAGTGCCGCGCGAAGATCTTTTCCGCGATGGTCATGGGGCGGGCGTGCCGGCCGTGGCGGGTGCCGTCGGGCGCGCCTTGCGCGTCGGTGTCGACGTTGCTGGTGGAGGTGGCGACAAACTGGGCCGCCGCGTAGTCCACGCCGGTGTCGGGGCCGGGGCCCGGCTCGTTGCCGGCGCCGCTGCCGCGCAGCGCCGCCACGTCGTCGGCGGCGGGGCTCACGGTGCCGGGCTGGTCGTGGTGGCAGCTGATGGGCGGCGTCTGCACGGTGCCCTGCAGCCGCGCCACGTTGTAGTTGAACAGCCCGCCGTGCTCGATGATGCCGCGGGTGATCTCGTCGGCGCCGTCGGTGAACTCGGTGAGCGGAATGGTGTCACCGCGGCGGATGCGGTCGATGAGCTCGAAGTTGGTAGACGTGAGCACGCCCAGGTTCTGGCAGTTTTCGCGGTAGATGCGCTCGATGTTCTCGGCGATCACCACCTTGATGCCGGCCATCATCTCGGCGTACGGGCTCTGCTCGCGCGAGCTTCCCTTGCCGCGCCGCTTGCCGCTGACCGAGGCCACGAAGCCGCCCTTCTTGACGCTTCCCTGGCGGATGGGAAACTCGTTCCCCGCCTTGAGGCCCAGGTACGGAAACTCGCCCAGCGTTTCGTCGAAGTAGTAGCAGATGTACGCGGGGGTGATCTCGTCGGTGGAGATGTTGTCGCGCAGCATTCCGCGCACCTCGCCGGTGAGCTCGACGTTCTCGCCTTCCAGCTGGCGGCGCACCAGCTCCGGCTCGTCTACCAGGAACAGGATGCGGCCCTGGAGGCGCACTTCGGGGGGCAGCTTTTCGATGGAGCGCGTGAGCAGCGAACGGATCATCGGCACGCAAGGATTCGGGAAGGCCACGGCGGCCTTCGCTGGCTTCGGGTCTCTGGCTTGTGCAGCGGGAAAAATGGCACCCCGGGCGGCTTGCGGCAACCCGCGGCGGCGTGCGGAAAGTGGCGAGAGTGCGAGAGTCGCCGGTGGTACTGGATACCACAAGGAAAAGATCACGCGAACGGGGCCCGCCCCGTGAGGGACGGACCCCGTTCCGTCTGCCGGAAGCGCTACGCCGTCAGCAGATGCCGCAGGTCTCGTTGGGCGACCAGGTGGGGCAGCCGCAGGTGCCCTCGCAGCTGTACGCGCAGGTGTTGACCGGGCACGTGCGCGAGCAGAAGAACGTACACGAGTCGCCGCAGGTGATGCGGCACGTCTCGTCCGTCGGCTCCGGGCAGGTGTGCGTCTCGCAATTGTAGTTCGTCTCGCACTCGAAGCCGTTGGTCTGGCAGTCGCAGATGATCTGCTGGCAAGTGGTCTGGCTCACCTGGGCGCCGCGGACGGTGCCGCGCGAGGCGGCGGCCTCGTCCGTGGTCTCGAACGACTCCACCGCCAGGTCTTCCAGGTGCAGGCTCAGCTTCTTCATGGTATGTCCCTGTGTTTGGGGGGTGAAAGCCCGGTGCGGAACCTCCGACCAGGCAGGTTTTCGATGGGCAGCCCGCCTGCTGCGGCGGGCCGATCTTGCTGGATGGGAAAGACGGGAGAAACGCATGAATGGCGTCCCGTGGGGCTACACTCGCTCCTTCTGGCGGGTTCCATGTGCACACCGCGCACGGGATTGGCGATAAAGTGCCGGTTCGTAGTGTCTGCTACGTGGTAGCCACACGGGGGAAGAGCGGGCATCGCCCGTGAAGAGATCGGCCCCACGCCGCCGTTGTTGCTCGGACGCAGGGAGGCCGGCCCGGATCTCCGGACCGGCCCTCACCGCTTCATGCGCCGGCTCAATAAAGGATGATGCGGCGCTGCTGCTGGACGCCGCACGCGGCGTTGCACGTCTCCCAATCCACGCAGCTGTAGACGCCCGAGCACACGTCGCTGTAGTCCGCGCCGCCGTCGCCGCCGTTGTCATCATCCATGTAGCCGCGTACGGTACAGCGGAGTTTCTTCAGGCTGGTCGTGGTCTGGAAGGACTGCACGTTCAACTCGTCAGGGTTCAGGGCAAGCTTTTTCATGAGAGGTTCTTCAGGTGGGATGTCGATCCGCATCCGGGGCCCGGCGGGTCCGTGCTCCCGGCTGCTGAGTCAACGCACGAGGCACGGCCGATCCTGACAGGTTTTTCGGAATTTTATCATCCGCTCATCCTGCGTTCAGCGGGGCTTCATCTTTCGGTGCCGCGCGCGCGATCGCGCGAACGCCACAGCAGGCAGGCCGCGGTTGGGATGGGAGGGGGGCTTGCGGCGAGGCCGGGGCGGGAGTAAGCTACCCAGTGTACGTTTATCTTTTGCTTACGGATTGTACACCCGCGGGGTACCGGCGGCGGGGCGGAGGCACATGCCTGCGCCTGATCTGCGCGTGCCCCTCGACGCGATCCGGAGGGAGGCCGAGCTGGCCCGCGATGCCACTTCGCTGCGTGCGGTCGCACGTGCGATAGGCATCACCCCGATGGGGCTGAGCGGCTTCCTTGCGAGTGGGTCGAACCCGCAGGCACGTACGGTCCGCAAGCTCAACTCGTGGTATGTACGGCGTATGGCCACGCGGCCGCCGGAAGGCGAGGACGAGGCCCGGGCGGCGCTCACGATTCTCGCCGGGTATTATCCACAAAAGCAGCGGTTCCGCGTCCTGAGCCGGGTTCTCGACTCCATGGAGGCGGAATTCCGCGAGAGCGGCGTGGCTCCGCCTGCCTGGCTGGAAACGCTCCGAGGCGAAATCCGCGGAGACGCCGGGTAGCGCCGGAAGCGGCTGGCCAATCCGACGGACAAGCAGGGCCGGGTCAGCGACGCCGAGACAGTTCGGCGTCGCTGTTTTTCTGCGACTCAGCCGCCCTTTTCCGCACCGTGGCGACGCGCGGCGGCACGGTTCCGGACCAGGCTTGCAGGATTCGCGGCCGGGTGGTAGGCTGTCCAGTGTTGCCAATTCACTTTCTTACGAATCTTACACCGGCGGGTAACGCGGTGCGTAGCGGGGGCTCATGGCCTCCGCTGAGCTGCGCGTGCCCATCGAGGTCATCCGCCATGCCGTCGAACTGGCCGTAGCCAGCACGTCGCTGCGCGTCGTTGCGGACGAGATCGGCATGACGGCCATGACCGTGCGCGCGTTTATCCGCGGCGACGGGCAGCCGCAGCCGCGTACGCAGCGCAAGCTTAACACGTGGTACGCGCGGCACGCGGCCGCCCGGGATTCCGAGGGGATGAACGACGTGCGCTCCGCGCTGATCGTGCTTGCGGGCTTTTTTCCGCAGGCCCGCCAATCCCGGCTGGAGGAACGCGTTCTGGGCGTGATGGAGGAAGAATTTCGCGAGAGCGGGATAAAGCCGCCTCCCTGGCTTGCCCCGCTGCGTGCCGAGGTGGGGCGGACGGACGGGTGATCCGAATGGCGAAAGGCCGGCCCCCGTGCGTGGGGACCGGCCTTTCGCGTGCTCAGCCGTCGCGGCTCGTCAGCACTCCAGGCCCGGCGAGCAGGTGGGGCGGTCGCAGCTGGGGCCCATGCAGCTGCCGTGACAGCTGTCGCCGCAGGTGACGCAGACGGACTGGTAGCACGATGCCCACTCCGTTTCGCATTCCGTGTCGCCGCTTTCGTGCGCCTGCACCGTGCCGTCAGACTGGGTGTGGAGCGGCGCGGGGTGGAACGATTCCACGGTGAGGGCTTCCAGGTCGAGGGCGAGCTTTTTCATGGGTGTGCCTGGGGATCGGGAGAGGAAGGATCCGGATCGGCGGTCGCCGGTCCGGGGACGCGATGATGCACCCCGCGGCCGGGCGGATGGTTCCATCGAGGCGCACGGGGTTGAATCCGGGCCGGTTTTCCGCTACACTACACGTCTGTACGGGGCGTTAGCTCAGCTGGGAGAGCATCCGCTTTGCAAGCGGAAGGTCATCGGTTCGAACCCGATACGCTCCATCCGATGGGACGCACAGACGCGCCGGGACCTCAGGGTCTCGGCGCGTTTTGCGTCCGTAGCTCAGTGGGGAGAGCATCCGCTTGCAAAGCGGAAGGCCATCCATTCGAACTCCGGACGGTCGACCTTGCGAAGACGGGTTGCGATGCGCCCGGAACGGATAGGGTCCGGGCGCGTTTCGTATGCACGGAGAAGGAGCGGGAACCAATTTGCCTTCGTCCGCATTCTCTCGGCTGAACACACGTCTGGATCACCGGGGAGAGGATGATGGACAGGAGCGAGCTGAGCAGGGATGAGTTGGCGGAGCAGCTGCGCGCGCTGGGGGTGCGGGAGGGCGGGGTTCTGCTCGTTCACACCTCGTTCCGCGCCGTTCGCCCGGTGGAGGGCGGACCGCGGGGGCTGATCGAGGCGCTTCGGGCGGCGCTGGGGCCGGAGGGGACGCTGGTGATGCCGTCGTGGACGGGGGATGACGACGAGGTGTTCGATCCGGCGTCGACGGGGGCGTCCGAGGACCTGGGGGTGGTGGCGGACACGTTCTGGCGGATGCCCGGCGTGGCGCGGAGCGATCATCCGTTCGCGTTCGCGGCGGCGGGTCCGCGGGCGGCGGAGATCACCTCCGATCCGCTCCCCCTTCCGCCGCACATCCCCGCAAGCCCCGTCGGCCGGGTGCACGGCCTGGACGGGCAGGTGCTGCTGCTGGGCGTGAACCACGACGCCGACACCACGCTGCACCTGGCGGAACTCCTCGCCGACGTTCCGTATCGCCAGCCCAAGCACATCACGGTGATGCGGGACGGTCGCGAGGTCCGCATCGAGTACGGCGAGAACGACCACTGCGGCGAGCGCTTCAGGCTGGCCGACGGATGGTTGCGGGAGCGCGGGCTGCAGGCCGAGGGGCGCGTTGGACACGGGGAGGCACGGCTGATCCGCGCGCGGGACATCGTCGCCGTCGCGCTGGAGCACTTGGCAGACGATCCGTTCATCTTCCTTCATCCCGAGAACGCGGGGTGCGAGGAGTGCGACGCGGCGCGGGCGGGTGCGATCCGGTGAGGCTTCGAGGAGCCCGCGCGGAAGTCGCCGCCAGTCTGCGGCGCATCACACGTGACGAGCACGCGATGGTAGATTTCTCGGCGGCCAACGTTTGGTGTGAGAGATGCTTGGGTGCGGCGCCTGCTTCAAAACGACACATCGGAGTGGGGGGCGGCGTGTTCTCCACGTAGGCGGCGGTGGAAGACGGCGCCTGCTTCGCAGTGACAGGTCGGGGCGCGGGGTTGACAGACGTTTCCGGTGTGCCTAACCTCCGAGTGCGCCCGGGAGCGGTCCCCAGGGCGAGCACGCGCGATCGGATCAGACGAACATGCACGTCCGCACCTCCACCGCCTGCTGTTGCCGCTGCGCCTCTCCCGCGGGAGAGCCGGGTGGACGCGCGCGCGTGGGTGTGTAACGCGTAGATCGAACGAGAACCGTCGTTCGTCCCATCCGGCCCTCCCCGTTCGGGAGGGCTTTTTTGCGTCCTGATCCCCGAACTTCGCCGACCGAATGATGATCCGTACCGCGCCGCTCGCCACCTGTCCGTGCTGTGGATGCCGCCCGCCTCCGGGAGATGCCGGGGTGTGCGCGCCCACGCGGTGCGCCACCTGACCAGACGAAACGAACCGGCCCCGCGCCGGACTCCTTTCCGAACCGGCCCTCTCCCCGCGAGACGGCCGGTTTCTTTTTGTCCCATACCGACGCGGCGAAGCGCGCCCCGTCCGGAGCGAACATGAGTCTATTCGTGATCCTGAACCTGGGCGTATTTGCCCTTCTCCTGGCCTGGCTGGCGCACCGGCGGCGCGGTGGGGCGCCGCTCTCCAGCACCGTCCTCGTCGGTCTGCTGGCGGGGGTGGTGCTGGGGGCGGCGCTGCAGGCGGCGTACGGGCACGGGCACCCGGCCGTGGCCGCCACCATCGACTGGGTGGGGGTGGTCGGCGGCGGCTACGTGCGGCTGCTGCAGATGATCGTGATGCCGCTGGTGCTGGTCTCCATCCTTTCCGCCGTCACCCGCCTGGACGACGCGCGGGCGCTGGGCCGCATCAGCGCCGGCGTGCTCGGCGTGCTGATGCTGACGACGGCCGTTTCGGCGGCGATCGGCATCGGGGTGGCGCGGCTGTTCCGGCTTTCGGCCGACGGACTGGTGCAGGGCGCGCGCGAGCTGGAGCAGGGCGCCGCCATCCAGGCCAAAGCGGGCGACGCGGCGGGGCTGGACGTGCCGCGGCTGCTCCTCTCCTTCATCCCCACCAACCCCTACGCGGACCTCGCGGGGAGCCGTCCCACGTCCATCATCGGCGTGGTGATCTTCGCGGTGCTGCTGGGGTTTGCGGCACTGGCGCTGCGGCGCGAGAGCCCGGAGACGGGCGCGCGGGTGATCGACGCGATGGACGCGGTGCAAAAGCTGGTGACGCAGCTGGTGCGGATGGTCATCCGCCTTACGCCCTACGGCGTGCTGGCGCTGATGACGAAGGTGGTCGCCACGTCCAATCCGCAGGACATTCTGCGGCTGGGCGGCTTTGTGGCGGCATCGTACGTGGGGCTGGGGCTGATTCTGATGGCGCACGCGGCGCTGCTGGCGCTTACCGGCATCAACCCGGTGCGGCACTTTCGCGAGGTGTGGCCGGTGCTGACTTTCGCCTTTTCGTCCCGTAGCAGCGCGGCGGCCATTCCGCTGAACGTGGAGGCGCAGACCCGCCGGCTGGGCGTGCCGCCGGCCATCGCCAACTTTGCTGCCAGCTTTGGCGCGACCATCGGGCAGAACGGATGCGCCGGGCTGTACCCCGCCATGCTGGCGATGATGATCGCGCCCAGCGTGGGCATCGACCCCACGGCGCCTCAGTTTCTCGCCACGCTGGTGCTGGTGGTGACGCTGGGCTCGTTCGGCATCGCGGGGGTGGGCGGTGGCGCCACGTTCGCGGCGATCGTGGTGCTTTCCGCGCTGGACCTGCCGATCGCGCTGGCCGGGCTGCTGATCTCCATCGAGCCGCTGATCGACATGGGCCGCACGGCGGTAAACGTGAGCGGCGCGATGACGGCGGGCGCGGTCACCAGCCGCGTGCTGGGGCAGACGGAGACGGTGCCGGAGCGCGAGCCGGTGATCGCCACGGCCGTTCCGACGGCGCACACCGGATGGCGAAGGATCGCGGCCAGGTAGGAACAGCGGCACGGGTAGAGGAAACGAGAGGACGCAGGGGATCGATCGGATTCTCTGCGTCTTCTCCGTGTTTTTCGCGCCCTCCGCACGGACGTTGATGCGGCAGGTCGATGGAGGGCGTGTCCGGGACGTGCAGCTCCAGGCGATACGCCCGCCGCGATGCTACGGCAGGGCTTTTCGTGCGGGTGCAACCCGCGTGTCTGAACCCCGCTTCTGCCGATCTCCCCGTCTGGGCGCGGCCGCTCGGGCCAACCGCCTTCATCCTCCGTAACGTCTCGATGCAGGAGAGGCACGGGGTGTAGCACCCCGCACGCGCCGTAATTCCCGAAATTCCAGGCGGGATCACGAAATCTCGAATGGCGCGCCGATTGAGAGGTGCGTCCGCCGAACGCCATCCCGGCCGGCGTTTTCATGCATTTTCCCCCACAATGGAGCGATGGACCATGGCGCACGACGAGACGGGCGTTCCCGACGGCAGGTGGACGCGGCGCAGGTTCCTGGAGGCGATGGCGGCTACCGGCGGCGCGGCGGCGCTGTACCCCACCGGCGAGGCCGTGGCCGACGTACCGCCGCCGGCGGGCGGCGAGGACGACGTGGGGCAGGGGCGCAGCGTGCTGGTGCTGGGCGCCGGTGTGGGCGGAATGGCGACGGCGATCCTGCTGATGCGCCGCGGCTTTAGCGTGACGCTGCTGGAGGCGCAGGCGCGCACCGGCGGGCGCAGCCACACCCTGCGGAACGGGGACCGGGTGATCGAGGTGCGCAACGGCGTGCGCGAGGAGCAGGTGTGCCGCATGGACGAGGGGCTGTACTTCAACGCCGGCCCCGGCCGTATTCCGCAGCATCACACCACCATCATCCGGTGGTGCCGCGAGCTGGGCGTGGAGCTGGAGCCGTACATCATGGAGACCCGTGCCAACCTGTTCCAGACGCCGCGCGCATTTCAGCAGGCGCCCCTGCAGAACCGCCAGGTGGCCAACGACACGCGCGGCTGGCTGGCGGCCATGCTGTACCGCCTTGCGCCGCAGGTTCCCGGGGTAGACGCCGCCGCGCTGCGGGAGCTGCTGCTGACGTTCGGCGCCCTGAACGACAAGGAGCACCTGGGCGAGTACCTGGGTTCCTCACGCTCCGGCTACACGGACCCGCCGGGGGTGGAAAGCCCCGGGACCATTCGCGAGCCTCTGCGGTTGGAGCAACTGCTGCAGTCGCGGTTCTGGGACCACAAGTTCTACCAGCCCGAGGAGTGGGAGTGGCAGCCCACGCTCTTTGAGCCGCGCGGCGGGATGGACATGATCGAGCGCGCCCTGGCCCGGCAGCTGGGCGGCCGCATCCGCCTGAACCGTCAGGTGGTGCGGGTGGAGACGGTGCCCGGCGTCATTCCGCTGGTGCGGGTCACGCACCGCAACGCCGCTACGGGCGACGACCAGCAGCAGATGACCGCCCACTTTTGCGTCAGCACCATTCCGCTTCCCATCCTGGCCCGCACGGCCAACAACTTCAGCGAGGACTTTCGCGAGGCGATTGCCGCGGTGCCGTTCGCGCCCACGTGCAAGGTGGGGTGGCAGGCAGATTCGCGGTTCTGGGAGGAGGACGACCAGATCTACGGCGGCATCAGCTACATCGACCACCCCATCACCCAGATGTGGTACCCGTCGTCGGGCTTCTTTTCGCGCAAGGGCGTGCTGACGGGCGCGTACAACTATGACGCGGACGCGGTGGCGTACGGCCGGATGTCGCCCGCGCAGCGCCTGGAGAACGCCGCCGCGGGCGCCTTGCTGCTGCACCCGCAGTTCGACCGCGACGTTCCGCGTAACCGGGGCATCACCATCGCCTGGCAGAACGTGCCGTTCCAGGAAGGCGGCTGGTCCGACTGGAAGCCCGATCAGGTGGACGAGTACAACCGGCTGCTGTGCCCGGAGGCCAATGTGTTCTGGGTGGCGGGCGACCAGATGTCGTACCTTCCCGGCTGGCAGGAAGGCGCGGCGCTCTCGGCGCGGTACGTCGCGGGGCGCATCGCGGCGCCCGCGCTGCTGGGCACGCAACCGCCCCGCGTGCGCCGGGCACCCAACGCGCGCGCCGTGGTGCAGGGCCATCGGCAGTAGCCGCGCCGCGCGTCCACTGTACATGTACGCCAGAGAGCCCCCGCCGGCACGGTGCCGGCGGGGGTTCTTCGCGAGCAGAACCGACGGCCCCCTCACGATCAGAGGGGAGGGGAAATATCATTTTGTCCCCTGGCGCACGCATTGTTGCCTGTATGATTATCTCGACGAAGAGAGTGCTTGACTCCATCGGGTAAGCGGACAAGATTGTAATTGCGATATATGTCGGATTACGTGCGTAGTGCTGCCACCGGCCAATGTCGCAGTTCTCCTGTTCCGGACTGGCGCCCAGCCGGCCCGGTCCTTCCCTCCGCCCTCTCCCGGAGCCAATCCCATGCGCATCAACCCACGTCCCCTTCCGTTCGCGGGCCTTCTGGTGCTGGGCGCCGCGGTGTTCGCCGCCGCGTGCTCGGACAGCGACCCCCTGCTGCGGGACAAGCAGGCGCCCGCCCTGGCACCCTCCGCCGCCTACCTGCGCTGCGCCGCCGACGTGCGGGCGGGGACGGTCACCTGCCGTGAGGTGTCGCCCGTGGCGAGCGCCGGGGGCGCGTCGGCGGCGCACTACATCTACTTTCAGAGCGCGCCGCACGCCCTGGTGGTGCAGAACGACTACGTGGCCACCAGCACCGACATCTCGTTCGACCTGCGCGTGGTGAACCTGGTTCCGCAGGCCATCGGCACGGACGACGGGGTGACGCTGCACTCGCGCGGCGTGCGGGTGTTCTTCTGGTCCAACCCCGTGGTCACGGACGGCGGCGGAAGCATCTCCATCGCGGAGCCCACGGCGAGCGGCAGCTTTACGGGATCGAATCAGAAGTACCACCAGTGGAACGAGATCATCCAGTCGCAGGACACGTCCGTGGCGGAGAAGCACTACGTGTTCAATATCACGGGGACGGTGAACGCATTCGAGTTCACGCTGGGGATCAGCACCAACATGCAGTGGGCGGCCATCACGTCGGCGTCGGCGGCGACGGCGTCCGTGGCGGTGAGCAGCACGGTGGATCTGGACGCGTGGAGGCTCAACTCGCTGGGCGACACCATGGCGATCTCGTCCATCACCTGGGCCAGCGACAACACCGGCGTGGCGACGGTCAACAGCACCTCCGGCGTGGTCACCGGCGTGAGCGCGGGCACCGCCAACGTCATCGCCAGCCAGTCGGGCTCGCGTTCCGATACCGTGGTGGTCACGGTGAACTAGCCGCCGACGGCTGGATGCTGGATCCGGAAGATACGGGAATGAGCGTCCTGACCCTGATCGGAGAGGCCGTTGCTAAACCCAACGCCTGAACCAGTCATCCTGAGAGAGGCGCCGCGCCGCATCCTGTTTGTACGACGCAGTTTGGCGCCGACCGAAGGATCCTCCCGGCAGCACCGAGGGGCTGGATATCTGCCGACGGGCGTGCCCCATGCTGGCGGAGAGAAGGTCCTTCGGTCGCGCGCAAAGGGTTGTGCAGGGTACGGTTCCGCGCGGCGCTCCCTCAGGATGACTCATCAGGGAGTCTGGCGCTCCCTCAGGAAAGCCAACGGCGTATGGGGAGCGTGATGACTCGCGCCGGTTGACGCGAAGCGGCCCCGCTCTGGAAATGCCGGAGCGGGGCTGCGGTTCGTACGATCCACAGGAAAGCGGCGGGGCTTACGGAGCCGTAGGTTCGGTCGCCGGAAGCCCCGGCCTCGACGAGTGGCGGACCGCCAGCCACACCACAACCATGTAGGCAGCCGCCATCACCATCGACCAGCGAAAGGCGGTGGCGTCCGGAAGGGTGGCGCGCAGCCCCATTGACACGCCGAACACGGCCATCGCGGCCGGGAGCACCCAATCCGCCAGGCGATGCTCCGCGGCGGGAGGACGAAGCCGCGCCAGCGCCACGTATCCCAGGGCAGCGGCCGCCCAGAAGCCGGCCTCCACCCCGTGCTCCACTGCCTCCTCGCGAAACACCGCGCCGTCGAACACGTCCACGAAGAACCAGCCGACCAGCACGGCGATCAGGTACGTGCGCCGCGCCTGCTGAGCGGGCGTCCGCTCGCGAGCTGCCTCCATCATCAGCCCCGTCCCGAAAGCAGGTTCAGCTCGCCGCGCCGGCGGCCATCAGCTCGTCGGCGTTCTGGTCCGTGGGCGCCAGCGTGTCCATGAAGCTGCTGACGGAGAACAGCGCGTTCCCCGCGCCCGGCGGGCCGTACCCCGGAGGCGGCTGCAGGCCGTGCTTCTCCAGCGTCTCGCGGTACACCTCCAGAAGGCGGATGTGGTATTCCAGCGGCGCGCCTTCGGGGTTGTCCTTGCCCAGCGGCGTGGCCGGCTCCGGGCACCAGGTGGTGAACCGCGGCGTCACCCCGCGCGACATGAAGTAGTTCAGCCCCTCGGCCGTGGACGCGATCGCCTCGTTGACCGTGGCGAAGCCGAACGGCTGCGCCATCTCCACGCCCGCCACAAAGTTGGGGATCACGTAGCGCGCCCCGAACACCTCCGCCGCGTCAAAGATGCGCCGGTGCCACTCTTCGCGGCCCACGTAGCGCTCCTTGCCCGGGCAGATGATTTCGAACAGCCGCTTGTCCCACACCTCGTAGTTGGGATGGTAGATCTTGATCCCGTAGTCCTTGAAGCGCTGCACGTCGGCGCGGGGCAGCGCCTGCGCCACCACCTTGCCAATCCACCGCCCCGGAAAGCGCTCCTCGATGGCCTGCGCGTACAGGCCGTAGAAGTCGGCCTCCTCGCGCCCGTCCACCTTGCTGGTCACGCTGCCCCCCGTACGGGTGTAGGCGTGCGACGAGCGGGCCGTATCGAACTGGTCGATGATGGCCAGCGCCTCCAGCACCTCGTCGATGGGCTTGATGCCGGTGTAGGGGCGGCCCGCCTGCTTGTGCTGGCGCCAGTTGTGGTTGATGTCGCAGTACTGGCACTCCTCCTTGGCGCCGAAGTACTGGCACATGCGGAAGACCGTCAGGTAGATGAGGTAGCCCCACTGGATGGTGGGCGCGATCTCCATCACCTGCTTGCCGTTGCTCAGCGGGTGCCGGTAGTACTCGGGCATGGGGGGCAGCCCCACGTCGGCGATCACGCAGCCGTCCATCGACAGCGTCAGGGCACCGTCCACACCGCGTGCCACGCGGTACGGCGAGTCGGGGTTCACGCGGACGGAGACGATGGTGCGGCGCAGGTCGTACGGCCCCCCCGTGAGCGCCACCTCTTCCGGCGGACGGCGCTTCGCGGCGTTCCCCAGCTGCGCCAGCGGCTTCTGGTCAAAGCTGAAGATGAAGTACGACTTGGGCTTGACCTCACCCTCCAGGTTGTCCGTCAGCGCGGAGTCGTCGAACGACATCCCGGTGCGCAGCAGGTCTTCCTTGAAAACGGCTTCGCGGGGGATGTGGGGAAAACGGGCCATGAGGCCCTCGACCAGCGCGGTGCGGTTCTCCATGTATGCTTCAGCGTCCCTGGTGGCGCGCTCAGAGGTGAATGCGGCGCCTGAATTTAGGGGATTTGGACGATGGGGAACAGGGGAGGGGGGAGCGAGCGAGCGGACCGGGGGCGAGGAGTCGAAGTCCGGGCGGGCGGGATCCCGGCGGCCGCACGCGGGAGCGACCGAGGTCGCCGCTGGAAAATCACGAAGTCCGCCTTCGCGACGCCTTCGCGG
>NZ_JBMDXM010000131.1:0-4405 GCF_048594345.1 Longimicrobium sp.
GCTGCGCTCGCGGCTGGACGTGCGCTTTTCGCTGGAGACGCGCGGGCTGACGCTCACGATGTCGCCGGAGCCGGGGGTGGAGCGCACCTGGACGGCGGAGCGCGCCCGTTTTCGCGACCGGACGGCGGTGAGTCGTGAGGACGTGATCGAAAAGGCGGCGGATGTGGACCTGCGCGACCTGCTGGCCCACTTCTACAGCGGCCCGTCGCTCCGCGCGGTGGCGGAAGACGGGAGCGCGTTTCTTCTCCCCGCCGCGTCGGAAGAGGAGGGGCGGCTGGTGACGCTGTGCATGGCCTGCCACCGCTGGACGGAGGGCGCGGAGGCGAAGTGCCCCGAATGCGGCGGCCCGGTGGAAACGGTGCTGGCCGCCCGGCCCGCAAGGCGGTAGGCGGCCAGCACCCCGGTCAGTTCCCGGTGCGAGGACTGCTTACTGGCAGCAGGGCCCGCACGACTTGCAGATGGCCACGCCGTTGGTCTCGCTCACCGCGCTGCCGCAGTAGTCGGTTGGCGCCATCGCGTTTCCGCGCGCCGGGTCGGGGAACGAAGTCGTGAACGAGTTGACTTCCAGTGCGTCTACGTTCAGCCGGATCGTCCGCATGCGTCCTCCTGGATGGGATGTGTGATGCTGCCGGGTCCTGAGTACGAAGATGCGCGCGAAACGATTGCCGCGCAAATCGGGGCGCCGCGCGAACACAGCCGCGGCCTCGCATGAACCTCTGAAATCGACCGATGTCATCGACTGAAACCGTTGCCCCCGGTGGCGCCTCGCACCTGGAGTGCACCCGCTGCGGCGCATCGTACGCTTCCGAAGAGCCGCACCGGCTATCGCCGTGCTGCGAAAAGCCGCTGTATCCGCGCTACGACCTGGAGGCCATCGGCCGGCGCCTTTCGCGCGACGATCTGGCCGGGCGCTCCGCGGACCTGTGGCGCTACGCCGAACTCCTGCCCGTGCGCGATCCATCCAACGCCGTCCGCCTGGGCGAGGGGTGGACGCCCATGATCGACACGCCGCGGCTGGCGGCGCGCATCGGCGTGGGGCGGTGCTGGGTAAAGGACGAGGGGCAGAACCCCACCGCGTCGTTCAAGGCGCGGGGGCTGTGCATGGCCATCAGCCGCGCCAAGGAGCTGGGGATTACCGAGGTGGCGCTCCCCTCCGCCGGCAACGCGGGGAGCGCTACCGCCGCCTACGCCGCCGCCGCGGGGATGGGCGCGCACGTCGTGGTCCCGCGCGACACGCCGTTCCCCATCCTTGAGGAGATGCGCGCGCTGGGCGCCGACGTGGAGCTGTTCGACGGGCTGATCACCGACTGCGCCGCGCGCGTGGCCGAAGGCGCGCGCGAGCACGGCTGGTTTGACCTGTCCACGCTCAAGGAGCCGTACCGCGTGGAGGGAAAGAAGACGATGGGGTACGAGGTCGCCGAGCAGCTGGGGTGGCGGCTTCCGGACGTGATCGTCTATCCCACCGGTGGCGGGACGGGAATGGTGGGGATGTGGAAGGCGTTCGACGAGATGGAGCGGCTGGGGTGGATCGGTTCCCAGCGGCCGAAGATGATCTCGGTGCAGGCGTCCGGGTGCGCGCCCATCGTCCGCGCCTGGGAGCAGGGGACGGAGTACGCGGAGCCGTGGGCCGGCGCGCACACCTACGCCAGCGGCCTGCGCGTGCCCCGCGCCGTAGGCGACTTTCTGATCCTGGACGCCGTCCGCGCGTCCGGTGGCGCCGCCATCGCCGTGGACGACGACGCGATGCGCGCCTGGACGCCCGTGGTGGGCGCCGACACCGGCATCTTCTGCGCGCCCGAAGGCGCCGCCACCGCCGTCGCCGCTGCCCGCCTGCGCCAGTCGGGCGTCATCCGCCCCGACGACGAGGTGGTTCTCTTCAACACCGGCAGCGGGTTGAAGTACGTAGTGTGAACACGAGGGCTTGACGGGAGCGGCGGATTGGATGATCGTGAGGAGTGGCCGGTTTGCTCTAACGAGAGAGGCCGATATGACCGAGATGCTGCAGCGCGCTTTCGAGATGGCATCCACGCTGCCTGCGGACGAACAGGACGCGCTGGCTGCCCACATGATGGAAGAGATTCACGCGGTGGCTGAAGATCCTTTCGCCGAAACGATGGAAACGTTTCTGGGGAATGCCCTGCATCGCCCTGCGCCCACGGCTGCTGAGATGGCGGAGTTGCGGGCGTTGGCGGAGAAGGAGCCCGGTATCGCGGCGGCCCTGCGTCTGGCGGAACGCGGCGGCCTGGATGTCGAGGCGATCCTCGCGGTCCGCAACGCAGAATGATCCTGGTTGACACGTCCATCGTGATCGAACTCGCGCGAAAGCCGAGCCTACCGGTTGCGCGTGTCGTGCTCTCCGGCAAGCCCGCGGTGTGCGGGATCGTGGTAGCCGAGCTGTACACTGGCGTTCGGACGGATGCGGAGCGCACGGATCTGGAGGCAACGTTGAGGTTGTTCGGGCACGTACCGATCGATGAGCCGGTGTGGGAGCTCACCGGGCGTGTATCAGGTGCAATGACCCGGCGGGGTACAAAGATCAAATTTCCCGATGCGGCGATCGCGGCGACGGCGATCCACAATGGTCTGCCTCTCTGGACGCGTGACGCGCACTTCAAGTGGGTCCAGGCCGCGTTTCCCCAGCTGATCCTTTTCGACGAGTCGGGCGTCTGATTACCGGTCCCGGATTTGCCACGGGAGCGGCGGCGAAAGGGTTCGACATGGATGGACGTCTCGGAATCGGAGGAGAACGACCGTGACCGAAGTCGCCCGGCCTGGCGGACGCAGGCGGTATGGCCTGGCGGGGGTGCCGCGCTGGCTGCTGTTGCTGCTGCCCCTGATCTTTGTCGGCGGGTTTGCGCTGGCGAGGACCTCGTCCAGCGTGGTGGGCCGCTTTGGGCCGCGCGCCGGGGTGCCGGATTCGCTGCGCGAGCTGAAGGTCGCGCAGCCCAGAACGCCGCAGCTGCTGCAGGCCACGTATCTGCGCCGCGCCGTGGAGAAGGTGGATTCGGCCGAGCTGGTGGTGCAGGAGATGGCGGACCGCTACCACATCACCGCCGCCATGGCGCGCATGGTCCACGACGCGGCGGTAGAGGTGGGGCTGGATCCGGAGCTGGGATTCCGGCTCGTCCGCGTGGAGAGCGTGTTCGACCCCGACGCCATCGGCTCGGGCGGGGCCACGGGGCTGGTGCAGATGATGCCCGGCACCGCGCGCTCCATCAACCCCGAGATCGACACGCGCAAGGAGCTTATCGATCCGCGCACCAACATGCGGCTGGGCTTTGGCTACCTGCGCGAGATGATCGAGCGGTACGAGGAGCACGGCGCCGACGCGGTGCGGCTGGGCGTGATCGCCTACAACCGTGGCGAGAACTCGGTGGACCGGGCCCTGCGACGCGGCGCGGACCCCGAGAACGGCTACGGCAAGCGCATCCTGGGTCCGCGCGCGCACGGCGGGTCGGAGTACAGGGGAAAGGGCATCATCCCCATTCCGCCCGGCGCTGAAGCAGGTTCGGACGACGACAACGAAGACGAGAGCTGAGGCATCCGCTCGATCAACATCGCCAGAAAGCACAGGGCCGGGCGCCATCGCGGCGCCCGGCCCTCCGTCTTTCCCGATGATCCGTCCGCTCAGCGGCGGCGGCCGGTGTGCTGCTGGATGCTCTGCTTGAGCGTGTTGACCTGTGCCTCTACGTCGGAGCGCCGAGGAAGCGGCTCGGAGAGCAGCCGGAGGATCATCGTCGCGCGGTCGGCGACGGCGCTGGCGCGGCACTCCACGGCGCGCTGCTGGATCTGCCGGGCGAGCGTGCGGGCCTGCCCCTTCTCCGGATCGACGATGAACAGGCCGGTGCTGACCTCCGGCGCGCTGACCAGGTTGCCCAGGCGATACGCATCGGCTTCCATCCGCACGCAGGGCTCATCGCCTTCGCGGTACGGAGGCGCATCGTCATCGTAGCCGTCGTGGGGACGGTCGTTCCATCCACCGCCCGGACGGTCGTTCCATCCACCGCCCGGGCGATCGTTCCACCCGCCGCCGCCGCCGCCACGGCCGGGCCGCCCGTCCTCGTAGAAGCCTTCCTGCTCGTGCGGGTGCACAAGCGCCATGTAGACGATGGCGGTGGCCTGCGCACGGCTCAGCGGGCGGCGCGTGCCGGTGGTGCCAAACAGCTCGTACCACGTGTCCTGGATGGCATTCACCTGGCGGTCGGACAGGCGGCTGGGGCGAAAGCCGTAATACCAAATCCGGAAAAAGAGTTTGCATTCAGTTGAGCGTTGAGGGCCACCAGTGATAGAAGGTGAGCCCTCGCAGGAAGTCCTGCATCTCCGTCATCTGACAGCAGCGCTGGGCCAGCACGCTTTCGAGTTCCTGGATGGACTCGAACCACCGGTTCGCCAGCGGCTCGTTGCT
>NZ_JBMDXM010000132.1:0-4167 GCF_048594345.1 Longimicrobium sp.
GGCGTCCCGTTAAATCTAATCAAACCAATCTAAATCCCCCCCAACCGTATACCCGGGCCGCATTTTAAAATTAATCGGCCCGCCGCGGTGCCTGGCGCGGATGCGGAAAGTTCGCGGTTTTGCGGTTGCGGCACGGGTGGATCGGACGCCCGTACGAAAATGGACCCCTGATTGCTTTTTACGGCGCCGACTCAACACACCACTCACTGCGTCTCAAGAAGCAACCGGAGGACGGAACGATGAAGCGCTTGATTGCACTGGCCGCTTGCATGCTCACCCTGGCCGCCTGCCAGGACCACGCGGGCCCCGTGGACGCCGCGCCCGAGGCCGCGCCGTCGAACCTGCTGGGGCTCATTCCCCCGGTGGTGAAGATCGATCCCACGCTCACCACGCTGCTGAACCTGGCCTCGCCCACCGACAAGCTGCAGGTGCTGGTGGCGTATGACGAAAAGGTGACCAACAGCCGCAGCATCGCCGGCGCGCTCACCAGCCTGGGTGCCGGGATCCTCAAGTTCAAGAACCTGCCGGTGGTGTTTACCGTGGCCACGCCGGCGCAGATCGCCAGCATCACCACGCGGCCGGGGGTAACGGGCGTCTACAGCAACAAGCAGCTGGAGTTCTACCTGGCCGAGAGCACGCGCGCGGTCCGCGCCACCGACGCGTGGAACGCGGGCTTTACGGGCAAGGGCGTGGGCATCGCCATCCTGGATTCGGGCGTGGACGGCCTGTACAACGCGGGGCTGCAGTACGGCACCAAGACCGTGCACAACGCCAAGTTCATCGCCGACCTGGGCGACCTGCTGACGCTGGACCCCACCCTGCCGGCGCCGGGCGGCAAGCTGTTCGTGGCCAACCTGCCCACCAGCGAAACCAGCATGGGGCACGGCACGCACGTGGCCGGCATCGCGGCGGGCAACGGCGCCAGCAGCAACGGCGGCTACTACCGGGGCGTGGCGCCCGACGCCACCCTCATCGGCATCGGCGCGGGTGACGCGGTGTTCGTGCTGTGGGCGCTGGCCGGGCTGGACTACATCCTGGACATCCACGAGCAGTACAACATCCAGGTGGTGAACAACTCCTGGGGCAGCAGCGGGGTGTACGATCCGGCGCACCCGATCAACGTGGCGACGCGCAAGCTGTACGACGCGGGCGTGGCGGTGGTGTTCGCGGCCGGCAACGAGGGCCCGGGCGAGAACACGCTGAACCCGTACAGCGCCGCGCCGTGGGTGATCTCGGTGGCCGCGGGGTGCAAGATGGGGATTTCGCCCGAGCCGACCAACGGCGCGGCGCAGTGCGCGGACGGCCGCGGCAACATCCTGGCGGACTTTTCGTCGCGCGGCATCAGCGGCGACCCGCTGGTGCACCCCGACATCACGGCCCCGGGCGTGAACATCGTCTCCACCCGCGCGGTGCTGGGCGTGCTGATGTCGGGCCTGGACCTGCCCGCCGACGTGATGGACTGCAACATCAGCTCGGGCCACCTGCCGTACTACACCTGCGCCGGCGGAACCTCGATGGCCGCGCCGCACGTGGCCGGCGCCATCGCGGTGCTCGAAGAGGCGGCCGGCGGCCAGCTGAGCCCGTCGGCGGCGTACACCGCCCTCATCCGTACGGCGGTCCCGCTGCCGGGATACGCCGAGTGGGAGGTGGGCGCGGGCTTCATGGACGTGTACGCCGCCACGCGGTACGTCCGCCAGTAACGGCGCATCCGCAGGGTGGCATGCCGGCCGCGCGCGCCGCGGCCGGCATCCGGAGAGCGCAACGCTCGCGAAGGTCCGGAAAACGAGCCGGCCTTTCGACGGGTTCGTGGGTGCGGAGCGCGGGAACGCGCGGCGGGTCCGGCTGGCTGACTGCCCGTGTTCATCCTCCTGGTATCCCCGGAGATCCGCAGGGAGTCCCACCAATGTTGAGTCATCGGCTGCTGGCGAAGTGTAGTCCGTGCTTTGCACCCACGAACTCCCGGTCCCCCTCTCCCGCTCCGGCGGGGGAGGGGGATCTCCGTTTGGAGGGATGGTGATGTCGGCGCATGGGGCCCTCACCCGCTCGCTCAGGCTCGCACCCTCTCCCGCACGCGGGAGAGGGTATAAACTTCGATCCCGCTTCGATCACCCGTGGTGCGTCGCACCTCCCTCCCCCGCGCAGTTGCGGGGGAGGGCCGGGGAGGGGGGCGGCCTACCATCTCGCACCAACCTGTATCCATCACCCTCATCTCAACCCCACAACCAACCTCCCCCAGGGTTTTTTGGGGGAGGTGGGCGAGTGGTGTTCGCCCGGAGGGGGCGCCCGCTGGGATCCATCCGCAGCGCTTAAAAAAACTGTGTGTGACGCTCACCCCCCTCTGCCGCGTCGTTAGCGGAGTGGGGCAGGGAAGGAAACGAGCCGGGATGAGGGTCCGTTGCACCATTTTGCAGAATGCCCCATTATGCCCCAGTTCATTCCTTCATCAACATGCAGAATCTGCCCGTGCCGCAGCCGAGCCTGCTGGTCGTGGACCCCGCGCAGGAAACGCGCGCCGCCGCCGTCGAGGCGGCCGGTGCGCGGGCGGTCGTGCGCGCCGCGGCGTCGCTGGGCGAGGGGCTGGAGATGCTGCGCGCCACTCCGCCAGACGCGCTGCTGCTGTCGCTGGACCTTCCCACGGTGGACCTGACGCTGGTGGCGCGGCTGATCGAAAGCGGCGTGCCCTCCGGCTCCATCGTGCTGGCTGCGTCGCGGCCCACGATGCAGGCGATGGTGGAATCGTCGCGGCTGGGGGTGCTGGGGCTGATCGCGGCGCCGGTGGACGCGCGCGAGCTGGCGGGGCTGCTGCGCCAGGTGTTCGCCGGCGACGAGGTGGTGCCGCTGTCCGACGCCGACGCCGAGGACGACGACGAGGCGGCGATCGGCGCCAGCCCGGCCATGCTGGAGGTGTTCCGCATGGTGGGGCGCGTGGCGGCCAGTCCGGCCACGGTGCTCATCCTGGGGCAGAGCGGCACGGGCAAGGAGCTGGTGGCCAAGGCCATCCACCGCAACAGCCCGCGCGCGGCGGGGGCGTTCGTCGCCATCAACTGCGCGGCGATCCCCGAAAACCTGCTGGAAAGCGAGCTGTTCGGGCACGAGAAGGGGGCGTTCACCGGCGCCATCACCCGCAAGATCGGCCGGTTTGAGCGGGCGCACGGGGGCACGCTGTTCCTGGATGAGATCGGCGACATGTCGCTGCCGCTGCAGAGCAAGATCCTGCGGGCGCTGCAGGAGCGCGAGATCGAGCGGCTGGGCGGCGAGGGGCGCATTCCCGTGGACGTGCGCGTGGTGGCGGCCACCAACCGCGACCTGCGCGCGGCCATCACCGACGGCGGCTTTCGCGAGGACCTGTACTTTCGCCTTGCCGTCGTCACGCTCAACCTGCCGCGCCTGGCGGACCGCGGCAGCGACCTGGACCTGCTGGTGCGGCACTTTGTGGCGATGTACGCCATCCGCTACGGCCGCGGCATTCGCGGCATCGCCCGCCCCGTGCTGGAGCTGCTGCACCGCCACGACTGGCCCGGCAACGTGCGCGAGCTCAAGAACGTGCTGGAGCGCGCCGTGCTGCTGGCCCACGGGCCCGTGCTGCTGGCGGAGCACCTGCCGCTGGACCAGATGCGCCCCCCCGCCGGCGACGAACCCACCCCGGACGGCTCGCCGCTCCCCGGCTACACGCCGGACCTGCCGCTGGCGGAGGTGGAGCGGCTGCACATTCGCGAGGTGCTCAAGCTGGTGAACGGCCACCTGGGCAATGCGTCGGACCTGCTGGGCGTGCACCGCAACACGCTCACGCGCAAGATTCGGGAGTACGGGCTGGAGGGGGCGGTGGGGTAGGGAAGTGTGGGAGGGACCCTCACCCGCTCGCGCAGGCTCGCACCCTCTCCCGCAAGCGGGAGAGGGTATAAACGTCGCACCGGCGTTGGGCGTGTTCTCCGTGGTGCGCGGTTGAAGTCCCCTTCGGCAAGCGCGGGTGAGCCGGGACGGCGGCTTCGGGCAGTTCCAGCAGCCGGGTAGCCGATTTTGGGGGATCTCATACCAAATCCGGAAAAAGATTAGGTATTCTGGAGTGCGCCGTTTACATTGAGAAGTGTGGGAGCAGTGCTTGCTACTACCCTCCTCAGGAGCGAGCGCATGAGCCGCCGTATCCGCGTAGAAGGGCATCTGAGCACG
>NZ_JBMDXM010000133.1:0-18676 GCF_048594345.1 Longimicrobium sp.
ATCGTCACACCCCCGCCGGCGCGGCGGCTTCCGCGTGCGTCCGCGCGTCCGCATCGTCCCCCGTTACGCCGTCCTCGGATGCGGCCGACGCTTCCGAGACCGAAGCCGCCGCCGCGATCCGCTGCGTCTCGGCCGCCTCCGCCGCGATCCGCTCCGCCTCCGCGGCTTCGGTGGCGGCCAGGGCGGCTTCCTCCGCCATCCGCCGCTCTTCCTCCTCCACCTCCTGCCGCGTCCCGGCCAGCAGCGCCACGCCGTCGCCGTCGCGCACCACGCGCACCAGCGAGCCCGGCGCCACGTCCCCGCCGATCACCAGCCGCGACAGGTCGCTGACCACCATCCGCTCCACCGTGCGGTCCACCGGGCGCGCGCCGTAGGCGGGGTCGTACGCCAGCTCCGCCAGCAGCGCGACCGCTTCGGGATCCGCCTCCAGCGTGGCGCCGTACTCGTCGCGCAGCCGCGCCCCGGCCCCGCTCAGGTGCGTGCGGACGATGCGCTGCAGCACCTCGGGCTCCAGCGCGTCGAAGGCGATCACGTCGCCCAGGCGGTTGAAGAGCTCCGGGCGCAGCGACGCCTGCACCACCTTGAGGATGATCTCCTTGCGCTCCGCCGGGTCGTCGCTCCCCGCCATGGCCTCGCGCACGCCCAGGTTGGAAGTGAGGATGATGAGCGTGCCCGTAAAGTCGCAGAAGCGGCCGCGCGCGTCCGTCAGCCGCCCCTCGTCCAGCACGCCCAGCAGGATGTCGATCACCTCGGGGTGCGCCTTTTCGATCTCGTCGAACAGGACGATGGAGTGCGGGCTGCGGCGCACCTGCTCCGTCAGGAATCCGCCCTGCTCCGAGCCCACCAGTCCCGGCCGCGAGCCGATGAGGCCGGAAACGGAGTGCGCCTCCTTGTACTCGGCCATGTCGATGCGCACCAGCGCAGTTTCGTCATCGAACAGCGCCTCGGCCAGCGCCTTGGCCAGCTCCGTCTTTCCCACCCCCGTCGGTCCGACGAAGAGGAACGAGGCCGGCTTGCGGCGCGCCCGCAGGTCCACCCGCATGCGCCGCGCCGCGTCCGCCAGCGCGTCCACGGCGGCGTCCTGGCCGTGCACGCGTGCGCGCAGCCGCTCTTCCAGCAGCAGCAGCCGCTCTCGCTCGCTCTCCATCATCCGCGACAGGGGTACCCCGGCGCGGCGCGCCACCACCTCGGCCACGTCGCCGGGGCCCACCTCGCGACCCAGCGGCACGCCGGAGGCGGCCAGCGCCTCCGCGCGGCGCTGGAGGTCCGCCAGCTGCTCGCGCAGGTACTTGATCGTACCGTAGCGAAGCTCCGCCGCGGCCGCCGTGTCGCCGCGCCCCTCGGCGGCGGCCAACTCCGCCTCCTTTTCCGCGAGGGCCGCGTGGGTGGCGCCCAGCCCGGCGGCCACCTCCTGCTGCTCGCGCCAGCGGGCCTCCAGCGCGTCGCGCTCCCCCCGCAGCCGCTCGGCGCCGGCCTGCAGCGCCGGGCGGTCCGCGTCGTCGCCCGCGGACGCCAGCCGCGACTCCGCCCGCGCCAGCTCGCGCTCCGCCGTGTCCAGCGCCTCGGGGCGCGACTCCAGCTGCATGCGCAGGCGGGCGGCGGACTCGTCCAGCACATCGAACGCCTTGTCGGGGAAAAAGCGGTCGCGCAGGTGGCGGCGGGCCAGCCGCACCACCGTGTCCAGCGCCCCGTCGCTCACGGTGACGCCGTGGTGGCGCTCGTAGTGGCCGCGCGCGCCGTGCAGCATCTGCAGCACCGTCTCGTCGTCCGGCTCGTCCACCGTCACCTTTTCAAAGCGGCGGGCCAGCGCGCCGTCCTTTTCGATCGTCTCGCGATACTCGTCGTGCGTGGTGGCGCCGATGCAGCGCAGCTCGCCCCGGGCCAGCGCCGGCTTGAGGATGTTGGCCGCGTCCATCCCCCCCGCGTTCCCACCGGCGCCGACCAGCGTGTGCAGCTCGTCCAGAAAGAGGACCACGTCCTTCTGCGCCTTCACCTCGTCCACCACGGCCTTGATGCGCTCCTCGAACTCGCCGCGGTACTTGGCTCCCGCCACCAGCGCCGTAAGGTCCAGCGCCAGCAGCCGGCAGCCGCGCAGCGAGGCGGGGACGTCGCCGGCCGCCATCCGCAGTGCCAGTCCCTCCACCACCGCCGTCTTTCCCGTCCCCGGGTCGCCGACGAGCACGGGGTTGTTCTTGGACTTGCGCAGCAGCGTCTGGATGACGTGGCGCGTCTCGGCGTCGCGCCCCAGCACCGGCGGCAGCCGCCCCTCGCGGGCGTCCACGGTCAGGTCGCGGGCAAAGCGGGCGAGCACGCTCCCGGCCGACGGAGCGGCCTGCTCCGCGGCCGGCTGCATGACCTCCGGCGAGTCCAGTGCGGCGGCCAGGCGCTCCGGCGACCAGCCGGCGTCGCGCAGGGCGCGCGGCAGCTCGCCCTGCGCGGGCTCCGCCGCCGCCAGCGCCACCTCCAGCACGCCCACGGTGTGAGCCCCGCGCCGGTCCGCCCGGGCAAAGGCGCGGTCCAGCAGGTCCCGCAGCGCGCGCCCGGCGATCGGCTGGCGGCCGGGCTCCAGCCGCGCGGCGCCGTCGTCCCCCGCGGCCTCTACCGCTCCCAGGGCCGTGTGGGCGTCCAGCCCCAGCGCGGGGGCCAGCTGCGCCAGCGCACCGCCGGGCTCCAGCAGGGCCGTCAGCAGGTGCCGGGGCTGGATGTAGCCGGCGCCGCGGCGGGTGGCGTGGGCGCGCGCCTGCTCCAGCGCGGCGGACAGGTCCAGGGCGAGGCGATTGAGGTCCATGATGGGGTCCCGCGATTCAGGGCTTGCGCAGCCGGATGCGCGGCGTGCGCGACTCGGGCGTGGATGAAAGCGGCGGAGCGGCGGACGCCGGCGCGGACGCGGGGAACGGCTCGGCCGCGGCCACGGAGCCGGAGACCGGCGGCGGGGCCGAAGGAGTCGCGTCGGAGGCCAGCCCCAGCCGGCGCTGGTAGAGCACGGCCGCGCGCACCCGGTAGCCCGGCTGCACCGTCACCTGCAGGCCGCTGACGGTGGCCACCTCCGGCGGCGTGTCGAAGTTGACGGCGAAGTTGCGCTGCCCGGGGATCTCGCACTGCACCCTGCGCGAGATGGGGCTGGAGGGGCCGGCCGCCGCGTTCACCCGCAGGTCCACGCGCAGCTCCTCGCCCACCTGCCACTCGCTGATGCCGTGCGGGTCGCCCAGCAGCACCACCCGGTACTCGTGACGCCCCGTAAGGCTCATGTGGCTGAAGACGAAGGTCAGCAGGTCGCCGTCGCGCTGCGGGGGGCCGGGGGTGGCCACGGCGATGTAGAACTGCTCGCCGCCGCGGTCCAGCAGGAACTTGAGCGTGTCGAGCGCGCGGTTCACCCGGAAGTCCAGGTACTTGCCCTCCAGCGCGTCGCACAGCCGCCGCAGCCGGGTGAGCGTTTCGCCCGCGCGCTCCAGCGCCGGGCGCAGCTCCTCGCGCGTGCGCCGCTCGCGCCCGCGGGCCAGCGCCTGCCGCTCCTCCTCCAGCAGCACCGCGTAGCTGGCGTCGGCGCCGGAGAGCGTCTGAAAGAAGTGACGGGTGGCGGCGGACAGGTCCAGCGCCACGGCGATGCGGCGCCCCGCGCGCTCTACCTCGCGAAACAGCTGGTCGGGGGGGATGGCGGGGTCCAGCGTCTCGTACGCGCACCCGTCCAGCGCCAGCACCACCCGCTCCACGAACGCCAGCACCTCGCGGTCGTCGTGGGCGTCCACGCCGCGCTGCGCCACCTGCTCCGCGTACCAGGCGATGGAGCGGTGCAGCTCGGCGTAGCGGCCGGCCAGCTGCACCACCTCGTTGTGCAGCCCCGCCCACCCCGCGTACAGCTCGCTGTGGGCCAGCACCGTGGCGCAGGGAGGGATGAAGCGGGCGTCCGGCTCGAACGCCAGCGTTTCCGAGGCGCGCCGCAGCCGCCCCACGGCCAGCGCGTGCGCCGCCGCGTCGCCGTCCGCACCCAGCGCCACCCGGTAGCTGGCCCGGCGCAGCGCCGCCTGCGTGGGGTTGGCCGCGTCGGCGCCGATGCTGGCGGGGTCTTCCTCCTTCTCCGCCCCGCGCACCAGGTAGACGAGGACGTCGGTCAACCCGGCCAGGTCCGCCTTGCGGAACTCGCCGCGCGCCGCGTCGCCCCCGCCCACCTCCACGAACTCGCCGGCGGGGGTGATTCCCCGCGCCTCCAGCACCGCCACCCGCACCGTCTCCCCATCGTCCGTCACCTGCAGCCGGGGATCGTGCCCGGCCAGGCCGCGCTCGGTGTCGCCCAGGCGCACGCCGCCGCCCACCAGCCCCGTCCCGGGGACGCAGTAGCGCAGCACCCACCCCACCAGCGCGTCGGCGTAGGCGTCCTGGATGCGAAAGTGGTCGGGCGTCAGCAGCATCCCCGTGGTCCAGTTGACGGACCGGGGGGCGGGGGGACGAGGGGTCACGCGGCACTCCTTTCGGGGATGTCGATCTCGGGAACCGCACCGCGCGGAGCGGCGGCGGGGGCGGCGCCCAGGCGCGCGTTCACGCCCAGGAGGGTCGGATGCCCGGGGTCGCCCGGGCGGGCGCCGGCGGCGGGGTCGCCCACGGCCCACGCCTCGCGCACCTCGCGGTGCAGCGCGGCGGGGACCGTCAGCCGGTACAGCGCGTCGCGCTGGGCGCGGCGCGCCTCGCCGCGGTGCTCGCGCCACTGGGCCAGCGTAAGCGGCCCCAGCGTCACCTCCAGCACGCACGGCGCCGCCACGCCGTCACCCGCCACGGTGTCGATCCCCAGCCGCGAGGCCGCCTGTCCCAGCCGCGTGCGCCCCTCCGGCGGCAGGGGTACGATCCCGGGCACCGTGCGCACCCCCGCCACGGGAAGGCCCAGCACCATCCCCAGCGCCAGCCGCACCGCGGCTTCCGTCCCCGCCACCCGGTGCAGCGCGGGGAGCAGCCGCGCCAGCGGGTACCAGCACTCGCGGGGAAACGGCGCCGGCGACAGGCCAAAGATCTCCTCGATCCAGCGCAGGGTGACGGCGTCGTCGTCCGGGTGCAGCGCCAGAAAGCCGCCGGCGCCGCGCACGTGCAGCGCCAGCTTTTCCAGCGGGTTGTCGAACAGCGCCATCACCCCGTCCACGCCGAACCCTTCGTCCCCCGCGTCACGCAGGGGATAGGGGAGCAGGTCCACCCCGCCGGCGCCCGCCACGGCCAGCGTCACCCGCGTCCGGGGGGAAAGCTCCGCCCCCGGCTCCGGCGTCTGCCGCAGCACCGTCCCCCGGGCCCATCCGGGGCCGGCTGCGCGCACCACCACCCGGTCCGCCTCCACCCCCAGCCGGCGCAGCGTGGTCACGGCGCTGTCCAGGTCGTGCCGAAAGCCCCGGCGCGGCGTGCACAGGTCCGGCATGGTCCGTCTCACCGCGCGCCTCCCGCCAGCGGCCGCACCGCCACGCGCACCACGTGGCCCAGCGCGGAGCGGCCCTGCAGGTGCGCCTCCAGGGCGGCGCGCAGCCGGGGCAGCTCGCCCTCCGGGTCCGCGAAGTCGGCCGGACGCACCCACGCCGTCACCGCCTCCGTGCGGAGCACGCCCTGCGGCCCCGACTCCGCCCGCCCCTCCACCTCCACCCGGGCGATGCGGACGTCGAAGGCGCGGGCCGCCGCTTCCACGTCCGCCGCCGTCACCACCCGCTCGCGCGTGCGCAGCAACTCGGCGAAGCGCACCCGCGCGGGGGCGTACGCCGGCGGGGCCGCGCCGCCGCGCGAAACGGTGAGGTTGGCCACCTGCAGCGTCACGTTGGCCAGTTCCGCGTCCACCCGGCAGACCGCGCCGATCTCCATCCCGTTGGCCCGCTCGCCGTCGCAGTACAGCAGCCGCACCATGGCGTAGTCGTCGCCCAGCCCGGTGGCGTGGCGCGCGGGGCGCAGCTCCAGGTGCCCCTCGCGGTAGCGCCAGCGCCCCGACGAGGGCGCGCCCTCCACCGCCGACTCTTCCGCGTAGCGCGCGCCCCGCTGGCCGGTGACGCTCAGCACCCCCATTACGTGGCGGTCGCGGCTCCCCTCGGGGCACAGCCGCACGGCTGTGCCCATGCGGTCGAAGGCTACCTGCTCGCTGGCCACCTCCACGTTGCTGGCGGTCACGCAGTGCGGCTCTACCCGGTGCAGCGCGTCCGGCACGCCGCGCGTCCCCGCGGGGAGCGGCACCTGCACCCAGGCCAGCGCCCGGTCCAGCGCGTGCGGCGCCCCCTCGGGCAGCAGGAGCGGCGCGGCGGCGCGCAGAGCGAGCGGGACGCCGCAGCGGGACCGGCGGTCGGCGGGAACGGGGGGAAAGATCCAGACGCGGGCGCCGTACGGGCCATCGGCCAGCGGCACCACCGCGGCGGCGCCCTCCGCCGCGCCCGCGGGCACCGCCTCGTGGAACCAGGCCAGCCGGCGCACGCCGCCCCGTCCGGGGACCGGCCGCAGCATCCCCTCTTCCCGCACCGTTCCCTCCGGCCCCAGCAGCTGCCAGGGGGAGCGGGCCAGCGCCTCGGCGGCCGCGCCCTCCGCGTCCAGGAACACGCCCAGGCCGCCCAGGTGCCCCTCGTCCGCGTCGAACGCCATCCACAGCGTGGGCGCGGCGCCCTCCAGCGCCAGCGGCACGCTTCCCGGCGGGATCACGCCCCCACCGGGAAGACGCGCGCCGGGGATGGCGTGCAGCCGGCCGGCCTCGTAGACGGCGGCGAAGGCCAGCGTGGTGGGGGACACGTCGATCGGCTCGTCCGGCGCGAAGCCCACCTGGCTTCCCGTGCGCGTGAACCCCCACAGCTGCGTCTCGGCCGAGACCGTTTCGCGCTGGTCCATCCCCGCGAAGCGCACCACCGCCTGCGCGGGCGAGGCCAGCCGCGGCTCCATGGCCAGCCCGGACACCAGGTCGTCCAGCACGGTCACGGGAAAGACGCGTTCCGCCTCTTCGTAGACGCGCGACACCTGGACGGCGAGGGCGTGGAAAAGCGTCGCCAGCACGGGGTCCGGCAGCGGCTGGGTGCCGTGCTGCGCCTCCATGGCCAGGGCAAAGTCGCGGCGCAGCTCCGCGGCGATCTCACCCGCGGTGCGGGTGCTGCTGGCCAGGGCGCGGTGCATGGTCTCGCTCACGGCTCAGCCTTTCCGGCGGGGCGTGGGCGTGTCCGCCGTGCTGGTCCCCGGTCCCGGCTGCGGCACCGGCTGCGCCTTCCAGACCGACCCCTTGGTCTTGGGGATGACGGCGCGGGGTGCGCGGGCGCCGCCGCCGGGCGGGTTGATGTGCACCATGCTCCCCACCACCTTGGTGATGGCGCCGCCCACGGCGTCCAGGTTGGCGCCGGCGGAAAGGATGGCGTTGGTTCCCGCGGCGATCCCCACGCTGGTCCCGGCCGACTCCACCAGCGCCCCGGTCACCTTGAGCGTGGCGTCGCCCCCCACCTCGCGCGCGGCGTCTTCCTTCACCTTCTCCACCAGCGTGTTGCACGACAGGCGGATCTCCCCCTTTGCCTCGATGGACAGGTCGCCCTCCGAGTGCAGCGTGAGCGTGGGCGTGCCGCCGGCGTCGTTGGTCAGCTGCACCAGGCACTGCCCCCTGGCGGAGAAGATCTCGATCGTCTCCTTGCCGCCGGTGTCGATCATCTGGATGGCGTTGCCGCTGCGGGTGATGATGCGCTTTACGTCCGGGTGCTCGTCGGCGTGCGGCCCCACGTCCTTGCCGTTCCACAGCGATCCCAGCACGTACGGGCGTTCCGGGTCGCCGTGCTCGAACGCCACCAGCACCTCGTCACCCACCTCCGGCGCGAACAGCTGGCCCCGCCCGTTCCCCGCGTGCGGCGCGGCCACCCGCACCCAGTGCGTCTGCTTGCCGGCGTCCTGCCAGCGGTAGCGCAGGCGCACGCGGCCCATCTTCCCGGGATCCCGGTTGTCCGTCACCTCCGCCGTCACCAGCCCCTCCACCGTGCGGCGCGGGGGACGGCGGGCGGCGGTGTAGCCGGACCAGGGGGTGGCGGTGAACTCGTTCCCGTAGTTCTGCCCGTCAAAGCGGTGCGTCACCCGCACCAGCCCAAAGGCGCCCACCATGGGCACCTTGAACTGCTGGCCGTCGGAGATGCGCACCGTGTCGCCCGCGGTCAGCCCCAGGTGGATGCTGGCGCCCTCCACCAGCACCGCACCGCCCAGCGCCCGCTGGCTTTCGCGCTCGAGGGCTTCACGAAAGTCCCCCAGCCGCGGCGTCCGCGAGGCGGTCTCGTCCACGTTGGGGTCGCCCCCGCCCGCCACCTCGCGCGACAGCCGCCGCGCGGCGCTCACCAGGGCCCCCGCCCCTCCCGTCATCGGCGGGTCCTTGCGCACGCCGTGAAAGCGGTGGTCCTTTTTGTCCGCCACCTGGTACGCCGCGCCCTTGAAGCCGGCGTTCACCGGCCGGCAGTGCGAGGTCAGCGCGAGCAGGTTGGTTTCCCAGACCAGTTCCCACCCGGCGTCGTTGAACCCCGTGCGCACCTCCACTCCCTCGGCCGTGGGGCGCACCAGGCAGCCGTGGTCGTCGGCCACGCGCACCAGGAAGTCGAAGTCCGACTCGCCGTGCTGCACGTAGTCCAGCGGCCCGCCGGCGGCGGAGCCCACCAGCGTGGCGCCCACAGCCGAAACCACGTCGGCCAGGGTGTGCTGGGGATAGTAGGCGGTGGCACGGTGCGCCTGCATCCGCGCGGAGAGCGAGACCGCCTCCAGCGAAAAGCGGGAGGACTCCCGCAGGTGGCTCTGGGACCCGGCCGCCACCTCGCCCTGGAACGCGGTGAACGCGATTCCGTCGTCCCCCGCCAGGGTAACGGTCAGCGGCTGGCCCAGCAGCCCATCCAGCGACACGGTGAGAAGCTTGCTGTCGCGATAGAAGTCCAGGAAGCAGACGTGGTGGCTCCCCACCTCCTGCTGCACCTCCAGGTGCTCCACCTCGCTGGACTTGAGGATCAGTCCCCCCACCTGCACGGTGACGGTCACGCGCATGGCTCGGCCGCCCCTTTCATCCCCGATCCGGAGAAAGACCAGTGTCTGGAACCGTGCCGCTCATCTCGATCGTGGCGTGGGTGGATGGTTCTCAAGATCGCGCATCAGGTGGTGCGAACGGCCGGCTTCCCTGCGTCGCGAAGATCTCCGTGCGATCCGCCTCCCGCCTCGAAGCAGTGAAGTGGGCGGACGGTCTTCCAGATCGCGCATCAGGTGGTGCGATGGACCGGATCCGGCGCGCCGCGAAGCGCATCCACCGATCCCCATCCCCTTGAAAAAACGCGGATGGCCCCCTGCCGCATTTCATCTACTTCCCCTTCATCAAACCTCACCTCAACGCGTCGCCGGCCGGCCCTTCGCCTCCGTCCACCAGACTCCCCGCCGTGAAAGCAGAGGAACCGGAACGTAAAACTCTGTTAACTCTGCTAACTCTGTGTGAGGCCCATTCTTTTTGCGGACTCAGTACGACGTCAGCGGAAACGGCACGAGAAAACTCCGTTAACTCCGTTGACTCCGTGTGAGGCCCCATTCTTTTGCGGAGCCGGAACGATCAGGCGCTGAGCGTGCGGTGAACCGCCTGTCCGCCCGCCAGCTCCAGGGTAAGCTCGAAGCGCCGTACGCCAGGCGCCTCGCCGCGGACCAGCCGCACCGGGCCCACGCTCGCCCAGGTCACCCCCAGGCCTGCCAGCCCGCGGTTGAGCGCGTCCTGGATGTCGTGCTGGTCCTCCCGCTCGGTGTTGGCGCTCTCGAACACCTCCTGCAGACCGAACCAGGGGGCGTGCGCCCAGGTGGCGCGCGGCGAGAACGCCATGGCGCGGATCACCGAAAGCAGCGCCGTCACCGCGTCGGTGCGCGCCACACGGCCGTCCTTGCCGATGCGTAGCGGAAGGGCCAGGGATTCCACGTGGGCTCGCTGAAAGGGAAAGCGGCCCCCGGGCGCCGCCCGGGGGCCACGGGCACGGTCACTTGGTGAGCTTGTGCTTGGGCACGTTGGGGTCGTCCAGCGCCGCCACCAGCTCCATGTACAGGATGTTGTTGTAGCCGGAGCTGAACTGCCCGTTCTCCGACGTCACCGGCGCGCTGCCAAAGTTGCCGCGGCCAAACGAGGCGCCGTTGGACTGCGGGTTGAACGTCTCGAACGCCGCGATCCACCCCATGAACTCCACGTTGCTCAGCACCCGGTCGCCGTCCTCGTGGTAGTAGGTGATGGACACCTTCTCCGGCTCGTCCTTGGCGTCCGTGGCCTTTTTCCACAGCTGGATCATGTCGTCCTGCGACAGGCGCGAGGTGTCGTGCACGTCCATCCACACGTACGCACGGGCCCGCATGGACTCGCCGATCCGGCGGCCCACCTGGTTGGTGTCGCGCGTGACCGAGTAGCGCGCCTCCTGGGGAAAGAACTTGATGCTCCCCACCTCTACCTGCACTCGCTTGTACGTCGCGGCCATTGTGTCCCCCTGGTTGAAAGTCGGCAGTAGAAAGAAAAAACGTCCATCGGTCCAGCAACGTCCGCCGGGCCCTCAGCCCAGCCCCAGCCACCTCAGCAGCCTGCGCAGCGGCGAGGGCGCCGGCGCGGACGGAGGCTCCGGCTCCTCCGCCACCTCCGCCGCGGCAAGGGAAGGAGCCGCGTCCGCGCCGTTCTCCGCCTCTGCCGGCGAGGCCGGGCGGCCCACGGAGCGCAGGCGCAGCGACGAGAACCGGCTTTCGCCGCCCCGCGCCAGCCGGCCGGAGCCCGTCAGGTCGCGCTGCACGGTCACGCCCAGGTCCTGGTGCGTTCCCGTGCCCGCGCGCCCGGGGCCTCCGTCCGGCGCGCTCACTCCTTCCCGTCCGTTTTTGGGCGAAAGTCCGGGGTGTCGATCTTGAGCAGGAAGGTCTCGGCCGGGCCCACCGGCAGCACCTCGAGCGAGATGTCCAGGACGCCCTGGGCAAACTTGCTCTCGTCCATGTCGATGTTCAGGTCGTAGCTGTAGATCGTCCCCTTCTTCTTCTCCCCCTCCAGAAAGTCCTCGATGGGGTTGCGCACCTGCTCCTTTACCAGGTCGCGGGTAAGCCGCTGCTCCGCCACCCGCCGCAGGTACACCGCCATCCGCCGCTCCAGGTAGCGAAGCACCCGGTAGCTGCTGAAGAACTTGAGCACCCCGTTGGGATCTTCGGCCTGCGAGCGGCTGCCCACAAAGCACAGGTCGTTGTCCTCGTTGCGGATGATCGTCACGATCTGCCGCTCCATGGACAGGTGCTCCATCTGGCTGATGCGCGGCTCGATGCGGGCGCGCTCCACCCCCCGCAGCTTGCCGAAGATCATCCCCACCGGCCCCTGGGCAATGCCGCCGCCCGTGGTGCGGTCGGTGCGGGCCAGCGCGCCGGCGAACAGCATCGACGCCGGTCCGTACAGGTCGGCGTCGGCGTCGCCGTTTTCCGGCTGCTCGAACCAGTAGCGGTCGCGCAGCTTCACGAACCCGGCAAGCACCACGTCCGACGCCGCCTTGTCCTCGGGCCGCTTGAGGAACTCGTACGCGCCGCCGTCCGTGCGAAACTGGTCGCTCAGCTGGCGGAAGCTCTTTTCGTCCTTCAGGTCGCCCACCAGCAGCATCCCCCACTGGCTGGCGATGTCCTCCAGCCGCTTGCGCACGTTGTCGGGCACGTAGCCGGGAACCACCAGGTTGCAGATGAACTGCCGGAAGTTGAAGGAGTCGTTGCGGCTCTGGACGAACTCGTCCAGCGCGATGATGGTGGTGCTCTCCGCGTCGTTGCGGATGGCCGCGGTGTCGGCGTTGAAGACGTAGAACTCCACCGGCGGCCGCTGCACGTTGTCGCGCGGGTCGGCGTTCTCGAAGAACAGGTGGATCTGCCGGTAGCTGCGCTCGATGGGGCGGATCTTCCGGTAGATCTCCTCCAGCACCTGGTCGCGCACCCCCTCGGCCTGCTCGATGGCGGCGTCCAGCTTGGCCAACGCCTGGTCGTACCCGTCTTCGGCGGAGAGCAGCGCCGAGAAGCGGGCCACCCGCTCCAGAAACTGCTGCGCCGTCTCGGGGGTGAAGATCTCGGCCAGCTCGGTGCGCGGCGGCGCGGGGTGAAAGACGTTGAAGATCTCCTCGATCGCCTTGCCCGCCGTGCGCTGGCCGATGATGTCCTGGGCGCTTTTGATGGCCAGCGCCGGCACCTTGACCTGCTCGTCGGTGGTGCTCATGCCTCACCTCCGGTGCCGTCCGCGATGCGGCGCAGCTGGTTCTCGAACTCGTGCACGGCGGCGATGATCTCGGCGCGCTGCTCGGTGTTCTCCCACGCCCGCTTTACGGGAAGCACGGTAAACCGCTCGCGCATGCGGTGCAGCAGGTCGATGCGGCTCTGCAGGTCGGCCAGGTCGTTGCGCTTGCCGGGCTCGCGGGTGCGGATGCGCTTGGGGTCAAAGTCCGCCAGCCCCTTGAACTCCAGCTCGGCCACGAACTCCGTCCCCTCTTCGCCCACCTGCGTCTTGAAGTCCAGCCTGGGCTTGAACGCCTCGAAGGCCTCGGCCACGCTGCTCACCCGCGTGGGCGTTTCCGTCTCCGGCGCCTCCTGGCCCACCCGGTCCACCGTCATCGGCAGGATAGCCGTGGTGGTGTCGGTGGGCACTTCTCGGGGCGCGGGGCGTACGCCCGCGCGTTTTACCTTGACGACTGGCATGACCGGGGCTTCTCCTTCTCTGAGTGGACCCGCGTTGCGCGGGGGTGGGGATGAAAAGAGCTCAGGTAATCCGGCCGGCTACGTCCGCTGCACGGGACGGCTGACCTTGGCCGTAACGTCGGTGGGGCGCCGCGGCGGCGCCTCGGCAAGGCCGGGGCGCAGCCCGTCGGCCGCGACCGCCGCGACCGCGGCCGCACCGGCCAGGGGAATGGCCGCGCCCCCCGTGCGCAGCTGGATCCGCCGCCGCGTCCCCGCCGCGCCCGCGGGGACCGCGTCCGCCGCGGGGGGAACCAGGGCGCGCGGGGGCGGCGGCGGGGCGCGCAGCAGCGGGGGAACGGCGGTCCACAGGATCAGCAGCACGCCGGCAAAAAAGGCGAGCACCGCCACGCGCCGCGGCAGCCAGGGGTCCGTCCCCCCCACGCCGTCCACCCGGGCTTCGGAGCGCCCCTGAAAGGCGGGGAGGGCAAAGACGGGCGGCACCCACGCCCCGCCGGCCGCGGCGTCTCCCGCGCTCGCCTCCACGCGGGCCGGTCCGGGCGCCAGCCGTGCCTGCGCCGAGCCGCCCACGGGGAGCAGGAACTCGCGTCCGGTAAAGATCCACCCCTGAATCCCCTGCAGCGCGCGCCGCAGCGCCACCGCGTCCTCCGCCACGATGAACGAGGCGCCCCGCGGCCGCCCCAGCGCCCGCAGCTCCGCCGCGTCCAGCCCCGCGCCGATCCCCACCACCCAGGCGTAGGCCCCGCTGGCGCGCACCGCCTCCACCGCCTGCCGCCGGCCGTCCACCCCCGCCAGCAGCCCGGGGTCGTCTCCCTTGTGCGCCACGTCGTTGCGCCCGTCCGTCACCACCAGCAGCGCGTTCCACGCGCTGTCGCCCGGCGCGGGCTCCGCGGCCAGGCGGGCCAGCCCCTCGCGCATGGCGGAGTAGAGCGCGGTGTTGCCGTCGGGCGCGGGGAGCGCGTCCACCTGCGCCGCGGCCTGCGGCCCGGGGACGAAGCGGGCGGCGCGGATCCGCTCCGCCACCCGCGCGCTGGCAAAGGGGACCACGGCCGCGCGCACGGAGCCGGCGGGAAGCTCGGCCAGAAAACCGCGCAGGGCGCTGCGGGCCGTCTGCAGCCCACCGTCGCTCATGCTGCCGCTCACGTCCACCAGCACCAGCAGCCGCAGCGGCGGCGCCGCCTCGCGGGGCACCGCGGCCGGCCGGGCCCGCAGCTCCGCCCCTTCGTGGCGCAGCCGCCAGGCGCCGCCCGCGCTTTCCGCCGGCGCCAGCGCCCCCGCCCGCTCCGGCGGCAGCGTCGTCCGCACCTGCAGACAGGCGGAGCGTGCGTCCGCGCCGCAGCGCACCAGCGTCGCCGTCCCGGCGGACTGCGCGGCGGCGGGGGCGCGAGAGGCCAGCAGGGCGGCCAGCAGGAGGAGGGCGCGGCGGGTCATGCGGTGGCCAGGCGGCGAAAGCGGAAGCGGGCGGCGCCCAGGTCGATGCGGTCTCCATCGCGCAGCTCGGCCGGCTCCGCCAGCGAGCGCCCCGCAACGACCACCGCCTCGCCCTGGATCACCGGGCCGATCCAGCAGCGCCCGTCGGCCAGGGCGACCACGGCGTCCGTCCGTCCCGGCCCCGTGCCGCGCACGTGGACGCGCGCTCCGTCCGCCAGCGCCCACTCGCGGTGCCCCAGCAGCCCCGGCTCGCGCCCGGCCACGGTCTCCGTCTCGATCACCCCCGCCGCGCGCCGCACCGCCGGCCAGCTCGCTCCCCCGCCCGCCGCCGCGCCCACCAGGGCGAAGGCGAGCGCCTGCCAGAAGTCGCCCGGGCCGGAGAAAGAGTAGGCCACGCCGCCGGCGATTCCCCCCAGCGCCCCCCACGCCGCCGCCTCCGCCACCCCGCGCGCGGTGCGCCGCGCGCCGCCGAGCGCCACCGCCGCCGCCAGGACCACGCCCAGGACGGTCCACGCGGCGATGCGTCCCGCACGGAAGCCGCCTTCTCCGTCCGCGAGCAGCCCGGATACGGCGAGCCCCAGCACCGCGCCGCCGCCGCCGCCCAGCACGCCCAGCAGCACGCCCAGCACGGCCGCGGGAAAAACGCGCTCCTGCCGCCGCAGCGCCGCGCCGCCCAGCGTGGTGGCGCCGACCGCCGCGCCGAGCACGGTGGCGATCAGGATGTCCAGCCGGGCGTAGGTGGAAAGCACGGGGCCCAGGTCGCGCACCCAGGCGGATGCGCCCCACCCCAGCAGCCCACCGGCCATCCCGGTCAGGATGGCGGCGTAGGCGCCGCGGGTGAACCGGCGGATGCGGACGGGTGTGGCGGGAGGGACCGTGGTGGCGGCGAGGCTGAGGCGCGGCCGCATGCGGATCTCCAGCGCCCGCTGCGGCGTCACGCCCAGCGCGGCGGGCGTGCGGGCCGTGTCCAGCTCGCGGCCGTTCCAGAGAACCGTCAGCTCGTCGTCGGGACCCCCGGCGATCACCACGCCGTGCTGCCGCAGCTCTTCCAGGACCTGGCGCACCTGCGGGCCCAGCTCGCGCTCGGGATCGAGCGTGAACTGGGCCCGCCGGGGACCCTCGGCCGTCAGGTATTCAACCGCGAAAGCTGGCATTCTACAACGACCGGCGATGAACGAAGGAGACAATCACGAGCCAGGAATGCCGCGTGGGCCAGTTCCTGGCGAACGATGAAGGGGCTGCGGGTCCGGAACCGGATCCGTTCGGATCTAACAGAAGATTGGGTAAGGAACCGCGATGATGTTTTCCGCGCCGGCCCGACCACTCTGTTGCCCGGGGAGCGGCGAGAGCGAGAGTCGGGTCGGGTGCGCGAGGCCGCGCCGGCAGGGCTCTTCACAAGACCCTTTTCGGACGCGTCGTGCGTTGCTACCATATAGTGAAGCACCGGCCCGTTCGCGTCAAGGATTCTGTTTTCGGGGTACCCCACGCGCCCCGCCCCGCCCTCGAAACGGCCGGCATCCGTCGCCACGGCGATCTTTCGTCCCGCCGCCCCGGAGCAGCCTGACGGGCGGACCGGACGCGGAGCATCCCGCTTTTCGAGAAGCATTTCTCTCCGCACCCCGCAGCAGATGCCCTCTGCCCTGCCCCGAGGTCCCGCGTGAAGCCCGCCGCGCGTATCGGCGACATGCACACCTGTCCCATGGTGAACGGCACCGTGCCGCACGTGGGCGGGCCGGTGCTGCCCCCGTGCGCCGTGACGGTGACCATTGGCGGCATCCCCGCCGCGCGCGTGGGCGACATGGCCACCTGCGTGGGTCCGCCGGATGTGATCGCCATGGGGTCGATGGGCGTGTTCATCGAGGGCAAGCCCGCCGCGCGCCTGGGCGACACCACCGCCCACGGAGGCGTGATCGTCGCCGGCTGCCCGACGGTGCTGGTGGGCGACATCTGCGGCGGTGCGGCCAGCATGCAGGGTCTGACGATGAGCGCGGCGCGCGCCGCCGGCGCCCCGTTCACCAGGGCCAAGTGCGACCTGGCGACGTGAGCGCGCCCGCGACCCTCAACCCGCTGCTGCAGACGCGCACCGCATCGCTGGAAGAGCTGCGCGAGCTCGCGGCCGCCGGTCGGCTGTACGCCGTGATCGACGCCTGCGACACGCCCGCGGTGCCGGAGAAAGCACGGGAACTGGGGGAAACGCAGGCCGTGTCGCTGTACCGGGGAACCGCGGACGAGCAGTACTGGGCCTTTGCGCCCTACCTGTTCGCGGTGGATGGAGACGTGCTAGACTGGATCGCCGCCGACCTCTGGACCCAGCCCTGGGGCATCTTTGCCGTCGCGGACGGCGACATCGAGGCCGTGCGCCGCCACTTCCGCCGCTTCCTCCTCGTCCAAGCCCCCGACGGCGAGCAGTGGTACTTCCGCTTCTACGATCCCCGCGTGCTGCCGACGTTCCTGGAGACGGCCGACGAACAACAACTCGGGGAATTCTTTCCAAGGCTCCAAGCCTTACTGATTCCAGATGGATCGCCTCGCTTAGCCGGGTACTCCGCCCCTGCCCTGCCAGCACCTCGTATCTCCATCCGACTTGCCCGCCCTCGATGATCTATCTCCGGCCCGAGCAGCTTGCGGCGTTTCAGGAACGGCATGACGCCGGGCTGCTGGACCGCATTGTCCAGCACGTGACGGTGGAGCATGCGGATGTGGTTGGCGGTTTTCCGGAGCCGCTGGTGCGTGAGATGGTGGGGAATGGTCTTGTGCGCGCCCGTAGGCATGGGCTGACGTGGGAATCGAGCCTGACGGGATTCGTCTCTTTGATGTTCACCGTCGCCCCGAATTTCGACGAGCAGCCGGCTATCCGTCGCGTGCTGATGAACGATCGCTTGCCACCCGACGAACAGTTCGAGTTGCTGCAAAGGATCCGTGACCGTCATTGGCGCGACGCACAGCATCGCTACGACGAACGTGCGTGGTTCCCCGAGTTGTATGACGATGATTCGGAGGATGGCGCGCCGGTTGTGCGCATCCGGAGGATTCAGCGATGAAGCTGGGCCGCAAGCCCCCATCGGTCGATGCCGATCTGCTGAAGGCGGAGCAAGAATATGCCGCCGCCACCAAGGAGTTGGCGTGGGAGTATTCCAAGATTGCGGTTGATGTAGCCGGCATAGTCGATCCAAGTCCCCTGTTGGACGCAGTTTCTATGGGGATGAGCCTGATGGACGGGGACCTGATTGGAGCAGGCTTATCTCTGGTATCGATGGTTCCGTATGCGGGGGATGCGCTCGCCAAAACCACCAAAGGCGCGCGGGCTACAAGGAAGATCCTCAAACTTCAGAAAAAAATTGCTGCGCTTGCGGCAAAGGTCCGGACACTGAAAACAGCAAAGGCCTCGAAGGGCGTTTCAAAAGCAGCTTCCAAAGCTGTGAGCAAGGCTGCGAAAAAACCAGCCAGCGGGCCGATCTGTGTGCCATGTGCCAAACGTGCGAAAACGGCACTTACAACCAAACGCGGAACTCTCAAGCCCACAAAGAACCGGCGTCAGGGACCGGTACACCATATCGCAACGAACAAGAATACGGTATCCAAGGCTCGTGGAGGTCCATGGACACCTAGATTCAAGCCTTTGTTCGACCGTGCAGGCATGTCTATGGACGACGTTGCGAACACGGTAGTCGTGCCTGGGCACAAAGGCCCACACCCTGCAGCGTATCACAGCGCTGTGTATGACCGGCTCACGAATGCCGTGCGGGGAAAAGACGGACTAGCGTACCGGCAAGCTCTTACAGAAGAATTACAGGCCATCGGACGAGAGGCGGCCACGCCGGGCAGCTTACTCAACCGCCTTCTTACACGTAAGTAACGAACGGAAGCCAGTGTCTGCCTTCTACCGCCTTCGCGACGACATGGGATTCAGCGACCGCTGGTTTTTAGCTTCGCCGAGTACGTCCGATGGGAGGAAAGTTGACCCAAGATTGTTTACCTACTCGCAACCCGTCGCCTTGGAACCTCTTCGTATCCCGCTTCGAGAGCCCGGGGTCCGCATGGATTTTACTCTTGCGGACTTCGACATGCCCGTATTAGCCCGCCAGTACGTAGACCGCCTGCAGGAGCTTGCACCGGACGATTTCCAGCGCATCCCTGTACAAGTCGATGATCTCCCCGACCCGTTCGACATTGTAAATGTCCTGCCAAGTGTATCCTGCCTCGATACCGAGCACTCGGAACTAACATACTGGACTGAGGCAGATGGACATCCGGATCGTATCGGCGAAGTGCGGATGGTTGTGACACTGAAAATCGTGGCGGAGCGGGTCGGAAACCACCATCTTTTCCGTATTCAGGAATGGCCAGTTCCTATCATCATTTCGCACGCTGCACGCAATATTCTCAAGGGCGCCACAGGAGTGGAACTCACTCGAGTTTGATCCGTCCTAAAAACGGCTTCACCTGAAACCCGCAAGTTCTAAGAGTGTGTTTAAGAATTGTACAAAGTGAACTAGCTCTACCTATATTGTGGGCTCATGGACAGACGAGCCTACCAAACCGACATAACAGACGCGCAGTGGGACGTGGTGAAGCCACTCCTGCCTCACGTGGAGCGTAAGCG
>NZ_JBMDXM010000134.1:0-22911 GCF_048594345.1 Longimicrobium sp.
TCCATCCATCCATCCATCCATCCATCCATCCATCCATCCATCCATCCATCCATCCATCCATCCATCCATCCATCCACCCATCCATCCATCCATCCATCCATCCATCCACCCATCCATCGGGGTTGACATTACGATAGCGTAACTCTAACTTCGCCTGTAGCCGAAGTTAAAACCGGTCCCGTGCGGCTGCACGGGACCGGGGAGAGGAAGCCTACTAGCGGCACGACCGCCAGTAGACATAGCGGCGGCGGACCCACCTTGTGTGGACGCCGTAAATCCCGCCGGCCACTTTGCGGCCGGTCCTGCGGTTTGCCCGTCGCATGGGCACACCTCGGGTGAAAAGGGAATCAGGTCGCGAGGTCGCAGCCCGTCCGCCAAGACTAGAGGCTGCGGCTTTCGCGTGCGCGAAATCTTCGCGCCCCGAGAATATGCTGTCCGCATGGCCGTGTGGTCAAGGCTCATGGGGACGAGGGGGGGACGGCGCCCGGCGCGCCGTCCCCCTCGCAGTTTTTAGCCGTCGGGCCAACGTTTCCGCGCGCAGCGGGGGCGACTAGTGGAAGGCAGACGACGCGCCCGCGTGCAGTCAGGTGTCAGAAGGTGTCAACGCAGGTGTCAATGACCCCGTGCAGGCTGCGCGAATCGGGGATTCGGCGTGCAGGTTGCGCGTGCGGTCGCGTGAAAAACCGTTCTCGCGCCTGCATTTCGCATCCTCGGCTGGTTGGGTGCAACGCCTGGGGGAGGTTGAACTTCATCTTGCATCCTCCGTTTGTCCGCGAAGGCGGACAGCGTGACGTTGTTGCCGCGATTTCAATCGCTCCACCCGGGCCAGCGGAATCCCTGGATCCCGCCGTCACCCGTTCACCCGTTCACCCGTTCACCTCAATCCGCGCCAACCGCCACGGCCAGGGGCTCGCGCGCGGGCTCGGAGGCGCGGGAACCGACGGGCGACTCCAGGTCCGCCTCGCGAAGCCAGTCCACCAGCTTTTCCAGGCCGGCTTTCCACGAGGTGCGCGGCTTCCAGTCCAGCACCCGCTGGATCTTGCTGGTGTCGCTGACGTAGATGCGCTGGTCGCCCGGGCGCCACTCGGCGGTGTGCACGGGGACGGAGCGGCCGGTCACGTCCTGCAGCCGGTCGATCACCCCGCGCACCGTCACCGCGTTGGGCGCGCCGCCGCCCACGTTGAACACCTGCCCGGCCACCGTGTCGATGCGGTCCATCGCCCGGCGCATGGCGTCCACCAGATCGTCGATCCACAGAATGTCGCGCACCTGAAAGCCGTCGCCGTAGACGGTGATGGGCTCGCGGCCGTACAGCGCGCGGCCAAAGTGCGCCACCCACCCCTGGTCCTCGGTGCCGAACTGGCGCGTCCCGTAGATGCAGCTCATCCTGAAGACGACCGTAGGCAGCCCGTAGATGCGGGCGTAGTCGTGGACGTACTGGTCCGCGGCGCCCTTGCTGCACCCGTACGGCGAATGAAAGTCCAGCCGCGCCTCTTCGCTCACCCCCGGACGGCCGTCCGTGTAGCGGTAGGCACCGTCGGCCAGATCCACCGCCACGTCCTCCATCCCCCCGTACACCTTGTTGGTGGAGGTGAACAGGACGGCGGGTGGCGTCATCATGGACCGCGCGGCCTCGAGCACGTTGAAGGTGCCGATCACGTTAGTCTGCAGGTCCGTGAGCGGGTCCTCCAGCGACGTGGTGACCGCCACCTGCGCGGCCAGGTGAAACACCTGCTTGCTCTCCCGCACCAGCGGCGCGATGCGCGCGGCGTCGCGCACGTCCACCTGCTCGATGCGCACCCGGTCGCCGTGGTTGGCCTTGAGCCATGCCGCGTTCCGGCGCACGCCGTCGCGGGAGAAGTTGTCGGCCACGATCACCCGCTCGCCCTCACCCAGCAGCGCGTGCGCCAGGTTGCTGCCGACGAACCCGGCGCCGCCCGTGATCAGGATGTGGTCGCGCTTGCCCGTCATCGTCCCCCTCCTCACAGCGTGAGTCCACGGGCGGCCAGCTCGGCCGCGTGGGTTTCCACATGGTCTTCCGGCCGCTCCTGCTCCTGCAGCCAGCCCACCAGCTCCTGCATTCCCTCCTCGAACGTCACCCGCGGCTCGTAGCCCAGCACCTCGCGCGCAAGCGAGATGTCGGCAAAGCAGTGGCGGATGTCGCCCACGCGGTACTTGCCCACCACCTGCGCCTCCACGTCCGTCCCCAGCACGCCGGCCAGGGTGGACGCCACTTCCAGCACCGTGACCGCGCGGCCGCTGCCCACGTTGAACGCCTTGCCCACGGCCGCCTCTTCCTCCGCGGAAAGCAGGAGCGCCTGGACGATGTCGTGCACGGAAACGAAGTCGCGCTTCTGCTCGCCGTCCTCAAAGACCAGCGGCGGCTGTCCGTTCAGCAGGCGGCTGCTGAAGATGGCGGCCACGCCCGTGTACGGGTTGGACAGCGCCTGGCGCGGACCGTAGATGTTGAAGAAGCGCAGCGCCACGCTGGGGATGCCGTACGCGGCCCCCATCATCAGCACCATCTTTTCCTGGTCGGCCTTGGTAAGGGCGTAGATGGAGGTGGGATCCAGCGGCTTGCCCTCGTCCGTGGCGGCGGGGGTAAGCACGGTACCGTCGGCGTCGCGCGGCTCCCACAGGTGGTCGCGCAGCTGGTCGGCCGTGCGCAGCGTGTTCAGCGGCTCGCGGCCGTCGGGGCGCACGTAGCGGCCCTCGCCGTAGATGGACATGGACGAGGCGACGATCAGCTTTTCCACGCCGCCGCGCTCGTCCACCAGCGCCTGCAGCAGGTTGGCGGTGCCCAGCGTGTTGACGGCGGTGTAGTCGGCCACCTGGTACATGCTCTGGCCCACGCCCACGGCGGCGGCCAGGTGGTAGACCACGTCCATCTCGCGCAGGCTGCGCCGCACGTCGTCGGCGCTGCGCATGTCGCCCTGGATGAACTCCGCGTCGGCGGGCACCCACTCGGGCTTGCGCCGCTCGGGGCCGTGCACCTGAGGATCGAGGTTGTCCAGAATGCGCACGCGGTCGCCGCGCTCCAGCAGCGCATCGACCAGATGGCTGCCCACGAACCCCGCCCCGCCCGTCACCAGCACTCTCCGACCCGCCACTCCGCACCTCCGTTTCGCGGTGATCCCACCCTTGGGCGCACGTTGGCGCCCCACACACTGCAACCCACGTTGTCCCGCACGGGCGGTGGACCGGCGCGCCCGCCCGACCCGCAGCCGTCCATTTCGTCCGTAACACGGGATACTGAATCGCATGCCGTGTTACGAATCGGCCCCATTTACGCTCATCTCGCGCCAGCAAGCGGACGCGGGGGACCGATGCCGATCCCCCGCTCCGCGGGATGTTACCCGGGCCTGCCCACCCCGCGCTCGGTCGGCACACGGAAACCCGCGGTGCCGCCCGGCGGCGGACAACCGTGCACGCGGTGGGCGCACATCGTCACGCCACCCGCCCCAGCCGCTGATCGTAGCCGCTTTCCCACCGCTCCATCCGCGCGTTCACCTCGTCGGCGTGCACGCCGCTCACCAGGCGCTGGGCCAGGCGCACGCCCAGCCGGCGCTCCTGCACGCGGCCGTACTCGGCGGTGCGGCCGTGCTGCAGGTGCTCCGCGGCTTCCATCTCCAGCGCGAACGCGAGCAGGTCCAGGTCTGTAAAGATGCGGCCGCGCAGGTCCATGTCCTGGGGTGCGTCCGCGGGGCCGGGCTGGCTAAGCATGCTGGGTCGACGGGGCGGGATGCAGACGGATGTTTTTTTCCGAAAACCTGCACCGTGCAGGGCGCACAAAAGTGCGTGCAGGGCACGCGCAAGCAGCGTGCCGTAGACGCTACAGCAACGCGAAACAGACCACGTCTGAAGCAGGGCGCCCGTGCGTGGTGCCGGGAGCGAGATCGGCGCGGCGCGGCCTCATTCTGTACGATGCATACGTCCTCGCGGACAGCTTTTTACGGAACGCTGCCGGAGCTATAAAAGATCGAAAAGAATGCCGGCGGATTACTTCTATATCATTGTACAAAGGTTATTTATCCGCCCTGGTGCCGGATGTGGAGCGTCCACTCCTGCACCGCGTGCACCTCGTGGCGATCCGGCATCGAACGACGGATGGACACAAACTTTGTAGATGAACATCCATCGTCATCTTGCAGTGAATACAACGATCTTCGGCAAGAACATCAACATACAACTAGTGGGTTTGGAGGAGCCTTAGATCGATGGAGTGAACCGCGTGCGCTCCGTTCACCGGCCTGCATCAAAATCATCCGTTTTGTGTCACGGTAGAGACATGATAAACGAAGGGCGGATCCACCCTCGGATCCGCCCTTTTCGTCTTCCCCCGACCGGCCGCGCCTCAGACCGGATCCCGCTGTCATTGTGTACCCGAATCCAGACCCTGGAAACGACTTGTCTCACACGGGGTCAACGGGGTTAACGGTTTTGATCTTTACCGTTGACCCCGTTGACCCCGTGTGAGATGACCGGTTCTGGAAGTGCAGCCGGCGTTCACCCGGATTCGCCACGAGTGCGTGAAGAACCGCGAGAAACGTTGGTCAGAAGCCGGCGAGTGGAACGCAGCGCTGTTCCTCGAAGTTGCGCGGCTCGATCTGGATGGTCAGGTGGTGCAGGTGAAAGCGGTCGTGCAGCAGGCAGTGCAGGTCCGCCAGGATCTCGCCCGACGCGCGGCGCAGGGCCCGCTCGCCCACGACGACGTGCGCGCTCAGGGCGTCCAGGCCGCTGGTGATGGTCCACACGTGCAGGTCGTGCACCTCTTCCACGCCGTCCACCCCCGCCATGGCCGCGCGCACCGCCTCCAGGTCAATGTGCGCCGGCGTGCCCTCCAGCAGCACGCCCACGCTCTCGCGCAGCAGGTGCCACGACGAGTACAGCACCAGCACCGCGATGGCCACCGAAACGGCCGGATCCGCCCACCGCCATCCCATCACCCACACGGCCGCGCCGCCCAGGATGGCGCCCACGCTCCCCAGCGCGTCGGTCAGCATGTGCAGCCAGGCGCCGCGGATGTTCAGGCTCTCGTCCTTGCCGCCGTGCAGAACCAGGAGGCCGATGACGTTCACCGCCAGCCCGCCCGCCGCGATCCACATCACCGTGAGCCCCATCACGGGCTCCGGCGCGTAGAAGCGCTTGAACGCCTCGATAAAGATGACGATGGAGATGGCGATGAGCGTGGCCGCGTTCGCCAGCGCGGCCAGGATCTCGGTGCGGTAGTAGCCGTAGGTGTGGCGCGGCGTGGCCGGCTTTTGCGCCATCCACAGCGCGAACAGGGAAAGCGCCAGCGCGCCCACGTCGCTCAGCATGTGCCCCGCGTCCGCCAGCAGCGCCAGCGAGTTGCTCATCAGCCCGCCGACCAGCTCCGCGACCATGTACACGGCGGCCAGCGCCAGCGTCCACACCAGCCGCCGCCGGTTGCGCGCGGAGCCGTGCGCGTGGGAATGCCCGTGCGAGTGGCCGTGGGAGTGCCCGTGATGATGATGATGTCCGGCGCCCATGGAGGAGACGTGCCCAGGTTGGAGTGCCCAGCGACGGATTGCGATACCCGAGGCAGGCGCGGGGTGCGGGCGAGAAAAAGGCGCGCCGCGGCGCGCCCGGTTCAGCCCTGGAGGGTGATCTGCGGAGGCGTCGGGGGCACCGGCTCCGCCGGCGGCGCCGCGCCGATGCGCACGCCGCGGACGATGAGCCAGATGCCCAGAACGATCATCGCCACGCTGAGCGTCTGCCCCATGGTCAGCGGGCCCAGCACGGTGCCGACGGGGTCACCCGCGTCGGTGAACTGCGCGTCCGGCTGGCGAAACAGCTCCATCAGCGAGCGCATGATGCCGTAGCCCAGCACAAACACGCCGCCGTACGTCCCCGGCGCCAGGTCGCGCCCGCGGCGGCGGTTGTACGTGTACAGCGCCCACAGAAGCAGCCCCAGCAGCACGCCCTCCGTAAGCCCCTCGTACAGCTGGGACGGATGGCGCAGCGGCACCTGGCCGCGCACCTGGTCCCACAGCCCCGACTGGTGCGCCTGCTCGATGAGCAGCTCCCGCTCGCGCAGCGACCGGCCGGCGTCGGCGCCGGTGAGCTGCATGGCGACGGGGTCGGTGGGAAAGCGCACCGCCCAGGGCACGGCGTCCGTGGTCACCCGCCCGTACAGCTCGCCGTTGATGAAGTTGGCGAGCCGCACGACAAAGATCCCCGGCCCCACGCCCAGCGTGATGGAATCGCCCAGGCGCAGAAAGGGGACGTTGTGCTTGCGCCCGTACCACCAGCCGCCCGCGATGGCGCCCAGAAACCCGCCATGGAACGCCAGCCCGCCCTCCCAGATGCGGATGATGCGCGCCGGGTTGGCGGCAAAGCTGGCGAAGTCGTAAAAGAGGATGTAGCCCAGCCGCCCGCCCAGGATCACGCCCACGATCAGGGCAAAGAGCAGGTCGCCCACCTTGTCGGGGGCCAGCGGAAGAAAGCCGCTGCGGGACAGGCGCCGGAGGATGTAGTACCCCACCCCGAACGCCACCATGAAGCCGATCCCGTACCACCGGATGGCCAGGCCGCCCGACAGCTGCAGGGCGACGGGGTCGATCCGGGGATACGGGATCTCGATCAGCCCCAGGGGGGCGGCGAAGACCACCGGAACGGCGGCGCTCGGGCTCAGCGGCCGGCGGCCCGGGCCAGCGCCTCGGTCAGCCGCATCTCGATGACGGTGGCCTGCTGCGAGCCCACTTCGCTGTCCGCCAGCAGCGCCTTGTAGATGTCGGCGGCGGCCTTGTGGTTGCCGGCAGCCTCGTGCTGCACCGCGGCCTGGCCCAGCGCCTCGAACTTCTGGTACTTCATCCCGGCCTTGTCGGCGGCCTGCTGATAGGCGCGGATGGCCGCGGGGCGGTCGTTGGCCTGGGCGTAGGTGCTGCCCAGCATCATCGCGGCCTGCGCGGCCAGCCCGGAGCCGCCGTTGGCGATCTTCTGCAGGTGCGGAATGGCCCTGGCCGCCTGGCCCTGATCCAGCAGCGACTGGCCCAGCAGCAGGCGGGCCTCGTCGGCCTCGGGCGTGCCGTCGTACTGGTTGATGAAGGTTTCCAGCTCGCGCGTGCCCGAGGCGGTGAGCAGGGCCGGGTTGGCGCTCATGGCCAGCAGCCGCTCGCCCGCGGCGGCGCGCTTTTGCCCCTGCGTGTACTTCCACACCACCAGGCCGCCCACCACCACCAGCGCCACCGCGGCGATCCCGATGATCATGCGGACGTTGCGGCGTGCCCACGCGGACAGCTCGGCGGCGCGCAGCGCCATGGCGTCGTCGGAGTCGAGCTTGCTCTGGGGAAGGCGCGAACGGGCGACGGTGGACGATGCCATGCGGGTCCCTCGGGGTGTGCTGGGGAAAGAGGCGGCTGGGCCGCCCCGGGATCGACGGAAAACAAAAGCGCGCGCACGCCGGGGTTCCGGAGTGCGCAGAAACGCGTAAAGCTATCGGCTCCCTTGCACTTGGTCAACCGGGCGTACCGCTTCCAGGCCTTCTTGGGCTACGGTCACCTCCAAGTCAATCCCGCGGCCTTCAGCAGATCCGAGGCGTAGTGCCGGTGGTTGCCCACCCCGTCCACCACCAAGACCGACAAGCCGCACGTGCCGTCCGGCGCAACGGCGGACACGGGAATGCCGCAAGTAAAGGTCACGCTCAGCTGCAGCAACCCAGGGCTGCGAAAAGACGTCGCGATGTCGCCAGCCCGGCTGGCGGTGAGATCGAACTGGACACGGATTTCACGCCGATACCGCCGACGATCGCCGTGACCGTCACCTGCACCTCCGCCGGCCCGTTCCGAGATGTACCGCGTAAAAGCTCGCGCCATCCTGTGCCCGCGGCCGATGCGGATGGGCCACGGAAGGAACAGGTGTGGGGCGCGAAAGCGCTTCTCGGGCCACCGGAAGGACACGGCTGCGTTGCGGCGAATGCACAACGTTTGTATCATGTCCGTATCAGGCTGCACCCGTCGCCTGATCCTACCTACGACTGAGGGCACCCACACATGCGCGAGGTGCTGGACAGGGCAGAGCTGCACGAGCGTTTCGTCGAGGAGCTTCGGCGGCACCCGGACGCGGCGGGGAGTGAGTTCGTGTTCGAGATCGACCATCGCCCCGAGAGCGTGGACGGGTGCAACTGGTACCCGCTGGCCACCATGGAACTGTGGCGTGGCGACCTGATGCGCAACCTGGCCGTTTTTCGCGAGGTGCGCGAGCACCTTGCGGCGCGGTACAACGTGCTCGCTCCGGCGGAAGAGCCCGCCCCCGCCTGAGCCGCGCCGATTCCATCGCGCCCAAGGCCCCGTTCCGCGAAATGCGGAGCGGGGCCTTTCCGTTCCGCACCCGCGTCGACGGGCCCTCTCCCCCGCCAGGCCTTTCGCTCGTTCCTCGCGACGGCTGGCGACCCCTCCCCCAACTTCGGGGGAGGGGTGGGTGCGCTTCGGCGAGGTCGATCGCGATGAACATGGATCCAATCGCACGCAAACCATCCGACTCGCCCCGACGAACACCCTCACACCCTCACACCCTCACACCCTCACACCCTCACACCCTCACACCTTCACACCTTCACACCTTCACACCCGTTCACCCGTTCACCCGTTCACCCGTTCACCCGTTCACCCGTTCACCCTCACACCCTGTCCTACTCCCCCATCGGCGCCAATATTGCCACAGGCCGGCGGCGGGGCCCGCGAAACGCGCCCGCATCCTGCCGATCCACAGCATCCATCGCCCGAAACACCACAGCCCAGCGAAGCGCACATGGCCGAGCGGTACGTCTATTTCTTTGGCGCGGGACAGACCGAGGGCAGCAAGGACATGAAGGAGCTGCTGGGCGGCAAGGGCGCCGGCCTGGCCGAGATGGCCCGCATCGGCGTGCCCGTGCCCCCCGGCTTTACCATCACCACCGAGGTCTGCCGCCTGTACCTGCGCGCCGGAACGTACCCCGACGGGCTGCGCGAGCAGGTGCAGTCGGCGCTGGAGCGGCTGGAGACGGCGACCCGCAAGACGTTTGGCGGGGGCGCGTCGCCGCTGCTGGTATCGGTGCGGTCAGGCGCGGCGTTCAGCATGCCGGGGATGATGGACACCATCCTCAACCTGGGGCTGAACGACACCACCGCCGAGGCCATGGCTGCCGAGAGCGGCGACGCGCGCTTTGCCTTCGACAGCTACCGGCGCTTCGTGCAGATGTACGCGGACGTGGTGCTGGGCGTGCACGCCGACCAGTTCGAGCGGCTGCTGGAGGGGCGCAAGCACGCCCGCGGCGTGCGCGAGGACACGGAGCTTTCCGCGAACGACCTGCGGGAGCTTACGGCGGAGTTCAAGGCGCTGGTCCGCGAAAAGACGGGCAAGGACTTTCCGGAGGATCCGCAGGACCAGCTGTGGGGCGCCATTCACGCCGTCTTCAACTCGTGGCAAACCCCGCGCGCCCGGGCGTACCGCCGCATCAACAACATCTCCGACGACCTGGGTACGGCCGTCAGCGTCTGCTCCATGGTGTTCGGCAACATGGGCGACGATTCGGGCACCGGCGTCGCCTTTACCCGCGACCCGTCCACGGGCGAAAAGCGGCTGTACGGCGAGTTCCTGGTGAACGCGCAGGGCGAGGACGTGGTGGCCGGCATCCGCGACCCGCTGCACATCGACGGGATGGCGCAGGCGCTCCCCGGCGCGTACGAGGAGTTTCTGGAGGCGGCGCGGCTGCTGGAGGACCACTATCGCGACGCGCAGGACCTGGAGTTCACGGTCGAGAAGGGCCACCTCTACCTCCTGCAGACGCGCAGCGCCAAGCGCACCGGCCGCGCCGCCATCCGCATGGCCGTGGAGATGGTGGACGAGGGGCTGATCACGCCCGAAGAGGCGGTGCTGCGGGTGGAGCCGGACCAGCTAGACCAGCTCCTACACCCCATGGTGGATCCCGACGCCAACGTGCACGTGCTGACGACCGCGCTCCCCGCCTCGCCCGGCGCGGCGTCGGGGCAGGTGGTGTTCAACCCCGACGAGGCCGCGGAGCGGGGGCCGCACGAGCCCGTCGTCCTGGTCCGGCGCGAGACGTCGCCGGAGGACTTTCACGGGATGGTGGCGGCGCAGGGGATCCTGACCGGGCGCGGGGGGATGACGTCGCACGCGGCCGTCGTGGCGCGGGGGATGGGCAAGTGCTGCGTGGCGGGCGCGGGCGAGCTGGTGATGGACGAGGGGCGCCGCCGCTTTACGGTGGGCGACGTGACGGTGCACGAGGGCGACTGGATTACGCTGGACGGCAGCACGGGGCGGGTGATCCTGGGCAAGGTGCCCACGGTAGAGCCGGAGCCCACGGACGACTTTCGCCGGCTGATGGAGTGGGCCGACGCCGCCCGCACCCTGCGCGTGCGGACCAACGCCGACACGCCCAACGATTCGGCCGTCGCGCGGCGGTTTGGCGCGGAGGGGATCGGGCTGTGCCGCACGGAGCACATGTTCTTCGAGGGCGACCGCATCGACGCGGTGCGCGAGATGATCCTGGCGGAGCACGGCGCCGCGCGGGCCATCGCCGTCGCCAAGCTGCTGCCCATGCAGCGCGCGGACTTCGAGGGGATTTTCCGGGCGATGGACGGCCTGCCCGTCACCATCCGCCTGCTGGACCCGCCGCTGCACGAGTTTTTGCCGCACGGCATGGCCGAGATCAAGGACCTGGCCCGCAAGCTCAAGCAGAACCCCGACAAGCTGCGGTCGCGGGTTGAGGCACACCACGAGGCCAACCCCATGCTGGGCCACCGCGGCTGCCGCCTGGGCATCAGCTACCCCGACATCACCTGGATGCAGGCGCAGGCCATCTTCGAGGCCGCGGTGAACGTGCAGAAGGAGGGCGTGCGCGTGTGCCCGGAGATCATGATCCCGCTGGTGAGCACGGCCGAGGAGCTGCGCCGCCAGCGCGAGATCGTGGACCACGTGGCGGAAGAGATCTTCTACCAGTGCGACGCGCGGGTGGACTACCTGGTGGGGACGATGATCGAGCTTCCGCGCGCCGCGCTCACGGCCGACCGCATTGCCGCGCACGCGCAGTTCTTCTCGTTTGGCACCAACGATCTGACGCAGACCACGTTCGGCCTGTCGCGCGACGACGCGGGGCGCTTTCTTCCCTCGTACGTGGAGGGCGGCATTCTGCCGGACGACCCGTTCCAGACGCTGGACATCGACGGCGTGGGCCACCTGGTGCAGACGGCGACGCGCCTGGGCCGCGGCGTGCACGCGGACCTCAAGGTGGGCGTGTGCGGCGAGCACGGCGGCGATCCGCGGTCGGTGGAGTTCTTTCACAATGCGGGGCTGAACTACGTTTCCTGCTCTCCGTACCGCGTTCCCGTGGCGCGCCTGGCCGCCGCCCACGCCGCGCTCAAGGACCCGTCGCGCACCCGGACCTCCGAGCCTGCGCCCGTGTCCGACCGCGCGCTGGCGGAGCAGGAAGCGGTCGCGGCGGATTGATAGAAAGGTCCTGGTGTCTCGCGTTGTAAGCAAAAGCCAGTCATCCTGAGCCTGAGGCTGAGACGGCGTTGAAGACCCTTGGATGTCTCCACAGTAGCACGGTGTCATCCTGAGGGAGCGCACACCCACAACTTCGGCAACCACAGGAGTTTGCGCGCGACCGAAGGATCTTTGTCGGGGCGCGACGGGGCCAGCCCTGGGGAGCCGTTCAAGGCTCCTGGTTACGCGGACAAGGTCCTTCAGTCGGCGCCAAATGACGTGGTAACAGCAAGTTATAGCGCGGCGCCTCCCTCAGGATGACTGATCGCGGGGCAGGTTTGGCGGCACTTCCAACGGAGGCGGCGCACCGCACGCGGGGCGCTCCCTCAGGAAACCAGCCTCTTGTGGGCTGGCGACATCCCCTATCAGCCTCATACGAAAGCGACGGAGCCAGCGGAGAAAAACTCCGCTGGCTCCGTTCATTCCGTGTGCGGCTCGCGTCCTCAACCGATCTTGCGGACGGCGTCTTCGCTGACTTCGGCGGGGGCGCTGGAGACGCCCAGCGCACGCAGGTTCTTCTCATGGCCTTCGCCGCCGGTAAAGTACACGTGCGTCTCGCCTTTCTCCGAGTGCACGCGCGTCACCAGCCCGCCGCCGCGGCCCACCGCGTTGTGGATCTCGTCCACGGACTTGTCGCCCTTGAAGCTGGCCTTGTAGTGCTTCATCGCGCTCGGCTCCCGGTTAGATGGTTTCGCTGCAGCTGCGGCTGCGGCCTTCGATCTCGATGTACTCTGCCTGCGCCGTCACCACCGACCCGGCCGGCGGCGTGAACGAGTAGAAAAGGGCCGTAAGCCCCGGCTCGATGAACGACGACGGGTACGACCACGAGATGGCGTCCGGCGGCGGCCGCAGGTACAGGAGTCCCGTTCCGCCGCTGGGCGTGGCGTAGCACAAAATGATTCGCCGCACGAGGCAGATGTTGCGCCCCTGGTTCCGCAGGTACACCAGCGCGTTGGCGCCGGACTTGGTGATGGTGACCACCAGCGACGTCGCGGACTGCAGGCTGGTTTCGCACGGGTTGCACGCCATCGTGGATCCTCCAGGGCGAAGGGGGCCGGATCTGCGCGACGCTGGCGCTCCGCACGGAGGTGGGTCCGGCGTAAAACGGCGTGCGCGGTTGAACCGGATGATGTGCCGCGGATCGCGGCACGGAAGGCACGGCGGCGCATCGCAGACGAAGTGCCGTTCCCTGGCGTGCACGGAGCGGGTCGATCCAACGTCCGGCATCCGCCACACTTGCATCGATCGGATGGAAACGCATGGCTGCCTTTCCGGATCTTTGCCTGAGGCATCGGCTCCACGCCGGTGGGACGTCGCCGCCCCGGCTGCGTTCCGTTCCAGCGCAGGCGTGAACAGTGCGGGAGCGAAAGCGGAGGAAGATGTGAATTACCCAATCTTGACGATAATCGTTGCAACGATTAAATTAATGCGTCGGATCACTCTTGCCGAGGATGGATGACGATGAGCGACGCGAACACCGCAACGACGGCTGCCCTGGAGTACGGGCTCGCGCCGGATGGCTACCGCCTGCCGGCCGGGCTGCGGCTGGGGCGCGTACGTCTGCAGGTGGCAGACCTGGAGCGCTCGCTCGCGTGGTACGGCGAGGTGCTGGGCCTGCGCGTGCTCCATCGCACCGCGGACGGCGCGGCGCTGGGCACGCACGGCGGCGACGCGCCGCTGGTGGAACTGCGGGAGCGCCGGGGCGCGTCGCCGCAGCCACACCGGGGGCGTCTGGGGCTGTACCACTTTGCCATCCTGCTGCCGGACCGCGCCGCGCTGGGCCGCTTTGTCGCGCACCTGGCGCGCACCGGCGAGCGCGCGGGCGCCAGCGACCACCTGGTCAGCGAGGCGCTGTACCTGAACGATCCCGACGGTCTGGGGATCGAGGTGTACGCCGACCGCGCGCGCGCCACGTGGCGGTACGATGCGCAGCGCCAACTGGCCATGGACACGCGCCCGCTGAACCTGGAAAGCCTGGCGCAGGCCGCCGGCGGCGAGCCGTGGACCGGCATGCCGGCGGGGACGGTGATCGGCCACGTTCACCTGCACGTGGGCGACATCGACCGGGCGGCGGCGTTCTACCACGCCGCGCTGGGGCTGGACAAGGTGGTGTGGAGCTATCCCGGCGCGCTGTTCCTTTCCGCCGGCGGCTACCATCATCACCTGGGGCTGAACACCTGGGCTGGCCCCGGCGCCACGCCCGCGGGCGAGAACGACGCGCGGCTGCTGGATTGGGAGATCGTCCTCCCCGCCGACGCCGATGCCGCAGCGCAGAGCCTGCAGTCCGCCGGCCACACCGCCACCCGCATCGAAGGCGGCTGGCTTGCCGTCGACCCCTGGGGCACCGCCGTCCGCATCGTCTCCGCGGGTTGAAGCGGATCGACGGTTCACGATCGGAAGCCGAGGCGCGGAAAACACCTCCGCGCCTCGGCTTTTCTCACCACGTCACGACGAGAAGCGTTACCCTGGTGGAGAGGGTATCGCCAAACCGCACCCTATCCCCGCCTGAGCCCAACTGTCATCCTGAGGGATAGCGCGCACTCCTAACTTTCGTGACTACAAAAGCTTGTGCGCGACCGAAGGATCTTTGCCGGGTCGCTCAAGGCCCAGCCCTCAGGAGCCGTTCCAGTCCCTCCGCCAAGCCGACGAGATCCTTCGGTCGCTCCAAGCTGAACCGTAGAAGCAGGTTGCGGTGCGGCGCCCCACTCCAGGAAGTCAGCGTCTGTGGCCGGTTTAACCCAGGAAGCTGGCGCGGCTCTGCGTCAGAATCACCGGCCGCGCAGGTGCTCGTGGATGAACTGGATGGCCATCGACCCCTCCCCCACCGCCGCACCCACGCGCTTCACCGACCCGGCGCGCACGTCGCCGGCGACGAACACGCCGGCGACGCTGGTTTCCAGCAGGTACGGCGGACGCTCCAGCTGCCAGCGGACGCCCTCGCGGTCCCGCACCGCGTCGCCCGTGAGCACGAAGCCCTTTTCGTCGCGCAGCAGCACGCCGTCCAGCCACTCCGTCGTGGGCGCCGCGCCAATGTAGACGAACAGCGTGCTGGTTTCCACCGTCTCCTGCTCGCCGGATTCGACGTCCTCGATGGTGATGGTTTCCAGCAGGTCCCCGCCCTCGGCGGCCACCACCTTGGCGCCGGGGCGCAGGTGCACGTTGGGGTTCTGCTTGATGCGGTCCAGCAGGTACTCCGACATCTTTTCCGCGAAGTCCGCCTCGGGGGCCACCATCGTCACCGACTTCGCGTAGCGGGCCAGGTACATGGCCGCCTGTCCCGCGGAGTTGCCGGCGCCCAGCATGTACACGTCGCGGTCGCGGCAGGTGGGCACGGCCGCGGCCGCCGAGCCGTAGTACAGCCCCCGCCCGATCAGCCGGTCGCAGCCAGGCGCCTTGAGCATCCGCCAGGAAACGCCCAGCGCCAGCAGCACCGCCTGCGCGCGCAGTTCCTCGCCGTCGTCCAGCACCACCACGCGGTTGGGCTCCTCCACCCGCAGCGCCACCGCCTCGCGCGCCACCACCACCTCGGCGCCGAACCGCTCCGCCTGCCGTAGCGCGCGACCCGCCAGCTCGCTGCCGCTTACGCCGTCGGGAAAGCCCAGGTAGTTCTCGATCGCCGAGCTCATCCCCGCCTGCCCGCCCGGCGCGTCCTTGTCGATGAGCACGGTGCGCAGCCCCTCGCTGGCGCCGTACACCGCCGCCGCCAGCCCCGCCGGCCCCGCGCCGATGATGATCAGGTCGTAGTACGGGGATTCTGCCTCGGTGCTCAACCCCACGTTCTCGGCCAGCTCCTCGTCGCTGGGCTCCGCCAGCCAGCGCCCGTCGCCAAAGATCAGCAGCGGCAGCCGGTCGGCGCCCACGCCCAGCTCGTCGGCCCGGGCGCGCGCCCTTTCGTTGTTCTCGTAGTCACGGAACAGGTAGGGCACGCGGCTGCGCGCCAGAAAGTCGCGCACCTCGTGCGAGCGCGGCGACCAGGTAAAGCCGATGACGGTGACCCGGTCCGCCGGGTCCGCGTGGGAGGGGATCATGGACGCACGTCCTTCGCGTGGCGTGTTCACGACGCGGCCGGGGGGATCGCGCGCCGGCGGTGAACGTGTCACGCGCCGTGCCACGGGGGAGGCAGGGGTGCGAAAGTGCGGGAGTACGGGAGTGCGGAATCGAGCGGATCGGAGAGCGCGGCGGGGGCCCTCACCCGCTCGCTTAGGCTCGCACCCTCTCCCGCAAGCGGGAGAGGGTATAAACGTCACACCGGAGGGCGAAGCGTTTCCGCAGCGTCGTCTGTCGGACACACCTGCTCCGCCGGGGCCGAGTTGGAATTGGCGCGTATCTACCGCAGCACCGTCGCGGACGCCTGCGCCACGGCGACACAGTTGCGGCCCTGGGCCTTGGCTGCGTAGAGCGCCTGGTCCGCCAGAAAGAAGAGGAGGTCGGGGGTCTTGGCGTCTTCCGGCGCTGAGGCCAGGCCAATGCTGACGGTCAGCGTATCGCCCGTGGCGCCGAAGGCGTGATCGGCGATGCGGGTGCGCAGCCGCTCGGCCACCGCGGCCGCCAGCTCCGGGTCCGCGCCCACCATCAGCACCGCGAACTCCTCGCCGCCCAGCCGCGCCACCGAATCACTCACCCGCAGCTGCTCGCGCAGCAGGATTCCCAGTTCGCGCAGCGCGTCGTCGCCGGCGGGGTGGCCGTGGCGGTCGTTGTATGCCTTGAAGTGGTCGCAGTCCATCACGCCCAGCGTAAAGCTGCCGCCGTACCGCGCCACGCGCGCCACCTCAGCCTCAAAGCGCTCCGTGAAGTGGCGGCGGTTGGGCAGCCCCGTAAGCGGGTCGGTGTACACAAGCCGCGACAGCTCGGCGCGCGCGTCGGCCAGCGCCAGCCGCTGGCGCCGGATGCGGCCCAGCACGATGGCCGCGAACAGGTTGGTGGTAAAGAAGACGAGGGCCAGAATCGCCTCCACCTCCGGCCGCGTCCCCGGCGGCCTGGCCAGCGCCACGGCGCCCAGGTAGCCGGCCGTCATCAGCACCGTCAGCAGCACGGCCGTGCGGAATCCCGCGTAGCCGGCCAGAAAGATCAGCACCACGGGCCACACCACCAGCACCAGCAGCCGCGTCTCCGGCGCCACCCACACAAACTCCGACAGCAGCAGCGCAACGGCGATGCTGGGGATGAGCACAAAGTGCGGATCCCACCTGCGCCACAGGCGCGAACCCAGCTGCAGCAGCACCCACGCGCTTCCGATGGTCGCCGCGCAGGTGGCAAACGTCACACCCCACTCCCACCCGGAAATCTCGACGAACCAGATGGTATTCAACAGCAACAGCACGCCGACGGCCACCGCGAGTCCAATGGTGGCGAGCGCAAATCCCCTCTGTTTCTGCTTCATATTCAAGGCGCAGACTCCTGACGGGTGCAAACCCCGCGCGCGGCGCGCAATTCGCGAACCACTGGAATCTCCGTCCTGTTTCACACTCGTATGCCGCCGGGCCATGGAAAGAATGGAATAAAGCAAACGTGGTTACAGTTCAAAATAGCCGGATCGTGCGACTCCTTACGTGCCGTAGCATTCGTCCAGCCGTAGGCGGGCACATACTTACTGCATGAGCCTCTGGCGCGCCACCCCCCCGTGCGCACAACGTAGTCATTCGTGCGAGATCGGCTTCAAAACGGCGGAGGTGGATAATGGCGGCGGAGCGTGCGCAGGCGGCGGGCAGATCCCCCCGCGCCCGGAAGATTTCCATGACGACGGAGGCAGCGCCGGCCGCGGCGGACATCCTGGCGCGGCTGCACGAGATCGGGGACGCGGAGCGCGCGCGCTTCGTGGCCGGCTACTTTCGCTCCGGACCGGGCGAGTACGGCGAGGGCGACCGCTTTCTCGGAATCCGCATCCCCGTGCTGCGCGCGCTGGTGCGCGAGTACCGCGGCGTATCCATCGACAACATGGCCGTCCTGCTGCGTTCGGAATGGCACGAGGCGCGGCTGCTTGCGCTGCTTCTGCTGGTGGATGCCTACAGGCGTGGCGATGTGGATACGCGCCAGGCCATCTACCGGCTGTACCTGGACAACACGCGGTACATCAACAACTGGGACCTGGTGGATTCGTCCGCGCCGCAGATCGTGGGCGCGCACCTGCAGGAGGGGGACCGGTCGGTGCTGGACCGGCTGGCGAAATCGGAGGTGCTGTGGGAGCGGCGGATCGCCATCCTCGCCACGCAGCACTACATCCGCGGGGGCGAGTTCGTGACGACGCTGCGGATCGCGGAACGGCTGGTGAAGGACGGGCACGACCTGATTCACAAGGCCGTGGGATGGATGCTGCGCGAGGTGGGCAACCGCGACCGCGAGGCGGAAGAGGTGTTTCTGCGCCGCCACCACCGCACGATGCCCCGCACCATGCTGCGCTACGCCATCGAGAAATTCCCCCCCGACCTGCGCCAGCGCTACCTGCGCGGCGAAGCGGGCGAGGGATAGCACGGCGGCACCGGATGAGCGGGGAAGCCGCGAGGGGGCTGAAGCCCCCGGCTGGAAATGCCATAAGCCCCGTCTCGGCTCGTACCACTCGCCGAACGGGGCTTCACCTGCTCGTATCGTAAGGGCCGGCGCGACCGTTCACCCGTTCACCCGTTCACCCGTTCACCCGTTCACCCGTTCACCCGTTCACCCCACCCGGAACAACCGCGCGCGCTCCTCGTACCGCGTGGCGATGGCTTCGCGCAGCTCGGGGTGATTGGCCAACTCGGGATCGCGCTCCACGATGGCGCGCGCTTCGCCGCGGGCGATGGAGAGCAGGTTCAGGTCGCTCTCCAGGTTGGCGAAGCGAAAGGCGGGGAGCCCCGACTGCCGCGCGCCGAACAGGTCGCCCGCGCCGCGCAGCCGCAGGTCCGCCTCCGCGATGGCGAACCCGTCTTCCGTGGACGCGAAGACCTTCAGCCGCTCCAGGGAGCCCTGACCGCCAAAGACCAGGATGCAGTAGCTCTCCTCCGATCCCCGCCCCACGCGCCCGCGCAGCTGGTGCAGCTGCGACAAGCCAAAGCGCTCCGCGTGCTCGATTACCATCACCGTGGCGTTGGGAACGTCGATCCCCACCTCAATCACGGTCGTCGAGACCAGCACGTCCACCTCGCCGGCGGCGAAGGCGCGCATCACGCGGTCCTTCTCCTCGCCCGGCATCTGGCCGTGGATGATCGCCATCCGCAGGTCGGGGAACAGGGCGCTCAGCTGCTCGAACTCCGCCGTGGCGGCCTTGAGCTCCACCTTCTCCGACTCTTCCACCAGCGGATAGACGATGTACGCTTGCCGCCCCTTCCGCACCTCCTCCTGCACGAACTTGAGCACCTTGGGGCGCGACGACTCCGACCGCAGCGCCGTCTTGATGGGCTGGCGGCCGGGCGGGCGCTCGTCCAGCACGGAGATGTCCAGGTCGCCGTACAGCGTCAGCGCCAGCGAGCGCGGGATGGGCGTGGCGCTCATCACCAGCGTGTCGGCGTTGACGCCCATCTCCTGGATGGCCAGGCGCTGCTTTACGCCAAAGCGGTGCTGCTCATCCACCACCACCAGCCCCAGCTTGTGGAACTGCACGCCCTCCTGGATGAGCGCGTGCGTGCCCACGACGATGTCGGCGTCACCGGTGGCGATGCGGTAGCTCACCTCTTTCCACTGCTTCGTCGACAGCCGCCCGGTAAGCAGGGTGACGCCGACGCCCAGGCCGTCCAGCAGCTTGTGCACGGTGCGCGCGTGCTGCTCGGCCAGGATCTCGGTGGGCACCATCAGCGCGGCCTGGTGGCCGTTCTCCACCGCGCGTAGCATGGCGAACAGCGCGACGATCGTCTTGCCCGATCCCACGTCGCCCTGCAGCAGCCGGTTCATCCGCCGTGGCGCCGCCATGTCCGCGCCAATCTCCTTGAGAACGCGCTTCTGCGCGGCCGTCAGGCTGAACGGGAGCGACTTGTGGAACGGCTTGACCAGGTTGTCGCGCCGCGCAAAGGCGATCCCCGGACGCTCCACGGCCGCGCGGTGGTGCGCCTGCGCGTACAGGAGCTGCAGAAAGAACAGCTCCTCGAACGCCAGCCGCCGCCGTCCCAGTTCCGCGTCGGCCAGCGAGCCGGGGCGGTGCATCCACTCCAGCGCCTGCGCCATGGGGGCCACGCCGGCGCGCTCGCGGATCTCCTTGGGCAGCCGGTCTTCGTCCTTGGCCTGGCGCAGCAGGTCGTCCAGGTTTTCCGCGATAAGGGTGCGGACCTGGCGGTGGGTCAGCCCTTCGGTGGCTGGATAGACGGGAAAGATGGTGCCGCTTTCCTCCGCCGCCTCCTCGTTCTCGCGGGCCAGCACGGTGAACTCGCGCGGCTGGAACTGGCGGCCGTGGTAAAAGCGGACGGTGCCGCGCAGCAGCAGCAGGTCCCCGCGGGCGATGGTGCGGTCCAGGAACGGCTGCCCCGGCCACGAGCACTCGATGAGGGCGGTGGAATCGCGCACCACGGCCTGAAAGATCCGCAGCCCGCGGCGCGTGGGAAGCACGCCTTTCGATACCACGCGGCCGATGATGGTGACGTCCATCCCCGGCTCCAGCGCACTGATCCTGGTGACGGTACTGGCGTCCTCGTACCGGTGGGGGACGTGAAAAAGCACGTCCCGCGCAGTTAGCAGACCCAGCTTTGCCAGCAGGTCGGCCCGCTTGGGACCCACGCCCTTGAGGAACTGCGCGGGCCGGTCGAGGTCCGTGTACGTCGGCAAGAAGTGCGTGAGTGCGTGAGTGCGTGAGTGCGTGCGTGAAAGCTGATTGTGTGGCTGTGGGAGTCGAGAGGGGCGTCGGCAGGCCCCGCCTCGGCGGTTGAAACCGCGGCTGGAAAATCACGAAGTCCACCTGCGTGGACTGTAGCCGCGGCCGCGGTGCGCGAGTGCCGGCTCCGAGCACGCCGAAGCGAGATCGTTCGGTCGCGTGACGGACGATCCAGCGCGGCGCTCCCTCACATCAGCAAGTCAACTTCGCGTGAAGATCTGGAGGCGCGTCACCCCTCTCCCGCGCAGTTTGCGGGAGAGGGGCCGGGGGTGAGGGGTCCGAGGGCGACGCCGTTGCCGTGCCGTCAGCTGCCGACTTCCCCGATCCCACTCACGCGCTCACGCACTCCTTCCCCGCCCTACGCCTCCAGCACTTCCTTCGCGAAGGCGTCGATCTCGAACGGCAGCAGGTCGTCCATCTTTTCGCCGACGCCCAGGAACTTCACCGGCAGATTGAACTCCTCCTTTAGCGCGACCACGATGCCGCCGCGGGCGGTGCCGTCCATCTTGGTCAGCACAATGCCGGTGAGCGGAAGCGTCTGGCCAAAGGTGCGGATCTGGGCCATGGCGTTCTGTCCCACGGTGCTGTCCAGCACGATCAGCGTCTCGTGCGGCGCGCCGTCCAGCTTTTTGGCGACCACGCGCTGCACCTTCTCCAGCTCCTTCATCAGGTCGTTCTGCGTGTGCAGGCGGCCGGCGGTGTCGATGATCAGCACATCGACCTCCTTCGCCTGCGCCTGCTCCATCGCGTCGAAGGCGACGGCGGCGGGGTCGCGGCCCGGGTCGCTGCCCACGAACTCGCAGCCCACGCGATCCGCCCATCGCTTCAGCTGCTCGATGGCGCCCGCGCGGAAGGTATCGCCCGCGGCGATCATCACCTTGCGCCCCTGGCGGGTCAGGCGGTGCGCCAGCTTGGCGATGGTGGTGGTCTTCCCCACCCCGTTCACGCCGACGACCAGAAAGACCGTCGGCCCACCCTCATAGTTGAAGCGCAGCGCCGTGTCGCTGCGCCCCGCGCGAAGGATGGCGACGATCTCCTCGCGGACGGCGCGGAGAAAGTCGCGCTGCGACTTGGCCACGCCGCGTTCCGCCAGCGTCTCGACGACCTCCACAAGGCGCAGCGTGGAGGGCACGCCAAAGTCCGCCGCAATCAGCGTCTCCTCCAGCCCCTCAAGCGACCCCTCGTCCAGCCCCTTGACCAGCACCGTGACGTCCGTGAGAGCGACGTCGACAATGCGGTCCCAGAGCGACTTCTTTCCTTCTTCCTTGGTGCGGAACAGACGCGCCATCAGCCTATCCGAGAAAAGCCGGCGCGTGGCCGGCGTTCATCATCCACAGAATCCGGGGGCGATTACACCTGCCGCGCCCGGCGGTGCCCGAATATACGGCGAAGCAGGCCCGCGGCAAACCACGGCCACCGTCGTACCACGGCTGGCCGTACGTCCAGCAACGTCCATTGTCCGCAGCGCGATAAGGCCGGCCCTACCCCAGGCTCGTCAGAGCCTCCCCGGTCCGCCCCCACCTGTCATCCTGAGAGAGGCGCCCCCGCGAACCGTCCGAAGCACCCAGCACCCCGTGCGCCGACCGAAGGATCTCTATCCGAAGCGCGATGCAGTCAGCCCTACACCGTCACGGGCGCCTGATCACCCCTGCCCGTCCGGCTCCACCAGCGCCGGATGTAAGTCCACCCACTGTGGATTCCGCGACTCGATCAGCGCAACCTTCTTCTTGCGAAGCCAGCCTTTGAGCTGCTTCTCGCGTGCAATCGCCGCATCGACGTGGTGCGTGTGCTCGAAGTAGACCAGCCGATCCACATTGTACCGCTTCGAGAATCCGGGAATCTCCCCCTGCTTGTGCTGGGCAACGCGGCGGACGAGATCGTTGGTCATCCCCACGTACAGCACACCGTTGGTGCTGGACAGGATGTAGACGTAATAGTTGTGATCCACGCGAGCACCGAGGTTATCGTCCACCCAACCACGAAATTGGGAAGTGCCGCGACACTACGTTCCGCGCCGACACTGCGCAGGCGGGTGTGTCGTGACCGACAGTAACTGCCGCGTACACAAAGATTCTTCGGTCGGCGCGGCTGAGTCCGGTGCGTGCCGCGGCTGCGGCGCGGCGCCTTCCTCAGAATGACAGTGATCCTCCGGACCCTGTCTTTGCGGATTCGTGCGTCGGGACGATGCGTCGCGCACCGACGGTATGCAGGCGGGTGTGTCGTGGCCGACAGTGACTGCCGCGTACATGAAGATTCTTCGGTCGGCGCGGCGAAGTCCGGTGCGTGCCGCGGCTGCGGCGCGGCGCCTTCCTCAGAATGACAGTCGATCCTCCGGACGCTGTCTTTGCGGATTCGCGTGTCGGGACGATGCGTCGCGCGCCGACAGTATGCAGGCGGGTGTGTCGTGGCCGACAGTGACTGCCGCGTACACAAAGATTCTTCGGTCGGCGCGGCTGAGTCCGGTGCGTGCCGCGGCTGCGGCGCGGCGCCTTCCTCAGAGTGTGTTTAAGAATTGTACAAAGTGAACTAGCTCTACCTATATTGTGGGCTCATGGACAGACGAGCCTACCAAACCGACATAACAGACGCGCAGTGGGACGTGGTGAAGCCACTCCTGCCTCACGTGGAGCGTAAGC
>NZ_JBMDXM010000135.1:0-12536 GCF_048594345.1 Longimicrobium sp.
GGTGAACGGGTGAACGGGTGAACGGGTGAACGGGTGAACGGGTGAACGGGTGAACGGGTGAACGGGTGAACGGGTGAACGGGTGAACGGGTGAACGGGTGAACGGGTGAACGGGTGAAGGGATGCGGGCGGCGGATGAATGTCCACCCCTCGATCTTTGTGGATGCAGGTGACTCGCTGGCGCGACGACGGAGACCGCACTGTGCCCGCGGGGTGCCCCTCCCCCGGCCCCTCCCCGCTCGTTCCTCGCGGAGAGGGGAGAACTTCGACGGTGTTTCCGAACGTGAGTCGAAGCGCCCCACACCCTCCGTGACCACCCCTCCCCCGAAGTTGGGGGAGGGGTCGCCAGCCGTCGCGAGGAACGAGCGAAAGGCCTGGCGGGGGAGAGGGCCCCGAGGGTCGCGCCCTCCTCACACCCTCACACCCTCACACCCTCACACCCTCACACCCTCACACCCGTTCACCCTCACACCCGTTCACCCTCACACCCGTTCACCCGTTCACCCGTTCACCCCACCGTCCGTTGACGCCTCCCGCCCGCCCGGATACCTTCCCCGCTTTCCGCAGAACAGCTGGAGCCGTGCCCCATCCCCTGCTGATCGAGTCGTTCCAGACGGTCCCCGCGTTCCGTGCGCTGGCCGCGTCGCTCCCGCGTGTGGGCGAGCGTGCGCTGGCGTCCGGCCTTGCGGGGTCGTCGGTCATGGTGATGCTCGCCGCCCTCCACCGTGTGAGGCCGGAGCGCATCTGGCTGCTCGTTGCCGGCGGTCCGGAGGACGCGGAGCAGGCGACGAGCGACCTGGAAGCGCTGCTGGGCGAGGCCGACGTCTTTCTCTACCCACAGCGCGAGTCGCTGCCGTACGAGGAGGGCGAGCCGCACCTGGAGATCGGCGGGGCGCGGGTAGAGGCGCTGGAGGCGCTGCTGAGCGGCCGCGCGAGGGTGATGGTGACCACCGCGCGCGCCATGCAGGAGCTTTCGCCCGCGGTGGACGGGCTGCGCGACCTGCGGCTGGAGATCAAGGCCGGCGACACGCTCAAGCTTCCCGAGCTTTCCGCGCGGCTGGAAGACATGGGCTTCGAGCGCGTGGCCACGGTCGAAGAGGTGGGGCAGTTCGCGTTGCGCGGCGGGATCGTCGACGTGTTCGGCTTCGGCACGCCGGAGCCGGCCCGCATCGAGCTGCTGGGCGACGAGGTGGAGAGCATCCGCTTCTTCGACATCCTTACCCAGCTTTCCGTCCGCGCGGTCGACCAGCTGCAGCTCCTTCCCGTCGACCTGAAGTCGGTGGACGGGATGAGCGACGGCAAGTCCGCATCGGCCGCATCCACATCTCCCGTATCCGCCGAATCTCCCGCCTCCCCTACCCCGTCCGCGGACGGCGAGCGGCGTTCGCTGCTGGACTACGTGCCCGAAGACACGGTGGTCGTCCACCTGCACGGGACGGGGACGCGGCAGGAGCTGGAGCGCACCTGGGCCGAGGTGGTGCGCCTGCACGAGAGCGAAAGCAAGCGCGGCACCCGGCCCGACGCGCCGGAGCGGCTCTTCTTTCCTCCCCCCGTGGCCGAGCGGCGGCTGGACGCGTTTCCCCAGCTGTACATCGACGATTCGGGGAACGCGCCGCTGCAGTCGGTGTCGCGCTTCCGGGCGCTGCCGCCGGAGCCGATCGACCGCGACATGGGGCGGCTGGGCGAGGTGCTCAAGTCGGCGGCGGCGCGCGGCGAGCGGACGCTGATCCTGTGCGACAACCAGGGGCAGCTGGAGCGCCTGCAGGAGCTCCTGGACGATTTGAAGGTCGCACGTACCGTGGAGCTGGGGATCGGCTCCATCGGCGGCGGGTTCGTGCTGGCGGACGCCGAGCCGGCCACGCGCGTCCTCACGGACCACGAGATCTTCCGACGCTCGCGCCGCATCCGCCGCCGCCGGCGGTTCCGTGGCGGCGCGGCGCTGGAGAGCGTGGCGGCGCTCAAGCCGGGCGACTACGTGGTGCACATGGACCACGGCATCGGCCAGTTCCGGCGGATGGAGCGGGTGCGGCTGGGCGAGGAGGAGTTCGAAACGCTGGTGATCGAGTACGCGGGCGGCGAGCTGCTGCGCGTCCCCGTCCACCGCGTCGACCTCATCGAACGCTTTGTCGCCGACGAGGACGGCGACGCGCCGCCGCCCAAGGTGCACCGCATCGGCGGCAAGGAGTGGTCGCGGGCCAAGGGCAAGACGCAGAAGGCCATCCAGGAGATGACGGCCGAGCTGCTGGAGCTGTACGCGGCGCGGCAGGCGGAAAAGGGGTACGCGTACAGCAGCGACACGCGCTGGCAGCGGGAGATGGAAAGCGCCTTCCTGTTCGAGGACACGCCCGACCAGCGGCAGGCGACGGAAGACGTAAAGCGCGACATGGAGTCGGAGCGCCCCATGGACCGCCTGATCTGCGGCGACGTGGGGTACGGCAAGACCGAGATCGCCATCCGCGCGGCGTTCAAGGCGGTGCAGGACGGCAAGCAGGTGGCCGTCCTGGTCCCCACGACCATCCTTGCCGAGCAGCACCTGCACACCTTTGCCGAGCGGCTGGCGGACTTTCCCGTAAAGATCGAGGCGCTTTCCCGCTTTCGCACGGCCAAGGAGCAGTCGAAGGTGCTGGAGCGGCTGGAAAAAGGCGACGTCGACATCATCGTCGGCACTCACCGCGTCCTGTCCCCCGACGTAAAGTTCCACGACCTGGGACTGATCGTGGTCGACGAGGAGCAGCGCTTCGGGGTGAAGCACAAGGAGTGGCTCAAGCAGCTGCGCCGCACGGTGGACGTGCTGACACTGACGGCTACCCCCATCCCCCGTACGCTGCACTTTTCGCTGCTGGGGCTGCGCGACATGACGCTCATCCAGACGCCGCCGCGCGACCGCCAGCCGGTGATCACGCACGTGCTGCCCTGGACGGACGCCATTCTGGAAGATGCCATCCGCCGCGAGATCGACCGCGGCGGGCAGGTGTTCTTCGTCCACAACCGGGTAGAGACGATCAGCGCGGTCGTGCAGAAGGTGCAAAAGCTGGTGCCCGACGCGGGGATCGGCATGGCGCACGGGCAGATGCGCGAAAAGGAGCTGGAGCACGTGATGACCAGCTTTATCGAGGGCGAGCTGGACGTCCTGGTCGCGACGGCCATCATCGAGTCCGGGCTGGACGTCCCGCGCGCCAACACGCTGATCGTGAACCGCGCGGACTACTTTGGCCTGAGTCAGCTGTACCAGATCCGCGGCCGCGTGGGCCGGTCCCATCACCGCGCCTACTGCTATCTGCTGGTGCCGGACGAGATCCAGGAAGACGCGGAAAAGCGGCTGCGGGTGCTGGAGCACTACACGGAGCTGGGAAGCGGCTACCGCATCGCGCTCAAGGACCTGGAGCTGCGCGGCGCGGGCAACATCCTGGGGCAGCAGCAGTCCGGTTTTGTCCACGCCGTCGGCCTGGACACCTATCTGCGCCTGATGGAAGACACCATCAAGCAGATGAAGGGCGACGGCAAGGTGCCGGTTAAGAAGCTGGCGGAGGCGTCGGTGGACGGCACCGCGCTCATCCCCGACTGGTACGTGCCCGACGAGGCGCAAAAGCTGAACTTCTACCGCCGCCTGAGCCGCGAAGAGTCGCTGACGGGGATCGATGCCGTGCGCCGCGAGTTGCGCGACCGCTACGGACCCATGCCGGAAGAGGTGGAAACCCTGCTGGGAACGGCGGCGCTGCGCCTGGTGGGCGGCGACCTGGGGATCGAGCGAATCCTGGTTCGCCCCTGGGACGTGCGCATCAACTTCCGCCAGGGAGTGGTGCCGCGGATGTCGTCGCTGCAGAAGGCGCTGCAGGCGTGGCAGTTTGCGGTGGAGGTGCGGCGCCCGCTCCCCCTGTCGCTCACGCTCACCCGCCACGGCACGGAGCCCATCCTGGGGACGCTGGTCTCCGCGCTGCGTGAGCTGGCGGCGGACCCGGCCCGGGCGGCGTAGGAGGCAAGGACGGAGGATCCAGGGTCGAAGGCCCGGATTCAAGGCTCAAGCTCCGAGTTACAGGATCGTGAGCGCGTCTCCGCCGAGCCCGGCCGGGAGGAAAGAAGGCGACGCGCAGTCCGCCTCCAGGAGCGAATGAATTCGCCGCTGGAAATTCGCGAAGTCCGCCTCCGCGGACTCGGCGGCCAAGCTGTATGCGGTATTCAAGGCGGTTGCGCGTCCGCTGCCGAGCGCGTTCAGCCGATTCCCCGGTGTGTCGAAGCGCACCGCAGCCGCGGCCACAGTCCACGAAGGTGGACCTTGCGCTTTCCCAGCGGCGAATTCATTCGCTCCTGGCGCGGACTCGGCGGCCGGGCGGTTTGCGACGCTTCAGGCGGTTGCGCGTCCGCTGCCGAGCGCGTTCAGCCGAGTCCCCGGTGTGTCGAAGCGCACCGCAGCCGCGGCTACAGTCCACGAAGGTGGACTTTTGCGTTTCCCAGCGGCGAATTCATTCGCTCCTGGCGCGGACTCGGCGGAGTCTGTGGACCTGGCGGACACTGAGGACGCTCGGACTCGGCGGACTCGGAGGCCCGGTGGTTACCGTGTTCCAAGCAGTTGCGCGTCCGCGGCGGGATCAGGATCTCGCGCGGTGGCAGGGACTTGCTCGCGCATCCCTGCAGGGCACCTGATCCTTGAACCTGGGCACGCCTCTTTTCGTGGCACTTCTCCCGCGCTCGCGTGTACCAGCGCGGTTCCGTATTCGAATCTGTCCATCGACACCAACGCCGGCGCGGCTTTCCCCGTACGCGCCGCTCATTCCCACCAACCCGGTTCCGGAGATCGCTTGATGAAGTTGTCCCGCTGGGCGCTGGTCGCCGCGCCGTTCGCCCTGGGGGCGTGCGGAGGCTTCGGCAGCGCCATGACGGCCCATACCGACGTGGTCGCCAAGGCCGCTGGCAAGGAGCTGAAGGTGGAAGACGCCGCCCAGCTGCTGGCCGCCAACCCCCAGATCCCCGCGGACCCGCAGGTGGTGCGCGCCCTGGCCGACCTGTGGGTGGACTACACCCTGCTGGCCACCGCCGCCGCCGAAGACAGCTCCCTGTCCGTGCTGGACATGGAGAAGTTCGTGGAGGAGCAGCGCGAAGAAACCACCGTCAGGCGCTACCTGGACGCCAACGTCCAGGTGGACACCACGTGGACCGACGCCGAGCTGGACCAGAAGTGGGCCACCGAGGGGCCGGGCTCGGAGATCCGCGCCCGCCACATTCTGCTGACCACCGGAGGCCCCGGCCAGACGGGCGCCCCGGAGCCCACCCCGCAGCAGCGCCAGCAGAAGCGCCAGCTGGCCGAGACGATTCAGCGCCGCGCCGCGGCGGGTGAGGACTTTACGGCGCTGGCCCGCGAGTTCACCGAGGAGCCGGGCGGCAAGGAGCGCGGCGGCGACCTGGACTGGTTTGGCCGCGGGCGCATGGTGCCGCAGTTCGAAGAGGCGGCGTTCAAGCTGCAGGCGGGCCAGGTGAGCCCGGTGGTGGAGACGCCGTTCGGCTACCACGTGATCAAGGTGGAAGAGCGCCGCCAGCAGCCGATGGGCGAGAACCGCGAGGCGTTTCGCCAGCAGCTGAAGGGGAGCGCTCAGCAGACGGCGGTGAGCGCGTACGTGGACTCGCTCAAGAAGGTCGCCACGGTGCAGATGGAGGCCGGCGCTCCGGCGGCGTTCAAGGAGATGGCGGCGCAGGAAAACCTGTCGCTGCGCGGCCGCGCGGCGTCGCGCACCCTGGTGACCTACAAGGGCGGCGAGGTGACGGGGGGCGAGGTGGCGGAGCTCCTTCAGGCCGCGTCGTCGCAGGAGCGCGAAGGCATGAAGACCGCGACCGAAGAGCAGATCAAGCCGTTCCTGGAAGAGCAGGCGCTGCGTGAGTTTCTGCTGCTGGAAGCGCGCAGCAAGAACTTCCGGCTGAGCAACGCGGCGGTGGACTCCATCCGCAACGACGCCCGCTCGGCGATCCAGCAGGTGCTGCAGATGGCGGGCTTCCAGGGCCGCCGCTTTCCCCGCGGCAAGCAGGGCGACGGCGCCATCGCCGAGGCCGTGCGCAGCCTGATGGAGCAGGCGGTGGCGGGACAGCGCCCCATCCGCCCGCTGGGCAAGCTGGGCTACGCCCTGCGCAACGCCTACGGCGCGGACGTGAACACGGCGTCGTTCCAGAAGGTGGCGGACCGCATCACGGCCATCCGGGCCTCCCAGCCGCAGCAGCCGCAGCAGGGCCAGGTGCCGGGCATGCCGCCGGGCGCCATGCCGCAGGGTGGCTCGCCGCAGGGCGCGGACCCGCGCATGCAGGGCCAGCCGCAGGCGCCCGCGCAGCCGGCGCCGCAGCCCCAGGCCGCCCCGGCGCCCTGACGCCGATCGCCGGGCCGCGGAACCTGCGGCCCGGCAACAGGATATAAACGCACGCGGCCGGGAGCGGCCTGTTCCGCTCCCGGCCCGCGCTTTCTCGCCGGACCCCGCACCGGGGCCGCCGGCATATCCGGACATGAGCATCCCGAACGATAGAATGCGTACCGCTTTCGCCCTGCTGCTCACGCTCGCCGCCGCGCCCGCGCTGGCCCAGGCGCAGCCCCCCGCGCCCCAGCCGGGCGAGGAGCTGTGGGACGGCGTGGTGGCCGTGGTGGGCGACACCGCGCTGCTGCGCTCCGACGTGCTGCTGGCCATCGAGGCCATGCGCGCCGAAGGACGCCCCGTGCCCACCGACCCGGCCGAGTACGGGCAGATGGTGGAAGGCCTGGTCACGGAGCGGGTGAACGACCTGCTGCTGATCGAGGGTGCCCGCGCCGCCGGCGAGTCGGTGAGCGATGAGGAGGTGGACGCGGCGGTGGACGATCAGATCCGCCAGGTGCGCGAGCGGTTTGGCTCCGAGGCGGCGTACGCGCAGGCGCTCACGGAGGCGGGACGCACGCCCGAAGGGTACCGGCAGGAGCTGCGGCGCCAGTTCGCCGACCAGACGCTGGTGCAGCGGTTCGTGCGCAAGCGCATGTCCGAGATGGCGCCGCCCGCCGTGACCGACGCGGAGATCGCCACCTTCTTCGAGGCCAACCGCGCCCGCTTTGGCACGCGCCCGGCCTCCGTCTCGTTTCAGCAGGTGCTGCTGCGCCCGCTGCCCAGCGACTCGGCCCGCGCGGCCGCGCTGCGCACGGCCACCCAGGTGCTCACCGAGCTGGGGCAGGGCGTGGAGTTCGAGGTGCTGGCCCGCCGCTACGGCACGGACGGCACCCGTGACCGCGGCGGCGACCTGGGCTGGTTTCGCCAGGGGCAGATGGTGCGCGAGTTTGACCAGGTGGTGTTCGGCATGCGCCCGGGGCAGACCAGCGGCATCGTGGAGACGGAGTTCGGCTTTCACGTGATCAAGCTGGAAAAGGTGCGCGGGCCGGAGCGCCAGGCGCGCCACATCCTGATCCGTCCCGAGATCACGCAGGCCGACATCGACCGGGCGCGGCAGCGGGCCGACTCGGTGGCCACGGCCATCCGCAACGGCGCGCAGGCGCAGGAGCTGGCCGCGCGCTATAACACCCCCGACGCGCTGCGCTTTCAGCAGAACGTGCCCGTCGACCAGCTTCCTCCGGCGTTCCAGACGGCGCTGGAGGGCACGGTCTCAGGGACGGTCGCCGGCCCCATCACCGTCGAGGGCGGTCCCAGCCCGGCGTTCGCGGTGGTGCGCGTGACCGCCAGGCAGGCCAGCGGCGACTACACGGTGGCGGACCAGCGTGACCGCATCCGCGAGATGATGCGCGAGCAGCGGCTGATGCAGCGCTTGATCGAAGAGCTGCGCCGCGACATGTACGTCTCCGTCAACCTGTGAGCGCACCGGCTTCCGAGCCGCTGCGGGTGGACGTTCTGCTGCACCGGCTCTGCCTGACCAAGAGCCGCAGCGAGGCCAAGGCGGCGTGCGAGTCCGGCGCCGTTACGCTGGACGGCAAGCGTGCCAGGGCCAGCGACGCGGTGCAGGCGGGAAAGCGGATCGTGGTGAAGTACCCGTCGCGGCTGCTGGAGGTGGAGCTGCTGGAGCTGCCGGGAAAGAGCGTTTCCAGGAAGGCCGCGCGCGACCTGTACCGCGTGCTCAAGGACGAAAAAGTGCGCGACGAGCCGTTCTGACCGGCGGATCGCGTAGCGCAAACACCGTCCCTCCTTTGCGATGTGCGAAGGAGGGCCGTTCTGCGTCGGGAAGTGTTTACTCCGGCCACCTTGTCCGCAAAACCGCGCACTCTTGACAGACGAGCCGTTGGGGTTGTAACGTTGCGGCAGCAGTGAGGGACGGACCTTTCGACGGAGGATTTCAGATGTCTGAAGCGCCGCGTGCTGAACCAGAATGGGTTCAGCGGATGAGGGCCAAGGGGTACAACATCCGGATCGGTACGGGCGAAGGAACGCTCAACGAGATCCCGGATGCATTCTTCTACCCGCCCCCGAGTCTGCGTAGCCGGATCGGACGCAGCCTTGCGCGCGGTTACAGAAAGCTGCGCGCGCTAACCTTTGCTCGCCGTGCTCATGCCCCTTTTCCTTGATGCGTGCGCGCTTGCGAAGCGCTACTTGCACGAGGGCGAGAGCACGCGAAAGATGAGAGAGATCACGGGCCGCTTCGAACGTTGGGGCGGCTTCGTTGTCTCCAGCCTGATCGAGCCGGAGGTCATCTCCGCGCTTGGCAAGTACGCCCGCACCAAGTCACCCCACCAGGAGCATTACTACCACTTGCACCCGCGAGTCGTAGATTCATTCAGGCGTGACCTGAGCCGCCCTGCGTTCACCATCATCCCCGTCACGGACGAGGAGATCGAGGCGGCAGCGGATCTTTTGAAGGCGCACCCGGAGTTCGCGATCGGCGCGGCGGACGCAATTCATCTGGCCACCGCGCTGGCACTCTCCGCGCAGGGGCAGGCCCAGGCGCCGCTCGTCTTCGTGACCGCGGACAAGGGCTTGGCCGCCGCGGCGCGGGAGAAGGGGCTCCCGGTCTTCAATCCGCTGTACGAGGGTCCCGAAGAGCTGGAGAAGATTGCGAATACCGGCAGCTAGTCACGTGCTCGCGTCGGGGAAAGCGGCGCTCCGTCGTACTGTGCGGGGAAGCGCCGCTTTCGTGTGGATGTCTGCGATTGCCGATGCGGAACAGCCGACGCGGCGCCTTGCCCGTCCGCGTCGCGTCCTGCATCATCCCCCATTCCATCGCCCGACACTCGAACCGCGACGCACGTGACGGAATCCATGCACCGGCCCCGGATCGCGATCACGCTGGGAGACCCGCGGGGGATCGGGCCCGAGGTGACCTCTGGCGCGCTGGCGGACGCGGAGGTCGCGGCCGCGGCCGAGTGGGTGCTCGTGGGGCCGAATGCGCTGCTGCGCGCGGGGACGGCCGACGTGTCCGTGGGCCCGTGGGCGGCGGAGGACGGGGCCGCGGCGGCGGGGCGCATCGCGGGGGTGGCGATCCGCCGCGCGACGGAGATGGCGCTGGCGGGAGAGGTGGACGCCATCGTCACGGCGCCGATCGAGAAGAACGCGTTTCGCGCCGGCGGGTGGCACTACCCCGGCCACACGGAGATGCTGGGCGAGTTGGCCGGCGCGGCGGACGTGGTGATGATGATGGCGGCGGAGCGCACGGCGCTGGGCGGCGCACTCCGCGTGATCCTGGCGACGACGCACCTGGCGCTGCGCGACGTGCCGGCGGCGCTGACGGCGGAACTCCTGGTCCGCCAGGCATCGCTGACGCACCAGGGGCTGCGGCGGCTGTGGGGGATCGCGTCGCCCCGCATCGCCCTGTGCGCGGTGAACCCGCACGCCTCGGACGGGGGGCTGTTCGGCGACGAGGAGGCGCGGATCGTGGAACCGGCGCTGCGGGTGCTGGCGGAGGCGGGCGTGGACGCGCGGGGGCCGATCCCGGCGGACACCGTCTTTACCCGCGCGGTGCGGGGCGAGTTCGACGCGGTGGTGGCGCCGTACCACGACGTGGGGATGGCGGCGTTCAAGACGGCGGCGTTCGGGGCGGGGGTGAACGTGACGCTGGGGCTTCCGTTTCCGCGCACCTCGCCGGACCACGGCACGGCACTGGACATCGCCGGACGGGGGATCGCCGATCCGTCGTCCATGAAGGAAGCCATGCTGCTGGCCGTACGCCTGGCGGCACGTTTTGACAGGCCGGGCGCCCGGGACTAAATTCTTCCGAATTCCGGGCTTGCGCTCTCCCTCCCCGCGGAAGTTTCTCGCGTGATCAGGCTTACTTCGGTATACAAGGAATATCCGCGCTCCGGCACCGCGCTCCGCGACGTGACGCTGCACGTCAACAAGGGCGAGCTGGTGTTCCTGACCGGCCACTCCGGCGCGGGCAAAAGCACCATCCTGCGCCTGATCCAGATGGCCGACCTTCCCTCGGCGGGCGAGGTGCGGGTTTCCGGCTTTTCGTCCAAGCTCATGCGCCGCCGTGACATCCCGCAGCTGCGCCGCAAGCTGGGGGTGGTGTTCCAGGACTTTCGCCTTCTTCGCGACCGCACGGCGGAAGAGAACGTGGCGTTCGCGCTGGAGGTCACCGGCACCAAGCGGACGGCCATCGTCCCGCGCGTGAACAAGCTGCTGACGCAGGTAGGGCTCTCGCACAAGGCGCGTGCCTATCCGGACGAGCTGTCCGGCGGCGAGCGCCAGCGGGTGGCCGTGGCCCGGGCGCTGGCCAACGAGCCGCTGGTGCTGCTGGCCGACGAGCCCACGGGCAACCTGGACGAGTGGGCGGCCAAGGGGGTGTTCGAGCTGTTCCGCGAGATCAACTCCATGGGGATGACGGTGCTGATGGCCACGCACGACCTGGCCCTGGTGCGCGCCCATCCCGAGTATCGCGTCGTCGAGCTGGCGCAGGGGGCGGTGGTCTACGATTCGGCGGCGGCGACCGCCGAGGCGGGGAGGGGCTGATGCCGTACGCCCTTCGCGAGGCGTTCGCCGCCTTTCGCCGCACGCCGCTGCTGGCGGCGCTCTCCGTGATCGCCATCGCATTCGCGCTGTTCGTGATCGGCCTCTTTGGCCTGACCGCCTTCAACATCCGCCGCGCCATCGAAAAGGTGGAGGAGAAGGTGGAAATCGTCGCGTACCTGACGGACGAGGCGACGCCGGAGCAGATCGAGCTGGCGCAGGCCGAGGTGCGCGCGCTGCCGCAGGTGGCGGCGCTGCGCTACGTGAACAAGACGGAGGCGCTGGCCACGGCGATGGCGGAGCTGGAGGAGTTCAAGGAAGTGTTCAGCGACCTGGACACCAACCCGCTCCCCGCCTCGTTCGAGGTGAGCCTGAAGGTGGGGAACCGCAGCCCCGACGTCGTGGAACGGGTGGCGAAGCGCATCCAGGCATACCCGTTCGTGGAGGACGTGCGCTACGGGCGGGACTGGCTGAACACCATCTACACCATCCGCCGCATCGCCGCCGGGGTGGCGATGGTGATCGGCGGGGCGTTCGCGCTGGTGGCGGCGATCGTCATCGCGACGGCGGTGCGCATCACGGTGTTCGCGCGGCGCGAGGAGATCGGCATCATGCGGCTTGTCGGCGCCACGGACGGCTTTGTCCAGAGCCCGTTTTTGCTGGAGGGGCTGATGAGCGGGCTTCTTGGCGGCCTGCTGGCGGCGGCGCTGACGTGGACGACGTACCGGCTGCTGGGGAGCACCATGTTCCAGGTGGAGTGGCTGCCCAGCGAGTGGATTGTGCTGACGGTGCTGGCGGGAACGGGGTTCGGGCTGATCTCCAGCCTGGTGGCGGTGCGCCGCCACCTGGGGCAGGTGTAGGCCCATGGACCGCCGCATCCGCCGCGCGGGACTGGGCCTGCTGCTGGCCGCGGCGGCGCTGCCGCTGATCTCGGGCGCGCAGCAGACGCCCACGCTTACGGAAAGCCAGCGCCGGCTGCAGGAGATTCGCCGCGAGCGCACGCAGCTGCGCGGCGAACTTTCGCGCATCCGCAGCCGCGTGGGCGACGTGTCGGCGGAGATCCGCAACATCCAGCGTCAGCAGCAGGTTTCGGCGTCGCTGCTGCGCGAGATCAACCTCCAGATGGAGGAAACGTCGAGAAAGATCGACGAGACCACGCTGGAGATGGCCAACACGCAAGCAGAGCTGGCGGAGAAGCGGCGGCTGCTGCACCTGCGGCTGCGCGGCATCTACAAGCGAGGCCCGCTGCACTCGGCGCAGGTGCTGCTGACGGCGCAGTCGTTCAGCGACTTGCTGAACCGCTACAAGTACCTGTACATCGTGGCGCGCCGCGACCGCACGCTGGTGTCGGAGGTCGACGAGCTGGCGCGGGAGCTGGAGAACCGCGAGCGCGAGCTGCGTCGCAGCTTCAACGACATTCAGTACCTGCGCAGCGAGCGGGCGCAGGAAAACGCCACGCTGCAGGAGCTGCGCACGGGCCGCGCGGCCACGCTGAGCGAGCTGCGCGCCACGGAGCGGCGGGCGAACGCGCGGCTGGAGACGCTGGCGCGCGACGAGCGCCGGATGGCGGGGGTGATCGCCGACCTGGAGCGCCGCCGCCGCGAAGCCGAGCGCCGCGCCGCCGCGGCGGCGGCCGCACCCGCGGCCCCGGGCG
>NZ_JBMDXM010000136.1:0-36277 GCF_048594345.1 Longimicrobium sp.
GCCTGAATGCTTTGACCGTGGTGGCGCGGAAACGGGGGGCTCCAAGACGGCGGGCGCGGGAGCGCCCCGCGCCGGCCGTCGCATCACCACGCCGCATCCGCACCCGAAACACCACATTTTGATGACGACAATCTGCCAAAGGGCTGGCGCAGATGAAAGTAAAGGAGGTAATCTCCATCATCACCGCTGACGGCTGGTATCTTGCTCGCACAAGGGGAAGTCACCGCCAGTTCAAGCATCCAACGAAGCGTGGTACGGTGACTGTACCGGGTAAACCGAGTTTCAATCTCGCGCCCAAGACGGTCATCAGCATCCTGAAGCAAGCTGGCCTGAGGTAGCTATGGAGTACGCTGTTGTCATCGAACCGACGTCGACTGGCTTTTCTGCCTACGTTCCTGACGTGGATGGCTGCGTTGCTGTCGGGGAGACGGAAGCCGAAGTGACGGCCCAGATGCGTGAAGCGCTGGAGTTTCACTTCGAAGCGATTCGCGCGGATGGCGAGCCGATTCCTCTGCCCGCCTCACGGCTCGAATACGAAGACGCTCTGGGCACTTCGGGGTCACCCTCGAACGGGGCTCACGAAAGGTGTGGATACATCATCGTGATCGAGCGAGGCCCCACGTCCTACGGTGCCTACGTTCCCGACCTTCCGGGCTGTGTTGCCGTTGCGAAAACGGAAGCCGAGGTCGGAAAGCTGATCCGGGAAGGAATCCACATTCACCTGGAGCAAATGCAGATCGACGGCGAGCCCATTCCTGCGCCAACGTCGCGCGTCGCCTATGTGGACATCACCGAGGCGGCTTGCGTAGCGTAACGTAGCTCGGCTCACGATCTTCTCCCAGCGCATCTGAACGCGCGGCCATTGTCCGCGCGTTTTTGCATCCCACGGTCCCACCGCTCCGCCCGAATATGCCGCAACGTTTCCGCGCGCTCTTCAATCACACGCAGGACGCGGTGTGGATGGCCGACGAGGCCGGGCGCATCGCGGAGGCGAACCCGGCGGCGCTCGCGCGCTTCGGGGTGGCGGCGGACGGGGAAGAACCGCGGCACCTGGCGGACCTGTTTGACGACCCGGCGGAGTGGGAGGCGATCCGCGCGGAGCTGGAGGCCGGGCAGGTGAGCCGCCGCGCCGTACGCCTGCGCGGTGTGGACGGCGAGGCTGTGTTGGCGGAGATCACCTGCGTGGCGATGCACGACACGCGCGGAGAGCAGCAGATCCAGGTCATCGTCCACGCCTTTGAGCAGAACGCCGGCGGTGCGACCGACGCGCTGTACGACCCCAACACCGGAATGCCCAACCGCGCGGCGTTTCTGCGCCACGTCACCCGTGCACTGGCGACCTTCGCCCAGCGCCCGGAGCGCCGCTTTGCCGTCATCCACCTGGACCTGAACCGCTTTCAGCGCGTCAACGAGACGCTGGGCCACCAGCGCGGCGACGAACTGCTGGCGCTCGTGGCGCAGCGCCTGGACGCCTGCGTGCGCCCCGGCGACGTGGTGGCGCCCGCCGCCGGCGACGACTTTCTGGTCCTGTTGAAAGGCGTGCGCGGCGAGGGCGAGGTGGTGCGGGTCGCGGAACGGATGGCGCGCGCGCTGAGCGGCGGCTACCGGCTGGACGGGCAGGAGGTGTTCTGCGGCGCCGACGTGGGCGTGGTGGTGGGCGGCGAGGGGCACGCGGACGCCGATCAGGTGCTGCGAGACGCGGAGGTAGCGATGGCGCGCGCCCGGCACACCGGCGTGGTGCAGCTGTTCTCCGCCGACATGCACGCGCATTCGATGGCGGCCATGCGCCTGCACGGCGACCTGCACCACGCGCTGAGCCGCGGCCAGCTGCGCGTGTTCTACCAGCCGATCGTGGGGTTGGACGATGGGCGCGTTCGCGGGTTCGAGGCGCTGGTTCGCTGGGTGCACCCGGAGCGCGGCCTGGTTTCCCCCGCCGACTTTATCCCGGTGGCGGAGGAGACGGGCCTCATCGTCCCCATCGGCGAGTGGGTGCTGGAGCAGGCGGCGCACCAGCTTGCCAGATGGCACGCACGTGATCCCATGGACCCGCCGCTGGCGATGGGGATCAACCTGTCCATGCGCCAGTTTGCGCGGCCGGGGCTGGTGGAGCACGTGCGGGGGGTGCTGGAGCGCAGCGGGGTGCAGCCAGCCGCGCTCAAGCTGGAGGTGACGGAGAGCATGGTGATGGGCGACGCGGACGAGGCCATCGCGCTGCTGCACGCGCTCAAGGCGCTGGGCGTGCAGCTGCAGGTGGACGACTTTGGCACCGGCTACAGCGCGCTTTCGTACCTGCACCGCATTCCGCTGGACGTGCTCAAGATCGACCGCTCGTTCATCGTCGCGATGGCCGGCGGGAGCAAGCACGTGGCCATCGTGCGCGCCATCATCGCCATGGCGGAGGCGCTGGGGCTGGAAACCACGGGCGAAGGCGTGGACGATCCCGCGCAGGCCGAGCAGCTGCGCCAGATGGGATGCACCTATGGCCAGGGCTACCTGTGGGGCCGGCCGATGGAGGCCGCGGAGGCGGAGCGGCTGCTGGGCGGGAAGGGGTGAACGGGTGAACGGGTGAACGGGTGAACGGGTGAACGGGTGAACGGGTGACGTTCGACGGTGACCTCGCCGGGATTCGCCCGCCGCCAACACCGGGGGCTGAAGCCCCGCGGCTCGACATGCCATAAGCCCCGTCTCCGCTCGCGTGCGCTCGCGGAACGGGGCTTCAACGGCTCGTAGGGGAAAGGGGCGGCGCGAATCGTCTGCCACCGCCTCCCCTCATCCATCATCCCCGCTCAGCCACCCCTTCCGCGCAAACCAGCCCAGCAGCAGCAGGGCCGTCACGCCCATCAGCGTAAGGACGAACGGCCAATCCCACCACCAGGCGCGGCGGGGGTGCTCCACGTCCATCCCGTACACGCCGGTGATAAAGCCCAGGGGGATGAAGATGGCCGCGAACACGGTGAGCACCTTCATGATCTCGTTCATGCGGTTGCTCACGTTGCTCAGGTACAGGTCCGTGAGCGACGAGCCCAGGTCGCGGTACGTCTCCACCAGGTCCATCACCTGAAAGCAGTGGTCGGCCGTGTCGCGAAAATACACCAGCGACTGCTCGGTGATGAGCGGGCCCGGCTCGCGCACGATGTAGTTGAGCGCGTCGCGCATGGGCCACACGGCGCGCCGCAGCGACATCAGCTCGCGCTTGATGTTGTGCAGCCGCGTCATGGCGTCGCGGCTGGGACGGTTGACGATCTCGTCCTCCAGCGCGTCCAGCCGGTCGGCGTACGCCTCGGCCACGGGAAAGTAGTGGTCGACGATGGTGTCGATGACGGAGTACGCCAGGTAGTCCGGCCCGCTCTGCCGCACGCGCCCCCGGCTGGCGCGGATGCGCTGGCGCAGCGAATCCAGCACGTCGCCCGGCCGCTCCTGGAAGGTGATGACGAAGTCCCGGCCCACGAACACGCCCACCTGCTCCAGGTCCAGCTCCGGCGCCAGCCGCGCCATGCGCACCAGCACGAACATCGTGTCGTCGCCGTACGCCTCTACCTTGGCCCGCTGCCGCACGTCGCCCAGGTCCTCCAGCGCCAGCCGGTGCAGCCCGAAGATGTCGCCGATGGCGGCCAGGGTGGGCGCGTGAGCCACGCCGTTCACGTTCAGCCACACCACCGGCCACTTGCCGCGCATGGTACGCAGCAGCTGCAGGTCGTCCACGGACGATTCGGTGATCTCGTGCGGACCGAACGCCATGACCGTCATGGCGGGCGGCGCGGCGCCGGGCTCCGACACCAGCACGCCGGGCTCGGCGCCGGGCACGGGGTGCGGGCGCCGCTGGATCGGCTCCAGCGGCTCGGCGGCCTGCAGAAAGGGCAGGCGGAACAGGTCCCTGCGGTTCACGTTCAGACGTCAGCCTTCCGTTGCGATCTCGTCCCCGGCTTGCTCGCACGATCCGGCACCTCAGGCCGCCGTGAGATCCGAGGGGTACCGTGGCACTGGTAATGCTACAATCTTGTCCGCATCTATTCCTCCTCCACGGCTTCCTGCACGCGTCGAGCGCGAAGATCGTGATGGCGGGCGGGCGGGGCAGGCAGGCTCCATCCATCGAATCCACATCCTGCAGAGGCGCCATGAAGAAGCTGAAGCTGAACCTGGAGCAGCTGGCCGTCGACTCCTTCGGCACGTCGGCCACGGTCGAAGCGCGCGGTACCGTGCTTGGAAAGTGGCGCACCGAATACACCTTCTGCACGTGTCCAGGCCTCCCCAGCTGCGACGGCTACTTTACCTGTGATGGAGGGGGCACCTGCGAGTCGTGTCCTTGCGGCCGCGAGTAAACCCCGGCCGGATCGCGCGATGATACGGGGTGCGGGCTGCCCCGGTTTCCGGCGGCCGGTGCGAGTGCCGGCACCACCCCCTGGTCAGAAAGTCGGCCGTGCGCGCGGACCTTTCGGTGGTTCCGCCCCGCGCATGCACGGTCGGCGGAGCCGCGGAAGGCCCGTGCAGCGGCCGATCACGCCGTCGTCGTAGGGAACGTGCCGCCCACGTCGCCGGCGGCGGCCACCATCTCGCGCGCGGCGGGGGCGTACTTGGCCAGCGTGAACAGGTTGCCCCGCGACAGCTTGAGCTTTCCCGCCATCACCGCGGCGACGGGGTCCACCTCGCCAGCCAGCAGGCGCTTCCAGTGGGCGGCATCGGCGCGGAAAACGTACGCGGCGGTTTCCAGGTCCTCCTCCGTCGCCACGCGGGTGCCGCGGCACTGGCCGTGGTGAATGTCCAGCCACACCGCGCGGCCGCTGTCGATGCCGTGCTCCACATCCGCCGACATCAGCAGCACCGCGGCGCCTTCCCACCCGGCCGCGGCAAGGCGGTAGCTCTCCCGCTGGTTCAGCCGGTCGCAGCAGGCCGTGCACCACTCCTCCGTGAACACCTCCATCCGCCCCTCTCTGATCCCGATTTTCCGTTTGCGTGGATGTTTGACGATGCAGGGTACAGCGTCCGGCGGGGTGGCGAAAGGAGCCGGCGGATGAGAATCGACCGAAAAGCATCGAACTGCGCTGGCCAGGTGCCCGTCCCCTTCCCGCTCGCTCGCGGAGAGGGGAGCTGGTATCCGAGGAATCCTGGCTCGTCGACGGGCCTCGCGCTGGCGCCCACGGCGCCCCCCTCCGGGCTCGTAAACCTCGCCCACCTCCCCCAAAAACCCCTGGGGGAGGTTGAACATCCAGCGCTGGGAGTGGTGGCCGCTGAGTGGTGCTCGCCCGGAGGGGCCTGCGCCGGACCGTCCGAAGCGTCGGCACCCTGTCTCATACCATTTTCTCGCAGTTCGTTGTGCAATCAGAGGAACAACGGAAAAACATCACGCGGAGGCGCGGAGGTGTTTTTGGCGTTCCCTCCGCGCCTCTTCTGTTTTCTCCGCGCCTCCGCGTGAAAATCGTTCCCCCACTGCACATCGAAATCCGGGAGATGGTCTCACAACCAACCTCCCCCGGCAGTTTCGGGGAGGTGGGCAGGTGGTGCCGGCCCGGAGGGGGCGCCGGGGGGGTGCGCAAACGATCAGCCCCCGCACCGAAAGATCGGTGGGAGGGCTGTTGGTTCATCTACCAGAATGGGCGATGGCGACGTCAACCCCGCGAGTTCCATCGCTCCAGCCGATCGCCCGGACGGCGCCTAGTCCGCGATGACGGCGGGGGGCTCGGCCGCCTGCGCGGCGGCGGCGGAGGCGGCGACGCGGGCCAGGAGCTTCTCCACCTCTTCCACCACGCGGCGCGGCTCGATGGGCTTGGCCAGGTAGCTCTCGCACCCGGCCTCCACCGCGCGCTGGCGGTCCTCGGCCATGGCGTGCGCGGTCAGCGCGATCACCGGGATGTGCGCGGTGACCGGGTCGGCCTTCAGGCGGCGGGTGGCCTCCCACCCGTCGATCCCCGGCATGGCGACGTCCATCAGGATCACGGCCGGGTGCAGCTCGCGCGCAAGGCGAATCCCCTCCTCGCCCGTGCCGGCCTCGGCGACCTCGTGGCCGCAGTGACGCAGGATGGTGGTGTAGATGGTACGATTGTCTTCATTGTCCTCCACGAGGAGGACCGAAACTGAGGTCATGGTCTGTCCGGTCAGGCTGGCGTGGCGTGCGGAATGGATGGCATGCAAGAACCGGGCAGTCCGGCGGTACCAGGGACCGTCCCTTGTACCTCGCTGAGCCTCAAGTGTTTCCCTTGCCGGTCGATCAAACGTTTGTCGACACTTGCTTTACGCGTGGATTGCCCTGCGGGGCCCGGCGCCCGTATCGTTCGTCATCCGCGTTCCCCACGTCCCGATCCTGACGATGAGCTTTATCCAGGCGCCCCCCGTGCTGGGCAACCAGTTCGACGCCGACGGGGCCTTTCGGTCACTGATCGCGCGGCTGCTTCCGGCGCCGGTGCTGCGCGAGGTCGAGCCGTCGCTGCGCGAGATGGGCCGCCTGTCCGCGGAACTGTACCCCGTCCAGCTGGCGGACCGGCTGAGCGAGCCCGTGCTGACGCAGTGGGACCCGTGGGGCAACCGCGTGGACCGCATCCAGCTCACGCCGCTGTGGCAGGCGGCGGAGCGGATCGCCGCGCAGCACGGGGTGGTCGCCACGGCGTACGAGCGCGCGCACGGCCGCTTCTCCCGCATCCACCAGTTCGCGCTGGCGTACCTGTTCACGCCATCCACCGACATCTACGCCTGCCCGCTGGCGATGACGGACGGCGCCGCTCGGGTGCTGCTGGATTCCGGCAACCGCGACCTGATCGGCCGCGCCGTCCCGCACCTTGTCAGCCGCGACCCGGCCGCGTTCTGGACCAGCGGGCAGTGGATGACGGAAACGGCCGGCGGCTCCGACGTGGGCGGCAGCGAGACGGAGGCGCGGCCGGACCCGGACGGCGGATGGCGGCTGCACGGTCGCAAGTGGTTCACCTCCGCCGCCACGTCGCAGATGGCGCTGACACTCGCCCGCCCGGCCGGCAACCCGCCCGGCGGCCGCGGACTGGCGCTGTTCTACGTGGAGACGCGGGACGATGCGGGGATGTTGAGGGGGATCCGCATCGACCGCCTGAAGGACAAGCTGGGGACGCGCAAGCTGCCGACGGCGGAACTCACGCTGGATGGGACGCCCGCCGTCCCCGTGCTGGGCCTGGGCGACGGCGTACGTACCATCGCGCCGATGCTGAACGTTACGCGGACGTGGAACGCGGTGAGCGCCGTCGCGCTGATGCGGCGCGGGCTGGCGCTGGCGGACGACTACGCCCGGCGGCGGTCCGCGTTCGGCGCCACGCTGGCGGAGCAGCCGCTGCACGCCGACACGCTGGCCGGCCTGCGCGCGGAATGGATGGGCGCGCTGCACCTGACGTTTCGCGTGGCGGAGCTGTTGGGCGCGCAGGAGGCGGGGGAGATCGACGACGCCGGCCGCGCGCTGCTGCGCGTGCTGACGCCGCTGGCCAAGCTGACCACCGCGCGCCAGGCCGTGGCCGTGGCCAGCGAGGTGGTGGAGGCGTTTGGCGGCGCGGGGTACGTGGAAGACACGGGGATTCCCACCCTCCTCCGCGACGCGCAGGTGCTGTCCATCTGGGAGGGGACGACCAACGTGCTGTCGCTCGACACCCTGCGCGCGCTGGAGTCCGCCGGCGGCTTGGGCCCGGTGCGCGCGGAGGTGGAGCGGTGCGCGGCGGGGGTGGAGGATCCCGCGCTGGTGCCGGTGATCCGCGCGGCGGCGGGCGCCATCGAGCGGGCGGAGGCGTGGCTGGAGCGGGCGATGCAGGGCGGCCGCGCGGAGGTGGAGGCCGGGGCGCGGCGGTTCGCGCTGACGCTGGGGCGCGCGCTGGAGGTGGCGCTGCTCGCCCGGCACGCGCAGTGGGAGGCGGAGCGGGGGGAGCAGGATGCGGCGCACTCCGTCCGAAGGCTGGCCATGAACGGGGTGGACCTGCTGCAGCGGCCGCTCGCGGACGGGATGGAAGCTCCGGAGCGGTCGTTCGGACCGCTTGCCGGAGGGGCGCCTGCTACACTATGATGAACCAGATTCGGCGCGCTTATTGCTCACTTCGCGTCCCGAGAAATCCGCTGTTCAAAAAATGCCTGGAGCCGGAACCATGCTGAAGCACCTTCGCGCCGCCGTCCTGCTGGCGGTCGCCACCCTGGCCGCGTGCGGCCCCGACAGCACGCAGCCGTCGGGACTCATCACCACGGGCGGACCGTCGCTGGACCTGTCCGATCCCCCGATGGTGGTCGACGTGCTGCAGCGTTCCGAGCCGCTGCTGCACAATTTTGCGGCAGTCGCCGTGATCGGCCGCGGGGGCGGGGTCATCCGCATCCCCGAGGCGGGCTTCACCATGACGTTCCCTCCCAACGCCGTCCGGCTACCCACGCCCATCACGGTGGTCGCGGTGCCGGGGACGGCGGTGGCGTACCTGTTTCAGCCGCACGGGCTGGCGTTTCACAAGGCGCCGACCATCACGCAGGACCTGCGCGGCACGGCGGCGTTCGCCGACCCGGCGGTGCTGCGCGAGCTGGAGGGCGTGTACTTTCCCGAAACCGGGCTTCTGGACGGGCTGACCGCCATCGTGCGCGAGTCGCGGCCCACGGCGGTGGACGTAACCGGCTCCCGGTTGCGGTTCGACGTGCAGCACTTCTCCGGCTATACCGTATCCGCCCGCCGCAGCGGGTACATCAACGCTTCCGGCAACGTGGTGCCTTTCGAGCGCTGACGCGAACGAACGCGCCGAAAACCATCGTTACGGAGGGGCCGGGTCCGGCACGGACCCGGCCCCTTCGCGCTTCAGAAACAACAACGTTGCATGGGCGGACCGCGGAGCTTACATACGGGGCGCGGGTACGATGCTCCTGCTTGACAATATCCTGCCGACTGCATCCGAGTTTTCCTCGATGACCCCCCCGCTGCCCGACACCCCCGCCGGGATCGCCGTGGTCATCGCGCACGCCCAGGCGGCGGAGCGCGAGGGACGCCGCGACGACGCGGTTGCGCTGTACGAAGAGGCGCTGCACGGGCTGCGTGGCGCGCAGAACGCACCGCTCGCGTGCTCGCTGCTGCGGTGGGTGGCGCGCTGCCGGCTGGAGTCCATGGATCTGGACGCCGCACACGACGCGGCTACCGTGGCGATCGCGGTGGCGGAGGCGGCGGGGGACGCGCTGTCGATGGCGCATTCGATGAACGTGATGGGCAACGTGCTGCGCACCCGCGGCAGCCTGGACGAGGCACACACCCTGTACCTGCAGGCACGGGATGTGGCCAGCCGTGCGGGCGAGGCTACGCTGACGGCCATGATCGACCAGAACCTGGGCGTATTGAGCAACATCCGCGGCGACTACAAAGGTGCGCTCAAGCGCTACCGCGCCAGTCTGGCCGCGTATCGTGCGCTCGGTGAGAACCACTACGCCGCGGGCGCCCTCAGCAACCTGGGAATGCTGTACACGGACCAGCGGCGGTGGCGCGCGGCCGAGCGGGCGTACGCGGAGGCGCTGGACATCTGCACGCGGCTGGACGACGCGGGAACGCGGCTGCGGGTGGAGAACAACCGTGTGGAGCTGCTGACGGCCCAGGAGCGCTGGGCCGAGGCGGGCACCGCCTGCCGCGCGGCGCTGGCGCTGGCCCTGGAGATGGGCGACCCGTTTGGCCAGGCGGAGTCGCACAAGCACCTGGGCGTGATCGCCCGCGAAACCGGCGACTGGGCGGCGGCCGACGAGCACCTGGCCACCGCCGCGCGCATCGCCGAGGAGCGCGGCGAGCTGCTGCTGCGCGCCGAGACGGCGCGCGAGCTGGCGGCGCTGCACTGGCTGCGGCAGCGCAACCGCGAGACGCTGCAGCAGCTGAACCTGGCGCACCGGCTGTTCACCCGGCTGGAGGCGCGCCGCGACCTGTCCGACGTTTCCGCGCGGCTGCACGACCTGGAAACGATGTTCCTGTCCATCGTCACCATGTGGGGGCAGTCCATCGAATCCGCCGACCACTACACGCAGGGCCACTGTGAGCGGGTGGCCGACCGGGCGTGCGCGCTGGCGTCGGCGGTGGGGTTCGATGACGGAACACTGCTCTGGTTCCGCATGGGCGCGCTGCTGCACGACGTGGGCAAGATCGTCGTCCCGCCCGCCATCCTGAACAAGCCGGGTCCGCTCACCCCCGAAGAGCGCGCCGTGATGGAGCGCCACCCCGACGCCGGCGTGGAGCTGATCAACGACCTGGAGTTTCCCTGGGACGTACGGCCCATGGTGCGCCATCACCACGAGGCGTGGGACGGCAGCGGCTACCCCGCGCGCCTGTCCGGCGAGGACATCCCGCTCTCCGCCCGCATCCTCTGCGTCGCCGACGTGTACGACGCACTCGCCACCGACCGACCGTACCGCAAGGCGTTTCCGCACGAGCACACGCTGCGGATCATGCAGGCCGACGCGGGGCACATCTTTGATCCCACCCTCTTCTCCGTCTTTCGCGAGGTGGTCGGCGGCGGCATCGTCACCGCGGCCGCGTCGCCCGTCTGAAACGGGAGCACGATCTCACGCGGAGGCGCGGAGATGAACAAGAGAGCCGCGGAGGAGATCGCAGTTCCTCCGCGGCTCCTTGTTTTCTCCGCGGCCCCGCGTCAAATGCCGTTTCGATCCGCCCCCCGGCGTCCTATCTTTCGCTCCTACACACGACTTCCGGATGCGAAATCGATGACGATTGCCGAAGAAACCGAACTGCTGGTCGCCACCCGCCGCGACCTGCACCGCCACCCCGAGCTGGGCTTTCACGAGCACCGCACCGCCGGCATCGCCGCCGAGCGGCTGCGCGCGGCGGGCTATACGGTGCAGACGGGGGTGGCGGTTACGGGCGTGGTGGGCACACTGCGCGGTGGCGCGGGCGATGGCCCCACGCTGCTGCTGCGCGCGGACATGGACGCGCTCCCCATCGACGAGGAGTGCACGCACGACTTTGTTTCCGGCACCGCGGGGGTGATGCACGCCTGCGGGCACGATGCGCACGTGGCGGTCGGCCTGGCCGTGGCGGAGCGGCTGGCGCGGTCGCGCGACGGGTGGCGCGGCACGGTAAAGTACATGTTTCAGCCGGCGGAAGAGGGGCTGGGCGGGGCGATGGGGATGATCGAGGCCGGCGTGCTGGAGGGTGTGGACGCCGCGCTGGGGCTGCACGTGTGGCTGGGGCTTCCCAGCGGCATCGTCGGCGTGGTCCAGGGGCCGCAGATGGCGGGGGCGATCGAGTGGTCCGTGGAGGTGAAGGGGCGCGGCGGCCACGGCGCGCTGCCGCACGAAACCATCGACGCGTTGTACGTGGCCACGCAGATCGTCGGTGCGCTGCAGAGCATCGTTTCGCGCACGGCGCCGCCGCTGGAGCCGGCCGTAGTCACCGTGGGCAGCTTTCACGCGGGGCAGGCGCACAACGTGATCGCCGAGACGGCGAAGCTCACGGGGACCGTGCGCGCATTTGACCCGGCGCTGCTGGAGGCACTCCCGCGGCATGTGGAGCGGGTGATCGCCGGCGTGTGCGCCGCCCTGGGGGCCACGTACGACTATCGCTTTCGATGGGAGGGCCCGCCCACGGTAAACGATCCGCGCATCGCACAGGTGGTGGCGCGCGAGGCGGAGCGCATCGTGGGCGCCGACCGCGTGCGGACGGACCCGGACGTGCGGACGATGGCGGCGGAAGACTTTGGCGACGTCCTGAAGCGGGTTCCCGGCTGCTACTTCTTCGTCGGCGGGCGCAGCGAGGAGCTGGGGATGACGCACCCGCACCACTCGCCCCGCTTCGACCTGTGCGAAGACTGCATGCCCGTCGCGGTGGACGTGCTGGAAGCCGCCGCCCTGGCCGTCCTGAACGGCGACTGACGACGCCGCACCGCGAGAGAAAGGGCCTCATAATCACACGGATTCCGTGTGAGGATGAGGCCCCTTCTTTTTACGCCGGCCAGTCGCCCGCCAGCTCCACCTCGCACAGCTCCGACGGACGGTGCGGATCGTCGCGGTCCACGACGACGTACAGTGTGCCGGGCCGCGAGCCCCGCGCGATGCCCTCCACCTTGCCGTCAAAGCGTCCGCCCGCGGCGTCCTGCAAATCCGCGAACCGCGCCGCGCCGTCCGCGCCGATGATCCCGACCGCCGAGCCCGCCACCGGCCCGTCATCCACCGCGTTGGGCGATGCCTCCGCCGTCGCCGTGTAGATGAGCGAGTCGCCGAACGCCGCCGCGTCGGTAAACGTAAGCATGGAACCGTCGATCTCCCCCAGCGCGTACTGCACCACGTTCCGCGGGCCCGGTGCGGGATGGACGCTCGAGCCGTCCAGGTAGGCACGCAGCGCGGCCCAGTCTACCTGGCAGATGGCGTCTACCGGCAGGCGTCCGTCTACCGCCGCGCCGTTGCCGCGGTTCAGCAGCAGGATGTGTCCGTCACGCCAGACCGCGCCCTCCACGTTCAGCTCGCTCCCCGCGAATTCCAGCGTCTCGCGGAGCCGCGCATAGAAGGTGAGCGCCTCGCGGATCTCGACAAGCGGCTCGGGGCCGGCGGCGCCGGTCACCCGCAGCACCCGTTCGCGCAGCGCGGCGGAGCCGGAGCCGAACGCCAGGAGCGATGGGCCGCCGCACTCATCCGGCACCGCCACACACGCCTCCAGGTCCAGCTTGAAGCGTTTGTTGCCGCGCTCGTCGTCAAACTGCCGCAGCCCGCCTTCTCCCGCGGGGAGGGTCACGGCGCGGCAGAGACCGGTCGCCGGGTCCACCAGCGCGACGAAGTTGGCGTCGTCCTGCATCACCGCCAGCACGCCGCCGATCCACGCCAGCCCGGACCCCGCCCGCACGTGCGCCGGCCGGTCCAGCGCGGCGTCGGCGCCATCCGCGTACACCAGCGGCACCGTTCGTACGATGCGGGCGAGCAGCGACGGATCGCGGTGGGCGACGATCCGGCTCACGGCTGCGGCGCCGCGGCCACGGGCGGCGCGGGGACGAACACCACGTAGTCGGCGCGCTCCGCGAACTCGGCGGGATCGGCCGCGGTGGGATCGGGCACGGGGACGATGGAGACGACGGCGATGCGCGCGTCCGGCAGCCGGCGGGCCAGGCGCTCCACCGTTCCCAGACGGCGGTCGGAGTGAAAGGCGCCGGTGTAGTGGACGACCATCCACCCGCGCCACACGTCGCGCGCCCGGACGATGGACTCCGCCATCGTCTCGTCCTTGATGCACTGCGCCTGGTAGAAGCGCACCAGCGTGGCACGCGCCGCGGCGGTGTCCGCTCCCGCGCCGTGCCCCCCCATCCCGTCCATCGCCTCGCCAAAGCGCCGGAAGTAGTCGCCCTCGGGCGCGCAGCGGGGCTCGGCGGCGAACAGGCGGCGGTGCGAGAACGGAAGCGTGTCGAGCGCCACCATCCCCCCGCGCGCCACGGCGGACGCCAGCGGACGCGGGACGTTGGCGGCGACGACGGGCCAGCGGCGGGCGCGGGCGTGCTCCACCAGCGGGCGATAGTCGGACGCGTAGTTGGGCCACGGCCGGGAGCGCGCCAGGAAGTCCGCCTCCGTCGCCCGCCCCACGCCGTACTCGTCCAGCAGCGGCTGCACGTCGCGCTCGAACATCTCCAGCGACACCATCACCCGCCCGCGCCGCCGCCCCACCGCGTCCAGCAGCATTGCCTCGGCGCGGTGCGTCGCCGGATCGTCGTGCTGCTCGCCGACCACCACCACGTCGTGCCGCGCGAGCGAATCCGCCATCGCGCCCCACTCCACCCACCGCCCGGCCCGCGAATCCCACGCGCGCGGCTCGCCCGCCGCCTGCGCGAACGCGGGCGCGGCGGCGAGCGAGAAGGCAAGAAGCAGCAGGCGATCGGCGACTCTCACGCTGCGGGCCTTTCCTGCTTTTCGGCCTCTCGCGAACAGGCTTCCTGCTCCGCCGCCTTACTGTCCTGTGTGGACGCACCGGCGTCGTGGTCGAATTTCCGGTCGCCTGCCTGGTTGTACCACTTCAGCAACTTCCACGGGTCATCCCCGTGCTCTGCCTGGACGCGCCGACGCATCTCATCAATCTCGTCGAGCAGAGGATCGGGCGGCCACTCGCCGGTCCGTGCGTGTTGCTCACGCGCGCGGTCGATGAAGCCGCCGACCGACGTGAGCGTTTGCTCCATCTCATCGCTCAAAGGGGGGCGAGGGAACTCCGGTACGCGCTCCAGTGCCGAGTCCGGCGACCGCCCATTACTGCTCATCATCCACCCTCCAGCAGTTGCTTCGGCGTCAGAATGCGCGGAAGGAAGAGTCCCATTCCCGCGTTCAGCTTCTTGATCCTATCCAATTTGTTAGGATTTGCTAGATGATGGTAGTTCCACGTGACCAGAACATCGCACCGCTGGTGTGAGGCGATCGCCAGGTGCAAGGCATCGGCGAGCGGATTCCCCGGCATCACCTTCTGACGCATGTAGGCGAGCGCAGTCGCCAACTCTGCCGGCCCGGAGCGCAGCCTGCGCAGGTTTTTCACCAGCTCGAGGCGCAACAGGGCCTGCTCTGGACGTCCATCCGAGAGTTCCTGGAGGACGACGTCGCTGACCACCAGTTCGAATGAACGGGCGGCGACGTCCCACCAGATGCGAGTAGTGGCACGCCGTTCGATCATGTCGGGATCAGCGCGGTCTGTGTGAAACGCGCTCGGGATCGTCGTGTCGAGATAGATGCGTGGCTTTGGCATGCGCGCGAAGCTATCAGCGCGCCAACCGGCTTCGGAAGACCGCGGGCGAACACCGCCAACAGCCGCACGGACGTGTTCGGCAACTGGCCCAATGTGGCGGAGAATCGATGAAAGTGAACGAGAGGCGATCTGGATCGACCATCCAGTCTTTCGCCCACACGCAGCCCCGTGCGGGCGTACGGCGTTAATTTCATTATTGTGGCGTATATCGTGCGTATATCACGTCAGCCGCGGCAAGGGGCCCCGGCAAGGACCGCATCCACGGAGGACGTATGCAGAGTTCGATGATGTTGCGGCGGGGGCTGCTCGGGCTGATGGTCGCCGGGTCGCTGGGCTTCGGGGCCACGCAGGCGCTGGCCACCCCGTCGCAGGCGTCCACCGCCGCGGCCACCTGCCCGAGCAAGGGATACGACTACTACTACGCCTCGTGTGCGTACGCGTGTCCGGGTCGCCAGGGCTACTGCAGCGCAGGCGGAATCTGCCGCTGCGGCCTGATTCCCTGAGGCGCGACTGAAGGGTGGCACGCAGGACGCATTTTGGGCTCCGGGGAGCGCATCCCCCGGAGCCCGATTCGTCCATCAGAGGTTCCGGACACGCATCTTCGCAGTGCCCTTTCCCGTATCAGCGCCCCCGCCCTGGCGAACGTGTGCCGTTTTCATCCGGCGTTGACAAGAACAAACCCACTTTGAACGCGCGTTGGCCAACCTGGGATGATGGAGCACGGTCGCATGGAGGCCAACTCTCGCGAAAGTGCATCAAACCAAAGGTCTTACCGGGTGCGGATGGCAGCGGAAACAGGTGCACGCGGCTGTCTCAATCCGGACGCAAGCCACACCTGTCCCGCCAGCGCGTAAACCCCTGTTTCACCGTCACTTCCGGGCCCTTGCGCGATGACCCGGCTCGTGATGATGTTGATGTCTGGATGATGATCTGCGACGCCGGAAAGAAATGGAGGGAGCGGTGACGATGGCCAGGGAGAAGCCGGATTATGTGCAGCTGCGGAACCCGCGTAGCGGTCTGTACGTGAAGGTTGACCGCACCCGGGGCGTGATCGTCTCGTACAAGAAGTCCGAGGGTCCATACAAGAACGTGCCGATCGCTCCGATCAAGAAGCTATGATCTACTACCGTCCCACGGACGGCGGCCCGCATGGAACGCTGCTTCCTTTCCGGCCGCGCACCTGTTTTCTGATGACGCAGATGAGCCGGCCAATCCCTCCGGTGCTTACGGAGATTCGGTCCGCCCTCAAGCAGGTGCTGAAAGAACAATCCTACACACTCGTCGACGCCGACAGTTCGATCACCGGGAGGGACTTTCTCCTTAAGATCTGGGAATACATCATCTCGGTTCCCCTGGGCGTAGCGATCATCCATGAGGAAATGCGGACCGAGACGATCGCGAACATCTTTTATGAAGTCGGCATGATGCAGTCCTACGGAAAGGAGACACTGGTCATCAAGACGCCCGGAGCCACCATGCCTTCGGACTTCGTGCGGACCGAGCACATCCAGTACGGCAGCGACTTCAAACCTCGTATGCGCCGCTTTCTCAGGTCTCTTCACGATCGCGCATCCTACTACAGCACCATGGCCGAGCACGTGGAGCGAAATCCACTGCTCTCCATAGACTTTCTTCGACGCGCGTACCTGCTGAATCCGGATACGCGGCTGCGCGACCGCGCACGAGAGTTCTTCAACGGCGCCGGTCTCGAAGATCGGGCCAAGAACAGCGTGGAGACAATGCTCGTAAACTTCTGACGCACGGGTGTGTTCAGAGAACGCGGAAAGGGGCTGGCGGACGATAGGTATCATCCGCCAGCCCCTTTCCCGTATCGGCGGCCCCCGGCGCCAGTGTCGCAACGGGCGTGAGCCGTGCCGGCCCTCGCGCCCGCCGATGGATCAAAGCAGCGGGGCGTTGAGCTCCGCGATCTGGGCCTGGACGGAGGCCGGCGAGGTGCCGCCGGCGGCGGCGCGGGCCTCGATGGAGGCACGGGCGTCGAACATGGCCTCCAGGTCCGCGTCGGCGAACTCCGCACTCACCTGCACGAACAGCTCGCGCGGCAGGGCGCTCAGCGGGCACCCCATCCCCTCCGCGGCGCGCACCAGCTTGCCCACCGCGCCGTGCGCCTCGCGAAAGGGCACGCCGCGGCGCTCCAGAAAGTCCGCCACGTCGGTGGCCAGCATGGCGCTGTCCACGGCGGCGGCGCAGCGGCCGGCATCGATCTCCATCGACCGAACCGTGCCCGCGACGGCCGGAAGCACGTCGCCCAGCGCGTCGAAGGCGGCAAACAGGGCGGACTTGTCTTCCTGCAGGTCCTTGTTGTAGCCGCTGGGCAGCCCCTTGAGCAGCGCCAGAAAGCCCGCGAGCTCGCCGATCAGCCGCCCCGCCTTGCCGCGCGCCAGCTCCATGGCGTCCGGATTCCGCTTCTGCGGCATGAGCGACGAGCCGGTGCTGAACCGGTCCGACAGCCGTACGAAGCCGAACTCGCTGGTGGCGAAGAGGATTAGGTCCTCCGCCAGCCGCGACAGGTGCACGCCCGCCATCGACATCACAAAGAGCAGCTCCGCCACCCAGTCGCGGTCGGCCACGGCGTCCACCGAGTTGCCGCTGATGGCGCGGAAGCCCAGCGACTCCTTGAGCAGCACGCGGTCCACCGGGAACGGGCAGCCGGCGATGGCGCCCGAGCCCAGCGGCAGGACGCTGACCCGGTGCAGCGCGTCCGTCAGCCGCGCGCGGTCGCGCTCCAGGGGATACGCGTGCGAAAGCAGCCAGTGCGCGGCCGAAACCGGCTGCGCGCGCTGCAGGTGCGTGTACGCCGGCATCACCGTGTCGCCGTGGGCCTGCGCCTGCTCCACCAGCGCGGCCTGCAGGTCGCGCAGGCCGGCCTCCAGCCCCTTGGCCGCCTCCAGCGCCCAGAGGCGAAAGTCGGTGGCCACCTGGTCGTTGCGCGAGCGGCCCGTGTGCAGCTTGCCCGCCACGGGGCCCGCCTCTTCGCCCAGCAGGCGCTCGACGAGGGTGTGAACGTCCTCGTCCTCGGCCGCGGCCCAGTCGGCGTCGGTCCACGCGTCCAGGCGCTGCTCCACCGCGTCCAGCCCGCTGCGCAGGTCGGCGGCCTCGGTGGGGTCGATGACGCCCGCGGCGCCCAGGGCGGCGGCCCAGGCGCGGCTGCCGGCCACGTCCTGGCGCCACAGCCGCCGGTCAACCGGGAGCGAGCGGTTAAGCCGGTCCATCTCCGGGGCCGGCCCGCTGGCGAAGCGCCCGCCCCACATGCGGGCGCCGGGCACGGCCGGCGGCGTCTGCGCCGGCAGGGTCGGAGTGCAGGGCATGGTCAGTCTGCCGCGTGAAGGGTGGGCGCCAGCGCGGCCTCCTGCTCCTTGAGCGCGGCCACGCGGCTGGGAAGCCCGAACAGGCGGATGAAGCCCGCCGCGTCGGACTGCTGGTACACGTCGTCCTCCCCGAACGTCACGAACCGCTCGTCGTACAGCGACTGCGCGCTCCAGCGGCCGGCCACGGTCACGTTGCCACGGTGCAGCTTGAGGCGAATTTCGCCCGACACCTTCTTCTGCGTCACGTCCACCAGGGCGTCCATGGCCATCCGCTCGGTGGTCCACCAGCGGCCCTCGTACACGAGATCCGCGTAGCGCGGGGCGATGGCGTCCTTGAGCGCCAGCGTGCGCCGGTCCAGCACCAGCTGCTCCAGCTCCGAGTGCGCGGCGTAGAGAAGCGTTCCGCCCGGCGTCTCGTAGATGCCGCGCGACTTCATCCCCACCAGCCGGTCTTCCACCAGGTCGATGCGGCCCACGCCGTGCCGCCCGCCGATCCCGTTCAGCCGCTCGATGAGCTGCACCGGCCCCAGCGCCTCGCCGTCGACGGCGACGGGGTAGCCCTCCTCGAACGCGATGGTGACGTACGCGGGCACCGGCGGCGCGTCCTCGGCCGAGCGCGTCATCATGAACAGGTCCTCGGTGGGCTCGTAGGCCGGGTCCTCCAGCGGGCCGCCCTCGTGGCTCACGTGCCACAGGTTGCGGTCGCGCGAGTAGATCTTCGCCTTCGTCGCCGTCACGGGAACGTCGTGCTCGGCGGCGTAGGCCAGGGCGTCCTCGCGGCTGCGGATGTCCCACTCGCGCCAGGGGGCGATGACGGGAAGCTCCGGCGCCAGCGCGGCGTAGGTGAGCTCGAAGCGCACCTGGTCGTTGCCCTTGCCGGTGCAGCCGTGCGCCAGGTGCGTGGCGCCCACCTTGCGGGCGATGTCCACCTGCGCCCTGGCGATGATGGGCCGCGCCATGGACGTGCCCAGCAGGTACTTGCGGCCGTAGATGGCGCCCGCGCGCAGCGTGGGGAACACGAAGCCGGTGACAAAGTCGTCGCGCAGGTCTTCGACGTAGCAGGCGCTGGCGCCGGAAGCCCTGGCCTTGTCCTCCAGTCCGCTGAGCTCCTCGCCCTGGCCCACGTCGGCGGCCACGCAGATCACGTCGGCGCCGTAGTTCTCCTTGAGCCAGGGAACGATGATGGACGTATCCAGTCCGCCCGAGTAGGCAAGGACGACGCGAGGCTTCTGCATCTTGGTGCTCCGATGGCCGGTGGTTTATCAGGCTGCGTCGCGCTCTACGGGCGACGTGATTTTCGGTACGAAGGTACGGGGTACGAAGGTACGTTTTCCGGATGCGAGGGTCGGTTTCGTACCCTCGTACCTTTGCACCCTCGTACCGTCTTCACTCCCAGTGCGAGACTCCGGACATCCCGTGCACTTCCTTGACGACGGCGATCTCGTCGCACGCCGTGAGCTTGGGGCAGTTGCGGCAGTCGCTCCACACCTTGGCCGGGAACATTTCCTTGGGCACGGTGCGAAAGCCCAGGCGGTGAAAGAACCCGTCGCGCAGCGTCAGGGCGAACACGGTGGTAATGCCCAGCGTCTCGGCGTCCTCCACCAGCCGCTCCACGATGCGGCCGCCCAGGCCAAGGCCCTGCGTTTCCGGCGCCACGGCCAGGGAGATGACCTCCGCCAGCGTGGGGGAAAAGATGCGCAGGCCGCCGCATCCCACCACGCGGCCGTGCTCGTCCGCGGCCACCACGAACTCCCGGAACAGGCGCACCAGCTGCTCGCGCGTCTTGGGCAGCATCAGGTTCTGCGCGGCGAAGCGATTGATCATCGGCTCCACCTGCAGCATGTCGGCAATGCTGGCCGGGCGCACGTAGATGGGCGCCGACGGGTCAAAGGGCGGCAGGTTGATGATGTCACCCGCCACCGGGGGCGCAATCTGCACTAGCATCCGATCGCCTCCTCCAGCAGGGCCACGCCGCGGCGCAGCTCGTCGTCCCCGATGGTCAGCGGCGGCAGCAGACGAACCACGTCCGCGCCCGCGCTGCAGAGCAGCAGTCCCGACTCCAGCGCGCGGGACACGATCCCCGCGGCGCCGTCCACCTCGATCCCCCACAGCATCCCCCCGCCGCGCACGGCGCGGATCCCGGGGTTGCGCAGGGCCAGCGCGCCCAGCAGGTCGGCCAGCAGCGTCCCCTTGCGCCGCACCTCGGGCAGGATCGACTCGATCTTGCGGCAGGTGGCCAGCGCGGCCGACGCCACCAGCGGCCCGCCCCCGAACGTCGATCCGTGGTCGCCCGGCTGCATCACCGACGCGACGGCTTCCGTCACCAGCACCGCGCCCATGGGCAGCCCGCCGGCGAGGGGCTTGGCCAGGGTCATGATGTCGGGCGTGATGCCGCTGGTCTCGTGCGCCCACAGCCAGCCGGTGCGACCCAGGCCGGTCTGCACCTCGTCCAGGATGAGCAGGGCGCCGTGCTTGTCGCACAGGGCGCGGACGGCCTGCAGGAACTCGGCGGGGACGGGGCGCACGCCCCCTTCGGCCTGCACGGGCTCAAGGAGGACGGCGGCCACGTTGCCCCACGACAGCCGCGCCTCCAGCGCCTGCACGTCGCCCACCTCGGCGAAGCGGACGCCCGGCATGAGCGGGGCGAACGGCTCCTGGTACGCGGGACGGTCGGTCGCCGCCAGCGCGCCCATGGTCCGGCCGTGGAAGCCGCCGCGAAAGGCGACGATCTCGCGCTTCTCGGCCCCGGCCCACTTGCGGGCGAACTTGATGGCGCCCTCGGTGGCCTCAGCGCCGCTGTTGCAGAAGAACACGCGGTCGGCGAACGAGCGGGCCGTAAGCCACGCCGCCAGCTCCGCCGCCGGGGCGGTGCGGAACAGGTTCGACGTGTGGACCACGCCGGCGTCCAGCGCGCCGCGGATGGCGGCGGCCACGTCCGGATCCCCGTAGCCCAGCGCGTTGACGGCGATGCCGCTGGTAAAGTCCAGGTAGCGGCGGCCGTCGTCCGCGATCAGCTCAGACCCTTCGCCGCCGACGAACACGGGCGCGGCGGGCTTGTAGACGCCGAGCAGCGAGGCGGCCGGATCGGCCGGCGTCTGGGCCGGGATCGTCGTGTCGATGGACTTCGCTTCAGCCAGCATGGGCCGTCTCCTCAAGGTTCCCGATGCGCGTTCCCGCGCGTTCGTCCGTCAGCATCCCCACGTCCCCGATCCGCACCCGCCCCACGCCCTCGCCGCGCGCCCGGAGCGCCGCGCGCAGCTTGGGGCGCATGCCGCCCGCCGCCTCGCCGCTCTCCATCAGCGCGTCCACCGCTACCCCGTCCAGCGCATACGCCCACGCCCCGCCCGCCTTGACCCCCGGCACGTCGCTCACGAACAGCAGCTCCGCGGCACCCAGCGCGGCGGCGATCCCCGCGGCGGCATCGTCGGCGTTGACGTTCAGCCCGCCGCCGTCCGGGCCGCGGGTCAGCGGGCTGATGACCGGCGTCAGTCCCGCGGCCAGCCAGCCGCGCAGCAGCTCCGTGCGCACCCGCGTCACCTCGCCCGTGCGGCCGATGGCGCCGCCGCGCGAGATCTCGCCCGTCAGCAGGCCGCCATCCTCGCCGCTGACGCCGAGGGCATCGACGCCAGCGTCCAGCAGGGCGGCGGCCCAGCGCTTGTTCACGGCGCCGCTCAGGACCATCCGCACCACCTCCAGCACGCGCGGCGTGGTGACGCGCAGCCCGTCGCTCCACTCCGGCTCGATTCCCAGGGCGCGCTGCAGGTCGCTGACTTCCTTGCCGCCGCCATGGACCAGGATGGTCGGCGTGGTGGAGGCGGCCAGCCCCTGCGCCACCTCCCGGATCCAGCCCATGTCCTCCGCGCGGTTGCCGCCCACCTTGACGATGCGAGCCGTCACGCCAGCCCCTCCGCCTCGTCCCAGCCCATCATCAGGTTCAGGTTCTGCACGGCTTGGCCGGCGGCGCCCTTGAGCAGGTTGTCGATCACGGAGACAATCGTCAGCATCGGCGCGGAGACGTTCTGCACCGGGACGACCCCGATGGCCACGCGGTTGGAGCCGACCACGTCCGCCAGCGCCGGCATCCGCCCCGTCAGCACCCGCACGAAGGGCTCGGATGAATAATCATCCAGCCACATCCGCACCGGCTCGTCCACCGGCTCCGCGAGCGGGACGTAGATGGTCTCCAGGATGCCGCGCTTCACGGGAAGCAGGTGCGGCGTAAAGACCAGCTCCGGCGCGGCGCCGCCGGACAGTCCGGCGGCCTGCGCCTTCATCTCGCTCAGGTGGCGGTGCACGTTGCCCACGGCGTACGCACTGAACCCCTCGGCCACCTCGGCGAACATCAGCTCCCGCTTGGGCGTGCGCCCCGTGCCCGTGACGCCGGACGCCGCGTTGACGATCACCGGCCCGCTGACCAGCCCGCGCCGCAGCAGGGGCGCCAGGGCCAGCAGTGCGGCGGTGGGATAGCAGCCGGGGTTCGCCACCAGCTCCGACCCGGCGATCCGCGCCCGGTGCAGTTCCGGAAGGCCGTAGACGGCGCCCCGCGCCCAGTCCGGCGTGGCCTCGTTCGGCACGCGCAGGTCGGCGGAAAGGTCGATGGCCCGCGCGCCGGCCTGCCGCGCCCGCTCCATCCACAGCGCGCTGTCGCCGTGGGGCAGGCAGCTGACCACCACGTCCACCGCGCCGAGGGGCGCGTCCTCCGCCTTGACCAGCGCCGGCCCGTCCACACCGGGGATCACGTCGCCCAGCGGCTTGCCGGCGTCAGACTGGGAGGTGGCCCAGGCGATGCGCGCCCGCGGATGCCGCGCCGCGAGCCGTGCCAGCTCGCGCCCCGTGTATCCGCCCGCCCCCAGGATTCCGATCCGCGCCGAAGCATAATTATTCATCACGACGGAAAGGTATACAATTTCCCGTCCGCAGTCAAGCATTCGTTCGCGGAAGTGCTTTGGGGGAGTGGGGTTGGACGCGGTTGTGGAGCACGGCGGCGAGCACCGCAACGGGCGGTGGTGCGCGGCGACGGGCCCTCTCCCCCGCCAGGCCTTTCGCTCGTTCCTCGCGACGGCTGGCGACCCCTCCCCCAACTTCGGGGGAGGGGTGGTGTGGGGGCCGAGGGCGGCGCGTTGTGGGAGCTTTCGTTCACATAATGGCTTCCCTCCGCGCGCCGAAGTCTCGGTGCGCGTCACCTCTCCCCCGAAGTTGGGGGAGAGGCCGGGAGAGGGGGCCGCCGGCGGGCGCAGTTGGGTGTCAGCCGGAATGCACCGGCGCTCTTCGCCGTCTGACGCCGGGTCGATGCCCGCCGACGTACGTCCCAACAGTGTGCTCACCTCGCTCCATCACCCCTGTACCGCTTGCGCGGCCCCGCGTTTGCGAAAGATTGTGCGGTTGCTCGGCAGACCGGCCGGGGAGTGCTTACTGACGACGACGGGGGAGACGGGGATGGTCATCGGCAAGCTGCTGCGGCGCAACAGGATCCTTGGCGACCGCGAGGCCGAGCTGCGCGCCCGCGAGCGCGAGCTGCTGGACCGGCTGGGCAAGGCGTTCGAGCGCTTTGGCACGGACGTGGACCCCGACGACCTGCGGCACTTCAACCAGGCCAGCGAGCAGCTGAACGGACTGTTCCTGCTGGTGATCGCGGGCGAGTTCAACAGCGGCAAGAGCAGCTTTATCAACGCCCTGCTGGGCGAGCGCGTGCTGCCGGAGGGGGTTACGCCCACCACCGACCGCATCAACGTGCTCAAGTGGGGCGACGAGGTGAGCGACGAGCTGGTGGAAGCCTACCTGCTGGAGCGCACCCACCCCGCGCCGCTGCTGCGCGACATCAACATCGTCGACACGCCGGGCACCAACGCGGTGCTGCGCGAGCACGAGGAGCTTACCCGCGACTTTGTCCCCCGCAGCGACCTGGTCCTGTTCGTCACCTCGGCGGACCGGCCGTTTACCGAAAGCGAGCGCGGGTTCCTAGAGCAGATCCGCGCCTGGGGCAAGAAGATCGTCTTCATCGTCAACAAGATCGACATCCTGGGCGGCGAAGACGACCGCACCACGGTGCTCAAGTTCGTCCGTGAGAACGGGGCGGCGCTGCTGGGCGAGGAGCCGCTGGTGTTTCCCGTGAGCGCGCGCGACGCCATGCAGGCGCGCACCGCCAACGACGAGGCCATGTGGGCGCGCAGCGGCTTTCGCGAGGTCGAGGACTTTCTGCTCACCACGCTGGACCAGCAGGAGCGCATCCGCCTGAAGCTGCTGAACCCGCTGAACGTGGGCCTGAAGCTGGCGGCCAAGTACAAGGAGACGGCGTTCGAACGGCTCAAGCTGCTGGCGGAGGACGTATCGACGCTGCAGAACATCGACCAGCAGCTGGCCGCGTTTCACCAGGACATGCTCAAGGACTTCGGGCCGCGGCTGGGGCGGCTGGACGCGCTGCTGAACGAGATGGAGGTGCGCGGCCTGAACTTTTTCGACGAAACCATCCGCTTTGGCAAGATCCGCGAGCTGATGCAGACGGAGCAGGTGCGGCGCGACTTCGAGCGGGTGGTGGTGGGCGAGACGCCGAAGCTGATCGACGACGAGGTGGGGCGGGTGATCGACTGGATCGTGGAGCGCAACCTGAAGCTGTGGCAGGACATCAGCGCCTACATCGAGCGCCGCCAGATCAACCGCCACCGTGAGGGGATGATCGGCGAGGTGGGGCGCGGCTTCAACTACAACCGCCAGGCGCTGCTGGACAGCATCGGGCGCGCGGCGGGCGAGGCGGTGGGGGGATTCAACCGCGAGGCCGAGTCACGCAAGCTGGCCGAGGAGGTGCGCGGCGCGTCGGGCGTGACCATGCTGGCGGGCGCCGGCGTAGGCCTGGGCGTGCTGATGACGGCCATGCTCACCGGCTCGCTGGCCGACATCACCGGCATCACGCTGGCGGCCACGGGGCTATACGTGATCCCCGCGCGGCGCCGCCAGGCCAAGGCCGAGTTCCAGAAGAAGGTCAGCGAGGTGCGCGGCCGGCTGAACGAGGCGCTCACCCGGCAGGTGCACAGCGCCGTGGCCGACTCGCAGGACAAGGTGAACGAGTCCATTGCCCCCTACCGCCGCTTTGTGCAGGTGCAGCAGGAACAGCTGAACGAGGCGCGCGGAGAGCTGGTGGTGGCGGAGGATGCGCTGCTGCGGCTGCGGACGGAGATCGGTGGGTAGGGACGTGCGTTAGTGCGGGAGTGCGGGAGTAGAAACGGAGGGGGAGGACGGGTGGCCGTCTTCCCCCTTCTGTTTTGGGATTGATTTCCGGATCGGATAAAATCCGTGAAAGACTATTACGGAAGACCACTGTGAGGTATTGAGAAACCTCCGTTTTCCCCTCCAGAAGTGCTGTCATCCTGAGGAAGCGCACGCCTGAACCGTCCTGGTCACAAGAGCTTGCCCGCGACCGAAGGATCTTTGTCGGGTCGCGACGGCCTGAGCCTTCGGGAGCTGTTCACATCCCTCGCCGTGCAGGCAAAGGTCCTTCGGGCGGCGCCCTACTCTTTCCAAATTCGGCCGCGAATCCCGAGAATGATTTTTCGGAAAATCATCATGCATCCACCCCTTTCCTTATCCGTCTGTTTATAGTATAATGCTGTGTGGTGGGGAATTCGCCGCACCGCGTTCTGCCAGCCTACCGGAGAGATACGACGATGAAGCTGAACCTGGACGACGTAGCCGTGACCTCGTTTTCGACCTCCGATGGGCTTGGGGAAGACGGGCTGATGGCGGACATCAACACCCGCAGCTGCCCGCAGCCGATCTACACGCGCGATGGGGCAAATACCTGCTACTGCAGTAACGCGGTAGGCTGCGGAACGAACGGCATGTACGCCTGCTGATCCTGGCGTAAAAACCGGCAGTACGTGTGAGATTCAGGGAGGGGAGGACGGGCATCCGTCCTCCCCTTTCGTGTTACGGTCAACGGCGGCGCTACCGGCGGCCGTGCTCCCACGCTGTCCCGTTCATCGTCCACCGCCACCCAGGTACCGCCGAGCGAATCCGACGTGTACCGGCCCGGGATACCCACCGTTCCACCCATTTCCCGAGGCTCTGCCGGTTGGGCTGGGGTGTCCCATCTCACGCAGGACCATGGAACGGCGGCAACCTTCTACAAGGCCTTGCTGGTGATCCGGATGCGGTACAGGGCGTGCCACGGGAACGCCGCTCCTTTTTTCGGCCCTGGGCAGCTGAGGCGGGCACGCACCGGCCCGGGCTACACCACAAAGGAGAGGCGCGGAGATGTTCATTCACGACAAGCGGCTGCAGTACCACGCAAAGCCCGACCGGCCCGATCCCCTGTTCGCCAAGAAGCTGCAGGAGCCCCTGGGTGGCCAGTGGGGCGAGATCAGCGTGTTCATGACCTACCTGTTCCAGGGGTGGAATTGCCGCGGTCCCAAAAAGTACCGCGACATGCTGCTGGACATTGGCACCGAGGAGATTGGCCACGTGGAGATGCTGGCCACCATGATCGCCCGGCTGCTGGAGGGCGCGCCGCTCAAGGCGCAGGAAGACGCGGCCAAAATCCCCATCGTGGGCGCGGTGATGGGCGGCGACGACACGCGCGACCTGATCGCGGCGGCCATGAACCCGCAGCACCTGATTGTAAGCGGCGGCGGCGCGCTTCCCGCCGACAGCGTGGGCTTTCCCTGGACGTCGCGCTACACCATCGCCAGTGGCAACCTGCTGGCGGACTTTCGCTTCAACGTGACGGCAGAGTCGCAGGGGCGGCTGCAGGTGGCCCGCCTGTACGCGCAGACCGACGATCACGGCGTGCGCGACATGCTCAAGTTCCTGCTGGCGCGCGACACCATGCACCAGAACCAGTGGATCGCCGCCATCGCCGAGCTGGAGCGCGACGGCCTGGAGACCACGCCCACGCCCAGCACCTTCCCGCTGGAAGAGGAGCTGCGCTCGGTAAGCTACCAGTTCTGGAACAACTCCGTGGGCACGGACAGCGCCGAGGGCGCATGGGCCAGCGGGCCGACGCCGGACGGCAAGGGGGCGTTCGAGTACGTGGAGAACCCGGTGCCGCTCTCCGAAGAGCCGGAGCTGGGCCCCGGCGACCCGCGCCTGCACGGCACACCTCCCATGCCCATCCCCCCCGTTTCCGGCTGACGGGAACGACGGAAAAACATCACGCGGAGGCGCGGAGGAACCGATGAGGCGCGGAGGCGTTTTGGGCGTTCCCTCCGCGCCTCTTCTGTATTGCTTCGCGCCTCCGCGTGAACATCGTTCCCCTCACTGCACATCGAAATCCGGGAGATGGTATGAGTCCTTTGCGGCATCACCCGCTCACTCTGCCAAAGCCGTGTCTTCCTCGCGCGTAACCATCAATGTAGATTGGGGTTACAGGAATTGTATACTGCATTCCAGCGTTTTGGGGGGCTCGGCTGTCCTGGCTGGTAGCGCTTCCGTTTTTTCCATCTCAACATCCCGGAGCATGGCCACACTCAAGTCCGTTTCGCTGTTCGCGGCGGGGCTGCTCACCGTCACCGCCATGGGTGCCTGCGCGCCCGGCACGCCCGCGAACGGCGCCGACGCGCCCTCCCCGGCGCTGGCACTGGGGGTCGACACCACCGGATTCGATCGCGGCGTTCGCCCGCAGGACGACTTTTTTGCGTACGTGAACGGCGGGTGGGTTCGCAACACGCAGATCCCCGCCGACCGCACCAGTACGGGCACCTTCCTGCTGCTGCGCGACAACGCCCAGGCGGCCCTGCGCGCCATCATCGACTCCGTGTCGGCGGCGCCCAACGCGGCCGGCAGCGAGGGGCAGAAGGTGGGCGACCTGTACCGCAGCTTCATGGACACCGCCCGCGTGGACCAGCTGGGCGCGGCGCCCGTGCAGGCCGACCTGCGGCGCATTGCGGCGGTGAGCGGGCGCAGCCAGTACCCGCAGCTGTTCGCCGAGATGCGGCGGATGGGCGTGGGGACGCCGTTCGCCTTTGTCGTGCAGCAGGACCAGGGCAACTCGTCGCGGTACGCCGTGATGGTAAGCCAGTCGGGGCTGGGGCTGCCGGACCGCGACTACTACCTGGTCGACAACGAGCGCAACACGGCCATTCGCCAGGCGTACTCCACGTACCTGGAGACGCTGTTCCGGCTGTCGGGGCAGGCTGATGCGGCGGGCGCCGCGCGCCGGGTGCTGGCGTTTGAGACGGCGCTGGCGCGCGTGCAGTGGGACCGCACCCGCAACCGCGACCGCAACGCCACCTACAACCCCACGGCGCTGCCGACCCTGCAGGCCCGCACGCCGGGCTTTCAGTGGGCATCCTACTTTTCCGCCGCCGGCCTGCCGGCGCTGGACAGCGTGATCGTGCGCCAGCCGGACTACTTCAACGCCGTCGACGCGCTGCTGGCCGCCACACCGGTGGACGACGTAAAGGCGTACACGGCGGCGCGCCTGCTGGACGGCGCGGCGCAGTACCTGAGCCGCGACTTTCGCGACGCGCGCTTTGCGTTCCGCGGCCGCGTGCTGAGCGGGCAGGAGCAGGAGCGCCCGCGCTGGGAGCGGGGCGTGACGGTGGTGGAAGGCGCGCTGGGTGAGGCGGTGGGCCGGCTGTACGTGGGGCGCCACTTCTCTGCCGAGAACAAGGCGCGCATGGAGGAGCTGGTGGCCAACCTGATGACGGCGTACCGCGAGGCCATCGACGAGCTGGAGTGGATGAGCCCGGCCACCAAGGCGCAGGCGCAGGACAAGCTGGCCAGCTTTAGCGTCAAGATCGCCTACCCCGACGAGTGGGAAGACTACTCGGCGCTGGAGATTCGCGCCGACGACCTGCTGGGCAACGTGCGCCGCGCCGCGGAGTTCGATTACGCGGACATGATCGGCCGGCTGGGCGGGCCGGTGGACCGCGGTGCGTGGGGGATGACGCCGCAGACGGTGAACGCGTACTACAACGCGGTGAACAACGAGATCGTGTTCCCGGCGGCCATCCTGCAGCCCCCGTTCTTCAACCCGGCGGCGGACGACGCGGTGAACTACGGGGCCATTGGCGCGGTAATCGGGCACGAGATCAGCCACGGCTTCGACGACCAGGGCCGCAAGAGCGACGGCGCGGGCAACCTGCGCGACTGGTGGACGGCCGAGGACGCCAGGGCGTTCGAGCAGCGCGCCACCATGCTGGCGGAGCAGTACGGGGCGTTCGAGCCGCTGCCCGGCGCGCGGGTGAACGGACGGCTTACGCTGGGCGAGAACATCGGCGACGTGTCGGGGGTGGCCATTGCCCACCGCGCGTACCGCAAGTCGCTGGAGGGCCGCGCGGCGCCGGTGATCGGCGGGTTCACGGGCGACCAGCGCTTCTTTCTGGGATACGCGCAGGTGTGGCGCACCATGTACCGCGACCAGGCGCTGCGCCAGCTGCTGCTGACCGATTCGCACTCGCCCGGGATGTACCGCACCAACGGCGTGCTGGCCAACCTTCCGGCGTTCTACGAGGCGTTCAACGTGCGCCCCGGCGACCGGATGTACCTGCCGCCCGAGCGCCGCGTGAAGATCTGGTAATCGGCGCTCGGGGAAGAGTGATGATTTCCTGAGCGGCTGTTGCCGATCCAAACACCTGGGCCGTCATCCTGAGGAAGGCGCCGCGCTGCATCTTGTTGGTACGATGCAGCCTGGCGCCGACCGAAGGACCTTGCCGGCACAACCGAGTGGCTGGATTGCCGCCATGCAGCCAGCCGTGAGGCGGCCGAGAGAAGGGCGGTTACGCGCGGCACTCCCTCGAAGGGGTGTTGAGAAACCTCGAATCGTGTCAGTCATCCTGAGGGAGGCGCCGCTCCATAACCTGCTCGTACACACTACCCTGGCGCCGACCGAAGGACCTTGCCGGCAGAAGCGTGAGGCTGGCTTCATGCCCCGCATCAAGCCCCACGGTGGCGGAAAGAAGGTCCTTCGGTCGCGCGTAAGCTCTTGTGATCCTGAAGGTTCCGCGTGGCGCTCCCTCAGGATGACTGTGCGCTGCCGGTACGAAGAACCGAGTTTCTCAACCCCCTCTCAGGATGACTGATACCGCTTCTGCCAATTCACCGTGCATTCTGGCTTTTTCGGCTGGATCTCACGCGGAGGCGCGGAGGTAGCCTGGTTTTCTCCGCGCCTCCGCGCCCTCTGCGTCTCCGCGTGACACCGGCAGTAGAACTCCGCGTGCACGGCGAATCAGGGGAATCGGTGTGATCCTGGAAGGAAGCGATTGAGGATGGCGAAAAGCCCCGGTCCGCATCAGCGGGCCGGGCGTTTTCGATTCCTGCGAACCGCGAAAGGCGGGGAGCCGGCGGCTGGGGTCGAACCAGCGTCCAGCCGGTTAAGAGCCGGCCGCTCTACCACGCTGAGCTACGCCGGACCCCATCCTTCCACAGTCTGCTCCGGCACCCGGGGTCGAACCGGGGGCCACCCGGGTGAGTGCCGGGCGCTCTACCGCGCTGAGCTATACCGGAGCGTTCACCTGCATCTGCGGCTTTCCCGAAAAGTAGCCAAGCTTCCGCAGCATGTCGGCCAGGAACGGGTTGGCCACCGTGACGCCGTGTACAAGTTCGGGCGTGGGGCGGAAGGGCGCAACCGCCCCGTGCGGCCGCGGCGCCACCCACCCGGACCTGGCCGGGTCCAGTCCATGGCGGCGGCACGCCTCCACCACCATGGGCAGGGTGCATGCCTCCGCGCCGGAAAGCACCCGCCACGGCAGCGGCAGCTCGTTCCACACGAACAGGTTGGCGTCCGGCGGAGATCCCTCGGCACGATGCCACGCCGCCACGTCGCCCGCGATCAGCCGCATGGCCTTGCCGGGAAGAAAGCGGTCCAGCAGGTCTTCCCACTCCAGCGCGTACAACAGGCCGATCCAGTTGTCGCGCGCGGTGTTCCACGCGCCCGCCGTGTTGTTCCAGGTGGTGCTGTCGTCGCCGCGCTTTACGACCATGCTGGAGCGGTCGAGGGAGGAGCGCGTCCACGTTTCCTCCAGCACCTCGGCAACCTTCTGCAACACGCCGTACCAGCGTCCCACCAGCTCGCCCGCCTGGCGCTCCGACAGGCGGCGGAAGATCTCCACGCGCGGATACACGTGGGCGACGGTCCACCAGGCGGCGGACGGATTCCGCTCGCAGCGCGCGAAGAGCATGGCGGCTACCTCGTCGTACGCGCGCTGCTGGCCGCTGATGGTGAACTCCGAGCGCAGGTTGCGGCGCGCCGTGTAGTACGCCGCGAACGCAGCCGCGTCGGGATCGGCCGCGAACTCGTCCCACGACAGCCGCGAGGCCAGGCCGGACTTGCCCACCATCTGCAGCTCGCGCTTGCGGATCTCGCGCACCAGGCGCTGCAGCTTGGCCTCCATCCGCGCCAGCAGGCGAAAGCGCTTGTTGTAGCCGCGGCGCGACAGCTCCATCCCCAGCTCCTTCCGCTGCCCGTGGGTCAGGCGATGGTCGCGGTAGTCACTCTGGCCAAAGACCTTGCCAATCTCCTGGCCCATGGCGCGGATGAACGCCTCCACCGCGTCCGGGTTGGAGCAGAGATCCCCGTTCAGCGGATACGCGGAGCGGAAGAGTTCGCTGGCACGCGCCACCTGCCGGTCTGCCCCCACGGGCCGTGCGAACTCCTGCGCCATGGACGTATAGCCGAAGATGCGGCGCGCCAGCGACCCGCGCGCCGCCGTCTCCAGCACGTGCGCCTCCTGCCGCGTGAGCGAATCGCCCAGCAGCTCGCGGATGGTTTCCGCCACGTCCTCGGGCCTGCGCCGCGCGGACAGCGACGCGTACAGCTCCCGCATCGCCTCCTGACCCGCCGTGCTGGTGGTCATCCTGGTTGCGTTCATCGTCATGACATCATCGCGACCCTGACGGGCCCTCTCCCCCGCCATGCCTTTCGCTCGTTCCTCGCGGAGAGGGGAGACTTCGATCCGGCTTCGGAAACCCTGCGGTCACCTCATAGTTCCTTCCGCGAACGGAAAGTTGGGTACGCGTCCTCTCTCCCCCGCGTTTGCGTGAGGTGAGGGCTCCGCGCGGACCCGGCTGGATCCCTCCTTTCAACTCCCCCTGCATCCACACCACGAACGACGTGGTGCGACACGCGGTGAGGCACTCCGCAACAGGGTGTCTCGAAACGAGACACGCCGGAGACAAACGTTCCCCATCCACTCATCATCGTAAATCCCCCAGCCAGAACGATTAAGCCTTCACCGCGCCGGCGGAATGGGGCGGGTCCCCGTGTTGCCTTGGGATGTGACGAGGCGCCGGTCCCCCGTCCCGCATCCCGCTGGGCACCCGGCGTTGGAAGCAGAAGGAGGCTGGATGCAGTTCAGGTTGCTTGCCGCACTCGCACTGGCGTTGTCGACGGCCGCGTGCGGAGGCGGGGGCGCGGCTCCCGTCACCGGCGGCGGCGGAGAAACGCCCGCGCTGGGCTCCGTGTCGCTGACCCACCCCGCGGGCGCGGCGTCCGTGGGCGACACCATGATCCTCACCATCGAGGCGCGCGACGGCGCCGGACAGCCGGTCGCCGGGATTCAGCCCACGTTCACCAGCAGCGACCCCACGGTGGCGACGGTAGACGCGGCGGGCGTGGTGCGCGGCCTCAAGGCGGGCGCGGCCACCATCACCGCGTCCGTCACGGTCGGCGCAATCACCAGGACGGCCAACTTTGGCGTGGCGATCCTGGCCCCCACCACTCCGCCGCCGGCCAGCAACAACGCCATCGCAGCGTTCGCGCTGAACCCGGCGACGGTCACGCGGGCCCCCGGCGGCACGGCGCCGCTGGAGCCGGGGGCCACCAGCGCGGCGGGCGCGCGCGTCACGCCGCTGCCGACGGTCACGTGGGCGGTGCAGGACGGCGCAAAGGCCAGCATCTCCGCGGGCGTCGTCACGGCCGTTGCGGCGGGGGCGACCACCGTTACCGCGTCGTTCACGGCGGACGGGCGGACGTGGATGGCCAGCGCCAACGTCATCGTCACCTCGCCGGCGCCCCCGGCCGCGCCCACGAACGCGACGGTGCAGGGGGTGGAGGATGCGTTCTCGCCATCCGCCGTCACCATTACCCCCGGCGGCACGGTCACGTGGACGATGGTGGACGAGGAGCACGACGTCACCTGGACCGGCGCGGCACCTCCGGGCGGCAACATCGGCAGGATCGATGACGACGAGTCGGCGTCGCGGACGTTCTCCACCGCGGGCACCTACGCCTACACCTGCAGCCGCCACGACGGCGACCACGGCGGCACGGTGACGGTGCAGGGCGGCGGAGCCGGCGGCGAACCCTCGGTGCTCACCTCAGTCGTCATCTCCCCCGCCAGCCCGTCCGTGGCGGTCGGCGGCACGCTGCAGCTCACGGCCACGGCGCTGGACCAGGCCGGCCGGACGATGACGGGCCTTCCCGCCGCGCAGTGGTCCACCGCCGATGCTACCCGGGCAACGGTCAGCGCTTCGGGCGTAGTCGCCGGCGTCGCGACGGGGACGGTCGGCATCACCGCCCGCATCACCCAGGGCGGCACCACCCGCGAGGCGACGGTGAACGTGACCGTTGGCGGGACCACGCAGCCGCCACCCTCCACCGGCGCCCCGCTGACGGCCACGGTCACCACGCCGGGCGAAAGCTTCAGCCCCGCGGCGGTCACCATCCGCACGGGCGGCACGGTGACCTGGCAGTTCACGGGAAGCACGCGGCACAACGTCACCTTCAGCGGCACCGCGCCCACCGGCGGCAACATCCCCGATACGGACGCGGGCGGCTCGGCGCAACGGACGTTCGCCGCGGCTGGCACCTACAACTACACGTGCACCCGGCACTCCGGGATGAACGGGTCGGTGACGGTGCAGCCATAGGGGAGTGCGGGAGTGCGGGAGTGCGAAAGTGCGAAAGTCGAACTGAAGGATTGGCGGGCCGATCGAGTGAATCGGCGCGCCGGACAGAATCGAAATCAACCCCCAACGCTGTAACAGGAGCACGACGATGAAGAAGACGCTGATTACCCTGCTGGCCGTGGCCATCGCCGCACCCGCCGCGGCGCTGGCGCTGCGGGCCCAGGCCGATCCCGCGCCGCCGCCGGCCACGCACGAGGTGCGGATGGTGATGGAAGGCACCAGCGCCCGCTTTGAGCCGGCCAACCTCACCATCCGCGGCGGCGACCGCATTCGCTTTACCACCGTGAGCGGCGGGCCGCACAACGTGGCGTTCGACCCGGCCAGGGTGGCCGACGCGGCCAGGGCGCGGCTGAGCGCGGGAATGCCGGGGCAGATCCAGCCGCTCTCCGGCGCGCTGGTGATCAACGCGGGCGACAGCTACACGATGACGTTCGACGGCGTGCCCGCGGGGCGGTACGAGTACTACTGCATGCCGCACATGGGGATGAACATGAAGGGCGTGATCACCGTCCAGTGAGCGCCGTCCCACCCGACCGGGGGCGGGCCCGCGCGGCCCGCCCCGTCCCAGACCGGAGGCACCCCTTGATCCGCATCCGCATCGCCGTGCTCGCCGCCGCGCTGGCCCTTCCGCCGGCGGCCGGCGCACAGTCCCTGCTGGACCGACCGCCCAACCTGTCCGGCAACTGGGTGGGCAACCGCGGCACGCTGTACTTCAACTTCCTTCACCGCTTCAGCGCCAGCGACGCGCCCGTCCGCAAGGTGAGCAACGTGCCCACCTTCACCGTGGCCGCCGGGCTGGGGTTACGGTCGATGGTGGGATTTCACTATGCCACCAACTCCGCGCTGGCGCCCGCCTACCCCAACGAGTGGGAGATCTGGGGCCGGCACCAGCTGCTGAGCCAGGAAGGCGGCGGGCCCGTGGACCTGGCCGGGCAGGTGGCGTACAACATGGCCGCGGACGGTGTGGACGGTGAGGTGTCGCTGGCGCGCCGCTTTGGCGGCGTTCGCCTGGTCACGGCGGCGCGCGTGCTGAGCGACCCGCTGGAGGCGGGTGAGCGGCGATTCGCGCTGGCGGGCGGCGGCACGGTGCGGCTGAACCGCTACTTTGCGCTGGGCGGCGACGTGGCCAGCCTGATGGACCGCCAAGAAGGCGAGGAGCTGGCGTGGAGCGCCGGGCTGCATCTGGCCATCCCCCACACGCCGCACACGCTGTCGCTGCACGCGGCCAACACCAACGCGTACACGCTGCAGGGCCTGTCGCGCGGCGAAGACTTTGTGCGCTACGGCTTTGAGTTCACCATTCCGCTCACCCTGGCGCGCTGGTTTGGGCCGGGGGCCAGCGGCGCGGCGCACGGCGGACCCGTTCCCGCCCCGCCGCCGGGGGCGCCCGCGGACGCCACGCCCAGCGCGGTGGCGGACGGGTCGGTGACGCGGGCGGGGATGCGCAACATGGCCTACACGCCGGCGCGCATCGAGATCGACGCGGGGGGCACGGTGGAGTGGACCAACAACGACCCGCTGGCGCACACGGTCACCGCGGCGGACCGCGGCTTCGACTCGGGGCTCATCCAGCCCGGCGGCACGTGGAGCCACACCTTCACCACGCCCGGCACCTACGACTTCAACTGCACGCCGCACCCGTTCATGAAGGGAGTGGTGATCGTACGATGAACACGCGAGCCGCCTACAGCTTTGCGTGCGCCGCCTTTGCCGCCGTCGTCGCTGCGGGTTCGCTGGCCGGGTGCTTTTCGGAGCGCGTGGCGGGCGGCAGCCCGCCCGGCGGAGACCTGTGCGAGGGCACGCCCGACAACACCATCCAGATCCGCAACTACGCCTTTGTGCAAACGCAGCTTACGGTGGCGCGCGGCACGCAGGTCACCTGGGTGAACTGCGATCAGGACGTGCACACCTCCACCTCCGACGCCAACGTCTGGGATTCCGGCGCCATCAATCCCGACGGCACCTTTCAGCGCAGGTTCGATGCGGCGGGGTCGTTCCCCTTCCACTGCACGCCGCATCCGGGGATGAAGGCGACGATCATCGTGACGTGAAGGAGTGACCGGGGGAACGGGGGGCACGGGGACAAGGCGAAGCGGTGCGGCTCGACGACAGGCATTGAGCTGCGTCCGACGCGCCCCCGCCGGGCGAGCACCACTCGCCCACCTCCCCCAAAAAAGACTGGGGGAGGTTAGGGATGCCGACAGATGGGGCTCGGCGACGGGCATTGCACTGCGCCCGACGGGATGCCCCTCCCCCGGCCCCTCCCCGTTCGTTCCTCACGGAGAGGGGAGAATTCGTCCCGCTTCGATTGCCTCCGGAGCGCACCGCACCTTCCCTAACGCCAACCCCTCCCCCGAAGTTGGGGGAGGGGTCGACCGCCGTTGCGAGGTACGTGCTGAAGGCCGGTCGGTGGAGAGGGCCGGTCCGGAGCGGGTGGCGCTTCGACATGCTT
>NZ_JBMDXM010000137.1:0-82322 GCF_048594345.1 Longimicrobium sp.
ACGAACTCCGTCACCTCGCGGATCTCCACCGGGCCCACGTTGGCGGCGCGGACGGCGGCTTCCACCACCTGCCGGTCACCGACCACGACCACCACCGCGCGTTCGGGGTGCACGTACTGGTTGGCGACGCGCCGCAGGTCCTCGGCGGTCACCGCCATCACCCGCTGCACGTAGTCGTCATAGTACGACGCGTCCAGCCCGTAGGTCTCCAGCCCCGCCAGCTGGCCGGCCATGTCGGAGGTGGTCTCCAGCTGGTCGGGCAGGCGCAGCGCCACGAAGTTCTTGATCTTGTCCAGCTCCTGCGCCGTAACGGGCTCGGTGCGGATGCGGTTGATCTCGCGGAAGAACTCGACCAGCGCGCTGTCGGTGGCGTTGGTCTGCACCCCGGCCCGCGCGGTGAACGGCCCCGCGCCCTGCAGGAACTGGAAGCTGCTGCTGGCGCCGTACGCCCAGCCGTGCGTCTCGCGCAGGCTGGTGTTGAGCCGGCTGGTGAAGGTGCCGCCCAGCATGGTGTTCATCACCAGCACCGGAAAGTAGTCCGGGCTGCTGCGCGGCACGCCCGGGTGGCCGATGCGGATCTCCGACTGCGCGGCGCCCGGCTTGTCGATCAGGTACACCACCGTCCGCGTGATGCTGGGCGGGGTGGGCAGCTGGCCCGCCGTCCCCGCCGCGCCCTGCCCGCGCCACGCGCCAAACGCCTCGGCGATCAGGGGCTGCATGGTGGCCGGGTCCACGTCGCCCACCAGGATGAGCGTGGACGATTCCGGGCGGTAGCGGCTGGCGTGAAAGCCCTGCACGCGGCCGCGGTTAAGGCCTTGCGTGCTCTCCACGTTGGCGGTGCGCCCGTACGGGTGCTGCCCGCCGTACACCAGCGAGGCGAACGCGTTATTGGCGATGGTGACCGCCTCGTCCTTGGCCCGCGCCAGCGCCGTAAGCCGCTCGTCGCGCAGGCGGTTGACCTCGCGCTCGGGAAAGTCCGGGCGCGTCACCACGTCGGCCATGATGCGGACGGCCGCGGGAAAGTTCTGCCGCAGCACGTACAGGTTCGTCTGCGCCGCGTCCGTCCCGGAACCCGTGGAGAGCGACGCGCCCAGCAGGTCCAGCGCGTCGGCCAGGGCCAGCGCATCGCGGCCGCCGGCGCCTTCGTCCAGCATGTTGGCGGTGAACGAGGCCAGCCCCGGCGCCTCGGCCGGCTCGCCGGCGCTGCCGGCGCCGCGGGTGACCAGCACCGCGCTGACCACCGGGAGCTCCGCCTGGCGCACGTACATCACGGTAAGCCCGTTGGGCAGCCGCATGCGCGTGGGCTCCGGCAGGTCCACGCGCGGCGCGCCGGCGGGGCGCGGCGGCGTGGTGGGAAAGTCCTGCGCATCCGCGGCGGGGGCCCCGGCCAGCAGGGCGGCGCCCGCGGCGAGTGAAAGGATGGTACGCTTCATTACTGGTTCTCCTGGGCGGCGAGCTCCGTCTTGCCCTGCGGCACGATGCTGATGACCACGCGGTTGCGGCCGGCCAGGTACTGCTGCGCCGCCCGCTGGATGTGCGCTGGGGTCAGCGCGCGGTAGCGGGCCAGGTCCTGCTCGGCGTACCCCGGGTTGCCGGCGTAGTAGAGGTAGTCGTTCAGCCGGTCGGCCTTGCCTTCCACCGTTTCCAGCACGCCCACGAAGCCCGTCACCAGGCCGTTGAGCACGCGGTCCAGCTCCTCCTGCGACGGCGCCGTGGCGGCGAGCTTCGCGATCTCCTCGTCCACCGCCGCCTCGATGCGGTCCAGGTCCACGTCGGGCTTGGCGCGGATGCGCATCATGAAATCACCCGACAGCAGCTGGGCGTCATTGCCCGAAACGGTAAAGGTCGCCACCTGCTCGTCGTACACCAGCCGCTTGTACAGCCGCGCGCTCTTGCCCTGGGTAAGGATGGCGCCCAGCGCGTTCACCGCCGCCTCGTCCTGCGAAAAGCGCGGCCCGGTGCGCCAGAACATGGTCACCTCGGGCAGGGTGACGCGGTCTTCGCGGGTGGTGTAGGTGGTGCGCGCCAGCGCCGGCGGCGGAATCTGGGGCCGCTGCACCTCGGTGCCGCGGGGGATCCAGCCAAAGTAGCGCTCCACCCACTGCCGCACCTGCGCCGGGTTCACGTCGCCCACGATGGCGATGGAGGCGTTGTTGGGCGCGTAGTAGGTGCGGAAGAACTGGTTCACGTCCTCCAGCTGCGCCGCGTCAAGGTCGGCCATGGAGCCGATGGTGGTCCACGAGTACGGATGGCCCTCGGGGTACAGCAGGGGCGGCGCGGCCTCCCACAGCAGCCCGTACGGCTGGTTCTCGTAGCTCTGCCGCCGCTCGTTCTTTACCACGCCGCGCTGCCCCTCGAGCTTGCTGGGGCTCATGGCGTCCAGCAGGCCACCCATGCGGTCCGCCTCCAGCCACAGCGCCAGCTCCACCGCGTTGGAGGGCATCACCTCGTAGTAGTTGGTGCGGTCGTTGTTGGTGCTGCCGTTGTTGCGGGCCCCGGCCGCCTCGAGCCAGTTGTCGAAGTCGCCCTCGGGAACGTTCTTGCTCCCCTCGAACATGATGTGCTCGAACAGGTGCGCGAAGCCCGTGCGGCCGGGGCGCTCGTAGCCGGAGCCCACGTGGTACCACACGTTCACCGCGGCCAGCGGCGCGGAGTGGTCTTCCGCCACGATCACCCGCAGCCCGTTGGGGAGCGTAAAGGTGGTGTGGGGAATGCTGACCTGCTGCGCCGCTACCGGAAGCGCCAGCAGGTTCAGCAGCAGGATGAGGCGTTTCATCGTTGCTGCCTCTTTCAGGGTAAGGGTGGTCGATACCGGGAGTGTACTGCCCCGCGGCGGTTCCCGAAATAGGAGCCGGAGGGGAACCTGCTAAAATCTTGGCATCCCGAGCCGCGGTTGTACCCGTCCGGCGGACAAGGTTCCGGGCCGCGCATCCAGGATCCGCCGTCCCGACGGACGATCCGGATCGCACCGCCTGCCTCGCCCGCGGGGCGTCTTCCCGCTGGCCGGAGACGTGAGCGCAGGAGGCTGCATCCCGCGGGGCCAGCCGTTCGGCGGCAAGACCCACGCGGCGTGGCACGGCGTGGCACGGCGGAGCATCGGCATCGTGCGGCATCGGCGCGGACGGAGCGGGCGATGTCCCAAGGTAGCGGAGATGCTAAAAAATTGCCACACCTTTGAATCTGCTTGCCTCGTCCGGCCGTATTGCGCATGTTTCCGAGGCTTGACCTCCCCTTCAACACCCCTTCCCCGAGCCATGACCAATCCAACCATCGTCCGCGCCTTCGCGGCCGCGGGCGCCGTGCTTTTCGCCGCCGCGCCGGCGGCGGCGCAGCGGCCCACCCTGCCCGTGGAGCTGTTCGTGGGGCGGCAGGAGTTCTCGTCGGAGCTGCGCGTGCTGGACCAGGACATCGCCGGCATCCGGCTGGGGATGGACCTGGCCGACTACGCCGGCATTCGCGGCTACTACTGGCGCGCGCTCAACGAGGACCGCGACGGCCCCGCGCCGCTGCAGTCGTACGGGGTGGAAGCGCAGCTGAACCTGAACTCCGGGCGCGGCATCACCCCCTTTCTGGTGGCCGGCGTGGGGCGCGTGGACTTCATGGACAGCTTCGAGGACATCGACGGCAACCAGCCGGACGACCGGGACGCGGCCATCCTGGGCGGCGGCGCGCGGCTGGACCTGGGGCGCGTGGGATTGATGGCGGCGGCGCGCGGCTACCTGTTCCAGGCGCCCGACTCGCTGAGTGACGATCTGCGCTCCAACCTGCAGCTGACGGCGGGACTCAGCTTTCGCCTGGGCTCCTCCGGCCGCCGCGCCGCCGGGGTGTCGCCAACCGTCCTTCGCGAAACGCCGGACACCGTCTACGTGAGCCGCGAAGGCACGGTGGAGCGGCGCGAGGACGATCCGCGGCAGTTCGTCACCATCCCCATCCCGCGCGAGGGGGAGATCTACCTGCGCTACGGACCGGCTGACTCGGCCGGGGCGGCGGGACGCCCGAGTATCGGCGCGGGTGCGGTGACGGCGGGGCAGCTGGAGGCGGTGCGCCGGCAGGTGCTGGCCGATCTGGAGCCCCTGCTGCGCAACCTGATGGCGGCGGAGCGCAGCGAGATGCGCGAGATGGTGCGCGACGAGCTGCGGCGCATCGGCTCCGCCGGGCTTACGCCCGAGGTGGAGCAGCGCCTGCTGGAGAACCTGGAGGCGCGCGTGGCGCTGCGGGTGCAGGACCGCGTGGGCCGCGTGGACTCCGCCGGCCGCCCCGCCCGCCCGGGCTTTGAGCCGCGGCTGCGCGAGTGGCGGGTGTACACGGGCGGCAACGTGGACCGTCCGCGGCAGTTTCTGCTGGGCGGACGGCTGGACCTGGGCCCGCTGGACCCCCGCAACCCGCAGCTGCGCGTGGTGCCGGAGCTGGCCGTCGGCGGCGGGCAGGCGGGGATGTCGGTGCTGCTGGCGGGGAACCTTCAGTACGACTTCATCCCGCTGCAGGTGCGCGGAGTGCCGCTGCAGCCGTACGGGTATGGAGGCCTGGGCCTGCTGGTGCTCAGCGACCCCAACCCGGGCCGCGCAAAGCGCGAGGCCGTGCTCAACCTGGGCTACGGCGTGAACTTTCCCGTCCCCGGGCGTGACGGCGGGCCGCGGCTCTTCCTGGAGCACCAGGCCATCGACCTCTTCGACCTGAACCGCCTGATCCTGGGCATCCGTTTCCAGTAGAGGATGGATGACGTACGACGAAGCCCCCGCCGCACCTTCGCGGCGGGGGCTTCGTCGTAGATCGGCGGGGGAAAAGGATGGAGGGGTACAGAGGGACAGACAAAAGCCAGAGATACAGAGGAAGGCGATACCTCCGTATCTCTGGCTTTCTCTGTTCCTCAGTACATCCTCGACGTCCTTTTCCGGGTTCCTCCGTACCTGGCAACCGGATCAATGACGGCTGGGGATGGTACTTGCAGGCCCGATCGGCCGCGGAAGGCCCATCCACCGAAAAACCAAGATCCACATGATGACGATGACGTCGTTCGATCGATCCACGCGTGCCGCCGTTCTGGCGCTCGCCTGCGCCGCGGGGCTGGGCGGATGCGCGCCCGCGACGGTCGCGCCCGCCGTGCAGCCCGGGGCCGCGCCCGCGCCCTCCGCGCAGGCGATGATCCCGCTGCCGCGCGACATCCACTCGTTCGCGCGGCCGGAGCAGGCGCGCGTGACGCACGTGGGGCTGGACCTGCGCGCCGACTTTGCCAGCAAGACGCTGGAGGGCACGGCTACGCTGGACGTGCAGGCCGCGCCGAACGTCCACGAGATCGTGCTGGACACGCGCGACCTGGAGATCCGGAAGGTGACGGACGGCGCCGGACGGGAGATGCCGTGGGAGTTCGGCCAGGCGGACGAGGTGCTGGGGCGGCCGCTGACCGTGGGCGTTCCGGATGGGCGGCGGATCGTCATCCACTACCGCACCAGCCCCGGCGCGGGCGCGCTGCAGTGGCTTACCCCCGAGCAGACCGCGGGAAAGCGGCACCCGTTCCTGTTTTCGCAGGGGCAGGCCATCCTCACGCGGACGTGGATCCCCACGCAGGACTCGCCGGGGATCCGCCAGAGCTACGACGCCCGCATCACCGTCCCCGCCGGGCTGACGGCGGTGATGAGCGCCGACATGCTGACGCCGCAGGGCGAGGCGGTGCAGGGCGGCCGGGCCTTCCGCTTTCGCCTGGACACGCCCGTTCCACCGTACCTGATCGCGCTGGCCGTGGGCGACCTGGCGTTCCGTGCCACCGGCCCGCGCACCGGCGTCTGGACGGAGCCCGTAACGCTGGACCGCGCCGCGAACGAGCTGGCCGAGCTGGAAAAGTTCGTGGACGCCGCCGAGGCGCTGTACGGGCCCTACCGCTGGGGGCGCTACGACGTGCTGGTGCTGCCGCCCTCGTTCCCCTTTGGCGGGATGGAGAACCCGCGCCTGACCTTTGCCACGCCCACGATCCTGGCGGGCGACCGCTCGCTGGTGTCGCTGATCGCGCACGAGCTGGCGCACTCGTGGTCCGGCAACCTGGTGACCAACGCCACCTGGGCGGACTTCTGGCTGAACGAAGGGTTCACCACCTACTTCGAGAACCGCATCATGGAGGCCCTGTACGGGCCGGAGCGCGCCGCCATGCTGGCCAGCCTGGGGTGGGGCAACCTGCAGACCGCCATCGGGGACGCCGGCGGCCCCGGCGCGGCCGACACGCGGCTGCACATCGACCTGGCCGGCCGCGACCCGGACGCCGGGATGACGGAGATTCCGTACGAAAAGGGCGCGACCTTTCTGCGCACGCTGGAGCAGGCCGTGGGCCGGGAGCGGTGGGACGCGTACCTGCGCGCCTACTTTGACCGCCACGCCTTTCAGCCGATGACCACGGAGCGCTTCCTGGCCGACCTGCGCGCCAACCTGATCCGCGGCGACGCGGAACTGGAGCGGCGGTTGATGCTGGACGAGTGGGTAAGCGGCACCGGCGTGCCTTCCAACGCCGTGCGCCGCGAATCCAGCGCCTTTGCCCGCGTGGAAGCCGAGGCGCAGCGGTTCCTGGCCGGCACGCCCGCGGCGCAGTTGGCCACCGGCCAGTGGAGCACGCAGGAGTGGCAGCACTTTCTCGGCGCGCTGCCGCAGGGTCTTACGGCCGCGCAGCTGGGGGACCTGGACCGCGCCTTCCGCCTTTCGCAGCAGGGGAACAGCGAGATCCTGTTCGCCTGGCTGCAGATGGCCGTGCGCCACCGGTACGAGCCCGCGCTCCCCGCACTGGAGCGCTTCCTGACCAGCCAGGGCCGGCGCAAGTTCGTCCGCCCGCTCTTCGCCAGCCTGATGGCGCAGGGCGAGTGGGGCCAGGCGCACGCGCGGCGCATCTACCAGCTCGCGCGTCCCGGTTACCATCCTGTCACTTCTGGATCGGTAGACGAGATCGTCCGGTAGTCAGGGAACCCATCCGGAACGGCAAGCGCCCGCCTCCAGCCTGGAGGCGGGCGCTTTTTCGCGCTCCGACCACTTTGCTACCACGCTGGCCGTGTTCGCACGCACCCTGTCTTGAACAGAGTGAACACCCTTAGAATCCAGCCCTCACCTGACCGTGGGCCGAGTCAGTGGGGTCTTGACCACGTACGGCGGATGCCGTACAATTGTGGAGGAGCGGGATGGGGTTCAAGGATGCTCGGATGCTGCTGATCGAAGCGCTGAAGTCTCGTCAGTATGGCTACGAAGACCGTGCAGATCTCGAGGAGAAGAACCTGCTCGCGGCCCAGCAGGTCACCCCGGGCTTCGTCATCCATCTGCTCTGGCGGTGCGGCGGCCTGGAGTACGAGTCCCGCAAGCACCACCTGTATCCGCACCTGCTGTGTCACGTGTTCAAACCCGTTGTCGACGGCGAGCGGTGGTACGTGAAGGCATACTTCGTCTCCACGCGCGCCATTTTCATCAGCGTACACAGGTAGTCCCATGTATCTGGTCAAGGAAGGCGACGCGTCCGAGGCGATCTGCCCGCACTGCAAGACGCTGGTGACCACGCACTACCGCACGCGCACCTACCGCCTGGCCAGCAGCGGGGTAGACGTGCCCGGTGCGCTGGTGGCGGTGTGTGACCTGTGCGACCAGGTCGCCACCATCCCGGCGCAGACGACGCCGCGCATCGGCGAGGCGCTTCGGCTGCGCAAGGAAGAGTCGCTGGAGGTGCGGATCCCCACGCACCTGGAAGACGTGATCCGCCTGCTGGCGAGCCATTACGAAGCACCGGTGCAGACGTTCCGCCCCGGCCTGCTGCGCTTTTACCTGCGCGAGCTGGCCAGCGACGCGCAGTTCGCCGAACGCGTAAACACCCTCGCGAAGTCGGACATGGCGCGGGGCCCGGCGCGCGCCCGCCTCTCGCTGCGTGCGCCGGAGCCGCTGCTGGCCGAAGCGCGCGAACGGGCGCGCCGGGTGGGGATGGACACGGATGCCCAGATGCTGCGGGGGCTTCTGCTGGCGGCCAAGGAGGACGTGCTGGACGGCGGCGATTCGCAGCGCACGCTGCGGCTGGGCGGCGCGGCGCAGGCGGAGGGCGCCGCGTGCCCCCGGCCGGCGCCACCGGCTCGCCAACGGCGCGCCCGGGCGCGGGCGCGATAAACGCAGCGGCGCCGGAGAGAATCATCTCCCCGGCGCCGGTGTCGACCGCGTCTTCTTGCCGCACCTCGGGCGGCGCGCGAGCCCCGCGGATTTCGCTAGGTGCGGACGCGGAGCATGAGGATGATGCCGGCAACGAGGAAGAGGAGATTGGGGCCCCAGGCGGCCATCATGGGATCGATGGCGCCGCTGCTGCCCAGCGCCTTGCCCACGCGGAACAGCAGCATGTAGACGATGGTGATGCCCAGGCTTATGCCCACGCCGTAGGCCGCGCCGCCGCGGCTGCTGCTGGTGACCAGCGGCGCGCCGAAGAGCACGATGACGATCACGGCCAGCGGCACGGAAAGCTTGAGCGCCTGCTCTACCCGCAGCGGCAGCGCGTCGCCGCCTGAGCGCTCGATGGCGCCCACGAAGCGGGTGACCTCGGCGTAGCGCATCTGCTCGGGATCGCGGGGCTCCGCCATCAAGTCTTCGGGCTCCTCGACCAGGTTGGGGACGGAGAGCGTGTCGAATTTGACCGCCTCTTCGCGGCCGTCGGGGTGCAGCGTGCGGTTCCAGCCGTCTTCGAAGCGCCAGCCGCCCCGCTGCCGCCACACGGCGCGCCGCGCGAACAGGTGCTTGCCGGGCGTTTTTTCGGTGGCGTTGCGCTCCAGCGACACCTCGCTCAGCTCGCCCGTCCCGGCGTCCAGCCGCCGCGCGGTAAGCACCCCCTCGCGCTCCGTCTGAAAGACGAAGTTGATGCGCGGGCCGTTGGCCGTCGTGGTCACCGCCTCGCCGCGCAGGGAGGCGGCCTTGCGCAGCGAGGCCGGCACCACCTCGCTGAGGCCGAAGGCGCCGGCGCTCAGGACGATGGACAGCAGGCTGATGGGGATGAACAGGCGCCAGAAGCTCACCCCGCCCGCCTTGGCGGCCGTGATCTCCTGGTGGCGCGTAAGCCCGCCGATGGTAAAGACGGTGGCGACCAGCGCCGCGATGGGAAAGGCGTAGACCATGAACTGCGGGAACTGGTACACGTACGCCAGCCCCAGCCGGCGCAGCGGCACCCCGCGGTCCATGTAGGTGTCGATGTTGTCGGTAATGTCACCGATGATGAACAGCAGCGGCAGCCCCAGCACCAGCATGAAGAAGGTGACCAGGAACTGCCGCGTCACGTAGCGGTCCAGCAGCTTCATGAGGGACGCGTCCTCCGCAGGCGGGCCAGCGGCGCCGCGTCGCGCACCGCCTGCAGCAGCTGGTCCCAGGCGCTGGAGCGGGACGTGGATGTCTCCCGCCCCATCGTGGCGAGGCCGAAGATGCCCACGACCAGCATGAGCGCGTTCATGATCCACATGGCGAACACGGGGGTCACGATGCCCCGTCCCGCCAGCGACTCGCCGCCGATCAGGCCCACGTAGTAGAGCGAGAACACCGCCATGCTGGTGGCGATCACCATGCCGATGCCGCCGCCGCCAAAGCGCAGGGCCAGCGGCGCACCTACGATCACGAAGACCAGAGACGCCACCGCGATGGAGTACTTCTTGTGGATCTCGACCAGGTAGTTGCGAATGCTTTCTTCCAGCTGTCCCACCTGCCGCCCCTGGTTGGCCAGCATGTCGGCCGTGCGGCGGGTGCGGGTGCGCTGGTTGCGGCGCTCCGCCTCCATGGCGGCGGCCATCTCGGGCTCCATCTGCACCTGCCCCTCCGCCACGGCGCCGGGGCCCGGCACGTCCGTCTGCGGGTCCTTGCCGGTCATGGCGAACTCAAGGTCCTGCAGCGCACTCTGCCGCAGCGTCTTCGTTTCCTCCGCGCGCTGCCGCGTAAGAGTGTCGATCTGCGCCTGCAGCATGCCGATGGTCATCTCGCGGTCGCCGCGGTAGCCGTCGGGGCGGTCGTTGCGCTGCAGCTGGTTGCCCACGTCGGGAACGCCAAAGACCTGCTGCTTGAAGTAGACGCGGCGAAAGTTCTGCGGCTCGCCGGCGCTCACCTCGCGGGTGTGCCCGTCGTACAGCTGCAGGATCATGTCCGTCCCGTTGCCGCTGAACGCGGCGCGGCCGCTGTCGGCGTAGACGGTGTGCAGGGTGGCCGGGTTGCTCACGTCGAACATCTGCACGTCCCACATGCGGTTGGTGCCCTGCTCGATGCGCGCCGCGCGCAGGTAGTACACCTTGCCGCCGCTCTGCGGGGTGATGCGGTTGAGGGTCTGCTCCTCCAGCAGAAAGGTGGGCGTCTTGCGGCCGATGTCGATGATCAGCTGGCTCCACCGGTGGTTGGACTCGGGGAGCACGCGGTCGTTGAAGACGATCATCCCCGCGGTGATGACGCCGGCGGCGACCAGCAGCGGGGCCAGCATGCGCCGCAGGTCAACCCCGCTGGCCTTGAGCGCCGTGATCTCGTTCTCCGCCGTGAGGTTGGAGAAGGTGAATAGCACCGCGACCAGCACCGCCATGGGAAAGGTGAGGGCGATGGTCGCCGGCAGCGCCAGGACGAAGAACTCGAGGATCACCCGCGGCGGCAGCCCCTTGCCGGCCAGATCGGCCAGGCGGCGCGCCAGGGTGTTGATGAGGATCACCCCCGTAAGGGCGAAGAAGGCAAAAAGAAACGGGCCAAGGTGCGCCCGCATCAGGTACCGCGTAAGGATCTTCATCCGGGCCGATCGGGACTTGCCGGTGGTGAGGGCCGCCATGTAAGATACGCGGCGGACGGGGACGGTACAACCTCTGCCGTCCACTCCGTCCGCAAACTCCCCTTCTCCGTCTCCGATCCCGTGATACCGACTCGCGGCGCCGTGCGTTCCGCGGCGGTGCTCGCCGCGCTGCTTCTGGCCGCGTGCGGCGACCGCCCGCCCCCCGCGCCGGAGTTCAGGCAGGACCGTGCCTGGTCTCACCTGGTTCGGCAGATTTCCTTTGGCCCGCGCTACGCGGACAATCCCGGGCACCGGCGCCAGCTGGCGTGGATGGTGGAGGAGCTGGAGTTCCGCGCCGACACGGTGATCCGGCAGGAGTTCACGGCCGCCGACTCGGCGGGCAGGCCGCTGAAGATGACCAACCTGGTGGCGCGCTTTCGCCCGGAGCTGGCGGACCGCGTGCTGCTGGTGGCCAACTGGGACACGCGCCGCCGGGCCGACGGCTCGCCGGAGCCGCTGGACCGCAAGTATCCCGTCCCCGGCGCCAACCTGAACGCGTCGGGGGTGGCGGTGCTGATGGAGATGGCGCAGATGTTCAGGGACCAGCCCCCGCCGGTGGGGATCGACCTGCTGCTGGCGGACGGGGACGACTATTCGCGGGAGGTGCAGATGAGGGGGACGAAGCACTTCATCCAGTCCATGCCGGGGTACCGGCCGCGCTACGCCGTGGTGCTGCAGGCCGTGGCCGACGTGGAGGCGAAGTTCCCGATGGACGCGGGCTCCGCGGCGGAGCCGGCGCGGCGGATGTGGGACGCGGCGAAGCGGCTGCGCTACGACTCCGTCTTTGTCGCGGAGACGGCGGCCGCGGCGCCCAACCAGGGGCCGCTCCTCACCGCCGCGGGGATCCCCACGGTGGTGGTGACCGACCGGGAGTACGGCCCGCTGAACATGCGCTGGCACGCCGTGGCCGACCTGCCGCCCGTCCTGTCCCGGGAAACGCTGGGCCTGGTGGGCCGGACGCTGGTAGCGACGATCTACGCCGAGACGCCGGCGGAGGTACGCTGATGGCCGCGACGCCGCAGGAACGGCTGGCGCTGGGCGTGGCCGCGCTGCTGCTGGCGGGCGGCGCGGTGGCGCGCACGCTCCAGACCGGGCCCGCCGATGCCGCGCTCACCGGGCCGCCCGCGATCGAGGCCTCCGCCTCGAAGCTGGCGGCGCAGGTGGCGGACTCCGTGGAGCGGGCAGAGCGCCGGCGCGCGCCGCTGGCGCCAGGGGAGCGAATCGATCCCAACACCGCCAGCGCGGACGAACTGGACCGGCTTCCCAAGATCGGCCCGGCGCTGGCGCAGCGCATCGTCGTCTGGCGGGGGAGCCACGGCGCGTTCCGGACGATGGCGGACCTGGACTCCGTCCCCGGTGTGGGGCCGGCCGTGCTGCGCGACGCGGGGCCGCACCTGGCGCTGGCGGCGGCTCCCGCTGGGGAACAAGGAAACAAGGAACCGGGAACACGGAATCGTGGGCAGGAACCCGCAGAAGCTCCACGCTCCGCACGTCGCTCTTCCCAATCGGCTGCTTCCGTAGCAGATTTGGACCGTTCTCCCCGATCTTCGTCTTCTTCCGCCGGCGCGGACGGCACCCCGGTGGACGTGAACCGGGCCACCGCGGACGAGCTGGCCACGCTGCCGGGGATCGGCCCGGCGCTGGCGCGGCGCATCGTGGAGTGGCGCGGGGCCAACGGGCGGTTCGCCACCGTGGACGACCTGGACAAGGTGCCGGGGATCGGCCCGGCGACGGTGGAGCGGCTGCGCCCGAGGGTGCGCGCTACGCCTTGACACCCCATGCACTTGCGGCGAAACTAGTACGGATATCCCCCGCAATCTGACCGGACCGCGCGCAACTCCACCGCGGTCCGTGAAATCCCGCCCGAAAAACAGGGCTAGATGGCCGTTTCAGCCCCCGCAGACCGGATCGGCGAACAGCTGATCCACGAAGGACTGGTTACCCGCGAGCAGCTGAGCCGCGCGCTGGACGACGCGCGCAGCAACGGCACCCGCGTGGGCTTCAGCCTGGTCAAGCTCGGCTTCATGGGCGAGCAGGACCTGGTGCGCGCGCTCGCCCGGCAGCACCGCATTCCCGCCGTCGACCTGGAGCGGGTCAAGCTGGACCCCAAGATCCTCAAGCTGCTTCCCAGCGAGATCGCGATCAAGCACCAGGTGCTCCCCCTGCGCCGGGTGGGACGCACGCTGACGGTGGCGATGGCCAACCCCACCGACCTGGGGGTGCTGGACGACCTGAAGTTCGTCACGCGGCTGGACATCGAGCCGGTGATCGCGGGCGACTTTTCGCTGCGCAAGATCATCGACAAGGAGTACGACGGCGGCAGCGACGACCGCATCAACGACCTGCTCAAGCAGATCGAGTCGGAAGAGGTCGAGGTCGTCGAGGACACCGAAGAGGAGATGTCGGTCGGCGCGCTGACGGCCGCCGTCGAAGAGGCGCCGGTGGTCAAGCTGATCAACGGCATTCTGACCGACGCGGTGCAGAAGGGCGCGTCGGACATCCACTTTGAGTGCTACGAAAAGGACATCCGGGTCCGCTACCGCATCGACGGCGTGCTGGCGGAGATCATGCGGCCGCCGATCAAGATGAAGGCGGCGCTCATCTCGCGCTTCAAGATCCTGAGCGACCTGAACATCGCCGAGCGGCGGGTGCCCCAGGACGGGCGCATCAAGCTGCGCCTGGGCCGGCGGGTGATCGACTTTCGCGTATCGACACTCCCCACGCTCTTCGGCGAGAAGATCGTGCTCCGAATCCTCGACAAGGGCAACCTTACGCTCGACCTCGAGAAGTTCGGCATGGAGGAAAAGGCCGAGAAGGACTTCATGCGCGCCATCATGAACCCGTACGGGATGGTGCTGGTGACCGGCCCCACGGGCTCGGGCAAAACGACCACGCTTTACAGCGCGCTCAGCCAGATCAACACCCCCGAGGTCAACATCATGACCGCGGAAGATCCCGTCGAGTACAACCTGCACGGGATCAACCAGGTGCTGGTGCGCACCGAGATCGGGATGACGTTCGCGGCGGCGCTCAAGGCCTTCCTGCGCCAGGACCCCAACATCATCATGGTGGGCGAGATCCGCGACCTGGAAACGGGCTCGATCGCCATCAAGGCCGCGCTCACGGGCCACCTGGTGCTTTCCACCCTGCACACCAACGACGCCCCGTCCACGATCACCCGTATGATCGACATGGGGATCGAGGCGTTCAACGTGGCCAGCGCGGTGAACCTGATCACGGCCCAGCGCCTGGTACGCCGCATCTGCCAGAACTGCAAGGAAGCGGTTACGTATCCGCGGGAGTACCTGGAGGCCGCGGGCCTTACCGACGCCGACGTGGAGGGGATCACCTTTTACCGCGGCTCCGGCTGCGAAACGTGCAACGGCAGCGGCTACAAGGGACGGCAGGGCCTGTACGAGGTGATGGCCATGAGCCCCACGCTGCGCCGCATGGTGCTGCAGGGCGCTTCCACGGCGGAGCTGCAGGCGCAGGCGATCGCCGAGGGGATGCTCACGCTGCGGATGGACGGGTTCGTAAAGCTGCGGAAGGGGATCACCACGCTGGAAGAGGTGATCAAGGAGACGGCGGGATAGGCAGGGAATAGGGAATAGGGAATAGGGAATAGCGGGAACGGCGCGCGACGGAGGTCGGGGCGCGCCGGCATGGATCCGGGCGGCGGCGCTGTCGCCATCCGTTTATTCGATGCCTGCGATCTTTCCCTGTAACCTCTTTCCCGGCCTTCTTTTCCGGTGCGGCACACAACTTGGTTACCTCACCCGCCGAACCGCGAAAACTCGCGCAGTTGCCCAACCGAAGGCGCCGGGCGGTGTTGCACCCTGCAAGAAAGCTTGCGGAGTGCGGCGCCGCGGCGCCGCACCGCACTCCCCCGGGGCCCTGGCCGCACCCGATTTGAATCTCAGGACTCCGTCATCGCGAGACCATGACCATGACCGCCGAGGCCACCCGCGTGGCCGCTCCCGAAGCCCGCAGCCTGAACCTGCGCGCGCTGCTGGAAGAGATGATCGAAAAGGGCGCCAGCGACCTGCACGTGACGGCCGGCGAGCGCCCCAAGCTGCGCATCGACGGGCACATCACGGACAGCGGGGCCGACCATGTGCTCACGCCCAAGGACTGCATGCAGCTTACGTACAGCATCCTTACCGAGAACCAGAAAAAGCGGTTCGAGACCGAGGACGAGCTGGACTTCAGCTTCGGCATTCAGAACCTGGCGCGCTTTCGCGGCAACGTGTACCGGCAGCGCGGGTGCGTGGCGCTGGCCATTCGCCAGATCCCGTTCAAGATCCAGACGTTCGACGACCTGCGCCTGCCCCCCATCATCAGCAAGCTGGCCGAGAAGCCGCGCGGGCTGGTGCTGGTGACGGGGCCCACGGGCAGCGGCAAGAGCACGACGCTGGCGGCGATGGTCGACAAGATCAACAAGGAGCGCAAGGGGCACATCCTCACCATCGAGGACCCCATCGAGTTCATTCACCGCCACCAGGGGTGCATGGTGAACCAGCGCGAGGTGGGAAGCGACACGCAGTCGTTCTCGCGCGCGCTCAAGTACGCGCTGCGGCAGGACCCCGACGTGATCCTGGTGGGCGAGCTTCGCGACCTGGAGACGGTGCAGGCGGCGCTGACCATCGCCGAAACGGGCCACCTGTGCCTGGCCACGCTGCACACCAACAGCGCGGCCGAGACCATCAACCGCGTCATCGACGTGTTTCCCGCGCACCAGCAGCCGCAGATTCGCGCGCAGCTGGCCTTCGTGCTGGAGGGCGTGGTGACGCAGCAGCTGCTGCCCAAGGCCCGCGGCCGCGGCCGGGCCATGGCGTGCGAGATCATGGTGTGCAACCAGGCCGTGCGCGCCTGCATCCGCGACGACAAGATCCACCAGATCTACTCCATCATGCAGGCCGGCAAAAAGCACGGCATGCAGACGCTGAACGACTCGCTGTACCAGCTGTACGTGCAGCGCGAGGTGGCGCTGGACGAGTGCCTGAAGCGCACGTCGGACCCGACGGAGCTGCAGCGCATGCTGGGCGAGCCGGTGGTGAGCTGAGCGGTACGAAAGTACGAGAGTACGAAAGTACGGAAATACGGAGTCCGAGAGTACGAAAATTCGCTGGAGAGACGGTACGGGAGCGGCTTGTGGCCGGGGTGGCCGCGGCCCGTTCCCGGGTCCCTGTTCCCTCTTCCCCCTGTAGGGCCCCATGCCCGTTTTTGCTTACAGCGCCCGGTCTACCAACGGCGACCTGACGAGCGGCGAAATCGACCTGCCCAGCCGCGACGACGTGGTGGGCTACCTGGTGCGCCAGCGCCTGCGCCCGGTCTCGGTGAACGCCAAGGCCAAGGACATCAACATCCAGTTCGGCACGGGGATCAAGACCCGTGAGGTGGTGATCTTTACCCGCCAGTTCGCCACGATGATCAACTCGGGGCTGCCGCTGGTGCAAAGCCTGACCATTCTGGCCGAGCAGACGGAGAACAAGATCTTCTCCAAGATCATCACGCAGGTGCTGAACGACATCCAGGCCGGCCAGACGCTGGCCGACGCGATGAAGAAGCACCCCAAGGTGTTCACCGAGTTGTACACCAACATGGTGGCGGCCGGCGAGGCGGGCGGCATTCTGGACGTGATCCTGCTGCGCCTGGCGACGTTCCTGGAAAAGAACGACGCGCTGGTGCGCAAGATCAAGGGCGCCATGACCTACCCGGCGGTCATGCTGTTCGTGGTGATCTGCGCCACCACCATCCTGCTGTGGAAGGTGGTGCCGGTGTTCGCCGGCATCTTCAGCGAGGCCGGGCTGGAGCTGCCCGCGCCCACGCGCGTGGTGCTGGCCATCAGTGTGTTCCTGCAGAACTACATCTTCTACTGCGTGCTGGCGATCGTGGCGTTTGTCTTCATGCTGCGGCGCTACTACAAGACGGACAGCGGCCAGCTGGTGATCGACCGCACGATGCTGCACATGCCGGTGCTGGGCTCCATGCTGCGCAAGTCGGCGGTGTCGCGCTTCACGCGCACGCTGGGCACGCTCATCAGCTCAGGCGTAAGCATTCTGGAGGGGCTCACCATCACGGCCCGCACCTCGGGCAACCGGGTCATCCACGACGCCGTGATGCAGTCGCGCGCAAGCATCGCCGGCGGTGCCACCATCAGCGAGCCGCTCAAGTCGTCGGGCGTGTTTCCGCCCATGGTGGTGCAGATGATCAACGTGGGCGAGCAGACGGGCGGCCTGGACGACATGCTCTCCAAGATCGCCGACTTCTACGACGACGAGGTGGACGCGGCGGTGACGGCGCTGACCTCCATTCTGGAGCCGATCATGATCGTGGTGATGGGCGTGGTGATCGGCGGCATGGTGATCGCCATGTACCTCCCCATGTTCGACATGATCAACGCGGCGCAGGGGTAGCACGAACGCCGCGGCGGCGGATCACCGCCGTCCCGCAGCACACGCGATGAGCCCGGCCGGGGAGCGATCCCCGCCGGGCTCATCGTATCAGGTGCGTACTCCGCACCTGACCGGAAGGGAGCCGGCCCGTGCCCTGGAAGCGATCTGCATTGCCACGTTGCTCTACGGCGCCGGTTTGCCCAGAAGCAGGCGCTCCGCCGACGGCCGATATGGCTGGTGGCCGCTCGCGAGCACGGCTGGAAATGTATCGAGGGCGCTAACCGCCTCATGCATCCGGACGCTCATCCACCCGAGGATCTCCAGCATTCTGTCGTAACGAGTCTGGAGGTCAATATCCCAGAGAGGTTCGTGGTGCGCGATCCGATTGCGCAGTTCGCGAACCTCATGGAGCCTGTCGAAAATCATCTCCCGATCCCCGTGATCGGGCACGATCTTCTTGGAACTCATGGGCCACTTGAAAGGAAAGACGTAGGGAAGTCCCCGAGGCCACAGCCGCGGACCGTCGGCCCTGAGCTCGTTGTAAACCCTGGCGGTCAACTGCACCCAGAAACCGAAGGTCAGCTTCGCGATCAGGTGCCCCGGCGTTCTCCGCTGCGCGTCTGTGCTCAGGTACGTCTTCGCCCGCCGGACTTCGGCGCGTTCGTTCTCATACAACAGCGTCGAGTTCTCGGCATCCAGCCAGCAGGGGATGTCGGGAATCTGAAGCTTGCTCGTGTCGACAAGCTTCACGGACGTGTTGAAGATCGCATTCCTGAGTGTGACCTCGAAGATGTGAAGCGTGGAATGGAGAGCGCTGCTCAGCGCCATGTTCCACATGTAGCGCGCCACGCGGTCGACCTCGTCCCGGTCAGATTCCTGCGTGTACGAATCCAGTCGCTGCTCCGAGAGCGCCCGATGCAAGCCGGCCAGCGTGATGATCGGGGATTGCGTGGAGGGCATCTCCGTCACTATATTCAAGGCGTTATTCCCCGATACGTGATCGCTGCGGCAGTGGCCCCCGGGTCAGCAACCGATCATGCCGGGGTAGGAAGGCCACCCACTGGGAAGTGGGTGGCCTTCCTTGTTTCTCAGGAAAACTCTTCCCACGCCTGGCCCGTCGGCTACGCTCGAGGATATCCCCGGGTCGCAAAGCGGGCAACGGCACCCACCGCGCTGGGAGGCATCGATGGGAAAGCCCGACCGGGACATCGATTCCCCGTCGGGCTTCCCGCGTTTTTGGACGGACGTGGCGTACCCGATGAGTTGACCGTGGCCCCCGAGTGACACCGCGCGGCGCGATTTCCTTCCCTCAGACCTCCAGGATGCCGCTTTCCGAGGCGCCGCGCGAGCAGTTGACGATGCCTTCGCCATCGCCTTGCGGGAGCATGCGCAGCCAGCCGCCGGCATACCGCCACCCGGTGCAGAACAGGCCCCAGACGACCGTCTGGGGGACCGGCGCGGCGCCAGGGCGCGGCGGGTACAGGTACGGCCGGGATTCCACGCGCTCCTGCACGATCCATCCGCCCTGCTCCACCGCCTCGCGCACCCGCGCCTCCCACGCCTCCGGCGTAATGTACCGTCCCACGTGCACGTCGGCGCCGCCAGAGCTGCGCCCCAGCTTGAGGACCATGTCGTCGCGGTGCTCCAGCAGAAAGCCCGGGAACTGCACGGCCTCGCCGCGCCAGGTGGTGGTGCGCGCAGAGACCAGCCGCGTCCAGGGAATGTGGTCGCGGATGAGCGCGCGGTACTCGTCCTTCCACCCCGCCAGCGCCTCGTTCTCGGAAAGGAGGGCGAGGTTGCGCTTGTCCACCCACAGGTACGTGAGGCCGCCGTTGTACACACGGATGGCGCCGGCGATCTGCGCGCGCAGCACTGCGGTGGGGACAGGCTCGTTGGTGTAGCCGTAGAAAACGTGCACCCGCCGCTCGCCGCGGTATACCCTGGTGCCACGGACCACCAGTTCGTCCGCGGGTGCGCGGGAGAGCCAGAGCTCGCCCGTGATCCCCCGCCCGGTCCTGCGCAGCAGCTCGGCGTAGAGCTCGCTGGTCACCCGCCGCGCCTCCTCACTGGGCTCGACGTCCAGCGCCATCATCACGTTCAGCTCACCCCCTTCGTCGATCACGCGGCTGTTCAGGGCGTCGTCGATCATGTGCTCGCAAAGGGTGAGGAGCACGTCCCGGCCGCGCGGGGTGATCCCTTCGCGCGCGCAAAAGTCGGTGATGACGGGGTGAGGCAGGTAGTGCTCGCTCCAGAACCGGTGCTCCCAGCCTCCGAGGTTGGTGGCCATGTTGACCTCGCAGCACTTGAGCCCGTCCGGCGTATCGATGAAGTCGCAGCGGGCAACGGTGCTGTCCGTGTGGTTGGGCGCGGCGAACAGGATCTCCAGCATGCCGGGATCCTCGTATCCGTAGAACCGGGCGATGGCGTCCAGATCGCCGCCGAAGACCACGGCGGGGATGGCCTTGATGAGCCTGCACACGCCCGCCGTGGCGCGCTCCATCTCCGCGACCCGGCGCGCGTCCACGAACGTGGGCCAGGTGAGGCGGGTGATGTCGTTGAAGATCATCCACGGGGGAAGCCCCTTTTCGAACCCCTCCAGCTGACTCCCCTCTTCGGGATGCTCCAGCAGGTGCTCGAGAAAGCGCTCGGCGGCGGGGGAAAGTCCCTGATAGGCGTCCCGGACGTCCGGGGGGATCTGCGGGGGGGCGGATGCGATCACGGCGGCTCGTCCGGTGAGAGGCGAGAAACGCGCGCGTTGGGCCATCACGCGTGCACACGTGATTGAATCTTCACCTTGTTCCATCTACCGGCAAGCGGAGGATGGCATCCGCACGTAGCCACGCACGCATAGTACACGCACGTTTTAGAAATATCCGGTGGATTCCGGTTCGCTTCGTGAGATCCCTCGGCGCAACCGGGACTCAGAATGTCCATGAGAAAAACCCTTCTGCCCGGCACGAGGCGCCGGCGCTCACGCGGCGTGAAACATTTTGTTTATGAAAGAGAGTGCCCGGCCCGAGCAAAGGCTCGGGCCGGGCAGGCGAAGACTGCGGGCAGGGCGGCGTGCGGGAAGAAGGAGGGGAAGCCGGGCCCTCAGGCCCTGGCGAGGGGAAGCGTAAAGGTAAAGGTGGCGCCCTGGCCGGGCTGGCTCTCGGCGGTCATGCTGCCGCCGTGGGCTTCGACGATGGCGCGGCTGATGGCCAGGCCCAGCCCCGCGCAGCCGCGGCAGGTGCCGCTGGTCCAGAAGCGGTCGAACACGCGCGGCAGGTTCTCAGGGCGGATCCCGGCGCCGCTGTCGGTCACGGAGAGCCGCACCAGGCCGTCTTCGGCGCGGGCGGAAAGGGTGATGGTGCCACCGGCGGGGGTGTGGCGCACCGCGTTGCCGATCAGGTTGGCGAACACCTGGTGCACGCGCTGCTCGTCCAGCATCACCGTCAGCGCGGGGGTGCCGGAGACGGAGAGGGTGATCCCCTTCTGCTCGGCCAGCGGACGGTAGACCTCCGCCGCGCCGTTCAGCAGCGCGCCCACGCGCGCCGGCTCGGGCGAGACGGAGAAGTTGCCGGCGTCCATGCGTGACAGGTCCAGCAGGTCCGTCATCAGCCGGCGCATGCGGTCGGCGCAGTCGGCGATCACGCCGATCTGGCGGCGCTCGGGAAGGAGCGAGGCGTCCGCCGGCCACGCGCGCAGCAGCGCGCCGCTGGCGATGGAGATCACCTGCAGCGGGCCGCGCATCTCGTGCGACACGGCGGCCAGTGCCTGCTCGCGGCAGCGCGACGCGGCCTGCGCCTGCACGAAAAGGCGGGCGTTGTCCAGCGCGACGGCGGTGGCGCGGGCCACGTCCTGCGCCAGCCGCACGTCGTCGGCGTCCAGGCCGGCGCCGGTGGTGCCCAGCGTCATCACGCCCAGCGTGCGGCCGCGTGCCCGCAGCGGCAGGCAGGCAAAGGCGCCAAAGCCCGCCGGAACCGTGCGGCCGGCCAGCACCACTACCGTGCCGTCGCGGGCCACGCGCTCCGCCAGCGCCGGGGCGCCGTCCGGCATCCACCCGTCGCGGCGGGCGGGGCCGTTGTGCACCACGGCGCCAGCCTCCAGCGTGCCGTCTTCGCGCAGCATGTCGATGCGGACAAAGTCGGCCAGGGTGGGGACCAGCAGGCACCCCAGCCGCGACAGCAGTTCCGACGCGCCCGCCGCCACCGTGTCCGGCGACGCCTCCAGCACCTCGCTCACCGCCGACATCAGCCGGGTCCGGCGCTCAAGCGCCTCCAGCCGCGCCAGCGTCCGCGCGTTCGCGACCGAACGGTCTCGCACAACCTCCGGCTGCGTGTCGGTGACGGTGCGCAACGTGACGGCCGGCCGGGTGTCGAGCACGCGGCGAAGGAGCGGGTCGGTGGCCAGCTGTGTCCAGCGGGACGTGGCGCCGACGGGGCTGGACGCCAGCTGTGCGGTGCGGTTCTGCGCCAGGAGAAGCAGCCCCAGGCGGGCCTGCAGGATCTCGGCGGCGGCGAGCGCCATGGGGGCGGCGCCATGGGAGTCGGCCTCGTGGCGGCGCGATGGGCGGGGGCGGCGGGTGGTGCGCATTGCGTTAGCCTCGGTCCAGCGGTCTGGGGGGACTCTGCCGATCGCGCCCCGGCTGCTCTGCCCCTCGTCAGGGCTGCGGTGCCGGTCTCCGTCGCGATCTGGACCCAAAGCTAGTCCTGGGTGCTCAACGCAATCGCCCATCCACATCAACCTATCTATCAACCAATCAACCTGCCCCCATACAACGGCTTAGCTGGTTGATTCCGCACCCCATCCACTCCTCTCCGGAGGTTGATGGTTCACATCTTCACAGAGGGTGATAGCGCGGCGTCCGCGACTGTCCTGTTCTGCGGACATGTAACGGGGAGGTACACCCGCCTGGAACACTCTATTACAACCGCCGCCACAGACATCCTCCTCGACCGTCCAGATAAGCGGGGGCCAGGGATCGGCCCGTCTGATCCGGCGGTCACCTGTGCCTCTTTGGGACCGATTGGTCCCTTTCGATCCGCATTCCTGATTGTGGAGTAGGATACGGCTCTCCAGATCGCGCATCAGGTGGTGTGATCGACGTACGTTCGTGCGCTCCGGAATGGCGTTCATCGATCCCCATCCTCCTCAAAAAAACGCGGATGGCCCCCTGCCGCATTCCATCTACCTCCCGTTCCCGACACCTCTACAGAAGAGTGTGCCTCGTCGACATCCCTCACCCGCACCCGACACTTGGGAATCCGCCTACATCATGTAAGCGGAGGAAACGACGCGAGCAAACTCTGTTGACTCTGCTAACTCTGTGTGAGGCCAATCTTTTGGCGGACCCGGCACGACCCCGGCGAAAACGGCACGAGAAAACTCCGTGGACTCTGTTGACTCCGTGTGAGACTCATCTTTTCTCGGCAGGTGCAACAAAACGATGCGGCCCGCCGGAGTGTCCGGCGGGCCGCTCGCGCATGAGAAGGAGAAGAACGCGTCAGTCGATGGTGCGGCGCAGGCGGGCGTCGCCGCCGGACCAGAGGGTGGCGAGGGCGGTGCGCCAGCGCGTGGCCGTCCGCTGGTCCCCACGAACTTCGGCGAGCTGCGCGCGCAGGCGCATGGCCCGCAGCAGCCCACCCGTCTGCTCCGTTCGCGTAAGCACGCTGGACGGCATCGCTTCCAGCGCCAGCAGCGCACGGTCCAGCTCCTCCAGTGCCCGGGCCGTGTCGCCCAGGGCCAGGTGCAGCTCCGCCTCGGGATAGGTGAAGTCCAGCGTGACGTCGCCCGGGACGCGGGCGCCGCGGCCCTGGGCCAGCGAGGCCAGGCGCGCCCGCGCGCCCGCCGCGTCGCCGCGGGCGAGCATCTGCTGCATCTCCACCACAAAGTCGGGCGTCTCCAGCGGCGCCGCGCGCACCCGCGCCACGTTGCCGCCAAAGGACAGCCGGCGCGACTCGTTGAGCACCGCCGCGCGCACCTTGGCCCGCTCCGCCGGCTCGAACCAGGCGTTCACCAGCCCCGTCAGCGCCGCCTCGGTTTCGCCCGTCTCCGGCTCCAGCCCCAGCCCGGAGTACACCATCGCGTCCGCCAGCGCCCGCTGCACCGGGGCGGGCAAGCTCACGCTCTCCCCCATGGGCGTGGTAAAGCGCATCTGCGGCGTGGCGGTCTGCAGCAGCGCGCGGGCCTGCTCCACACGGCCCGTAAGCAGCGCCAGCGGAGCCAGCCGCAGCGCGTCGACGGGCCCGGGGTTTCGCCGCTGCTGCAGCACCGAATCGGCGACCGCCCGCGCGCGGCGAAAATCCTCGACCCGCAGCCACAGCCGCACCTGCACGATCCCCAGCCGCAGCCGCTGCTCCGGGTCCGTCGTCAGCGTTCGCGCCTGGGCCAGCTCGGCAAAGGCGGAGGGGGCGCCCTGCCGCACGTTGCGCAGCTCCCCCAGCGCCTCAAGCGCCAGCGCCAGCCCCTCGTGGGCGTCGGCGCTCTGCGGAAAGGCGCGCGTCCACTCCAGCGTGATGCGGCGCAGCTCCCTGCGGCTGTACTGCGTGGCGGCCCGGCGGGTGGGCGGCACCGTTCCCGGGCGCACCGCGGCCACGTCCGCCATGGTCCAGGGGACAAAGGCCAGCGTGTCGCCGGCCAGCGACGGGTAGGCGGCGAACCCCTCCACCGCCGCCCCCACCCGCCGGTAGCCGGTGCGCAGGTTCGTCTCGTCCGTGCGCAGCAGCTCGTTGAGCCGCGCGAACCCCGCGCCGCGAAACGCCAGGTGCGACGAGGGGATGGTGCGCAGCGCGCGGCTGTACGCCTGCACGGCGCGGTGGTAGCTGCTCTCGAAGCGAAAGCCGGACGGGCTGGTAGGGTCGGCCACCACCAGCTGGTCGTCGCGGGTGCATTCACCCAGGCCGAACCAGGCCGCGAAGTCGCTGCTGTCCCGGGCCACCAGCCGCTCGTAGACCCCGCACGCGTCCGGGTAGCGCATCTCCCCCAGCGCCACCAGCGCGCCGGCCAGCATCCGCTCGCGGCCCGAAAGCTCCGCGCTGTCGGCCAGGGCGCGCGCGGCGTTCTCGCGCCAGCTGGTCTTTTGCGCCAGCCCGCCCCACGCCACCGCCTGCGCCAGCCACAGGTGGGCCGCCGCGTACCCGGGGTCCAGCTGCACCGCGCGCTCCAGCTCCGCCCCCGCGCGCTCCAGCTCCCACCGCGACATGGCCAGGCGCCCCCGCTGGTACGCCTGCCACGCCGCCAGCGAGGTGGTGCCCGCCGCGTCGCGCGCGTCGCCCGTGCGCCCCAGCAGCGACCACGCCAGCGTGCCGAACCGCGCCGAGATCGCCCCCAGGTCGCTCCCCACGCGGATGGTCGCGGATTCCACCGGGTCGCCGCCGCGGGCCACGTCGTACAGCGCCGCGCGCACCATGATGCTGTCGCCCAGCGGGGTGATCTCGCCCCACACCAGCTTTCCCGCCCCCGCCGACCGGGCGATGCGACGCGCCTCGCGCAGGCTCTCCGGCGGCCCGTTGCGCGAGAGCAGGTCGCGGGTGCGCTGCGCGTCCACCAGCTGCAGGTCCGACCACCGCGAAAAGGCGTCGTGCAGCAGCAGCTCCGCCTGGTCCGGCGTGACCGGCGACGTGCCGCGCTGGGCAAAGGGAAGGACGATGTAGACGGACGCGTTCACCGGCTCGCCCTCCTCGCCCCCGCGCCATGCGACCAGCCCCACCACCACCGCGGCCAGGACCGCCACCAGCGCGAGCGCCGGCGCCAGCCACCTTCGGATCCCCGGCGCGGCGGACGGCCGCGGGGGCGCCTGGGGCTCCACCGCCTCCGCCGCTTCGGGGTGCGGCACCGCGTCCGGCACGGCGGCGGGCGCCTGCACCGGCGTGGCCACCGCCTGCCCGCCGGGCGCGGCGGCGAACGTGGGCATCGGCGTGGGCTCGGCGCTGCGCGGGGCCTCGCGCAGGCGCAGCGCGAACTCCTCCACCGCCGCGTCGGGCTCCGCCTCCATCTCCGCCCGCATCAGCGCCGCGTGCGCGGTGGCGTGGCGGATGGCCGCCGCGCGCTCGCCGCCGGCCTCCAGCGCCTGCATGGTGCGCAGGGCAATGCGCGAGCTGAACGGGTCGTGCCGGGCCAGCTGCTTCCACCACTCCGCCGCGCCGCGAAAGTCGCCCTCCGCCTCGCGCCCCTCGGCCAGCTGCTCCAGCGCCCGCGCAAAGGCCCGCGCGTGGCGGTCGCGCTCTTCCTCGGCCCAGCGCTCGAATTCCGGCGCGTCCGCCACCACGAACCCGTCCAGAAACGGCCCGCCGTACGCCGCCACCGCGGCCTCGGGGTCGTCCGCCTCCAGCGCGGCAAGGAAATCCGCCAGGTCGCTGCGCACGGTGGCCGGGTCCAGCGCGATCTCGTCGCCGGCGGAGACGAACATGTCCTCCCCCACCGCCTTGCGCAGGATGTACAGCGATTCGGAAAGCAGGTGGCGCGCGGAGTCGCCCGGGTGCTCGGGCCACAGGTAGCCGATCAGCCGCTCCCGCCGCACCATGCGCCCGCGCGCGGAGGCCAGCAGGGCCAGCAGCGCCAACCGCCGCCGGTGCACGGCGCGGCCGGTCACCGGGACCCCGCCACGCAGCAGCGCGGCTCCTCCCAGCACTTTCAGCACGAACATGGGCAGGTTGTCGGGCGGGTTGACGGCCGCGGGAAACAAGGTTGAGCGGGTGCCCCCATACTGTACCCGCGAACAGGGCCGCGCAAGCGCGGGGCCGGAGCCGGAATCGGGAAAATGGCGAGAAGCGGCGTCATCAGGATCGTCCCGTACTCCCGGCGCGGCCAGCGGCGTTCCGACGGACCGGCGGGGCGCCGGTAGCAGATTCAAACAGTTTGTTTTGTCCGGTACACGGTGTACCTTGCCCGGCATCCGCGCGCCGTGGACGGTGCGCCGGTACCGCGGTCCCCCGCCCCATCGAGGCGCGGACCCTTCCCATCACCCCCATGGAGGGATACGAACGATGCGTACGTCACTGGCAGGACGCGCCGGCGTTGCCGGCCTCACCCGCGCCCTTTTGCTCGCGCTGGCGCTGGGCGCCTGCGGCGGAGGGGAGGACGAAGGCACCAGGGGCGACGCGAACCCGTCCGCCGACACGCGGGCCGCCACCGCCGCCACTGAGTCGGCCCCCGCCGCCGCCGACACCTGCACCGGCCCGCCGCCCGCCTTTGCCCACGCCGTGCTCACCGGCTCGTGGAGCGCCCTGCAGGACTCGCTCAAGGCGCACAACGTCACTTTTCCCAACACCCCGGAGAACGTGGCCGTCGACACCGTCCAGCTGTGCAACGGGTGCAAGCAGATGGTGCCGGTGGAGATCCGCTCCACCAACCTGACGCCCTGCCTGAGCCCGGCCAACATGAAGGAGTCGCACCCGCACATCGTGGGGCAGTTCACCGTCCTGGACACCGTTCCGCCCGAGGCCGGATGGGCCGACACGCTGTACCCGGGTGCCACCCTGCTCCTTTTCGCCAAGCTGGCCGCCGGGCCCGCCACGCTGGTCTACCAGGACGGCGCCAACGGCAAGACGGCGCCGCCCACCGCGTGGATGTTCTGGTACTGCCGCGACGCGCATCCGCGCGGCAAGGTCGCACAGGCGCGGTGGCGTCCGCGCAACGGCTCCGACGTCACCGGTGCCCCCGGCCCCGTCCATCCGCCCAAGGGTGGGATGGGGGATGACGAAGGCGGCGGCGCCTACGGGTGGATGGCGTGCGCCAGCGGCTGCTGCCAGTTCTACACGCCTCCGCCCAACCCCATCATCACCGAGGAGATTCCGGGGCAGGGGAAAGGCCCGGAAACCAACCCGGGAAGCAGGCGGCCCACCTGGTGCCCGGCGCCGACCACCTGAGCCCGCCCTCCATCCGGAACCGCCCTCGAACGGGGGCGGTTCCCCCGCACACACCCAGGTTCATGGAGCCGACCATGCGAAGCTCGCTCACACGTCCATCAGGCGCGGCGCGGCTCGGATCCCGCCTTCTGCTGGCGCTGGCCCTGTGCGCCTGCGGCGGCGGCGCGGACGACGACGCCCCGGAGGCGCGCCAGGCGGACGCGGCCGCCGCCTCCGCCAGCCAGGCCACGGGCCCGGCCGCCTGCCCCGCCCCGCCCACGGTGACGGACCCCAAGCTGTTTACGGGGCCCTGGGCCGTCTTCAGCCGGCACATGACGGAGATCGGCGCGCGCTTCGCCGAGCCGTCGGACAGCAGCACGGCCACCGTCCGGTTCTGCAAGGACTGCGGCTCGGCGGAGGTGCAGATCGTTTCCGAGGCCACCACCTACTGCACCACGCCCGAGCAGATGGACAGCGGTGGCTCGCGCATCCTGGCCATCATGGTGCTGAAGAGCGCCTACGCGGGCAATCCCGAGCAGGGCTGGGAACCGATCCCCGCCAACGACAGCATCTTCATGTTCGCGGGCAGCACGGACGGCCCGGCGACGCTGGTGTATCGAAGCAGGGACCGCCGGAATGCCGTGGTGGCGCCCGAGAGCAGCTGGACCTTCTACTACTGCCGCGACAACCACCCCCGCCCCGCCGGTGCCCGGGCCCGTTGGCGGCCCCGCACGCCGGTCCTGCCCGGCCCGGGGGACGATGACGGCGGCGGCGCCTACGGCTGGATGGCGTGCGCCAGCGGCTGCTGCCAGTTCTACACGCCTCCGCCCAACGAGGCCGAGACGTACCGGACCACCCCGCCGCGGGCGAATCCCAACGCGCCCGACTCGGCACGCAGCGGCCGCGGCTGGGGCCGCCCCCCCTGGTGCCCGGCCGACAGCGCCGGAATCCCCTGAGCCGTCGCTGAACCCCTCTCCTCCCCGGCAAGTGTCGCGCGGGGGGAGGAGAGGGGACCTACCCTCTTACGCCATCAGCGACAAGCTTGCATCGAAGCGTTGCAAATGCAACGTTTCGTTGCGGCGCCGCGCGGAATCGTATCCGGACGTAAATCCGGGAAACCCGCTGGTGGGGCGGAGAATCCCCCCGCCGCCCCCGCGGTTCGGGCCTTGCCCCTGCGCGTGAAGCGGCGCGCCCTCCCGTCGTGGACACCCCCACCCCGATCCTCCCCGTGAGCCGAAAGCTTCTGCTGGTCGACGACGATCCCGCCATGCTGGTGGCGCTGGAGTTCCACTTCATGCGCGCCAACTTCGAGGTGCGCACCGCCGCCAGCGCCGAAGAGGCGCTGGGCATGCTGCACGAGTACCGCCCCGACGTGGTGCTTACCGACGTGCAGATGGGCGGGATGAGCGGGCTGGAGCTGCTGGACGCCGTCAACAAGGGGATGCCGGAGGTGGACGTGATCGTCATCACCGGCTACGAGGACATGCGCACCACCATCGACGCCATCCGCAACGGGGCGTACGACTACCTGGTCAAGCCGGTCGACGTGGACCAGCTGGAGCTGGTGGTGAACCGCTGCCTGCGCGACCGCGCCGCCCGCCGCCGCGGCGGCGAGGCCCCCGAGGGCCCGCCCGCGGGCCGCCCGGTGGACGCCGGCGTGGGCCGATCGCCGCAGATGATCGAGATCTACAAGCTCATCGGCATGCTGGCGTCGTCGCGCACGCCGGTGCTCATCCGCGGCGAGACGGGGACGGGCAAGGAGCTGGTGGCCACCGCCATCCACAACTACTCCCCCTGGAGCGGCGAGCCGTTTGTCGCCATCAACTGCACCGCCCTGGCCGAGTCGCTGCTGGAGTCGGAGCTGTTTGGCCACGTGAAGGGCGCGTTCACCGGCGCCATGGGCGACCGGCGCGGCAAGTTCGAGCTGGCGGGAAGCGGCACCATCTTCCTGGACGAGATCGGCGACACCACGCCGTCGTTCCAGGCCAAGCTGCTGCGCGTGCTGCAGGCCCGCGAGTTCTACCCCGTCGGCAGCGAGCGGCCGCGCAAAACGCAGGCGCGGGTGATCGCCGCCACGCACCGCCCCATCGAAGAGCTCATCCGCTCCGGCCAGTTTCGCGAAGACCTGTACTTTCGCCTGCGGGTGGTGGAGATCAACGTCCCCCCGCTGCGCGACCGCAAGGAAGACATCCCCATCCTGGCCGAGCACCTGCTGGCCCGCGCCTCACGCGAGCTGGGCAAGGACGTGCGCATCATCCCGCCGCGGGTCATGCAGTTGCTGCAGGAGCACGCGTGGCCCGGCAACGTGCGGGAGATGGAAAACGCCATCACCCGCGCGGCGGTGCTGGCCCACGGCCCCGCGCTAAGCCCCGACCACTTTGCGCTGCACGAAGCGAACGGCAAGTCCGCGCCGGAAGCCGCCAGCGAGGAGGACGAGATCGGCACGCTGGCGCAGGCGCAGCGGCGGCACGTGGAGCGGGTGCTGGGGCACACCGGCGGCAACAAGAGCCGCGCCGCGCGCATCCTGGGCATCTCGCGCCCGCGCCTGGACCGCCTGCTGGCCCAGTATCAGGACGGCATTGTCGAAGTGGAGGTCTGATACCAAATCCGGCAAAACACCTCACCTCAAGTGCGACTACAGGAAACAGAGGTCAGGATACAGAGGAACCGGGAACAGCCAGAGGAACAGAGGAGGAATGCGGATCACCTCTGTTCCTCTGGCGGTTCCCGGTTCCTCTGCACCTTCCGATGTAGTTTTTCCGGATTCGGTATGATCCTGATGCCGAGCCCCCGCGGATTGTTTACGCGCTGAGTCCGGAACGGCGTGTCACGCGGAGACGCGGAGGAACAGAGAAGACGCAGAGAACCGCATCGGTTCACTGCGTCTTCGTGCTTCATCTCTGATTGAACCGACACGATCCGCGGACGGTGTCATTCTGAGCGAGGCGCACCCGCGCGTATGTGGGGTTGCACCAGAGCCTGTGCGCCGACCGCAGAATCTGCCGGATGGCCCTGTTGGTTACGACCGGCTTGGGCGCGAGGACCCGCGCGTTTCCGAGAGAGATTCTTCGGTCGGCGCACGGGCTGCCGCGCGTTTCCGCACGCTCGTGCTGGGCGCCTTCCTCAGAATGACAGTGATCGGCCCCACCCACTGCTTTCGGGATCCGGGAGCAGGACGTCACGCGTCTGAGGACGCCTCCGGCTTCTTCCACAGCGCTTTCACGGTAAACGAGGCCTCACCCGCCGCCTTGGCCAGGATCAGGCCGTTCGCCTCCATCGACGCCTTGATCCCGAACTCGATCTCCAGCTCGTCGGGGCGGTCGGGAAAGGCGTCGCGCAGTTCCACGATGGCCGTCGCGACGGTCTGCTTTACCGCGCCCAGCGCTTCCTGGAACGAGCGCTGCGCCCCCGCCACGGGAGTGCCGCCGCGCATGGTGGAGCGATGACGCACCATCGGCTCGGCGTCGGTTTCCATCTCGACTTCCGTTCCGTCATTCAGCACAAAGCGCATGTAGGGCATGGTATCCGTCCGGGGAGGGAGACTGGGTGCAGGCTATCCTGTATTAGTAGGCCAGACCCTCCGGATTTTCACGGAAATAAACCGGGACGCGGAGAACACCCAGCCGTTCTCCGCGTCTCGTCTTTTCCTCCGCGCCTCCGCGTGAAACCGCAGCAAAGCTACGCCGTCTCCGCCGCGGCCTCCGCGACGCGCGCACGCCTGCGCTCCGGGCCGCGCTCGAAGAGCAGGTACAGCGCAGGCGTCACCGTCAGCACCAGCACGGTGGAGCTCGCCAGGCCGCCCAGCAGCGCGTAGCCCAGCGCGTTCCAGATGTTGGCGTCGGCCGCCTCGCTGGCGATCACCAGCGGCAGCAGGCCCAGGATCGTCACCGCGCTGGTCATCAGGATCGGCCGCACCCGCTCCAGCGTGCCGCGCAGCACGGCGTCGTGCAGCGACACGCCGGCCTCGCGGCGAAGCTGGTTGACGTGATCCACCAGCAGCGTGGCGTTGTTGGTCACCACCCCGCCCATCATGATCACGCCGATGAACGCCTCGCGGGTAAAGCTGGCGCCGGTAAAGAAAAAGGTGAGGAACACGCCGATCAGCGCCATGGGCACCGTAAGCAGCACGCACAGCGGCTGCCGCAGCGACTCGAAGAGCGCCGCCGTCACCATGAACACCAGCACCAGCGACACCGCCAGCACGCCGTAGATCTGCCGGCGCTCGTCGTCCGACCACTTCCACTCTTCACGCCCCACCAGCGTGTAGCCGGCGGGGACGCGCGTGGTCTTCATCACCGCCTCGTGCACCTTGTCGCCCAGCTTGTTGGGCCCGCGAAACTCGTAGCTCACCGTGCGCTGGTACTGCTGGTCTTCGCGGATGATGCGGCTGAGCACCTCGCGCTCCCCAACCCGCGCCACGTCCGCCAGCCGCACCGACCCGCCGCCCGGCGCCGGGATGGGAAGCTGCTGCAGATCCTGCACGTCCAGCCGCTCGTGCCCGTCCAGCGCCACCGAAAAGCGCACCTCCTCGTCGCCCACGCGCAGATAGCCGCGCTGCCCGTTGCGCCCCACCGCCGCCGTCACCCGGCCCACCACCTCGCTGGCGGTAAGCCCGTGCGCCGCCAGCGCCGCGCGGTCCACGTTCAGCACCACCTCCGTGGCCTTGTCACGCTCAAACCAGGCGCCCGACGAGTTGGTGTCCACGTCCTGAATGCGCGAAAAGCCCTGCAGCCGGCGCCCCAGGTCCTCCGCGATCTCGCGCACCTTTTCGTAGTTGTAGCCCAGCACCTGGATGCTGTAGTTGGGCGGCGACGAGCCTCCGCCGTAGAACGACGGCCCGTACCCCGTCACCCTCACCTCCGCGCCGCCGTACTGGTGGCTGTACGCCTCCATCTGCTCCTTTACGGAGAGCGGCACCGACGTTTCCTGCAGCGAGTCGGGAAACTCCACCTGCATCTGCGCCGCCTGCGGATACACGTTGGTGGTGAACCGCGCCACCTCGGGCATCGCCTTGAGCCGCTCTTCGAAGTACCGCACCAGCGCGTCGGTGCGCTGCAGCTCTTCCCCGCGCGGCAGGTCGAAGGTGATGCGGATGTACGAATCCTCCTCGTACCACGGCCGCCACACCGTCCCGCGCGTCACGTACTTGTCGAACAGGTAGCCGGACCCCGCCAGCGCGATGAGCGACGCCGCCACCGCCACCCACGGCCGGCGCAGCGTGGCGCCCACCAGCGCCGCGTAGACCCGCGCGTACACCGGCGGCCGCTCGTCGCGCGCCCGCTCGCGGATGCGCTTGACCCGGCTCCCCAGCAGCCGCCCCGCCAGCGCCGGCGTAAAGGAGAACGTGACCAGCAGCGACGCCAGGTTGGTGAAGCCCACCACGATGGCCAGCGGCACGTAGAACAGCCGCAGCTCGCCCTGCAGGTACACGAAGGGGATGAAGACGATGATGGTCGTCAGCGTGGCCGCCAGCACGGGAAGCACCATCTCCCGCGCGCCGCGCTCCGCCGCCGCTTCCGCGTCCGGCGCCGTGCGCGCGTGGCGAAACACGTTCTCAAGCACCACGACCGCGTTGTCGATGATGAGCCCGAACCCCATCGCCAGCCCCATCAGCGTCAGCACGTTCAGCGTCAGCCCGCCAAAGTAGATGAGGTTGAGGGTGATGAGCGCCGCGAACGCGATGCTCGAAAAGACGATCGCCGCCGAGCGAAAGGAGCGCAGGAAAAAGAAGAGGACCACGAAGACGATCACCGCCGACGACAGCGCCCGGCCGCGCAGGTCCGTGAGCTGGGCGCGCACGGCGTCGCTCTCGTCCTGGTCCAGGATCACCCTGGCGCCGCCGGGAAGGCGCTTTTCCACCTCCGTCATCCGCGCCTTGGCGTCGTCCGCCACCTGGACCACGTTGGTGCCGATCTCCTTGACCACCTGAAAGCTCACCGCCGGCTGTCCGTCGATGCGGTAAAAGGTGCGCGGCTCTTCGTAGGTGTCGCGCACCACGGCCACGTCCTCCAGCCGCACCACGCGCCCCTGGTCCGTCAGCAGCGGCAGCCTGCGGATGCGCGCGGCACTCTCCGCGTTCTCGCGCACCGCCAGCGCGTACAGCATCCCCCCGCGCCGCACTACGCCCGCCTCGCGCACGTCCTCCAGCCCGCTCACCTTCTGCCGCACGGCGTCCGGCGTAAGCCCCAGCGCCAGGATGCGCCGCTCGTCCAGGGCGATCTCCAGCACCCGGTCACGCCCGCCGTACCCCTGCACGTCGGCCACCCCGTCCACCTGCCGCAGCTCGGGGACGATCTGCTCCTTCAGCAGCGTGCGCAGCGCCTCGGGGGTAAACGGGCCGGTGAGGGTGTAGCTCAGGAAGGGGCGGCTCTGGCTCTGAAACTCCTCGGGGACGTACGGCTCCACGAGCGGACGCAGCGCGCCTTCGGGAAGGTTCTCGTCCAGCGCCGCCAGCTGCTCGCTCAACTCCAGGCGCGCAAAGTCCATGTCGGCCTCGCGCCCGAACTGCACCTCGATCACGCCGCGCTCTTCCTGCGACGTGCTGGTGACCTTTTCCACCCCGCGCACCTGCTGCACCGCCGCCTCGATGGGCGAGGTGAGGAACGCCTCCGTCACCTCCGGCGACGCCCCCGGCCACTGCGCCGTGATGCGCAGCCGCGGCAGCTCCGTCTCCGGCAGCAGCTCCACGGGCACGTTGAGCCACGACGCCACGCCCAGCAGGGCCAGCGCCGCGTATAGCATCCCCACGGCCACGGGACGGCGGATGGAAAAGCGGATCATCGGGTACGTCCAGGCATCAGCAGGCGGGTGCTTTGGGGCGGAACGGGGATCGGACGGCTCCCGGCCGCGCGAAGCGGTCCGGGAGCATGGAGGGCACGGGTCCGATGGCGCCGGCAAGGGATTCCAGCTCAGAACGATCGACTACGCTGCCTCGGCGCGCCCGCTACGCTCGCGGGCGTAGCGGGTGGATCACAGCCTCAGCGTGCGTGACGCGTCGCGAATGGCAGCCACTTCCGCCGCCGCGTAGTACCGCGCCACGACCACGCCGCTGCAGTGCCGGGCGACGGAACGGCCGTCCCCGGCCGCCTCCCAGCGGGTGGTGCCGCCAAGGTCCTCGTCCGGCCGCGCGGCCGGCTCTTCCGTCTGCTCGCCGGAGGGGCCGTCCGCCTCCACCGACGCCAGTCGCACGACGGAGCCGTCGGGAGCAAAGTACAGCCGCGTAACGTTGCACCCGCTCACCACGCATCCACTGCCGCTGGCGTCGCAGCGGGAGCCGTTGCCATTGGAGTTGCACCCGCACGCACTGCCCATGCAGGCGCACCCCCATGAGCACTGCGCGTCTGCCCGGGCGGGTGCCAGGGCAACCGCCGCCGCCGACAGCGCGGCGGCGGTCCAGAGGGAAAGTATCCAGCGTTGCATGTTGATGCCTCCGGTTCAGGGGTGGGTGCCGGCGCCCCGGCCCGAATTTCCCCCTCAGCGAACCAGCCGCTGTTCGTACACCAGCACCTCCGGATACTCAAGGTTGCGAACCGCCACCATGCGCGACCCAGCCGTCCGGAGCACCATGAGCGGGGCCTGCGTCACCGTACGCCGCAGCAGCCGGCAGTCCGCCGTGATCACGTCCATGGTGGTGCGGTCGCTCTCCGGGTCCAGCACCAGGTTCAGGTACAGCCCGTTTCCAAGGCTCACCACGTTGTAGGAGTGGGTGTAGCCATCCCAGTTCAGGGCGGTACGTCCGCCGCCGGTCTCCACCACGCTGGCGGGGCTGGTAGTCCACTCCCGCTGGCCCTGGCAGCGGCTGTGCGGGGTTCCGTCCAGGCCAAAGAACCACAGTTCGTACGGGCTCTTGACGGAGTAGACGATCCCGCCGCCCGTAACTTCCGCGCTCCCTCCCAGCAGACTGGACTCGAAGCCGGACAGGGCGGGGGCGTTGAACCCGGGGCCGAACGTGCGCTGCACCTGCCCGGTGCGGCTCAGCACGTGCAGCGTCCCCCGCTCGTTGCGCCCGTACGCCGCCAGCAGCAGCCTCCCGTCGGGAAGAAACCGGATGCTGCTCACCACCCAGTGGGGCGGAACGCCAAAGCTGCGGGCGAATCGCAGGTTGCCGCCAAACACGCTGATCCGCGCCTGCGCCACGTCCCACACAAAGATGCTGTCACTGGCGTCGGTCGCCACGCGCCACGGGCTCTCGAACTCGCCGGGCCCCCGCCCGCGGCGGCCTATGGTTCCCACGTACCGTCCGTCACGGCCGAACACCCGCACGTGATGGCTCTGGTCGTCCGCTACCAGTATCCGCCCGGCGCGGTCCAGCGCCGCGTCCATCACGCGGCCAAACGCGTCGTGCTCGCCGTCCATGCTCCCCAGCCGCACCACCTGGGTCAGCTCCAGCGTGGGCGCGTCGCGCGCCGCGAACGTGATGGGCCGCGAGGGTACCGGCTGCCCCATGGCCCCGGGGGCAGCGCCCGCCCACACCAGGAGCAGCGCGAAAGCCGTTTCGATGCGTCGCATGGGCACACGGGGAAGAGGTGGACCCGGCCCGCCGCGAACACTTGCCCGCCTTCAGCCGGGAAGGCGCACGCCCCTCCAGGAGCGCGGTGGATCCATCCCGTTTGTGCCGCAATTCACGGTCCACCCCAGCACCCACGGGCGCAAAAGGAACGCACCCACCAACTCAATGGGAGGACAGCCCAGGATCACGGGCGCGGCTTCTCGAGGCGATGGACGCGGACGTGGGGAACGTCCATCTCGTCGCTCCAGGTGCCCACGATGAAGTCGGCGCCGATCTGCGTCACCCGCAGCCCGGCGGGCGTGGTCACGGTGCCCAGCAGCCGCCCCTCGGCGTCGAACACGTCCCACGGCGTCTCCGCGTCGGGGTCCGCGGGGCGGCGCACCCAGGCGTTGCCGGCGGGGTCCATCCGCAGGTCGGTAAAGAACGGCTTGTGCTCGGGAAAGGTGATGCCCTTGATCAGCTGCTCCTGGATCTGCCGGAACCGCGGGTCATCCATCCGCTCGCGGCGAAGCGCGATCGCGGCGTCGCGGTCTGCCTGCGTCACCGGCTCGCGCTCGCCGGCGCGGCGGATCAGCCGCGCCACCGCGCCGTCGGGCCGGCGCTCTACCAGCTCGTAGCGTGCGGGATCGCCCACCAGCAGCCGCGTGCCCTGCACCGCGAACGAGGTCGCCAGGCCGAAGGGAGGCTGGTCGCGGACCATCATCTGGTTGCCCCCCTCGCCCCCCGTAATGGTCACCGACTCCTCGCCCGGCACCCGCCCCAGCGAGGCGGCCTGCGTGCCCGCGGCGGAGTACACGGCCAGGGCCACCGTGTCGCGCGTGCGCCGGGGGCTGTCGACAAAGTTGGGATTGTACAGCGGCTTCACCAGCATCCGCCCGTCGCTGAAGAAGCCCAGCGGGCGCGGCGGCAGCTTGCCGTCCACCGGCTGCAGGGTCACGCCGCGCACGAACGCACCCGTGGGCGCAAAGTAGGAGAGGCGGCCGCCCATGTAGTCGAACACCGCGACGGTGTCGCCCGGCAGCAGGTACATCAGCTCCACCGCCTTGAACTCCCCCGGCCCGCCGCCCGAGCGCCCCACCGTGCGCAGGTACTTCCCCTGCGCGTCGAACGCCCGCAGCTCGTTCGCCTGCCCGTCCGCCACCAGCAGCGTGCCATCCGAAAGCCGCTGCGCGTCCGCGATCCGCGCGAACTGCTGGTGCACGTCCCCCTCCGCCACGCCGATGTCCGTCACCGGCTCCGCGGAAACGCGCCACTCCTGCCCCTGCTTCCACGCCGGCGCGTCGTTCTGCACGATGCGGATCCCCGCGCTGTCACGGACGCTCGGCCCCGCGGCCGCCGCGTCGCCGCCGCACGCCGCCAGCGGAAGCAGGAGCGCCGCCGGGAGGATGGACGGGAGGCAAGCACGTGAAAGGAAGGGAATGCGGATCATGGCGGCCGGAGGGTTCGACGGCGTCGTGTGCTTCGAACGGAGTAGAAGATTGGAGGCCGCGCGAGCAAGAAAGGATGCCTGCCACGAAAAGCGTCGCCACGCCCGTGGACCGAGGAATGAGAAGATTCGGCGAAGTCGCACACCCGTGCGGTGCGAACCCCCGGCGCATCCGTCACGCTCCATCGTCCTGCGGACGCACCGCACGAGGCTGGCTTACGTCCGCAAGCCCGAGCCGCGGAGCCCGGCATCAGACGCCCCGCACGTCATCGCCGAGCCTGGACCGCCGGCGGTTTCCGTAGAGCGGCGCGAAAGGACGGACGTGTCGTCTGGATCTTCTCCCCGCCAGGTGCGTCACGCAAGCACGCCGGCGACCATCCAGCCACGGTGCATCCGATGGGTCCGGTCGATCGCGTGCTCCCGGCAGCGGATCAGCTTCGGCGCTTTTGACCTGGAGGGGACATTACGCGTGGATCTCGCCGCGGGCGCGATCCCAAACCCAGCGCGCGCCGGACACCCGCGTATTGTGCGGGAGGCGGCGCCGTTCGCGGAATCGCGGAGGCATTCACGCCGGATCCCGGCTCAGGGCGCGCAGCCGCCGTAGCGGGCGCGTACCGCCTTTACCGGCAGCGTGGTCCACGCTTCGCCGGCGCTGTCCAGCGGCAGCTTGACGGTGCGGCGCCTGCCGTCTTCTCCGGCCAGGCCGTCGAACCGCGTGCTGACCCGCAGCTCACGCAGGGAATCGATGCGGACTACGCGAAAGCCGCTGGCGCTGTCCCAGCTGTCGGGGACCATCAGCGCCGTGCACTCCTCCACCCTTCCCACGATGCCGCCCGTCCACGTGGGTGATCCGGGGGCGATGAACTGCACCCGGGCGCCGGGCGCAAGCTCGGGGGGTGCCGAAGGCGCGCGGGTGCAAGCGCCCAGGGACAGCGCCGCACCCGCGGCCAGAACAAGAATCCTCTCCATTCACCGGCTCCGACAAAGTGCGGGACCCTCTGCCGCGCGGAGGCAGAAGTTTGCGAGCGGGAGACTACCGGGGGCGCGGATGGGAAGGACCTACCGCGTCAGTGCTCGTTGATCACGATGGTGCAGCAGATGTGCCGATCGGAAAGGCACCCGCCGCTGCAGCTTTCGCCCTGCGTTCCCAGGTAGTACTGATGTGAACCGCCCTCGGCCTGGGAACTGGAAACGCCACCACCCGTCGTCAGGCCGGCGGGCGTAATGACCGCCAGCGCCAGCATGGACCGCTTCAGAAAGGTACGCATACATCGCTCCTTCGAAAATGGTGTGGGGTTCCGCGCCCCGGTACTCGCCCGCCCGCCTACTCTACACCCGAAAGGACGCGCGACAGCTCGCCCTGCTTCATTTCCGCCCGCTCCACCACCGAGAACGACCCGCGCACCCGCGTGCCGTCTACCACGTACAGCGCCGACACCGGCCCGCGCCCGAACTCGCGCCGGAACACGTCCGGCGTCACCGCCACCACGGTGGCCTCCAGCCGCTCCCGGGCCACGAAGGCGCGAGCCCACTCCGGGTGGCCACCTACCGCCAGCAGGGTAAGGCCGATGCCGCCCCCGGCCTGCCGCTGCACGCGGCGAATCTCCCGCGCGTGCGAGGCGCACTGCAGGTAGTCGGCAGGCTGAAGCACCCACACCAGGCGGTTGCCGGGCGCATCCCCCGGCAGCAGCCGGCCCGCCAGCTCGCTGCCGAGCTCGAACGCGGCCGGCCGCGCCGTGCCGCAGCCAGCACACGCCAGCAGCAGGGCAAGCCCCAGGATGACGCGCCGGCTCATGGGCGCACCAGCCGCGCGGCCCGCCATACGTTGGGCGTTTCCGATCGAGGGGACACGAAGTACAGCAGCCCCGACGCCCGGTCCGCCGCCAGCAGCATGGGCGAGTCGACCACCTCGAAGGTCTGCCGGCCGTCGCGCCCCATCCCCACCAGGCGCCAGCTGGGCTGCGGTCCGGTACGGTCCTGGAACTGGACAAGAAAGGTGTCGCCCATCCAGAACACGTCCGACATCAGCGAGAACGAGCCGAACCACTCGCGCGCCGCCACCAGCCCCCCACGCGCGTCGGGAAGCGGCCGCGCGGGGTCCAGCCGGCGGAACGCCCTGGAAGGGAGGGGGATGCGCTCCAGCATACGTCCGCCCGTCGTCATCAGGTACACCGTGTCGGCCAGTGACGAGACCACGGCCAGCGTGTCGCCTCGCCGGTCCACGCCTACCCACCCCGCCGAGCCCGCGGCCATCACGTGGGCCCGCGACGGGAGCGCGGGGGTAAAGAAGCTGGCCAGCAGCGAATCCGACTTCAGGTTCCAGACGTGGATGCGCAGGTCGTTCTCCGTTCCGTCCGCCAGCCCGCCACCCAGCACCACCAGGGAATCGTCCAGCAGGGTTACCGAGTGCAGCGGCGCCACCGGTGTGCGGGCGGTGCGCACCACCCGGGTGCCGGCCGAGTCGAAGAACGCCACCTTGTTGAAGATGTCGAACGCGGCCAGGGTGCCGTCGGGAAGCCGCAGAACGCGCAGCAGGTTCATGAACTCGCCCGGGCCCGACCCCTTGCCCGCGAACTGGGCCAGCAGCCTGCCCCCCGAATCGTACCGGCGCGCGAATCCTTCCTGCTCGTCCGCGATCAGAAAGCCTCCACGCGGGTCCAGCTGCGCGCGGACGATCACGTTCACCGTCTCGTCGCTTTCCTGCAGCGTGAACTCGCGCTCCCACGTGACCGCGCTTTCCATCGTCCCCTTTGGCGCAGCGGGCGCGGTCGTGGCCTCCGGCCGCGCCCGGCCGGAGTCGCGCCCGCACGCCGAGATCAGGAGCGCCACGGCCAGTGAGCAGACGGTCCCCGCTCCGCTCCCGAAAAGCCGTCGTGGATCGAATCCATTCCGGATTGGCATCAAGAACGCGCTCCTGGAGAGGAAGTGGCCGTTGGAGGCCGGGAAAATAGTGCCAGCCGTTGACGGCTTTGCAGATGGAGAACGAATCTCTCACGCAAGTCCGCACACATCGACGAAACGAAGGGAGGCGCGCCCATCGGGGGCGTGACTCCCGCGTGCGGTTCCGCCTGGCCCAACCCGTTGATGTGGAAACGCTTGCCTGCCGGGAGCGCCCATCGGCCCTCGGGCGGAGGGCCCGGTCAGTCCCCCGCGGCCAGGCCAGCCGGCACCTGCACCTCCGGCTCCGCGTGCACCACGGCGGGGCGGCCAAAGAAGACGCGAATCCGCTCCCCCGCCTCGTCCAGCAGATCATACGCAACGGGAATGACGACGAGGGTCAGCGCGGTCGCGGAAAGCAGCCCGCCGAAGACGGCGATCGCCAGCGGCGCCTGCAGCTCCGCGCCGGGGCCGATCGCCAGCGCCATCGGCAGCAGGCCCAGCATGGCGGTGATGGTGTTCATCACGATGGGCCGCATGCGCGCGTGGCCGGCCGCGTAGATGGCCTCCCGGCGCGCCATCCCCCGTTTTCGCGCCTGGTTGATGAAATCCACCTTCACCACCGCGTCGTTGTCCACAATGCCCACTAATATGACCATCCCGATCAGCGACATGGTGTTGATCCCCGCGCCCGTCACCCACAGCGCCAGCGTGGCGCCCACCGCCGCAAGCGGAACGGCGAGCAGGACGATGAAGGGCAGGAGCAGCGACTCGAACTCCGCCGCCAGCAGCATGTAGACAAGGAGAACGGCGAGAAGGAAGGCGAAGCCCAGGTCGCGGAAGCCCTTGCGCATCTCCTCGTTCTCGCCGCCGATCTCCACCCGCAGCCCGTGCGGCGCCGGCGTGGCGCTCAGCGCCGTCTGCACCGTGGCCACCGCCTCGTCCACGCCGCCGGACGCCACGTCCGCGTGCACCGTCACTACCCGCGACTGGTCGATGCGCCGGATCTCCGCCGGCCCCGCCGCGTCGTACACGCGCACCAGCTCGCGCAGCGGCACCCCGTCGATCGTCAGCTCCTCCAGCGTGCTGGCGCTCCGCCGCGCCTCCTCCGGCAGCCGCACCACGACCGGCACCTTGCGGTCGAACTCCACCAGGTCCGTGGCCGCGTCGCCCTGCATGTAGTCCTGCACCGTCGCGGCGATCCGGGCCGGGTCAACCCCGAACGCCGCCGCGCGCTCGCGGTCGATCTCCACCCGCATCTCCGGCTGCCCCATCTCCGTGCCCACCCGCACGTTGCGCAAAGCGGGCTCGCGCGCCAGCCGGGCCTGCGCCGCCGCCGCGTACGCCATCGCCTGGTCCAGGTTCTCCCCGCGCACCCGCACCGCCAGGTCCGCCTCCCCACCACCCAGCAGCTTGCCCAGCGCCGTCGCCTGCCCCGCCTCCATCGTCACCGCGCCGGCGGGAAAGGTCCGCAGCCCGTCGCGCAGCCGCTCCAGCGCGGCCGCCGTCCGCTCGCCCTCCTTCAGCCGCACGTCCACCACCGCCGTGTTCAACCCGCTCTCACGATCGTCCATCCCCGCCACCGCCACCTGCCGCCCCACGCGGGTGAACGTCGCCGCCACCCCGGGATCGGCCGCCAGCAGTGTTTCCAGCCGCGCCGCCTCCTCCGCCGTGCGCTCCAGCGGCGTTCCCTGCGGCAGCTCCACCCGCAGGCGAAACTGCCCCTGGTCCACCTCCGGCAGCACGCCGCGCGGAAGGGAGAGGCCGACCAGAATACCGACCGCCAGCAGCCCGAACGCCACCGCCATCGTCCGCCCCCGGTGCGCCATCCCCGCGTGCAGCGTGCGCTCGTAAAAGCGGGCGAAGCGCGCAAACCCGCGGTCGAAGCCGTCCAGCAGCGGCGCGAAGAAGCGTGCGATCCGCCCCTCGCCCACCCGCTTCGTCTCCCCCTCCCATCGCGCGGCCAGCGCGGGGAGCAGGGTGACGGCGACCAGGATGGAGGCGAGCAGGGAAAAGGCGACGGTAAGGGCCAGCGCACCCAGCAGCTCGCCCGCGACCCCTTCCACGTAGACGATGGGGCCGAAGACGGCGATGGTGGTGAGGGTGGACGCGGTGATGGCGCGCTGCACCTCTTCCGCGCCCACGGCGGCCGCCAGGCGGGCGCGCAGCCCCAGCTCGCGGTGCCGGAAGATGTTCTCCAGCACCACGATGGAGTTGTCCATCAGCAGCCCCACCCCCAGCGCCATCCCGCCCAGCGACAGGATGTTGAGCGACACGCCGGCCGCCTGCATCATCGCGAAGGTGGCGATCAGCGAGATGGGGATGGCCAGGGCGATGGCGACCGGGTAGCGCGCCTCGCGCAGGAACAGGAAGAGGACCAGGAACGCCAGGATGCCGCCCAGGATGACTTCCTGCACCACGTTGGTCAGCGCGTCGGAGATGAAGCCGGCCTGGCTCATGGCCACCTCCACCTGGACGTCCGGGTACTCCCGGCGCAGCTGCCGCAGCGTGCGATCCACCTCCCTGGCCACGCGGACGGTGTTGGCGTCCGCGTTCTTGAACACCATCAGCCCCACGGCCTCCTGGCCGTTGTAGCGGGCGATGGACTCGCGCTCGCGAAAGCCGTCCTCCACCCGCGCCACGTCGCGCATCAGCACCAGCGCGCCGGTGGAGTCCATCTTCGCGTTCGCCTTGCGCAGCGGCACGGCGGCGATCTCCTCCGTCCCCTGCAGCTCGCCCAGCGTGCGCAGCGCGTAGCGGTAGCGGCCGCGGCGGATGGTCCCCCCCGGCGCGGCCGCGTTGGCGTCCTTGAGCGCCTGCGACACGTCCTGCACGGTCAGCCCGAAGCTTTCCAGCGCGCGCGGATCCACCTCCACGTGGATCTCGCGCTCCACCCCGCCCGTCACCTGCGCCAGCGCCACGCCGTCGATCTGCTCCAGCCGCCGCTTGAAGACCAGCTCCGAAAGCTCTTTCAACCCCGGCAGGTCGCGCCCGCCGGCCACGCTCAGCGCCAGGATGGGCTCGCTGCGCGGGTCGGTGCGAAGGACGACGGGGCGGGTGGCCAGTTCGGGAAGGTTGTCGCGGATGTTGTCGAGCTTTTCGCGGACGTTGAGCGCCGCGAACTCCATGTCCGTCCCCCACGCAAAGCGGGCGGTGACGAGCGATGCGCCCTCGCGGGTCACGCTCTCCACCCCCTGCACGCCGGGGACGGTGCTGATGGCCTGCTCCACCGGCTCGGTGATGAAGCGCTCCACCTCGGCCGGGGCGGCGCCCTGGTCGGTGGTATAGACGACCAGCCGGGGGTAGGCGACGTCGGGGAGGAGGTCGATGGGGAGCCGCGCGAACGACAGCAGCCCCAGAAAGACGACGCCCAGGAAGAACATGGCCACGGCCACCGGCCGCGAGATGGCGACGCGCGGAAGCGACATGGGAGGAGGGCTGCCGGACGCGGAGGGTGGGACCGCGGATCAGGGGCGCACGGGACGGCCCGCGCGCTCCTCCAGGGTGGCCAGCGCCGTGGCGAACTCAAAGCGGGTGCGCAGCACGTCGCGCTCGGCGCGGGCGGCGCGCTCCACCGCGTCCGTCAGGTCGTTGAGCGTAAGTCCGCCCACGCGGTACTGCTCCTGCGCCAGCTGCAGCCGCTGGCGGTTCAGCCCCAGCGTGCGCTCGGCGTTGACGGCCGCGCGATAGGCGTTGTCCAGGTCCACCAGCGCGCCACGCACCTCGCGCTCCAGCGACAGCCGCTCGCCGCGCGCGTCCTCGGCCGCCGCGTCGCGGTTGGCGCGGGCGGACTGCAGCTGGTACGCGGTCTGGTAGCCGTTGAACAGGGGCATGGTCACCCCCAGGGTAACGCCGGCGCTGCGGTTGTCCGGGTTGAGCGTGTGAAAGCCGGTGAACGGCTCGCGAAACGTCTGGCCGCGGCCCACGCTGGCGCCCAGGGCCAGGCGGGGCAGACGGGTGGCGCGGGCCGCGGCGAGCCGCTGCTCGGACTGGGTGATGACGTAGTTGGCCCGCTGGGCGCGCGGGTGCACGGCCAGCGCGTGCTGCACCAGGGCGTCGGCGTCCAGCGCCGCCGGGTCGAACATGGCGGCCGGCTCGTCCGTCAGGCGCAGCCAGCTGCCGTCCATCACCCCCATCGCCTGCCGCAGGTCCAGCTGGGCCACGCGCGCCTCGCCGCGGGCGCGCTCCAGCGCCTGCTCCTGCTCGGCCACGGTGATCTCGGCGCCCAGAACGTCCAGCGGGCCGCGCACGCCCACCCGCACCAGCGCACGGGCAATCTCCAGCCGGTCGCGGGCGCTTGCCAGAAGCTCCTCTTCCAGGCGAAGGCCGCGGTCGGCGCGCACGGCGACCCAGTAGCGCCGGGTCACGTCGGCCTGCACGGTCAGCTCGGCGCCCTCCACGCGCGCGGCGACGCCCTGCTCTCCCGCGCGTGCGGCGCGCAGTTCGCGCAGCCGCTGCCCTCCGTCAAACAGCGTCACCTGGCCCAGCGACAGCGACTGGGTGGACGAGCTGGTTTCGCTGATCAGCACCGTCGGGCTCTCCAGCGGCTCGCCGAAGGGGCCCGTGGCGCTCACGCTGCGGCTGAAGTTGGCGCCGGCACTCAGGCTCAGGCTGAGCGACGGGAGAAACGCCCCGCGTGCGCGCCGGACGTCGGCGCGGGCCGTGCCCACCTCGGTAAGGGCGCGGCGGTAGGTGGGGTTGTTCTCCTCGGCGATGCGCTGGGCCTGCTGCAGCGAAAGCGCGGCGGTGTCCGGCTGCTGGGCGCTCTGCGCCACGAGCGGCGCGGGCGAGGCCAGCAGCAGGGCAAGAAGGGCAGACGTGTGCGTGCGGGTCATGCGTGGACCAGGATTGGGGAAAACGTCGTGTCGAGACGGACGCTGGCTCACGCTTGCCGGATCAGCGCGTAGTCCAGCCGTACCATCGGATCGGATTGGTTGATACCACCAGTTTGCCGCCGGGCTCCGGATGGCGAGCCATCGTCCGGAAAGACGCGCCGCCGCGTGAATCCGGCTTCGAACAGGGCCAGATCTCGTGCCGTCCGCCTGCCCGGGCGCCCGACGTGAAATCGGGGAAAACCTGTGCGGCCCGCCTGCCTGGGCGAATAAATTCGCGGCAACAACTACACAAAGTCCACCTGCGTGGACTCGGCGGCCCAGCCGTGTGCGGCGTTCCAGGCACCGGCGCGTCCGCAGCCGGGGCGGCGACGCGTCATCGGAGAGGCCCGTGCAGTTCGCCGGCTGGGGTCCCGACCCGTAGTTGGAAAGGCCCGTGCGATCCGCCTGCAGGAGCGAATAAATTCGCGGCAACAACTACACAAAGTCCACCTGCGTGGACTCGGCGGCCCGGCGGTGTGCGGTGTTCCAGGCACCTGCGCGTCTGCAACCGGGGCGCGTTCTTGCTGCTTTTCTCGCGGTTGAAGCCCCGCGCAGTTTGCGGGGCTTTCCGCTTTTGTTGCGGCGAGTTTATCCGCTCCCGCCAAACCCGGCGGGCACCGCCATCACCCGTTCACCCGTTCACCCGTTCACCCGTTCACCTACTGCGGCCGCCCGCCTTCCTGCTTCGCGTCTTCCACCAGCCGCACGCGGGCGTCGTGGATCAGCGTGTAATGGCCTTCGGTGAGCACGATCTCGCCGGCCTTTACGCTGTCCGTCTCCACGCCTTCGGAAAGGATCTCCACGTGCGTCTGGTTCTGCAGGCCGGTGGTCACGTAGCGCCACTTGGCCAGCCCGTCCGCGCTCCCCGGCTCGTACACAAAGAGCATGGAGCGGCGGTCGCGCTCCAGGATGGAACTGCGCGGCACCAGCACGCGATCGGCGTAGCGCTGCGCCTGCAGCGAGACGCGGGCGTACATGCCGGGAAGGATGCGGGCGCCGGGGTTGCTCACCAGCACGGTGACGCGCGCCGTGCGGGTGCCGCTCTCCACGATGGGGTTGATGGTCTGCACGCGGCCGGTGAACGTCTCACCCGGAAAGGCGGCAAAGCTCACGTTGGCGGTGCGGCCGGGGGACAGGTGCGAGATTTCGCTCTCCAGCACCTGCACCTCCACGCGGATCGGGTCCAGCGACACGACCGTCATCAGCTCGTCACCCTGCCGCACCCACTGCCCGGGCACCACCTTGAGCGTCGCCACCCGCCCCGCGAACGGGGAGGCGGTGCGGATGCGGGTAAGGTCCAGCTGGGCGCGGCGAAGGCGCACCTCGGCCGCGGGCACGCCGCTGCGGATGCGGGCCGCCGCCTGCCGGTCGGCGCGCACGGCCGGGTCGGAGATGGTTTCATCGAGCAGCGTGGCCTCGCGCAGCTTGTTCTGCGCGTCCGCCAGCGCGGCCTGGGCCTCTTCCACGGCCAGCGCGTACTCGGCGCCGTCCAGCCCCACCACCGTCTGTCCGCCGCGGATGGCGTCGCCCTCGCGCACGCCCAGCGAAACGATGCGTCCGTTCACCTGCGCCGCCAGCACCGTCTTCTGCCACGCCTGCGCCTGCCCGGCCGCGCTCACCGACATCACCAGGTCGCCGCGCAGGGCGGGCGTGCCCTGCACGGGGATGGCGACGTCCGTGGCAAAGGTCCCCGACGCGGAGGTCTGCACCAGCGGCGCGGTGGAATCCTTCGCCGTCTCGCCGGAGGCGGCGTCCGCGCTCTGGATGCGTCCGTAGACGGCGATCCCGCCGGCGGCAAGGACGACCGCGGCCACGGCGGTGGTGGTGAGGGTGCGTCGGGAGGGCATCATGCTCACGCGGCGAAATTGCGGGAAGGGACTCGGCCGGCAAGTGGACGGAGCAGGGCCGTAAATTTAACCGGGGCAGCGGTTAACCGCAATCGGTCGGCAAAGGCGCGCTACCTCTCGGCCGCACCTTCCACATCCGGCCACGAGGAGGTAGACACCGGCTGGGGTGCCACGGTTGCCCCGCGAGGGCGGCCTTCATCCAACCGTAACCTGCGCCGGCCGCGCCCACCCTCACGGATCACTCTGCCCGGGTTGGCGTCCCGGCGCCGCGGAGTGCCGCGCGCACGTGCTCATCCAGCTCGTCCGCCGTCACCATCCCCGCCACACCGCGCCCATTGATGATCAGGGTGGGCGTAACGCGCAGCCCGATCCGTGCCGCGGCGTCGGCGTCGCGGCGTACCGTGGCCGCATGCTTTCCCGTCCGCATGCACTCCCCGAAGGTGGCCAGGTCCGGCACCCCCGCGGCACGCGCGAAATCGTCCCACGACGCCGTGCCGATCTCGTCCTGCCGCGCGAACAGGGCGTCGGCGTACGGCTCGAAACGGCCCTGGTCGCCCGCGCAGGCGCTGGCCTCGGCGGCCTTTGTGGCGTGGGGGTGGATGGCCGTGAGCGGAAAGTGCCGGAAGACCACCGCCACGTCGTCGGGGTGGCGCCGGCGCACCTCGGCCAGCGAAGCCTGCACCCGTGCGCAGAACGGGCACTGGAAGTCGGAGAATTCGATGATCTGCACCGGCGCGCCGGGACGTCCCAGCACCACGCCCTCGCGCGAGACGCTGCGCCAGTTGCTGAGGAACTTCACCTCCGGAGCGGCGGCCGCCGCGGGCGGGGGACCCGCGAGCTCGTTCTTCACCACCAGGCCGGTGACGGCCAGGGCGCACACGGCCATCACGCCGGTAAACAGGTCGGAGAGGGCAATCTTCATGGATGGGCCGGCTGGCTGCGGGGGAAGGGGTCGGAGCGGCGGAGCTCCGTAAACGAGGCTGGCCGCCCGCGGAAGCTCCACGGGCGGCCAGCCGGACGTGTCACCAGGCGCTGCACGAGCTCGCGTCGGCCTTGCAGCCCGCGTTTCCGCAGCACTTGTCGCCGTCGCCGGCGGTGCAGCAGACGCCGCCGTTGTCCACGGGGGCGATCTGCTGGGCCTGCAGACGCGCGGCGCCGCCCAGGATGAGGGTCAGGGCGAACAGGTTGAGGAAGGTGCGCTTCATGGAAATCTCCTGGATGGGTGTTCGTGAAGGACGTCGTGGACCGGTGTGGGTGGAGCCGCGGCTACCAGGCCGAGCAGCCCGCCTGGCCGGCTTCGCAGCCCTTGGGTCCACAGCACTTGGATCCGTTGCCGGCGGTGCAGCAGATGCCGCCCTCGTCGACCGGGGCGATCTGCTGGGCCTGCAGGTGCGCCGCGCCGCCCAGGATGAGCGAAAGGGCGAACAGGTTGAGAACGGTGCGCTTCATGGGTCACCTCTGGACAGGGTGTGTACGTTCCGCCACCCGCTCGGGTGGCGCCCCCTGGAAAGGCAACGCGGATGCCGAACGCACGCGTTCGCGGCCGGAACGCGCAAACCTCTGTCAACGCGTAGGTTAGTCATCACCCACCGCCCTCTTTCCCCCGTGGATGGGAAGGACCAGGGGGGTATTTGCACGCTGTCCAAACACGTTTGGACGCTCGTCCTCGCCGGCGTCGCCGTCCAGCCGCAGGGCGTAGATGCGCAGCTTCATCCACAGGGCGCTGCGCGACATCCCCAGCCGGCGCGCGGCCCGGGTGCGGTTGCCGCCCTCCAGCCGGAGCGCCTGGCGGATGAGCTCACACTCCTCCGCCTGGGTGGCCGGGGGCCGGTAGCGCGGCGCCGGCTCGCCGTTGGCCGGGGACGGGGACGGGGACGCGGCGAGCGATGGAGGGCGGCACAGCGGCTCGGGAAGGTGCCGGGGCTCCACCGGCGCGCCCTCGGCCACCACGGTGGCGTACCGCAGCACGTTCTCCAGCTCGCGCAGGTTTCCCGGCCACGCGTGCGCACGCAGGCGGCGCAGCGCGTCGTCGGTGAGCGAGGCGGAAGGCACCCCGGCCGGCGCGTTGCGCTCCATCAGCCCGGCGGCCAGCTCGTCCAGGCGGTCCAGCCGTTCGCGCAGGGCGGGGACGCGGTGCTGAAAGGCGCAGCAGCGAAAGTACAGGTCCTGCCGAAAGGCTCCGGCGCGCACCAGCTCCGCCAGGTCGCGGTGGGTGGCCACCATCACCCGCGCGTCCACCACCGTCTCGCGGGTGCTCCCCAGCCGGCGGAATGCGCCCTCCTCCAGCACCGTCAGCAGCTTGGGCTGCAGCGAAAGGGGAAGCTCGCCGATCTCGTCCAGAAACAGGGTTCCGCCGTGCGCCGCCTCGAGAAACCCGGCCGACGCCTCGTGCGCGCCGGTAAAGGCGCCGCGGGCGTGGCCGAACAGCTCGCGCTCGAACAGCGATTCGGGGATGGCCGCGCAGTTCACCCGCACGAACGGCCCGGCCGCGCGGGGGCTGGAATCGTGAATGACGCGCGCCAGGTGCGTTTTTCCGCACCCGGTTTCGCCCAGCAGCAGCACGGGGTGCGCGTGCCCCGCCGCCTGCGCGGCGAACCGCAGCGACTCGGGTGCCAGAAGGCCGGGAGAGCTGACGGGCTCCGGCCGCGCGCGCGCGGCCGGCCGTATGGGGTTGCGCATGGGGGGACCTTCCGGTCGGAGTGTCTCGGTCCGGAAAGGTCAGCGAAGTCCGTCCAGCCGGTACACCACCAGCCGGGGCACGTCCAGCTCGTCCACGTGCACGGCGTACACCCGGCCTCCGGCCACGCGCAGCACGTCGGTGCCGGCGGGGAGCACGGCCGAGCCGGCAAAGCGGCCGTCCGGGTGGTACACCAGCCACTCGCCCGCCGCGTCGCGCGGCGCGGGAAGCGCCAGCCAGGCGCGGCCCTCGTCGTCCACCACCAGGTTGCGCAGCGCCGGCCAGCTTCCCGGCGCCGCCTCGACCAGCGAGTTGCGGAACCGTGCCCCGTTGGGACCGAGCGCCGTGACGGCGGCGTCCACGTCCTGGTCCGTTACCCGCGGCGCCTGGGCGCGCAGCGTGAACCCGCCCGCGCCGGTGCCGTCCAGCGAGGTGATGCGCACCCCCAGGGTGTCCGTCCAGGCGTGGTACACGCGCCCGCCGGGCCCCAGCCGTACGATGGCCCGCCGGCCGAAGGGATTGGACGTGACCGAGACGGCACCCGGAGCGCGCAGCACCAGCGAAGCGGGCGAGGGATACACCAGCAGCGAGTCGCGCACCGTTTGCCGCCCCACGGTAACGACGCGCACCACGTCCTTGCGCAGGTCGTCGTCGCGGCCGTTCTCGTGGCTGGCAAAGGGCCGGCGGTATACGGCCAGCAGCCGGTCGGTGCCGGGCACCCGCTCCAGGTAGTGCGCCGACCCGCCCCGCGCCGCCAGGTTCACCGTGTACGCCACGCTGTCGGCTCCGGGGCCAAACACCGTCAGGCGGTCCTGCTGAACGTCGTACACCTGCACGCTGTCGCCGGGAAGCACCTGCACGCCGGACACGTTGGCGAACTCGCCCGGCCCCTCGCCCCGCCGGCCAATGCGCCGCACCACCTTTCCCTCCGGCGACAGCACCGTGACGAACGGGTTTCCCCAGTCGCCCACGTACACCTGTCCGCGGGAGTCCACGTCCACCCCGCGCACCAGGGTAAGCGGAACGGAGTCGCCGGTGCGAAAGAGCTCGGTAAGCGCAAGGCGGGCCGCCTGCCGCTGCTCGGGCGAGGCGAGCTCCGCCATGCCGGCGGGCGGGGCGTCACCACGGCACCCGGCGGCGCCGGTCAGGATGGCAAGAGAGAGGAACAGTGCGCGGCGGGCAGTTGTGAAAACGTACATGAGGGCCTCCAGGAGCCACTGCGGAAGAGAGGGACCGGGCTGCCCGCCGGGCGGCGGGAAGCGGACGGCGGGCCGGCGGACTGGTAGGAGCTACGGGTGCTTCAAACAGATGGTTTCGGGGCAAAAGGCAGACCGGCTCGCACCCATGCGGACACTCCAGGCGCAAGCCTTTGCAATACAAAGTGTTGCGATTTTTTTAGCATCCTGGCGCGAGCGGCAGGGAACCGGCGCATGTGTCCGGGATTGGACATGCCCGTTCCGCAACCGTACAGAAGAGTACGTGTCAGCGTGACACGACGTCCCGCGGCAGGTGGGGATCGGGGCGCGCCGCGGCGGCTTCAGTCCGGGGGTTCCGCTCCCCGCGAAAGGCGTCGCTCCGCGGCGCCTCCGGGCGCACCATCGGCCCCTCCCCCGGCGCCGTTCCACGCCGTATACTGTTCCCGCTCGCGAACACCGGGACGCACTTCCGTCGGTGCGGCCGCGCCCTCTCTGCCGCACCCCTCCCCCTCCTCCTTCTCCGATGCGTACGCTTCTTCCAAGGTTTGCATGGGCCGCCGTCGCCGTGCTGGGCGCCGTGTCGCTGGGGCTGATCGCCCTGCACCGCGGCGAAACCATCAACGCCGCCTGGCTGGTGATCGCCGCGGTGTGCACCTACGCCGTGGGCTACCGCTTCTACGCCCGCTTCCTGGCCCGCCGCGTCTTTGAGCTGGACGACCGGCGCGCCACCCCGGCGGAGCGGCTGGACAACCACGTCGACTTTGTCCCCACTCACCGCTACGTCCTGTTTGGCCACCACTTTGCCGCGATCGCGGGGGCCGGGCCGCTGGTGGGGCCCGTGCTGGCGGCGCAGTTCGGGTACCTGCCGGGGACGCTGTGGCTGATCATCGGCGTGGTGGTGGCGGGGGCGGTGCAGGACTTCGTGATCCTGTTCGCCAGCATGCGGCGGGACGGCAAGTCGCTGGGGCAGATGGCGCGCGAAGAGATCAACCCCACCGCGGGGTTCATCGCCATGATCGCGGTGCTGTCGATCATGTCCATTCTGCTGGCCGTGCTGGCGCTGATCGTGGTCAACGCGCTGGCGCACTCGCCCTGGGGACTGTTCACCATCGCCTGCACCATTCCCATCGCGCTGCTGATGGGGTGGTGGCTGCACCGCTTCCGCCCCGGCAAGGTGCTTGAAACGTCGCTGATCGGCGTCGTCCTCACGCTTTTCGCCGTGTTCGCGGGCGGCTGGGTGGCGGACAATCCCGCGCTGGCCGCCGTCTTTACGGTGGAAAAGACGACGCTGGTGTGGCTGATGGCGGGGTACGGCTTCATCGCCAGCGTGCTGCCCGTCTGGGTGCTGCTCTGCCCGCGCGACTACCTGTCGACGTTCCTGAAGATCGGGACGATCCTGGGCCTGGCCGCCGGCATCCTGCTCACGCTGCCGACGGTCAAGATGCCGGCGATGACGCAGTTCGTCGACGGCACCGGCCCCGTGTTCAGCGGCAAGCTGTTCCCGTTCGCGTTCATCACCGTGGCGTGCGGGGCCATCAGCGGGTTTCACGCACTGGTGGCCAGCGGGACCACGCCCAAGATGCTGATGCGCGAGGGCGACGCGCGGCTGGTGGGCTACGGCGCCATGCTGATGGAGTCGTTTGTGGGGGTGATGGCGATGGTGGCGGCGGGGATCCTGGACCCGGGCGTCTACTTTGCCATCAACGCGCCGGCCGGCGTGGTCGGCGCCACGCTGGGCGAGGCCACGCAGACCATCGCGGCGTGGGGCTTCGTGGTGACGCCGGAGCAGATGACGGCGCTGGCGGCGCGCGTGGGCGAGGAGTCGCTGCTGGCGCGCACGGGCGGCGCGCCGTCGCTGGCGGTGGGGATGTCGGAGATCTTCTCGGGGCTCATCGGCGGGCCGGGGATGGCGGCGCTCTGGTACCACTTCGCCATCATGTTCGAGGCGCTGTTCATCCTGACGACCATCGACACGGGAACGCGCGTCGGGCGCTTCATGCTGCAGGAGATCCTGGGGCACGTGTACAAGCCGCTGGGGCGGACGTCGTGGTATCCGTCCATCGTGCTGTCCAGCGCGCTGGTGGTGGCCAGCTGGGCGTTCTTCCTGTACCAGGGCGTCACCGATCCGCTGGGCGGGATCAACGCGCTGTGGCCGCTGTTCGGCATCAGCAACCAGCTGCTGGCGGCGGTGGCGCTGTGCGTGGGCACTACGGTGCTGATCAAGATGGGCAAGGCGCGCTTTGCATGGGTCACGCTGGGTCCGCTGGCGTGGCTGGCGATCGTGACGTTCACGGCCGGCTGGCAGAAGGTGTTCTCTCCCGATCCCAAGCTGGGCTTCCTGGCCCAGGCCAACTCCATTCGCGCCACCCTGGCTGAAGGCCGCCTTCCCGCCGCGGCCAAGACGGTGGAGGCCGCGGAGCGGATGATCTTCAACGCGCAGCTGGACGCGGTGGTCGCCATCATCTTCATGGCCGTGGCGGCGATGGTGATGATCGTCTCCGCGCGCGAGTGGATGCTCATCGTGCGCCGCCGCAAACCGGCCGTGATGCACGAGGCGCCGTTCGTCCCCACGCAGCTGGGGCTGGCGGGGGACTGACGGGAAGGGGGGCCTCACACGGAGTCAACGGAGTCAACGGAGTTTGTATCATGCGTCCCTCCCCCCTCGTTGCACGGCTGAGAAACAGAAGGGGAGGAACGGTGGATGACTCCACCCTTCCTCCCTTTTACTCATCCTGAACGCTACGAAATGCTGGTGCCTCGCACGGATGTGGCGGGCCGCGACGAAGTCCGTACTCCGTTAACTCCGTTGACTCCGTGTGAGGCCCATCTTTTCCGTTCTACGGCGTAGGGCCGCTGCCGGAGCGCAGCCAGGCCTCGCGGAGGCGAAGCTGCTCGGGTGTGGCGGCGGGGTTGGGCACCAGCCGCTGGGGCAGCCCGCGCTCGTCCAGCACCAGGTCGATGCCCAGGAGCGCGAACGACTCGCCCAGCGGCGGGTGCTCGGTGCCGTCTACGTAGCGCGCAAAAAAGTCCAGCACCTGCGGCGAGGTGCGCGCGGCGATCACCTGGTACAGCGAGTCTTCCGCGAACGGGCGGCTGGGGCCGTACGCCCGCGCAAGGTCCAGCATCAGGTCGCGCAGGCCGTGCTGGCCGTTGGACAGCTGCAGCAGGCGGATGTCCAGCAGCCCCGCCACCACCGCGCCGCGCTGGTAGATGTTGCCGTACTGCCGCGCACCCGCGGGCGTGTACGAGGTAAGCGCCAGCTGCCGCAGCGAAACCGTGGTGTCGAAGCGGGCACGGTCCACGCGCATCTTGCGGACGACGCGGTCCAGGTACTCTTCGAGCGTGATCAGCCCGCCGTCCAGCTGCATCTTCTCCGACGCCCACTCCGTCACTCCCTCGTACAGCCACAGGTGTTTGGACGGCACCGGCGTCTGAAAGTTGAAGTGCTCGATGATCTCGGAGTGGATGTTGAGCGGGGTGACCACGTGAAAGAACTCGTGCGCGGAGATGTCCACCGCCCCCTGCCCCACCGCGGGGCTGAACGGCGCGTCGGGCAGCACGTACTCCGAGCTGTAGCTGTGCTCCCACGCGCCCATGGCCTGCCCTTCGCGCGGCGGAACGTAGCGGAAGAGAAAGATGTAGCGGTCCACCGGCAGGCGGCCCAGAAACTGGCCGGCGGCCGCCAGCGTTCCGCGCATGGATTCGCGCAGCTCGTCGGCCGTCACACCCTGGCTGCGCGAGTACGCGGCGATGCGCACGGGCACGCCGGCCACCGTGAGCGACGAGGTGGTGATGCGCGCACCCAGCAGGAACGGCGAGTCTACCGCGTGGTCGTAGCTCCTCGCCTCGTACCCCTCCGGCCCCTTCGCCAGCGGCGTCTCCACCGTCCAGCCCGGCGGATGGTGAAAGCGGATGGTCAGCGGCCGCGCCTGCATCCGCAGGGGAAAGCCCAGCATGGCGTGCGTGTTCAGCAGCGCGTGGTCAGCCTCGATGGCGGTGCCGGCCATGGGGTAGACGGGAAGCTCGCCGGCCGGCGCGTTCCACGTGTCCTGCACCTGGTACGTCACCTGGCGCACGCGCGCGGGGTCGCCGAACACCCACGTGTTCACCGACGTCTGCCGCACCGGGACCGTCCGTCCGCGCGCATCCGCGGCGCGCAGGCCGCGCACGAAGCGCCCGATGTTCATCGTCTGGTACGTTCCCGGCGCCGTGGCGGCAAACTGGAACACGCTGTCCGCCGCCGTGAGCGAATCCACCCGCAGCGTTACGGTGGCGGTGTGCGTGGCGGGGTCGTCCAGGTCAACGGTGTATCGCAGCTGGGCCGCGGCGGGCGCGGCCCACGCCAGCGGCAGCGAGCACAGGATTCGTGTGAGTCGGGTCATGGGCGTACGGAGGTGAGGTGAGCCGGGAGCGTCGCCCCAAGCATACTGCCCCACGCCGCGCGGGGCCAATTACGTTTCGGTGAAATGACGCCGCGCTCCGGTTGCGGAGGCCTCGCCCAGCCCCACTTCGCACCTCGTCGACACCGCGGCCCCGCCCGCCTCACAATGGACGCCGCCCAGCGCACCCCGGGCTGAAGCCCGGGGCTATGACGGCCATAAGCCCTGCCCTGGGCTCGCGGAGCTCGCCCGGCGGGGCTTCCCGGCTCGGGACGTCCGGGGCCGGCGCGCCTCGCCGAATTTCGGTGGGAGCCGATGGATTCGTCCGGTTGAGCACGGGTTATTGATCCGGCACGCGATTTGGATGCACCGCGGCGCGGCGGTTGGCGGCGGATTCTCGGGCCTGGAGGATGGATGACGGGTGGTGCGGCGGACGTGGTGGTGGTGGAGGACCCGGGCGCGGCGTGGATGCGGCACATGCGCACGGGCCAATGGGACGCCGCGTGGCGCGTGAGCGACCGGGTCCTCGCATCGCATGCGGGGGAGCCGTGCTGGGACCGGCCCCGTCACCAGCAGTGGATCTGGGACGGCACCCCGCTGGACGGCAAACGTGTGCTCATCCGCTGCTATCACGGCCTGGGCGACACGCTGCAGTTCATCCGCTTCGCCCCGCTGGTCAAGCAGCTCGCCGCCGAGGTCATCGTCTGGGCGCAGCCGCTGCTCATCCCGCTGCTGCGGACGGCGGACGGCATCGACCGCCTGCTCCCGCTTCACGACGGCGACGTGGGGATCGAATACGACGTGGACGTGGAGGTGATGGAGCTGTCGCACGTCTTCCGCCCCACGCCGCATACGCTTCCCGCGGACGTCCCGTATCTCCACGTCGCCCCCGCCCCGCTGCCGGCCGACGGAAAGCTCGCCGTCGGCCTCGCATGGAAGGCGGGCGACTGGGACGGGCGGCGCAACGTCCCCTATCCCCTGCTCGCGCCGCTGGCCGAAGTGCCGGGCGTGGAGCTGCACGTCCTGCAGCGCGGCGCCGGCCTGGCGGAGCGGGAGGAAGGGTTCGGCGTCGTCGCGGGGTCGGATGATCCGTACGAGGCCGCGCGGGTGATGCGGGCGCTGGACCTGGTGATCTCCATCGACAGCATGCCGGCGCACCTGGCCGGCGCGCTGGGCGCCCCCGTCTGGACCCTGCTGCACGCGGACCCCGACTGGCGCTGGATGGTGGACCGCGACGACAGCCCCTGGTATCCCACGATGCGCCTGTTTTGCCAGGAGCGGCCGGGGGATTGGGAATCCGTCATCGCCCGGGTGGCGGCGGAACTCGGCCGGCTGCGCGGCGGATGAGCATCCGCTGACTCCGGGGGGGCGGCGGCCCATCGCGTCCGTCCGCCATCCCCGTCGTGCATCGGCGCGGCGCGGGCGTTTCGCGGGCCGCGCCGGGCGCGCTATACTGTCCCGCGGCATCGTCCATCATCGCGCGGCACCTACGCGCACCCCGTCTGCATCCATCCATGCACATCATCCAATCGAACAGCACCCGGACGCGTCGCGCGGCTGTGGCGGCGGCGCTGTGCCTGCTCTCCGCCTGCGGCGGCGACCGGGCGGAGGACACCCAGAGCGGCGCCGCGGCCGCGGATCCGGCCGCGGCAGACACGTCGGCGATGGGGATGGCGCGTCGGGCGCTGGGGCCCGAGGTGGCGATGGCGCTGGGCTTTCGCATCCCCAACCGCGACCCCCGCTTTGTCGCCGCCGCACTGCCGGTCATGGAGTGGGTGCCGGACGTGGCGCGCTCCGGCAGCAACGTGGCGCCCGGCGGCTTTGAGCTGGTGATCGTGGAGGTGACGCCGGAGTCGCACGCCGTCCACAAGCCCGGCCTGTACGCATCGCGCGAGCCCTTTCTTCCGCGCCTGGACGACACCGCCACCGCGCCCCCGGCCGACTCGGCGACGCTGTCGCGGATGATGGGCGTGGAGGACGTGGACGGCGACGGCACGCCCGAGGTGTGGGCGGCGCAGTACACCGCCTCGCCCGACGGCGGCCACACCTGGGACCTGCGCGCCTACGACCGCAACAGCCGCACGATGTACCAGGCGTCCGCCGCATACGGCAGCGTGGCGGGAGGCGAAGGCACGCGACAGACCTTCTCCGCGTCCGTGGACCAGAACCCGGCCACGCGGCCGTGGCTGACGGACCGGCTGATGCGGCTGGAGGCTGCGCGGCCCGGAGTGGCGGCCGGCCGGTGAGCCTCAGCCCGCTGGACCTGGTCATCATCCTGGCCTACGTGGCGTTCGTCGCCGTCCTGGGCGGCGTGCTGGGCGGAAAGCAGAAGGACGCCGGCGACTACTTTCTGGCCGACCACGCCATCCCCTGGTGGGCGGCCTGCTTTTCGGTCGTCGCGACGGAAACCAGCGCGCTCACCGTCATCAGCGTGCCGGCGACGGCGTACACGGGCGACCTGTGGATGCTGCAGCTGGCGGCCGGCTACCTGATCGGCCGCATCGCCATCTCCGTCTTTCTTCTTCCCCGCTACTTTCGCGGCGAGATCGCCACGGCGTACGTGCTGCTGGAGCGCCGCTTCGGCAACGGCACGCGGCGGCTGGCCTCGCTCGTCTTTCTGGTGACGCGCGTGCTGGCGGACGCCGTCCGCATCTTTGCCACCGCCATCCCGCTGGCCGTGATCGCGCGCATCCCGGTGTGGCAGAGCATCGTGGCCATCGGCGTGTTCACGCTGCTGTACAGCTACTACGGCGGCCTGCGCGCGGTGGTCTGGGTGGACGTGGCGCAGATGTTCATCTACATCGTGGGCGGGATCGCGGTGCTGTGGGTGCTGATCGGCCTGGTGCCCGGCGGATGGAACGGGATCACGACGGTGGCCGGGGATGCGGACAAGCTGCGGATCATCCACCTGGACGGCGGATTCGCGAAGGGAAACTGGCTGGTGACGGGGATGGTGGGCGGCGCGTTCCTCACCATGGCTTCGCACGGGGCCGATCACCTGATCGTGCAGCGCCTCCTGGCCTCGCCCTCGCTGCGCGACGCGCGGCGGGCGCTCATCGGCTCGGGGGTGCTGGTCTTTCTGCAGTTCGCGCTCTTCCTGGTCATCGGCGCGGCGCTGTGGGTGTTCTATGGCGGACGCGCGTTCCCGCAGCCGGACGCGGTGTTCCCCACCTTCGCCGTGGAGCATCTGCCGCCCGGGGTCGCCGGCCTGGTGGTCGCGGCCGTCCTGGCGGCGGCGATGTCGTCGTCGCTGAACGCGCTGGCTGCCGTCAGCGTGCACGACCTGTACGTGCCGTTCACCAGGCGCACCGACGACGAGCACCTGCTGCGCGTGGGCAAGCGCTTTACGCTGGCGTGGGGCGTGGTGATGATCGCCGTCTCCCTCGCGTTTCAGCTGCTGGCCGCGGGAACGCCGCTGGTGGTGATCGCGCTGCAGATCGCCTCGTTCACCTACGGCGGCCTGCTGGGCGGATTCCTGCTGGGATTGATTTCGCGGCGCGCGGACGGGCGGGACGCGTTGACGGGCATGGGCATTGCCATCGCCGCCATGGCCTCGCTGTGGGCCGCGCAGCAGTTCGGCGCGATCCCCAAACTGGTCGACACGCTGTGGTTCGCGCTGCTGGGATCGGCGATCACGGTGAGCGTGGGGATGCTGAGCGCGCGGCTGCGGCCCTCCCCCGGCGGCGCCTGAGAGCGCGCCACCCCCTCCCGCAAACGGCGCGGGAGGGGGGATAAACGGCACCGGCTGTAGGGTGTCGCGGGACGTGAGGCGCGAGGGTGGGGCCTGCCACCGCCTCTCCCCCACATCTGCGTGGGAAGGACGCGACGCACCTTGTCGAAGCGGGATCGAAGTTCTCCCCTCTCCGTGAGGAACGAACGGGGAGGGGCCGGGGGAGGGGCACCCCGGCGGACGCAGTGCGACGCTCGTCCGGGGATAAAGGCACAGGATCGAGTGAATCAACCAGTCCAGTACGCGGGGACGACGATGAACGGGGAACGATGGACGTGATCCTCTGGGTAAAGGCGGCGGTGCTGGGACTGGTGGAGGGGATCACGGAGTTCATCCCCGTGTCGTCCACCGGGCACCTGATCCTTACGCAGGACTGGCTGAACTTTACGGGGAAGAAGGAGAACGCCTTCATCATCTTCATCCAGCTGGGCGCCATCCTGGCCGTGGTGTGGATGTACCGCAAGAAGTTCTGGGACGTGCTGCGCACCTGGCGCACCAACCCCGAAAGCAAGCGGCTGATCATCAACCTGATCGTGGCCACCATCCCCGCCGTGGTGGTGGGGCTGCCCACGGAAGACTGGATCGAGGCGCGGCTGTTCAAGCCCTTTCCCGTGGCGCTGGCGCTGGTGGTGGGCGGCGTGGCCATCCTGCTGATCGAACGCCACTTCAAGCGCCCCACCGTGGAGTCGGTGGACCACATTCCCCTCAGCAAGGCGCTGGGCGTGGGACTGTTCCAGGTGCTCGCCATCATCTGGCCGGGGATGTCGCGCTCCGGCGCCACCATCATGGGCGGGCTTACGCTGGGGCTGTCGCGCACGGCGGCCACGGAGTTCTCGTTCTTTCTGGCGGTGCCGGCCATGCTGGGCGCCTCGGTCATCAAGATGGGCGACATCGCCGAGGTGGCCACGCCGGCCGACATCCCCATCTTCGCCATCGGCTTCGTGGTGGCGTTCATCTCGGCGCTCGTCGTGATCCGCACGCTGATCGCGTACGTGTCCAAAAACACCTTTCGCCCGTTCGCCTGGTACCGCATTGTGTTCGGGATTGTGCTGGTCGCGGTCTACTGGAACAGCCGGGGCTTCTGACGCCCCGGCCACCCTCTCTCACCGTCCGGACGGAATCCCTCCATGGCATCCCCCGTGTCGCAGTTGCTCCAGCGCCTGCCGCCGGAGCTGAACCGCAAGCTGGAGCGCGCCGAAGCCCTGGCCCGCGAGGCGATGATCGACGTGCACGCCAACCTGGCGCTTGACCTGGTGAGCATTCTGGCGCCGCGCATGCCCTTCGACGACGCCATCGAGCGCTACCTGGAGAGCATGGAGCTGGAGGGCGAGGAAAAGGAGGCCATCGGCACGCGCGCCGTGGCGCTGATGGACGAGCGCGAGGTGCAGGAGGACCTGGCGCGCGAGGGAACCCGCGGCTGGGGGTGGGACTGGCGCTACGCCACGCCGCTGGGGGTGCTGCGCTACATCCGCCGCCACCAGAAGCGCAGCGACGAAGAAGAACTGTGGCTGGAGCTGGCCGCGGCCCGCGCCGAAGAGGCGCTGGTGGAGGGGCACATGGAGTACGCGCTGCAGTTCGTCAACGTGATGCACGAGCACCAGCACGCGGACCCCACGCGGGCGGTGGCGCTGTACGTGGAACGGCTGGAGCTTCCGGAGCTGCGGGCCCGCATGGTGTACCAGCGGGTGATGGCGCAGCTGGCCGAAGACCTGCTGCCGCGGCTGCCGGACGAGCAGTAGGCCGCCCCAAGCACGAACCTTGCGCCTGCCGGGCGACGGATGGTCCCCGCCGCCCGGCGGGACGTTTACGTTACCGACCGGAAAAGCAGAACATGCGCATGGAGATGGAGTGGAGCCGCAAGGCGGCGGCCGCGGCCCTGCTGGCGGTGCTGGCGGCGTGCGGAGGCGGCGGCGACGCCGCGGTATCGGAGAGTGCGGCGGGTGACAGCGCGGGCGCCGTGGCGACCGGCGACAGCGCCGCGGCGGGCGGACCGCAGGCGTCGGCCGGCCAGCCGCGCAGCAACCTGCCCGCGGGACCCACGACGGATCTGCCGCCCAACGAGCTGGGTCGCATCATGGTGCTGGAGTACCACCGCACCGGCAGCCCCGAGGGCGAGTTCGTCCGCACGCTGGACAACTTCCGCAAGGACCTCAAGGCGCTGCACGACGCCGGCTACCGCCCGGTGACCATGCGCCAGGTGCTGGAGGGGAACATCGACATCCCCCGCGGCACCACGCCGGTGGTGTTCACCATGGACGACGCCACGCGCGGCCAGTTCTACTACCGCCCGGACGGCAGCATGGACCCCAACACCATGATGGGGTCGTGGGTGTCGTTCAAGGAGCAGAACCCCAGCTGGGGGCCCGGTGGCATGGTGTGGTGCATTCTGCCCGCGGCGGCGCACCCGTCCAACTTCTTTGGCGAGACGGCGGACCGTGAGACCCAGCGCGAGCAGCGCGAGGCCACCATCCGCAAGAAGATGGAGTTCATCGTCCAGAACGGCCACGAGGTGTGCAACCACACGCTGTACCACGCCCGCCTTGACCGCGCCAGCAACGCGCAGCAGGCCATGGACTGGATCGGCATCGGCGAGGACAGCATCAAGGCGTACCTGCCGGCGGACTACGACATCGTGACGTTCGCGCTGCCGCTGGGCATGTGGCCCGACCAGAAGTCGGCGGCGTGGCAGGGCACCTACCGCGACGGCAAGCGCTACGAGAACAAGGTGGTGCTGGAGGTGTCGGGCGGGCCCAGCGTGACGCCGTGGGACACCCGCTGGGACCCGCACTCGGTGGACCGCTTCATCGTGGCGCCGGGCGCGCTGGAGGCGCAGCTGCGCCGCTGGGAGGCAGACCCCACACACCGCTACATCTCGGACGGCGATCCGCAGACGATCAGCTACCCGGCCAGCCAGGCGCAGTACCTGAACCGCAGCGCGCTGGGCGGACGCACGGCGCGCGAGGTGCCGGCCGCGGCGGCTCCGGCGGCGGGTGCGGCCCCCGCGGCGGCGGCGCCGGCAAAGGCGCCCTGACGGCTTGATGGACGAGGGATGGAATCCCACCCTGGCTCCGGTGCCGGGGTGGGATTTTTTTCGGTGGATGGGGTGGAATCGAACTGCGCCGACGGAGTGCCCCTCCCCCGGCCCCTCCCCGCTCGTTCCTCGCGGAGAGGGGAGAATTCGATCCCGCTTCGGAAGAGTCCACGCGGCTTCCGCTAGCGTGCGCTACCTGAATCTGCGGAGAGATGGTTGGATTTCTGCTACACCCGAACCTGGAGATCGACGTCTCGCCAAGCGAGTTCGTGTTCCGGCAGGATGGCAACGTGGTCCGGATGCGGACGGTCGTGGAGCCGGACGTGGGCGCGGGTGTGCGCTGGTTCGGGATGGAGGGATACCAGCCGCCCCGCCACCCGCTCGCGCTCTTCGCTCCCGGCGGAAATCCGGCCCACTCGCGCACGGAGCACCTGCGCGCGTGGCTGCGCGTGGGCCTGATCGAATGCCAGCACGGCCGCAGAATCCTCCTTCGCCCGCACGCGACCGTGCACGACGCCGCCTCGCTGGACGCGGTGCTGCTGGGCTACCAGTACGCGCTGCTGCGGAGCGAGCTGATCGCGGCAGGCGCGCGCACGGTCCGCTTTACCGAACGCCCGCCCCTGGCGCCGCCGGCCGGCTATGAGAAGCCCGTCTCGTCAACGCACAATGAATAGCCCGCCGGGAGCTTCACCGGCGGGCCCGATCCTGGAGAACCGACGGACGCCGAACCATCAGCACATGTACACCCCGCCGTACGTGCACCGGTAATCCTGCGTGTCGCAGCCGTAGTTGTTGCCGCAGGTGTAGTCGCACGTGTTGTACGGAGCACACGATCCGCAGGGACTGGTGGGAGAGCAGGTGTCCATGCAGTCCGTTATGCCCCCGTTCGTTCCGCATCCGATCCCCGACTCTGCCGCCTGCACCGTCCCCCGCGACTGAATCTGGGTTTCGGTAAGGAACGACTCCACGCGCAGGTCCTGCATCCGCAGCTTCTTCAGTTTCTTCATGGCGTCCTCCATACGCTTCAAGCACGTAATGCGACATCCGATTTGGACATCCGCTCCAGAATGATCATTCATCGCGAAGAAATCAACATTCATGTCGCGAGTGGATGCCCACTGTGATGTCCCCGGCCAATCAGTGCGCGTGCCCGGGCTCCGTGGCGGCGTCCATCACGCGGCGCATGCGCGCGGCCTGCACCGGGCGCAGGATGCGGCCGCGCTCGGCGAGATAGGTGGTCCACGCGTTCTCGGCGGCGGCGTTGAGGGTCGCGGCGGACGCGGTGCGGGAGGCGCGGACGGACTCCGCCTGGCGATCGCAGGCGCGGCGCAGGTCGCGCACCTGTCCGCGAGAGAGCCCCGCCAGCCTGTCCGTGCGCCGCACCTCGTCCGCGCAGCCGCCGGGGGCGAGCAGGGAGACGCCCATCGCCGCGTCTTCGCTGGCGCCGGCGGCGTGGGCGGCGGGGAGGCCGGCGCGCAGGTACGGCAGGCCGCGGTGGCTCCCCGCGAACATGCCGTCCGGGTTCTCCGACCACACCCACGCGTGCACCATGGTCAGCAGCGTGCGCCCGTCCCCGCCGCCTACGCGCCCGCGCCGGATGCGCCGGTCCACGATGGCGCGCAGCAGCGGCCGCTCGGCCGTGGCGGCGCGCGCCAGGCGCGTGACGTCGTGCGTGTGCCACACGTCACCCGCGCCGGCGAAACCCTCCGGCACCGGCTCGCCCGGCCGGCGATAGTAGGTGTAGGCCACGCCCACCAGCACCTTCCGTCCGTCGATCGTGGCGTACTGCAGCGTGGAGGGGCGCGCCAGGTCCAGCGGCCGGCGGACGGCCTCGGGCAGGTACCAGTGCTCGCCCACCAGCGGCCCCTCCATCCCGAACAGCCGATACCCCTCCCGCCGCGCCACGCCGATGTCGCGGTAGCGCGCCGTCGCCTGCCGCACGCGCTCCACCTCCGCATCCACCGCAACGCTGGAAGCCGAAGCCGCCGAGGCAGGGGGATGCGCGTGGTCGTGCCCCTGCGCGGGGAGCGCCGCGGAGGCAAGCGAGGCGGCGGCGGTAAGTGCCAGAATGGTTCGCATTCCCTCTTCCTCGGGTGAAAGCGTGCATCCTTCCAGTACACCCGGCGGCACCGGTCCGTTTGCGCATGCACCCATCCCCCGTGCGCCACGAAACTTCGCCGCCGCACGCGCGTACGGGCCTGCGCATCCATCGTGCTCCGCTTCGCCTTCCCGCATCCATCCGCATGCCTTCGCCCGACACTCCTGAACACTCGCCGCAGACGCACGTCGCGGCGCTTGCCTCCGTCCGCGTGGGCGTGGGCGCCCTGCGCATGAACCCGTTGCGGACGGTGCTGGCCACCCTGGGCGTCATCGTGGGCGTGGGCTCGCTGGTGGCGGTACTGTCGCTGGGGGACGGGATGGAGAGCTACGCGCGGCGCGAGCTGGCCACCACCACCGGCGCGCAGAACGTCTACGTAACGCCCGTCACCTACGACACGATGGACGGGATGCGGATCGCCCGCGACGACTTTCCGCGCTTTGGGGCGGCGGACGCCGCGCGGGCAGCAGGGGTCGCGGGCGTGGGCTCGGCATCGATCACCTTCTCCGGCACCACGCTGGTCCGCGGCGACTCCGCCGGCCGCGACCGTGCCGCCCGCGTGACGGCGGCGCTGGCGAACACCATGGAGTTCTACGGTGGCGAGCTGGGGACGGGCCGCTTCTTCACCGACGCGGAGGTGGCGGCCAACGCGCCCGTCGCCGTTGTATCCCACAACCTGGCGCGCGAACTCGCCCCCGGGAACGACGCAAAGGCGCTGGTCGGCCGCACGGTTCTCTTTCGCGGTGCCCCGCGAACGGTGGTGGGGGTGATGAAGGCGCGCGAGAACGAGGAGGGTTTCGCCGCGTACGTGCCGCTCCCCGCCGGGGCGGCCGTGATGGCGCCGGGCGAGGCGGACCGCGCGCGGATGCTGGTGCTGCGCGCCGCCACCGTGGAGCAGGTGGACAGCGCCCGCGCGGCCACGGAGCGGTGGCTTGCCGCGCGCTACGGAAGCGCGGACAGGTTTGACGTGGCCACCGACAAGGCGCGCTCGCGGGAGATGGCGCGCGGGTTCCTGATCTTCAAGGTGTTCATGGGCGCCATCGCGGGGATCTCGCTGCTGGTGGGCGGCATCGGGATCATGAACGTGCTGCTGGCGTCGGTGACGGAGCGCACCCGCGAGATCGGCATCCGCAAGGCCGTGGGCGCCCGCCGCCGCGACATCGTCCTGCAGTTTCTCGCCGAGTCCGTCGCGATCACCGGCTCCGGTAGCCTGCTGGGGCTGCTCTTTGGGCTGCTGGTAGCGTTCGCCGTGACGGCGGTGATGCGCGCCACGCTGGACGTGCCCATGTACGCCGGCATCTCGCTTTCCACCCTGGCCGTCGCTGCCTTCTCCGCGATCATCGTCGGCCTTACCTTTGGCACCTACCCCGCCCTGCGCGCCGCGCGCCTCAGCCCCATCGACGCCATCCGCCACGAGTAGCCCCGCGATGCCGCCACCTGAACAGCGGCTCACGCAGAGACGCGGAGGGCGTGGAGACGCGGAGAAAAGAACGAGGAAAGAACTCCTTTTTTTTTCTCGGCGTCTCACGTCTTGGCGTGAGCCAACCCGGGATTCGGTACGATGCGGAGCCTGTTTCGCTAGCAGGAGCAAACTCCGTTAACTCCGTTGACTCCGTGTGAGGCCCATTCTTTTCGAGGATGTGGCACAACACTTCCCGCCTCCGCGCTTGGAAGCGTCAACATCGTCCACGCACGCGGCTCCTGACGGCACCGTGGTTGCGAGGTTATGTTGCGCCCGGGGAATCGGTTTCGGCTCGCAGCGCAAGGCACGGCAGTGGAAAAGATCTTTCGCAAGCTGTTCAAGCAGCATTTCGGCAAGCCGCCGGTCAGCATCCTGGAGATCGCCGGCGATGGATCGGCGCGCCAGATGTACCGGCTGGTGGGCGACGAGATGGAGACGGCCGTGGGCGTCGTGGGCCCCGACGCCGACGAGAACCGCGCCTTTCTCTCGTTCACCAGGGCGTTCAAATCGATCGGCCTGCCCGTGCCCGAGATCTACGGCGTGGACGAAAAGGCGGGAATCTACCTGGAAGAGGACCTGGGTGAGACCACGCTTTTCGACGCCGTGACCCAGGCGCGCCGCGACGACCCGGGAGCGGACTTTCCGCAAGCCGTGCTCCCCGTCTACCGGCGGATCGTGGAGCTGCTGCCGCGCTTTCAGGTGGAGGGCGGCAAGGTGGTGGACTATTCGCTGGCGTACCCGCGCGCGGCGTTCGACCGCCAGTCCATCCTGTGGGACCTGAACTACTTCAAGTACCACTTTCTCAAGCTGGCGCACATCCCGTTCAACGAGGCGCGGCTGGAGAAGGACTTTCGCCGCTTCGCCACCTTTCTGCTCGCCGCCGACACGCGCCACTTTCTGTACCGCGACTTTCAGTCGCGCAACATGATGCTGCGCGACGGCGAGCCCTGGTTCATCGACTACCAGGGCGGCCGCCGCGGCGCGCTGCAGTACGACGTGGCGTCGCTGCTGTACGACCCCAAGGTGGGGATGACGGAGCCGGTGCGCGAAGAGCTGCTGGAGCTGTACCTGACGAACCTGGAGCAGCTGATCCCGGTCGATCGGGAGCGTTTTCGCCAGCACCTGCGCGGCTACGTGCTCGTGCGCATCATGCAGGCGATGGGGGCGTACGGGTACCGCGGCTTCTACGAGCGCAAGCCGCGCTTTCTGCAGAGCGTGCCGCAGGCGGTGCGCAACATCGAGCGCATCCTGGAAACCGGCTTCGTCAGCATCGAGCTGCCGGAGCTGCAGGCCGTCTTCGAGCGCATCTGCAAGACTACCTCGCTGCGCAAGGCGGCGCCGCAGACACTGCCGGGGCTTACCGTGCACATCGGCAGCTTCAGCTTCAAGGGCGGCTACCCGGAGGACGGCGGCGGACACGGCGGCGGCTTTGTGTTCGACTGCCGCGCCATCCACAACCCCGGCCGCTACGCCGAGTACGTTCCCCTGTGCGGCTGCGACGAGCCGGTGATCTACTTTCTGGAGCAGCAGCCGGAGGTAGAGGAGTTCTGGACCCACGTGCGCGGCCTGGTGGAAAGCCACGTGGGCGTCTGGCTCACCCGCGGCTTCGCCTCGCTCTCCGCGCACTTCGGCTGCACGGGCGGCCAGCACCGCTCCGTCTACTTCGCGGAGCGGCTGGCGGCGTTCCTGAACGAGCACTACCCATCCGTCAACGTCGTCCTCACGCACCGCGAGCAGCACAAGTGGCCCGCGCGCGGCGAGCACGCCGAGATCGCCGCCGCGGGGGCCGCCGCCGGCGCCGCGTCGCTGCCGGAGTAGCGCGTGGACGCCATGATTCTGGCGGCGGGGCTGGGCACGCGCCTGCGCCCGCTGACGGACCACACGCCCAAGGCGCTCATCGATGTGGGCGGCATGCCGATCATCGAGCGGGTGGCGCGGCGGCTGATCGCGGCCGGCGCCGACCGGCTGATCGTCAACACCGCCTACCTGGCGCAGCAGATCGAGGACTACGTGCGGTCGAAAGAGGGCTTCGGCGTGGAAGCCCTCTTCTCGCGCGAAGACCCCGGGCCGCTGGAAACCGGCGGCGCGCTGCTGGCGGCGCAACCGCTCTTTCGCGGCGACGCGCCCTTCTTTCTCCACAACGCCGACATCCTCAGCGACATCCCGCTGGGGGAGATGTACGCCGCCCACCAGGCCGCCGGCGACCCGCTGGCGACGGTGGCGGTGCTCGACCGGCCTACCACGCGCAAGATGCTCTTCGACGACGAGGGGCTGCTGGGGCGGACGGACGAGACCAGGGGGCTGGACCTGCGCGTACGTCCCCCCGTCGGCGAGGTGCGCGCCATCCCCTTCGCCGGGATCCACGTCCTTTCGCACCGCGTTTTCGGGCTGATGACGGAACGCGGCGCGTTCTCCATCCTGGACCCGTACCTGCGCCTGGCCGCCGCCGGCGAGCGTATCCTCCCCTTTCGGGTGGACGGCTACCGCTGGATCGACATCGGCAAGCACGAGCAGTTGCAGGAGGCGCGGCAAACCTTCGGCAAAGATTAGATACGGAACGTTCCTTGCCCCTCCCCCGCGCCCTCGAACGGTACGATTCGCGACAAGGGAGGAGAGCGCAGGATGATGACGATTGCGAGAGCCACCGCGGCTGCCCTGCTGTGCATCGGCACAGCCGCGTGCGGCGGCGGCGGCGGCGAGGAGGCTGAAAACGGCGGCCAGGCGGCCGAGGCGAGCCAGTCCGGCACCGGCGCCGGAGCGCCCGCTGCCGGCGCCGCCGCCGCGCCCGGGGTGCACAACGTGCCCGGCCCCGGGCAGACGCTGGCCTCCGGACGCCTGTCGCCGGTGAACAACTCCGGCGTCAACGGCTCCGCGAACTTCAAGGCCGTGGGCGAGCAGACGGAGATCTCGCTCAACGTCACCGGCGCCACGGCGGCCAACCAGCAGATGCAGGGCTCCATCGTGCAGGGCACCTGCGAGCAGAACGGCGGCGAGGTGGCACCGGTGGGGCCCATCACCCTGGGTACGGGGAACATCGCCACCCTTACGGACACCATCCCGCTCCCCATCGCTACCCTGCTGAACGGCGGGACCGCGCTGCTGATCAAGGGCCAGAACGCCGGCCCGGCCACGCCGCCGCTGGCCTGCTCGGCCCTGCCAAAGTGGGAGCCCCTGCCGCCCGTGGGCTGACGCGCTTGCGCTGACGCCGTCGGCATCGCCATCGTTCCACCCCAGTACGCCGCGCGGCCGCTCCCCGGCCGCGCGGCTTTCCCACCTCCCCTTCCCGGAGGCCTGCATGCCGCAGACCGTGGTTCTCCCCCGCACCGACGTGTGGCCCGCCCTTCCCTACGCGCCGTGGAAGGACACGCTGGAGACGCTCCAACTGTGGATGCAGATCGTGGGCAAGGTGCGAATGGCGCTCACGCCGCCAGTAAACCACTGGTGGCACGTGCCGCTGTACGTCTGCGCGCGCGGCATCACCACCAGCGCCATCCCGTACGGCGTGCGCACCTTCGAGATCGACTTCGACTTCATCGACCATCGGCTGGTGGCGCGCACCAGCGAGGGCGAGGTGCGCACCATGGAGCTTCGCCCCCGCACCGTAGCCGACTTTCACGCGGAGCTGATGAGGGTTCTGGGGGAGCTGGGGATCACGGTGCAGATCAGCACGCTGCCGCAGGAGGTGCCGGATCCCATTCCGTTCGAGCAGGACACCACCCACGCCTCGTACGAAGCGGACGCCGCCGCCCGCTTCTGGCGGGTGCTGGCGCAGTCGGACCGCGTGCTGCGCGAGTTCCGCGGGCGCTGGCTGGGCAAGTGCAGCCCCGTGCACCTGTTCTGGGGGGCAATGGACCTGGCCGTCACGCGCTTCAGCGGGCGCCTGGCCCCGCGGCACCCCGGCGCACCCGGGCTGCCGGACTCCGTGACGCACGAGGCCTACTCGCACGAGGTCAGCAGCGCCGGCTTCTGGCCGGGGAGCCCCGCCTTTCCGGAGCCGGCGTTCTACGCCTACTTCTATCCGGAGCCGGAGGGATACAGAACGGCCTCCGTGCGACCGGAGGCCGCATACTACAGCACCGACTTCGGCGAGTGGATCCTGCCGTACGAAGCCGTCCGCACCGCCACCGACCCCGACGCCGTGCTGATGGAGTTCCTGGAATCCAGCTACGCCGCCGGCGCCACCCTCGCCGCCTGGGACCGCGCCGCCCTGGAGCGGCCCAGGTAGCATCCGGCTCAGGCCGGGGTGATGACTTCAAGCCCCTCGCGTTCCGCGGCGCGGCACTGTCGATCATCGTGGCTGACGAACGCAAAAGGCAGCGTACCGGCGACCGAATCGCGGGCAGTGAGCGCAGCAGCCAGATGCACCGCATCGGCGCCGCGAATTTCCTGACGCTGGACGACTTCCGCCGCCAAGGGCATACAGTCGCTGGCGGGGACGGAAATCAGAATGGAGTCCGTCAGCAGGTCGGATCGGACTAGGGGGACGGTCTGGCGGAAAGCGGCGCGGCTCAGACCGCGTTTGGCGGAGTCAGGCGCCTGTGCGATCTGTCGGAGCGCGGAGACGGTCTCCGGAAGCGCCAGATCGCAGAAACACACTTGCGAGTTCGACCACTCCGCTCCAACGTTGCGGATCAGGTTCCGGATCCACCGCCAGCCCGTCTCCACGGCGTACAGCCGCACGATCGCTGAGGTGTCGAGAAAGAAAACACTCACAGCTTGCCTGTCCTCCGCAGTTCGACCACGAAGCGGCTCATCTCGTCGGCATCGATCGGCAACGGGTGCTCCGGCGGCTCCCAGGTTGCGCCCGCACGTGGCAGGCGGATGTTGACGCCGCGCTCCGCCATGCGACGGCGGAACTCCTCTCGCCAAGCCTGCGGGTCTTCCGGCATCTCGTCATTCGATCGTAGCGCGGCGTCGCTCATGATCTGCTCCGTTGAAGGTTCGGATCGAATCTAGCCAAGGCGTCCGGAACGTCCAATACCGCGAGCCGCCAGTACGCGGGCCCACTTTCCGACACGCAAAAACGCCCCCGGACGGTTCGCGTCCGGGGGCGTCGTGACGGCTGATTGCGTGGTCAGCCCTGGGGAAACGGGGGCGGCACCACCAGGCCCGCGCGGTTCACCCGCGGCTGCCGCAGAGCGACCCGTTCGTCCTCGTTGCGCTCCCTTTGGGTCCACCGGAAGTAGACCGCGGTGATCGCCAGCCAGAGCGTGAGCCCGCCCGGCACCCACATGATCACCCCGCCCAGCCGCTGGTCCTGCAGCGGCGAAAGCGCCGGGATGATGCGCGGCGCCTCCACGTACCACGAGTACAGCGCCGTGCGCGAAAAGGTGATGAGCGCCGCGGAGATCATCATGGGGATCCCCACCAGGAACAGGTACATCATCTGCAACACCGGCGCGATGCGCGGCAGCTCCGGCAGCGGGCTCATCACCGGCCACCACATGATGGTGCCCGTCACCATGATCATCAGGTGCATGGCCACGTGCACGCCGTGGTCGCGCATCATCAGGTCGTACGGACCCGGAAAGTGCCACGCCAGGAAGATGGCGTTGTTCAGCGAAAACGCCACCAAGGGCAGCGTAAGCGCACGCGCGATCTTGCCGCCCCACCTGCGCCGCACCACCGGCCGCAGCAGCCAGTCGGGGGTGGCGTACAGCAGGAACGGCGGCATGATGAGGATGAGCACCAGGTGCTGCACCATGTGCGCGCTGAACAGAAAGTAGTCGCTCAGCTCGTGCAGCGGCCCCTGCAGCGCCACGAACATCAGCCCCATCCCCAACACGAACGACGCCACCTTCTTTGCCGGCACGGGACGCGAGCCGGGAAAGCGGTGGCGCAGGGGGCCGATCAACAGAAAATACGCGCCAAACAGCAGCAGCCACCCCGCCATGAAGCTGGGGTACACCCGCCATTCGGACCACGAGAAGGCCTCGCCGTGCAGCGCGAGGCCCAGAACCGCCATGGACATCAGGACCTGCCTACCTGCCGTGGTACGTCAGTGCCCCGGCGCCGCGGCCGGGGCTGCGGAGGCCGCGGCGGGGTTCGCCACCGGCTCGGGCGTCGCGGGGGCCACCTGCGCGTTGGTCGCCGCGATCGGCTTGGTGGCAAGGCCGTGCAGCGGGCCAAACAGCAGGATCATCGACCCGATCACCAGCGTTCCCAGCAGCGCGGGGAACACAAAGATCCCCGTGAACAGCTTGTGGTCGAACTTCAGGTGCATGTACAGCGCGACCACCAGCAGGAACTTGACGGCCGAAAGGAAGAGGATGATGGCCGTGGCCGCACCCTGCCCCAGCGTACCGTTGGTCTCGCCCATGTACCCCAGCACCTCCAGCACCGTCAGCCCGATCAGCGCCGCGCCGATGATCAGGTAGAACCGGTTGGTGGGGTGCGCGTGCTGGTTGTGCGCAACTTCGCGAAGTTCGCTCGACATGTCGCCGTTCACCGTACGAGGTAGATCAGGGGGAAGATGATGATCCAGATCACGTCCACGAAGTGCCAGTACAGGCCGGCGATCTCCACGTTCAGTGACTTTTCGGGACCGATCTTGCCCTTCCAGGCCATGGTGGCAAGCGTGATCAGGTAGATCACACCCACCGTGACGTGCGCGCCGTGAAAGCCGGTGAGGACGAAGAAGCTGCTGCTGAACAGGTTGCTCTTCAGCGTCATCCCGTCGTGCACCACAAAGTACGTGAACTCGTACACCTGGCAGCCCAGAAAGATGGCGCCGCCAAAGGCCGTCAGGAACAGCCACAGCGCGCTCTTCTTGCGGTCGCCGCGCTGCGTGTAGTTGAGCGCCAGCACCATCGCCACCGAGCTCATCAGCAGGATGAAGGTGCTGAAGGTGGTGAGCGGGATGTTGAACACCCCGTGGTGCATCACCTCGCCCGCGGCGTTGGTCCACCCGCCGTCGTGGGGCTTGGGCCCGCTGAGGCTGCGGCCCTTGTACGCCATGTACGTGGCGATGAGCGAGCCGAAAAGCAGACACTCGGAGCCGATGAAGCCCCAGAACGCCATCTTGCGGCTGTCCAGCCCCGTGCTGGTGTCGATATGGGCCGCGTGAGCCGCGTGGGCTCCGTGCGCGTGAGCGTGATCCATTGCGAAGAAAGTTCCCGGTGCCTGGTGCTAGTGCCTAGTATCCAGTGTCCCGGACCCGGGTGCCCGATCGCGCCGAGCGCGGGCACCCGCTCCGGGTCACTCGCTTGCTCAGTGGCTGTGCCCCGGCTCGAACGCCCAGGCGTAGATCGAAACCACCACGCCCACCACGCCCAGAATGCTCAGCACCCACAGGTTGTGCGCCCACCCCTCCACGTTCCGGAACATCAGCCCGATGAACAGGATGGAGATCGACGCGGCCAGGACGATGGGCCAGTACGACGGCGGCGGCAGGTGAATCCCCAGGTCGTGCGCCGACATGCGGTTCACGTCGTTCTCGGGGTCGCGCACCTCGCCCACCTTGGTGCCCAGGATGGTGACCTGCTCCGTCTCTTCCTCCACCCGGCCGTGCGGAATGCCGCCGTCCTTGGTGGGGTCGCCCTCCCACAGGGGCATGCGCGAGTGCACCACCGGAATGGTGACGAAGTTGTACACCGGCGGCGGCGAGGGAATGCTCCACTCCAGCGTGGCCGCGCCCCACGGGTTGGGCCCCGCCAGCCGGCCGCGCTTCCACGACCAGGCCAGGTTGATGGCGAACACCAGCGTGGCCAGGGCGATGATGAAGGCGCCCGCCGAGATGACCAGGTTCATCTCGTTGAAGCCCATGTTGTCGCCGTAGGTAAAGATGCGGCGCGGCATGCCCAGCATCCCCAGAAAGTGCATGGGGAAGAAGGTCAGGTTCATTCCGATCAGCGTGAGCCAGAAGTGGGCCTTGCCCATCCCCTCGCTCATCAGCCGGCCGGTGATCTTGGGATACCAGTAGTAGATCCCCGCCCACAGCCCCAGCACCGTGCCGCCAAAGAACACGTAGTGCAGGTGCGCCACCACGAAGTACGTGTCCGTCTGCTGCAGGTCGCTGGGGGCGGCCGAGTGCATCACGCCCGAGATGCCGCCGATGGTGAACATCGCGATGAACGCGATGGAGAACAGCATGCTGGTGGTGAAGCGAATGCTGCCGCCCCACATGGTCCCCAGCCAGTTGAACACCTTGATGCCGGTGGGGATGCCGATGAGCATGGTCGACAGCGCGAAGAAGCTGTCGGCGATGGGGCCCATTCCCGTGGCGAACATGTGGTGGCTCCACACGCCCCACCCCAGCCAGCCGATCAGCACGCCGCTGAACACCATCACGTTGTAGCCAAAGAGCGGCTTGCGGCTGAACGTGGGGATGGTCTCCGACACCATTCCCATGATGGGGACGATCAGGATGTACACCTCGGGGTGGCCGAACATCCAGAACAGGTGCTGCCAGAGCAGCGGGTCGGCGCCGTTGCGAATGTTGAAGAAGTTGCTGCCGAACAGGCGGTCCAGCATCAGCTCGGTGATGGCGATGGTGAACACCGCCATGGCCGTCACGATGAGGATGGCCGTGATCAGCGTCATCCACGTAAAGATCGGCATGCGCATGAGCCGCATGCCCGGCGCGCGCATGTTGATGATGGTGACGATGAAGTTCAGCGACGCCATGATGGACGACAGACCCAGGATCTGCAGGCCCAGGACGTAGAAGTCCATGTTCAGGCCGGGCGAGAACTCGCGGGTGGTGATGGGCGCGTACGCGAACCACCCCGAGTTGGGCCCCAGCTTCATGAACACGCCGACGTTGAAGAACAGCACGCCGAACAGGTACACCCAGTACGACAGGGCGTTGAGCCGCGGGAACGCCACGTCCCGCGCGCCGATCTGCAGCGGGATGATGTAGTTGAAGAACGCGGCCGTCAGCGGCATCAGCGCGGCGAAGATCATCGTCAGCGCGTGGACCGTGAACATCTGGTTGTAGAAGTCCGCGCTGAGAAAGTCGTTGTTGGGTACGGCCAGCTGCACCCGGATCAGCAGCGCCTCGATGCCGCCGACCAGGAAGAAGATGAAGGCCGTTACGCCGTACAGAATGCCGATGCGCTTGTGGTCGACCGTGGTGATCCAGCTCCACAGGCCGGTGGGCTCGGCGTGTACGGCGGTGTGCTGGTGGTGGGGGGCGGCCACCGTTGCTTGCGATGCCATTCCTGCTCCATCCGGGTTCGGGGCGCCCGTCGTCGTGGGGGGCGCCTGATCACGAAAGGCCGTGCCGCGGGAATGGCTCCCGCGGCCGCGCCGTCGCCGTTTATCCTCTATCCCCGCGCGCTACTGAAGCGACTGCAGGTACGCCACGATGTAGGTGATCTGCTCGTCCGTCAGCGCGTTGGGGATGTCGCCCCCCAGCTGCGGCATCAGCGAGCCCGGCTTCATGGCCGGCGCGTTGCGGATCCACGCGTGCAGGTTGGCCGCGTTGTTCTCCACGATGCCCGCGGCCAGCGTGCGGCGGCGGCCAAAGTGCGTCAGGTTGGGCCCCGTGCGCCCCACCATGGGCGTGCCGCCGATCACGTGGCAGCCCGCGCACACGCCCGTCGTCACCAGCTTTTTGCCCAGCGCCACGGCGCTGGCGGAGTCGGTGGGCTCCAGCGCCGGGCTGGCCTCGTTGTTCAGCCAGTCCTGGAACCCCTGCGGGGTGTGCGCGATCATCCGCATCTTCATCAGCGCGTGGCTGTCGCCGCAGAACTCGGCGCACTGCCCCAGGTACACGCCCGGCTCGCGGGGCGTGAAGATGAGGCTGTTCACGCGGTTGGTGATCAGGTCGCGCTTGCCGCCCATCTGCGGCACCCAGAACGAGTGCAGCACGTTGTCGGTTTCCAGCAGCAGGTGCACCGGCTGGCCCACGGGCACGTGGATCTCGTTGGCCGTGACCACGGTGTCGCGCCCGCCGTTGACCGGGTACTGGAACTCCCACCACCACTGCTTGCCGATCACCCGCACGTTCAGCGCGTTGGCGGGAGGAGGCGGCTGGGTGGCGAAGATGGCCTGCACGGTGAACACGGCGATCACCGCCACGATGAGCGCGGGGATCAGCGTCCACGCCACCTCGAGGGTGGTGTTGCCGTGCACGTGCTTGGGTTCCGGGGCGCCGGGGCGGTACCGGAACTTCCACATGATGTACCCCAGCCCCGCGAACGTCAGCAGACCGACGATCACCCCCAGCCACAGCGTGAGGTTGAACAGGCCGATCTGGATCTCCCCCATCTCCGTGGTGGGGGCGAAGGTGGTCTGCGGGTAGCGGGACACGTGGTCCTCGCCGCAGGCCGACAGCAGGGGGAGCAGCAGGAGCCCGGCGGCCAGCAGCGGCCGCGCCCCGGGAGCGGCGCCCGGCGCGGCGCGGTGCCCGGCGGGTGCGGAGACTGACTTCATCGGCTGTGGATGTTCGGCGTTCTTTCCAGGTGTTCCGCGGGCCGCGAACGTGCGGATGCACGCCCCGCTACAGGGGGGCGGCCCGGCTGGCGGGCATAATACGCGGCCCCGCCACCCTCCGCCAGCCCCGCACAAGGGTAAAGCACGGTCTGCGGCGCGGGTAATCTATCCCACCACCCACGCCGCGTCTGTGGGGAAAATTCGTACGAGCCCTGCGGAGTTCGCTTACCCGCTTCCGCGGCGCGAATCGAAGTGCCTCGCGAGCACCCTGAAACCGCTTCCTTCGTGGTGGAATCCAGCCTTGTCGCGAGGTTACAGCACGTGGGCGAACACGTCCGCCTGTAACATCGCAGATCTGGATGCCACGCTGCGTGAAGGAAAAAGAATGGCCTCACACAGAGTTAGCAGGGTCAACAGAGTTTTCTCGTGCCGGTTCCTCCGCGTCGAGCCGAATCCCCAAACGGAAATTCTCACACGGAGTCAACGGAGTTAGCGGAGTTTTCTCCTGCGATTTCCTCAGCTGTCAGCTCCAGGGCTTGATTGATGGAGGTAGGACGGAAGGACCCTGGTCGACGAGGCACGAGCCGGCGCGAGGCGTCGGGAACGGGAATAAGGTGGAATGCGGCAGGGGGCCATCCGCGTTTTTTTGAAGAGGCATGCGGATCGGCAGATGCTCTTCGCGGCGCACCCGGAGCAAGCGGCCAGCACCACCCGATGCGCGATCTTGAAAAGCATGGGCCCGCTCCACGATCGGGGAGCGGGACGCGGGCGCGCCGATGCGGGGCCCCTGTCCGCCGCGGGCCGTCTCCACGTAGTTTTCAGGCATGGCCGAACCCGCACCCGCGCAACCATCCGCCCGCCGTTCCCGCAGGCCGCCGCCCGCGTCGCCCACCTGGGCGGAGCGCATGAAGGCCATGCGCAACCTGCCGCCGTTTCTTCGGATGGTGTGGCAGACGCACCGCGGCTACGTAACGGGGATCGCGCTGCTGCGGCTGCTGCGGGCGTTCATCCCCATCGCCACGCTGTGGGTGGGCAAGCTGATCGTGGACGCGGTGGTGGAGGCCACGCGCACGGGCACGCCCGACTGGACGCGCATCGCGACGCTCGTCGGTATCGAGTTCGGCATCGTGGCGGTGGGCGAGGTGGCGGCGCGCACGGGGACGCTGCTGGAAAGCCTGCTGGGCGACCTGTTCAGCAACCGGATGAGCGTGCGGCTGATGGAGCACGCGGCCGAGTTGGACCTGCAGCACTTCGAGGACCCCGCGTTCTACGACCGCCTGGAGCGCGCCCGCCGCCAGACGGTGGGGCGCATCGTGCTGCTGTCGCAGCTGTTCGGGCTGGCGCAGGACGCCATCACCCTGCTCACCCTGATCGGCACCCTGCTGGCGTTCTCGCCCGTGCTGTTCGTGCTGCTGGTGATCACCGTGCTCCCCTCGTTTCTGGGAGAGACGCACTTTGCCGCGCTGGGGTACTCGCTGCTGTACCAGTGGACGCCGGAGCGGCGCAAGCTGGACTACTACCGGCTGATCGCCGCGTCGGAAAAGACGGCCAAGGAGGTCAAGCTCTTTGGCCTGTCGCCGTACCTGATCGCACAGTACCGCACGCTGGCGGACGGCTTCTACGCGGCCAACCGCGGCCTGGCCATCCGCCGCAACCTGGTAAGCACGGGGCTGTCGCTGCTGTCCACCCTGGGCTACTACGCGGCGTACGCCACCATCGTCTACCGCACCGTGCTGGGACGGCTGACGCTGGGCGACCTGGCGCTGCTGTCGGGGACGTTCTCGCGGTCGCGCGACCTGATCCAGCGGATGCTCCTTTCCACCACGGAGCTGTACGAGCAGGCGCTGTACCTGGACGACCTGTTCGTCTTTTTCTCCATGCGCCCGTCCATCGCCCGCCCGGAGCGGCCGCTCCCCTTCCCCCGGCCGATCCGGGAGGGATTCGAGTTCCGCGACGTGTGGTTCCGCTATCCGGAGGCGGTGGAGGGCGCGCCTGTCCAGATGGACCTGCCGGACGATGACAAATCGTGGGTCCTGCGCGGGATCTCGTTCCGCATCCACCCCGGCGAGCGGATCGCGCTTGTGGGGGAAAACGGAGCGGGAAAGACGACCATCACCAAGCTGCTGGCCCGGCTGTACGAGCCCACGCGCGGCACCATCCTGCTGGACGGCCGTCCGCTGGCGGAGTACGACCCGGCGGAGCTGCACGACCAGGTGGGCGTCATCTTTCAGGACTTCGTGCGCTACGACATGACGGCGGAGGAAAACATCGCCGTGGGACGCATCGGCGAGCTGGCACGCGACGAACAGGAGGCGCGGCCCAAGGTGGTGGGCGCGGCGGAGCGGTCGCTGGCGTCGGAGGTGGTGGAGACGCTGCCCGAGCGGTACCGGCAGATGCTGGGGCGGCGCTTTGACGGCGGGGTGGACCTGTCCGGCGGGCAGTGGCAGAAGGTGGCGCTGGGCCGCGCCTACATGCGCGACGCGCAGCTGCTCATCCTGGACGAACCCACGGCCGCCCTGGACGCGCGCGCGGAGTTCGGCGTGTTTCAGCGCTTCTCGGAGCTGACGGAAGGCAAGATGGCGGTGCTGATCTCCCACCGCTTCAGCACCGTGCGCATGGCGGACCGCATCCTGGTGCTGGAGCACGGCAAGGTGCTGGAGGAAGGGACGCACGACGACCTGCTCGCCCTCTCCGGCCGCTACGCAGAGCTGTTCAACCTGCAGGCGGCGGGATACCGGTAGGGACCTGCTTGTACGGGCGGCGTGGGGTGATTATACTTTGCGTCGTGGCTTTGAAATAAGTCAGGTGACTTAAAATAAAGTCAGGTGACTTTGAATTAAGTCACTCAACGTGAGGCGCCGTAACCATGGGATTCTTCTTCACGCCGCTGGACCTGATCCTGTCGTCGAGCAGCAAGCTGCGGCTGCTGCGCGCGCTGCACGGCACGCGCGCGCCCATGTCGGGGCGCGAGGCGGCGTCGGCGGCGGGCGTGGCGGTGCAGCCGGCGCAGCGCGCGCTCGCCGACCTGGTGGCCGTGGGCGTGGTGCGCCGCGACGACACCCGCAGCCAGCACCTGTACACGCTGAACCGCGAGAACGTGCTGGTGCAGGGCGCGCTGGGACAGCTGTTCCAGGCGGAGTCGGCGCGCGTGGGCGACGTGTTCCGCGACCTTGCCGCCGCGGCCGGCGGCAAGGCGGGCAGGGGCGTGGAAGGCCTGTACCTGTTCGGGAGCGCGGCGCGGGGAAACGACCGGTTGGGGAGCGACTTCGACGTGGTCGCGGTGGTGTCCGCCGCCCCCGATGTGGACGGCGTTCACGAAACTCTGGCGCAATCCGCGGAGCAACTGTACACTCGATACGGATTGCGGCTCTCCGTCCTTGTGCTGGACCTGGCGAAGCTGGGGACCATGCACGCCGACGGTGACGCGCTGATCGCCGAGCTCCTGCGGGACAACCGGCGGATTACGGGCAAGCGACTGGAGGCACTTCTCGATGGTTACACGCGGAAGCAGAAAGGAAGTTGACCGCGCGCAGGCGGACAAGTACCGGCGGGTGGGCGCGGCCCTGCTGGAAAGCGCGCAGGCGCTGGCGGACATCGCCGACTCCGACAGCTACGGCAACGCCATCGCCGTGGTGGCCGTCCACGCGTGCATCGCCTACAACGACGCGCTCTCCATCGCCTGGAAAGGCGTCAAATCCACCGAAGGCGACCACACCCGCGCGCCCGACACGCTGCTGTTTGCGCTCAGCCATCAGGCTCCGCCGGAGCGGGTGCGGCAGCTGAGGGCGGTGGTCGCCAAGAAGGACCACGTATCCTACCAGGGCACCTACTTCCGTACCGAGCAGGCGACCCGGCTGCTGAACGACGCGACGGGGTTCTGCACCTGGGCGGACGAGATCTACGAGCGCCGGCCCCCGCTGGCGGCGTGATTGAAACCTTGGGGAGCCGGGCGGCGTAGCAGGGGCGCGCAACCTACACCTGGAGAGATCTCCCCCATGCTGATTGCCGCCGCCCTGGCCGTCCTGTTCCAGGGCACGCCCGCCACGCCCCCCGTGGCGACCCCGCAGGATACCCTTTCCGCTTACCTGGACCGCGGCGCCGCCAACCTGCTGCGCGCCGCCCGCGAGCGCCGCGCGCGGGTGGAGCGCGCCATCGACTCGTACGGCGTGACGGCGCGCCAGCGAGTGCACGTGGGCGTGGAGGCGCTCACCCGCGACCGCACCCTGTTCGGGGGCGAGATGGCGGCCCGCATCGAGTGGCGCCGCGGCGAGACGGGCGTGGTGCGGGTGCTGGGCGGCCGCGAGGTGAGCCCCGCCACCTCGCGCGGCGCACAGGTGCCGGACGATCTGGGGAGCGAAACGCTGGACATGGCCTTCGATCCCGACGAGCTGCAGCTGAGCCTGTTCGCGTTCGGCGCGGGGAACCTGGGCCAGGACGCCGAGGAGGAAGAGCAGGACGACAAGGTGGTGGAGCGGGACGGCGACTCGGTGAGCGTCGAGGTTGAGGTGGAGCCCATCGACCCGCTGGGGCCGGGGAGCGAGGCGCACTACCGCTTTCGCTCGGGCGACACCACCGTCGTGCGCCTTCCCGACGGCTCGCAGCTGCGGCTGATCCAGCTGGAGATCATCCCCCGCCGCCGCGAGTTCCAGCTGCTGCGCGGCACGCTGTGGATCGACTCGCAGACGCACGGCGTCGCGCGCAGCGTGCTGACCACCGCACGCCCGTTCGACCTGCGGCGCGACGCGGGCGGCGACGTGCCCCGCGCCATCAACACCTTTGGCGCCATCCGCGCGACGGTGCGCTACGTGACGGTGGAGTACCAGCTGGTGCAGGGGCGCTGGTGGCTGCCGCGGCTGTCGGCGATCCACGCGGAAGCCAACCTGGGCTTCGTGGCGGGCGTCCCGGTCCGCTTTGAGCGCAGCTACTCGGACTACGAGGTGCAGGCGTCGGCCATGCCGCAGCAGGCGCCGGTGTCGGTGCTGGCGCAGCGCGACACGGGCGCGTACCGCGTCTGCCGGCGCGAGGCCGAGCCGGCGGGCGAGGTGTGCAGCTGCGAGGGCGACCGCTGCCGCCGCTGGCGCGTGGAGGTGCCCAGCGACACGGCCGCCCTGCTGGCCAGCCCCGACCTGCCCCCGCCGCTGGCGGACGAGGGCGCGCGGCTGATCACCGGCGAAGAGGTGGAGTCGCTGGCCAGCGTGCTGGTTCCCCGCATTGGCCGCATGGGCGACTTTCGCCCCGAGCTGGAGACACGCATCGCAGACCTGCGGCTGCTGCGCTACAACCGCGTGGAGGGGCTGTCCATCGGCGCGCGGGCCGACGTGGCGTACGGGCCCTTTGCCGTGGACGGCGAGGCGCGCATCGGGCTGGCGGACCGTGAGCCGGGGGTGGAGATCGGCATCAGCCGCGAAACCATGGTGCGGCGGATGCGCGTGGCCGGCTACCGGCGGCTCACGCCGTTCGATCCGTCCGCGCGGGCGTTCGGCTTCGGGTCGTCGCTCAACGCGCTGCTCTTTGGCCGCGACGAGGCGGACTACTTTCGCGCGACGGGCGCGGAGCTCACCAGCCAGCCGGTGACCAGCGGCCGCTGGACCTACACCTGGCGCGCGTTCGGCGAGCACCAGCACGCGGTGAGCCGCGAAACGCAGTTCACCCTGGCCCGTGCGTGGGAGTCGGAGCCGTTCCGCGAGGTGCGCGGGGCCAACGACGCGGACCAGGCGGGGCTGGGTATCACCCTCTCCCGCGACTTTGGCGGCGACCGCTCGCCCGCGCGCTTCACCCTGGGTACGGCTGCCGAGGGGCAGACGGGCACGTTCGGCTTTGGCCGCGGGCAGCTGTTCGGCCGGCTGGGGCTGCCGTCGCTGGGGCGGTTCGCCGTGGCGCTGGAAGGCGCGGCGGGGACCACGACGGGCGACGTGCCGGTGCAGGGGCTGTGGTACCTGGGCGGGCCGACGACGGTGCGCGGCTACGAGGGCGCGCTGGTGGGCGGCGAGGCGTTCTGGCGCGCGCGGGCCGAGGTGGGCACGCCACTCCCCGCCGCGCGCCTGGTACTGTTCAGCGATGCCGGGTGGGCGGGTGCGCGCGACGGGTGGGACTGGGACCCGCCGCTCCTTTCCGCTGGGATCGGCGCCAGCTTTCTGGACGGCCTGCTGCGCTTCGACGTGGCCCGCGCGCTGCGCGAGCCCAGGGGGTGGCGCGTGGACCTGTACCTGGATGCGGCGCTCTGAACGGACCGCTGGCCGGAACACAAAAGGGGAGCCCGCAAGGGCTCCCCTTTTGTGTTCTCGCCGTCACGCCGGTCGCAGCCGGGTTCAGATGCAGCGGTAGTCGTACGTGATCGGCGGGCAGATGAAGCAGCGCGTGGCCGCCGTGGGGTCGTTGATGGTGGCGATGGTGACGGGCTCCAGCCGCGAGGGCTCGGCGCCCGATACGGCTTCGGCCGTCGTATCGAACGACAGCACGTCCAGGTCTTCGGGATTCAGCTTCATCGGGACCTCTTCGCAAGGAGAGAAGGAAGGAAGAACCGCTCGTCATCCAATATGCATAAATCAGCGGGAAATGCAACTCCATCTTCCGCGATCGCTCTCCATCTGATGCTTCCTGAACGCAACCTTGTCACCGCTGGCTTGTTCCGTACAGACGCGCTCCAACTGCCTGATATATGGCACCACACAGAGTCGACAGAGTTTGTCCCTCGCGCAGAACAAACTCTGAGTCCGGTCCAAGAAGTCACGATGGCTGATGCGGCGGTGTCAGGCGAATGCGGCCGTGGCCCATTGAGCGGGTCTCCAGAGGCGGATGAAGGCTCGGAACCGTCCGCGCAATCGCGGCCCCCGCCCGCCGGCA